>JAZQDW010000023.1:0-41101 GCA_045546995.1 Eubacteriales bacterium
TTTTCTGAAATGTTCTGCATACGAGAATATTATTTTTTGTTGGGTGATGCACGAGCAGAGAATTATCGATTCCATACTTGAGAAGCTGGATACACAGAACTGTGAGGTGAAATGCGTCTCACTTGTAGCGGATGAAAAGACTCTGTGCGAAAGATTATCAATGGATGTAGAAAGCGGTGTTCGCTCTGAAGATGTAATTGAGAGAAGCATAGCAAGAATACCGATGTATCAAACACTGGGTACCATTATAATTGATACAAACGCAAAGGATGTGGCTGTGATTGCCAATGAGATTAAGCAGTTGTAATACTGACAAATTCCAATTTATCGAATAGATGATATTTATAAAAGGGTATTAGGTTCTCCTAACAAGTGGAAAATGTGATGTACATTTTCCCTGCTTGCTACGGTATGAGACAAAATTTTAAACGGATGTGCAGAATTTCTACACATCCGTTTTACTATTTTTTCTATCTGTATTCTTTTCTGAATCGACCTGGGGTCATACCGGTGGTCGCCTTGAATTGGCGTATAAAATGATATTGGTCGTTGTAACCCAACTTTTCGGCCACGGTGGGCAGCGTGAGTTGCTCATTAGAGAGTAACAGACTCTTAGCATAGCCGATCTTTGCATCGATTACGTCTTGCAGTGGGGAGGTACCGAATACTGCCTTATATAGGGCGTGGAAACGGGAAGGGCTCAGCGAAACCAACGCCGCCATCTCACCGACCGTCCATTTGTGCTCCGGTTGGGACAGAATGTGTTGACGCAGTTTGTACAGCTTGTGGCGATGGGTGCGTTGCGGCACAGGGGAGGGTGTTGTATCGTGGAGCGTTCTGGATAATCGAATGATAAATTCTCGCACGTAGCCTTCCATCAATTCCTGCTTGTGGGCATTGCTTGAATAAAATTCCATTTCCAGTTTGCGGAAGAGTTCGGAGATAAAGGCCGTTTCGGCCGGATAGAACAACGTATTTTGCGGCACGTTGTACCGTTCCAACAAATATTGCAGGGAACTGTCGGTATGCAGCCAATTGTGGATGACATCTTGCTTGCCGAAGAACCATTGGGGTATACCGGGACTGTAGAAGATACAGGCACCGGGGCGCGCCTGTACCGGCTGACCGTCAAAATAAAACTCAACGTTGGTCGTAAAATGTAAAAACGTGTATTCTTCCAACCCTTCCGGGCGTTGAATTACAAAGGGGGCCTTTTCCGGCCAATCGTGGCGCACGCCGCTGATCAACATAAGATCACCTCAATTTTAGTGTACAATATGCAGTAGAAAATGTCAATTTATCAAAACGAAAAAGCATTTATTTTATAATATTTTTTCTGTATAATAAAAATATAACATTATTTAAGGGAGTGACACAAAATGCAAATTCCGAGAGCCGAATATCCCCGCCCTCAATTTGTTCGTGAAAACTGGATGAATTTAAATGGGGCGTGGCAATTTGAGATCGACCAGGGCCGTAGCGGCATAGAGAGAAAACTGTTTGCCGAAGGACAGACGCTTTCCGATACGATCACCGTACCGTTTTGCCCGGAAAGTAAGCTTTCCGGCGTCGGATATACCGACTTTATGTATGGCGTTTGGTATAAAAAAACCGTCACCCTGCCGAAGCAGGAGGGGCGTGTTTTTCTGCATTTCGGCGCGGTGGATTACCATTGCAGAGCCTACGTTAACGGTGTTTTGGCCGGTGAACATAAGGGTGGCTACGTTTCCTTTTCCTTTGACGTGACCGAGCTTGTGCGGGAAGGGGAAAACGAGATCTGTGTATACGCCGAGGATGATAGTCGTGATCGCTTGATCCCTTCAGGTAAGCAAAGCCATAAATACGGTTCCTATGGTTGCTATTACACCCGTACCACCGGTATCTGGCAAACGGTATGGCTGGAATTTACGCCTTCTACATATATCAAGAGAGTAAAATATTTTCCCAATATCAGCGACAGTTCCGTCACCGTGGAGGCGCAGCTGTGCGGTAGCGGCGCATTGTCCTGTGACGTTTCTTTTGCAGGCAAGCCGATGGGACGTTACGCCACCGACGTTGCGGTCAATACCGTCACCTTCAATATCCCGCTGGCAGAAAAACACCTTTGGGAGGTCGGAAAGGGCAATCTGTATGACGTTCGTTTTACCTTTGGTGAGGATGTGGTTGACGGCTATTTCGGCCTGCGGCAGGTGCGTCTGGACGGTATGAAGTTCCTCATTAATGAGAAGAGTGTGTTTCAACGCCTCATCCTCGATCAGGGCTTCTATCCCGACGGTATCTATACCGCGCCCACCGATGCCGACCTGAAAAAGGATATCGAACTGTCGTTGGCCATGGGCTATAACGGCGCCCGTTTGCACGAAAAGGTGTTTGAGGAACGCTTTTTGTATCACGCAGACAAAATGGGCTATATCGTTTGGGGTGAGTATCCCGACTGGGGCCTGGATCACACCCGCGCTGATAACGTTTACGGCATTATCCCTGAATGGATCGAAGAGGTGGAGCGTGACTTCAACCATCCCTCCATTATCGGTTGGTGCCCTCATAACGAGACCTGGCGGATCAACGATTGCCGTTGCTATGCTCCTTCTATTGCTATGGTCTATGACGTGACCAAGGCCATGGATCCCACCCGTCCTTGTATCGATACCAGCGGTGGTTTCCACGCCAAAACCGATATTTTCGACGTTCACGATTACGATCAGGATCCTGCTCATTTCAAGGAAAAATATGACCGCCTGATGAGCGAGGGTTATCTCCACGATCGCTTAGAAAAGGTCGAGACCTATCGCGGTGAAGCCACCTTTGTCAGCGAATACGGCGGCATTGCCTGGGATCTGGACGGCAGCGGCTGGGGCTATGGTCAAGGTCCTGCCACACTGGAAGAATTTTACGAGCGCTATAAAGGACTGACCGATGCTTTGTTGGACAATACCTGTATGTTCGGTCTTTGCTACACCCAACTTACTGACGTTGAACAGGAGCAAAACGGTCTGTATACCTATGACCGCCGCCCGAAATTCGACGTCGAGCGGATGCACGCCATCATGTCTCGTAAGGCAGCCATCGAAGATTAAATCATATAAGCCGTATGCTGATGGCCGGTTTTAAAATCCGCCCCATCGCCTGATGCGCTGCACCACAGACTGCTATTAAATCGAGCAAGTAAGTCTCGAAAAAGCCAGTATTCATGCGGGGTTGCGGGTGATCTGATCGCCCCTAAACCTTGCTGAAATACAGCTACTAAACAAGCAATAAAACACCCCGTGTTCAATCGAACACGGGGTGTTTTTCTGTATAGTCGTTATTTAAAAGATTTAAATTTGTTTTCTGAAATTACTTGCTGTTTGACCGGTTACTTTTTTAAAGGTTTTACTAAAATAATATATGTCCTCAAATCCACACAAATTTGAAATGTCTCCTATAGATAATGCTTTAGAACACAATAGTTTTTTTGCAAGGTCAATTTTGTAATTGATGATATACTGATTTGGTGTGGTGTGAAAATTTTGTTTGAAAATGTCACTAAAACGCCGTTGCGTTACTCCGTATTCTTCTGCCGCTTTGACAATACAGTCCTCTTCCTTGAAATGCAAATTCATATATTCTTTTGCCTTTAAAATTTTCGTATCTTTCGGCAAATATTCTTTGAAATAAATATCTTCAAAAATACCAAACAGCTTATATAGCTCACTAAGACATTTAACGGTGCATCCGCCTGCGTTTATAAATTGATGTTCAATACTGTTTAAGATTCGGACAATGGCACTGTTATCCTTGATTTTTATACAAAAACTCTTTACCTTTATCGGCACATAGGTTGTGAAATGCACCGAGAAACACAGCCCTTTTTCTGCCACTTCAACTTTGTAATCCTCTTTTTGATTAAAAAAATAGATGCAGTTTTCATCCAGCGTAAACCTATGATCCGCAAAAAAATGCTCAGCATTTCCGGAAAGCTGGATGCCGATAATATGGTCATGTCGGTTTTTGGCGGTGAATTTCATGACTTGCGGCGTATAATGCAGAACACCGTTAATATCCTTAACTCTTATATCGGAAAAAATCATAAGCACTCCTCCCACTTTAGATCCATTATAATAGTAGTTGAACGTGGAAATTGTACTAAAAGTGCAATTTCCACGCCAAATCAAAGATTTGGCAACAAATTTTCAAAGAAAATTTGACAACGACCATTGCAATGATTAGAAAAGCAATCGAATTTTAATAAATTTGATTGCTTAAAAGCTGATAAATCTGCTTTTGTGGAAGCGCAAAGCGTTTCCACGTTCTATAATCATTATAACACCGTAAGAAAAATTTTTCAATTTCCTTATTTTGCAAATTTCCGCATTTTGCATTGTAAGTATTTTCTTTGATAGTTATACTGAACATAAAGGAGATGATTTCGTGAATCATTTGAGTTTACGTGAAGAATTAAGGAACTATTATTGGTATGAAGCGGACATAAAAGCCAAGGATTTTTTTGAAGAATGCACAAAAGTTTTGGATGAAAAAGCAGAGAATCAAATTTCTCCGTATCAAATGAAAGCATTTCAGTATAAAACGATCACCGATATGTTTGAACCGGTGTTGTTTTACAATTCGCCCTTTTATTATGAAACAGGAACAATGGCTGCCCATTGTGATGGCGCGCGGGATTTTCGTGGGCATAGTCATGCCGGTGGGTGGACTTATAGAAAAAACGCACATCTCTTTTTTGAACAGGATAAAGAGTTTTGGGATAAGCGCAGTAAGCAAACCCAAGAATTGTTTTATCTGATTTGCGGCCCGTATAACGACGTAAGCCAACATTTTGCTTTTAATTACCGCCCAATTTTTGAAATGGGTTTCAAGGGTGTATATGAAAAAGCTGTTGATGCTTCAACAACTGCCGAAGGCGAAGAAAAAGAGTTTTTGACGGCTCTATGCGAGGGACTTTTATGCCTCAAAAAAGCAAGTGAAAAATTTGCTCTAAAAGCAAAAACGATTACTGAAACTGCCCCCGATGAAGAAACAAAAAATAATATGCTGAAAATCTATGAGGCGGCAAAACGAACCCCTTGGGAAAAGCCGCAAAACTTTTACGAGGCGCTAAACTGTCTTGCCTTTTGCCGAAAAGTAATAGGCGCATTAGAAGGGATTGGTTTTAACTCCTTTGGGCGAGTAGATTTGGATTTGTATCCTTTTTTCAAAAAGGATATTGAAAACGGTGTGCTGACCGAAGATGATGCTTATGCACTTATTTGTAAGTTTTTAATAACTTTTGATATGCACTATGACCATGATATGAAAATGGTGGGATATGCCGACCACGAGCTTGAAAACACCTATGTTTTGGGTGGTTGTGACCTTGACGGTGCTCCTCTTTACAATAAACTCACAAAAATGTTCTTAAAGGCTACAAGAGAAGAAAAAATCATATTCCCGAAAATCAAATGCCGCTTTTCGAAGAATTCCCCCAAGGAATATTTAGACGAGATCAACTTATCTGTAATAAACGGAACGAGCACCGTTTTGTATCAGAATGACGATGCGGTAATACCTGCTCTTATTCGCGCCGGAAGAACCGTGGATGAAGCCAGAGATTATATCGTTTCAGGCTGTTGGGGGATGCAATGCAACGGTGTAGAGAAGTATGATAGCGGCGCATATGTGAATATGTTAAAACCCTTTGAGTATTCGTTGCATAATCTTACCGACAAAATGGAAAAGGTGGGTATGCAATTCAAAACTATTGACGATGCCGAAAGTTTTGAAGAGGTTTATCGTATCACTATTGAAAACATTGCAGTCCTCTTTGAAGAAAGGGCAAAAATCACCAGGAAAGGCGGCAATATTTGGAATAAAGTTGACCCTCTGCCGCTGTTTTCTTCAACGCTGGAGAATTGTATAGAGAAAAAAGCAGATTATACTGCAGGAGGGGCGAAGTACAGAGATGACCAGTTTATGTGTTTCGGATTGCCCAATATAGTCGATTCGCTTCTATCTATAAAAGAATTGTGCTTCGATAGTAAAAAATACACTCTCGACCAATTGCTCACCGCTGTAAGAAACAATTGGGAAGGATATGAAGATATGCGGGTGGAAGCACAACATTGCTCGGGTTGGGGTGACGGCAGTAAAGAATCCTGCGAATTGGCAAACCGCTTTAATAATGACCTTTATGAAATGGCACAAAAATTAACGGGAACATACGGTGGAAAGGTGCATTTAGGCCACCTGACATATACCGAAATTCGTTGGTGGGGAGAAAAAACTCTTGCAACGCCCGACGGCAGACGAAAGGGAGAATACTTTGCACAGGGGCTGACTCCTTCAAGACTCAAAAAAATACCTTACGTTTCGAGCGTTATAAATAGTTTGGCGCAATTAGATGCTTCTGTTATGGCAGGAAACAATGTGGTTAATATTATTTTGCCGTCAGACAAAACAACGCTAGATATTTGTGAGGCGTATTTAAGAACGTTTGCTGATTCAGCACTAATGTCCCTTCAACTTAACTGTGTAACAAAGAAGCAACTTTTAGATGCTCAAATCCACCCCGAAAAATATCCCGATCTCATAGTCAGAGTGACAGGTTTTTCCGCAAAATTCATTTCGCTTTCACCCGAATGGCAGCAGGAAGTGCTAACAAGGAATTTCTATGAATAAAGCAATTATTTTTGATATACATCACTGTTCTACTTCGGACGGTCCGGGAATACGCACCACCGTGTTTTTTAAGGGCTGTAATTTGAGGTGTGCGTGGTGTCATAATCCCGAAAGTCAGGAGTTTAAACCGCAAATGATGTTTTATAAGGATAAATGCACAGGTTGCGGTAAGTGTACTGAGGTTTGCCCTACACCAAAAAACTGCACTCTTTGTGGGAAGTGTAGTTTTTACTGCCCCATTGACGCACGTAAAGTTTGCGGTAAAGAATATACCGTTGATGAAGTTTTTGCTGAAATAATTAAAGATAAAGCGTTCTATAAAAACTCGGATGGCGGTGTTACGTTTTCGGGTGGCGAATGTATGCTGCAGATGGATTTTCTTATAGAAATTCTCAAAAAATGCAAAGAAAACGGAATACATACCGCAGTAGACACCGCAGGGCATATTCCTTTTCAAGGTTTCGAAAAAATCCTACCATATACCGATTTATTTCTGTACGATATAAAAATGTTTGATAGCCAAAAGCACAAGAAATATACAGGAGTAGGTAATGAATTGATTTTAGAAAACTTGAAAAAACTGTTTAAGTCAAAGGCTAAAATATGGATTCGCATTCCTATAATTTCCGACATCAACGATAGTGTAGAAGAAATGCAAAAAATTAAAGATTTTCTTGATGAAAACGGAAAGCCTGAAAAAATCGAACTGTTACCATATCACGCCATGGGTGAAAACAAGTATTCCGCCATTGGAAAGGAAGCACAGCGATTTGTTCCGCCTGACAACGATATGTTTAACAAGCTGAAAGCGGTATTCTGATGGGTGCGGTTTGTGAATTGTAATACAGGCTGCTATCAAGGGCTAATAATTCAAACTATAAAAATGCTGACCTTGCGGTCAGCATTTTTTGTTTGAATAGCCCTTGAGTTATATTCGCCTATCGGCGAGTTATATTGCTTCGCAGTGATATTTGGCTTGCGCCAAGTGATATTGCCCTTCGGACAGTTTTGGAGGCGAATATAATATAACTGAAGCCGTTAGGCTTCAATAACACTTTCGCTTTGCGAAAATATCACTCCGACACAGTCGGAATATCACTTTTCTACAATTTAGGAATCTAAGTAATTGGATTTTTAAAGCAAATCAAAACCCCACCGAGCAATCGGTGGGGTTTTTGTGCTATTCGGACTCTTTAAGCACATTGTCAAGTACGTGCCGGTAGATGCCTTTGAACTGCAAGCGCGCCTTTTCTAAATCCTGTTTCGAAAGATTGCCCTTTTCATAAAGCTTGCGAAGGCTTTTTGCTTTCTTGACGTATTTTGAAAATTCGCGATGAATGTTTCCCAACGCTTGCGAAGCGGTGGGGTCGCTGTAGTAACCCATATTTTTTTCCTCCTAAACAATATAGTCAGGAAGGCAATAAAAAAGCCTATCCTGCAAATGGGCAGAATTTCCCCTAAAGAAATTCAATCCATTTACAAAATAAGCGTGGGCTTGTTTCATTTACGATAACATAAAGTATTAAGATTGTCAATAGCTTTTAAATGATTTGGATTTTAAAAGCATAACTTTTCGCCCTGCAAGTTTCTTGCAGGGCGATTCTTGTATACGCTATTGAAATTTGGTTGTAAATCATTATAATAGAAATTAAGAGGTGATTTTGTAAGTATGGCCGGCAAAAGCATTGTAGACGTGGAAAAAATAAAATCAGAATTATTGGCGGCAGAGGAGCAGAAACTGCGACAACAGTATCCTGATGACGATGCGTGGCGCGCACCGAGAAACATAGCAGATTCGATGGGATGCGTAGGTTGCGCCCAAACTATGTTTGAAAACTTCACGCGCAAACTAAGTCGTATGACAGACACGGAAATTATTGAAATGTACCAACAGAAACAATAAATCTCCCGCGATAGCGCAGATTGTCGTTGTGAGTTATGCCAAGAGTGCGCAAGCGGTTTGATTATACCATTTTTGTTGCATTATTTTGAAAATATGGTATTATATTAATATGAATTAAAGGAGGCATCTGTATGGATAAACAAAAATTGCTGAAATTGTTGGAAAACAATGCCAAACTGACGTTGGAGGAATTGGCCGAACAGCTGGAGACCACCTCTGAGGACGTTGCGGCGCAAATCGATGCTTTGGAACAGGATAAGGTGATCCTGGGCTATAATGCTATGATCGACTGGGAAAAAACCAAACGGGCCAGCGTTACGGCAATGATCGAGTTGAAAATTCAGCCAACCCGTGGCCACGGCTTTGACGCTATGGCACAGCGTTTGGTCAATTATCCGGAAGTAAAAAGCGTGTATTTGATGAGCGGCGGCTATGACATCTGGTTGCTCATCGAGGGTAAAACGCTGAAAGAGGTTGCAATGTTTGTGGCCAAAAAGGTTGCTCCCATGGACGGGGTCAAGTCGACGGGTACCCACTTTGTACTGACCAAGTACAAGGATAAAGGCGTGATCTTCTGCGACCCTAAGGGCGACACACGGAGGCTTTTTTCTTATGATTGATTATCAAAATACCGTTTCCCGCACCGTGCGGGAGATCAAACCCAGCGGTATTCGTAAGTTTTTTGACATAGCGGCAGAGATGGATGACGTTATTTCACTGTCCATTGGCGAACCGGATTTTGATACCCCTTGGCACATTCGTGAAGCGGGTATTATGTCTTTGGAGCAGGGCAAGACCCACTATACCTCCAACGCCGGCCTGAGCGAACTGCGGCAGGAGATCGGCGCATATTTAAAGCGGCGGTTTAAGCTGGATTACAGCGCCGACCAGATCGTGGTCACCGTTGGCGGCAGTGAGGGCATTGACGTGGCATTGCGTACCCTGATCAATCCGGGGGACGAGGTGCTGATTCCCGAGCCTGCCTTTGTTTGCTACGATCCGCTGACCCGTCTGGCCGGTGGCGTGCCCAAGGCGATCGTCACCCGCGCGGAGGACGAGTTCCGCCTGACGGCCGAGGCGCTGAAGGCGGCCATTACCCCCAAGACCAAGCTGTTGGTTTTGCCCTATCCCAACAATCCCACCGGCGCTATTATGACACGGGAGGATCTGGAAGCGATTGCAGAGGTCTTGCGTGATACCGATATTTACGTACTCAGTGATGAGATCTACGCTGAATTGACTTATGGCAGAACGCGTCACGTTTCTATTGCCTCGCTGGAGGGAATGACAGAGCGCACCGTGTTGGTCAGCGGTTTTTCCAAGGCTTTTGCCATGACCGGCTGGCGCCTTGGTTATCTTGCGGCGCCGTTGCCGCTGGTGAAACTGATGCTGAAGGTGCATCAGTACGGCATTATGTCCTCGCCCTCCACGGCGCAGTATGCGGCGGTGGAGGCAATGCGCAACGGTGAGGATGATATCCGTATGATGCGCAAAGAATACAACGAACGTCGTAAATTGATTATGAACGGCCTGCGTGAATTGGGCTTTGACTGCTTCGAGCCGCTGGGCGCGTTTTATATCTTCCCCAGTGTTGCCCATTTAGGGATGAGCAGTGAAGAGTTTTGCGAAAAACTGTTGCGGGAGCAACGGGTGGCCATCGTCCCCGGCAATGCCTTTGGCGACAGTGGGGAGGCGCACGTGCGCATTTCCTACGCTTACTCCCGTGAGCATCTGAAGGAAGCATTGCGTCGTATTAAGGTTTTCGTTGAGGAACACAGCCGATGAAGCCGTTGTATGCTCCGGCCTATGCCAAGGTAAATCTTTCGTTGGACGTTTGCGGCGTACGGGAGGATGGGTATCATCTGCTACGTAGCGTGTTTCAGCAAATCAGCCTGAAGGACGATTTGTGGGCGGAACCGGCAAAGGAGATTACCATTCGATGTGATGCTGCAGGAATGCCACCACCGGAAAAAAACATCATCTACCGCACAGCGCGCGCCTTTTTTGACTACGTTGGTCTGCAAGGCCATGGTGTCAGCTTTAGGCTGAATAAGCATATTCCCTCCGGCGCCGGCCTTGGCGGCGGCAGTGCGGACGGTGTTGCGGCGTTGCGATTACTGAATGAGATGTATCAAACCCGTCTTACACGGGAACAAATGGTGCAAATCGTTGCTCCCATCGGCGCAGATCTGCCCTTTTTCGTGTATGGCGGTACCGCCCTGTGTGAAGGGGTAGGAGAGAAAGTTACTCCTTTGCCGCCGTTGCATAAAGGCGCCTTTTTGTTGCTGAAACCGGATGTCTTTATGTCCACTCCCCAAATGTTCGGGGTGCTGGACGGGATTGAAAACCCACTGCATCCGGATGTAGACCGTATGGTGCGGGCCGTGCAGGCGCAGGACCCTGCGGCCATCGGCGCGGCTATGGGCAATTCGTTACAAAGCGCAGGTGCGTCTATGTACGACTTTATCGACCATCTGTGTGAAAAACTGACGACGGTCGGCGCTCTCGGCGCAATGCTCAGCGGCTCCGGCAGTACTGTTTTCGGTGTGTTTTCTGACGAGGCGTCTGCCCGACGGGCGGCGCGCGTCGTCGACGCAAGTGACTGCTTTATACAGGTTGTCGTTCCCGTCGAATAAAAAAGTGAATAAAATAATCAACCTCCGTCAATGATCAAAGTACAACGTTGACGGAGGTTTTTTATGCTGAAAAATAAGGAAAAGTGCATCCTGGTCAGTATGGGACTGGCACTGTTTACTTGTATGCTGGTCATAACGTTTTGTGCCGGCGCGCGGGCGCGGGAGGTACAACGGGAGGTGCTGCGTTTTCACATCGTAGCCAATTCCGATACCCCGCAGGATCAACAGCTTAAATTGATGGTGCGCGATGAAATGGCACGGCTGACTGATTTGCTGTTTCGTGATGCGACAACCAAAGAGTCTGCGGTGCGTATCGCAAAGGAAAATTTGGACGTATTGCAGGCGGCGGCAACGACTGTTCTGCGTGAGCACGGCTGTGACGATGCGGTGCAGGTGCAAATCAAAAATTTGTATTTTCCCACCAAACGATATGAAAACGTGTCCTTTCCCGCGGGAAAATACGATGCGCTTCATATCACGTTGGGGGAGGGAAAGGGCGAGAATTATTGGTGCGTGATGTTTCCGGCATTGTGCGTCCCCTCAGTAAGTGAGGATAACGATCAGCTGCTTTCCTCGGTGCTGGGCGGCGGTGCCGTTGATCTGGTGACACATCCGTATTCCATTCGTTTTAAAATTGCCGAATGGTTTGGGTATTTGCATCGGCTTTTTAAATAAAAAAGGAGCACTCTCTTCGGAGTGCTCCTTTCGTTTTATTATTTCTTTTTGCGAGGGGAGTTGACCTTGATCTCACCTTTGGCCTTTTTGTCCAGTAATTTGTTGATGCGGTGTACGGGATTGAGCAGACCGGAAACGGATTGATCGTGGTTGAGGGTATCGATGAAGTAGGCGATAAACTTGGCCATATCAACCTCGGTATACCACTCACGTTCTGCCAGATCGGGACGGCGGTAGATCAGGTTGGTGGTGAAGATTCTCTCAATATAGCCTTCCTCGTATGCCTTGTCAAAGACCTCCAGACCGGCGGTGAACAAACCGAAGGTGGTGGCGACGAATACTCTCTTTGCGCCTTTTTCCTTCAGCTTCTTGGCGATATCCATTACCGAATCACCCGAAGCGATCATATCGTCAACGATGATCAGATCCTTGCCCTCAACGCTCTCACCCAAAAACTCGTGCGCAACGATGGGGTTACGGCCGTTGATGACGGTGGAATAATCGCGGCGTTTGTAAAACATACCCAGATTAACACCCAAAACAGAGGAATAATACATACTGCGGTTCAGCGCGCCTTCATCGGGGGAGATGATCATCAGATGCTCTTTGTCAATGTTGAAATCCTCAATGGTGCGGCACATTGCTTTTAAGAACTGATAGGTGGGCATAATGTTTTCAAAAGAGCTCAGCGGAATGGCATTCTGCACTCTGGCGTCGTGTGCGTCAAAGGTCAAAATGTTGTCCACGCCCATGTTGACCAGTTCCTGCAAAAACAGGGCACAGTCCAGGGATTCTCTTGCCGTTCTCTTGTGCTGACGGCCTTCGTACAGCATCGGCATGATCACGTTGATCCGCTTTGCCTTGCCGCTGGCGGCGGCGATCACGCGCTTGAGATCGGCGTAATGATCATCGGGACTCATAGGCACTTCTTGACCGTACATTTTGTAGGTCACACCATAGTTGAATACGTCTACCAGAATGAACAGATCCTGCCCTCTGAAGGACTGATGGGAAATTGCTTTTGCTTCACCTGAACCAAAGCGAGGACAATCCACCTTCAACTCATAGTTGTCTCTGCTGTAACCGATGAAGTCAACCTCTTTCATAAACTCGTTATGACGGTTTCGTCTCCAATCAACCAGATAACCGTTGATGCGCTCCAGCAGTTCCTCACAGCCTTTCATACCGACAATGCTTAGGGTGCCGTAAGGAATGGAAATTTCGTGAATGTTCTGATCCATAAAAACCTCCTATTTTTTTGGGTGTGTATTTTTATACAGTTCTATTATAGCGGCAAATGGGGTAAAAAGGCAAGCCTCTTTGACAAATTCCATCACGAAAAAACAGGCTGCTTTTGCGCATTATTTTGTGCATCTTGACGGAAAATGACGCTTACTTGTTTTTCTGTATCGGCAAATGCAACTGTTTTTGCCAAACCGCTGAGTAGAAATCGCCCGCACGCCTTGACAAATATTTTTAAAAAATGATATGATACAATTGCTTTGATATAAAAACCTTTGGGGGAAATCGTATGAAGTTTAAGGCCAGGATCATGGATCAATCCGCTATGGAGCGCGCATTGGCGCGTATTGCTCATCAAATTATTGAGAATAATGCCGAGGTCAGCGAGATTTGTTTGGTCGGCATTCAGCGTCGCGGCGTGCCGCTGGCGGAAAAAATCGCTGAAAACATCCGCAAATTTTCCGAGCTTTCTGTGCAGGTCGGCAAACTGGATATTACGCTGTACCGTGACGATCTGAGCGAGGAAGCGGCGGTGGCCGTTGTGCATGATACACAAATCAACGGCTCCGTCACCGGGAAGGTGGTCATTTTGGTGGATGACGTGATTTATACGGGACGAACCATCCGAGCGGCATTGGATGCGCTTATGGCGTTGGGGCGTCCGGCAGCTGTACAATTGGCGGTGCTGATCGACCGTGGTCACAGAGAATTGCCCATCCGCGGCGATTATATCGGTAAAAACATCCCCACCTCCCGTAAGGAGAGCGTGCAGGTCAATATTCCACCCATCGATGAAACGATGGACACCTGCTTGTATGGTATTGAATAAAAAAATTGACAGAATATTCTGTCAATTTTTTTTGCTCATTTTGCGAAACTGTCCCGGGGAAACGCCCAGGGTTTCTTTAAATACCTTTTGGAAAAACTTGAGATCACCATATCCCACCGCTTCGGCAATTTCGCTGACCGTAAGGGCGTTTTCCTCCAACAGTTTGCAGGCCTGTTCCATCCGAATGCGTTGCAGATATTCCATAAAAGTTTGCCCGGTCTCTTCTCTGAATTTTTTGGAAAGGTGGGAAAGGGAATAATTGTATTTTTCTGCAAAGGCTCCCAAACGTAGCCGTTGTGTGTAGTTGTTTTTGATGTGGTCGGTGATCTGCAAAATCACGTCACTTTCCGGTATGCTTTTTTCTTTTTTGCCGATATGACGCATAATGAGGATCAACATTTCCACTACAAGACATCGGATATACTCCAAATGCCCGGCTTCTTTTCTTTCATATTCCTGTAAAATGCGTTGCAGTATGGCGTACAACGCGCCGTCGGCGTCATGAAAGGCAAGGCCGGCAGGGGAATGGTTGAGAGAACGGTAACGAAAACGGATCAGATAGGAATTGACCACGTTTTCAAAGCTGTCCTGTTTGTGCAGCGTCCGGTCTACAAATTCGGGATAAAACAACAGGTTGATGATCTCCGGCGGCTCGTCACCGATGGCGCGGTATTGATGTCTGGTGCCGTAGTCAACGATAAAATAATCTCCCCGCCGTAAGGTCGCAGCCTCACCGCCGAAGGTGTGAACGATCGAGCCACGCGCAATGTAGGAAAATTCCAAAAAATCGTGTCCGTGCATTTTGCTGAGAGCGCTTTTGGCGATGGATACGCAAAAACCTTGCTGTTGTAATATGGCCTGTCGCTCCTTTGGAGTTGTATTTAGAATCACAAAACTACCCCCTAAAATAGAAAAATACCACCTTGTTTTATTATAAAGGATATCTTATAATAAAGTCAACACTATTATGGAGGTAATCACAATGCTGTATAAAAAGAATGGCGCAAAAAGCCTGTCAACCGAGCTTTTCAGAGCGCCGAGCGCAGAATACCGCGCCACGCCCTTCTGGTCCTGGAACGCCAAGCTGGATCGGGATCAACTGTTGCGGCAGATCGACAGCTTTAAAGAGATGGGGCTGGGCGGCTTTCATATGCACACCCGTACGGGTCTTGCCACCGAGTATTTGGGTGATGAATATATGGAAATGGTCAAGGCCTGCTGTGATAAGGCAGAGGCAGAGGAAATGCTGGCCTGGCTGTACGATGAGGATCGTTGGTCCTCCGGCCCGGCGGGCGGTCTGGTCACCAAGCATAAGCCCTTCCGTCGGAAACGGCTGATGTTCTTCCCGGAGGATATGGGTTGGAACACCTCCAAGGCTGAGGCGCTGGAAAGCGGCGAAAGCTATCTGTTGGCCGTTTATGACGTCAAATTGGATGCCGAGGGTTATCTTTCCTCCTATAAGCGGATCTCTTACGGCGACAAGGCCGAGGGTGATATTTGGTACGCCTACTGCGTCAATGAAAAGGAATCTCCCTGGTTTAACTATAATACCTATATCGACGCTATGGACAAGGAGGCAGTGGCCAAATTCATTGAGGTTACCCATGAGCGTTATAAAGAATGTATCGGCGAGCGCTTTGATAAAAGCGTCCCTGCCATTTTCACCGACGAGCCCAACGCGAATCACGAGTTGAATATGTCTATTCCTACGCCCGAGTATCGGGGCAGACTGGTTTACACCTGGACCCGCTTCTTTGAGGAGACCTATAAAGAACGCTATGGCGAAGACGTGTTGGATATTTTCCCTGAGATTATCTGGGATAAAAAGGATCGCAGTGACAGTGCCGCCAAGTACCGTTATTTTGACTTTGTTGCCGAGGAATTTGCCACCAACTTCACCGCCCAGATCGGTAAATGGTGCGATGACAACGGCATTGCCTTTACCGGCCATTTTCTCCGCGAGCCGGAGCTGGACCGTCAGTGTATCACTTGTGGTGAGATAATGCGTAATTACGGCTATATGGGTATTCCCGGCATTGATATGCTGTGTGACCAGAGAGAGTATACCACGGCCAAGCAAGCGCAGTCTGCTGTTCATCAGTACGGTAAGGAAGGTATGCTGTCCGAGTTGTACGGCGTAACCAACTGGGACTTTGATTTTCGTGGACACAAACTGCAGGGCGACTGGCAGGCCGCCTTGGGTGTTACCGTTCGTGTGCCTCATCTGGCTTGGGTAAGTATGAAAGGGGAGGCCAAGCGTGACTATCCCGCCGCCATTGGCTATCAGTCTCCTTGGTATAAGGAATATTCTTACGTAGAGGATCATTTTGCTCGCCTCAATACGGCGCTCACCCGTGGCAAACCCATTGTAAATGTGGGTATGATCCATCCGGTGGAAAGCAATTGGGTTATGTTTGGCCCCAATTCGCAAAATGCGGCTACCATTTCCGCCCTGCAGAATAATTTTGATAAGGTCACTGATTGGCTGATCAGCAATCACCTTGATTTTGACTTCATCTGTGAATCCACCTTGCCCGCATTGGCGGATGCTGATGCGCCTACCAAGGTCGGCCAGATGGAATACAGCGCCATTGTGGTACCCGGCTGTCTTTCTCTGCGTTCCACCACCATTGAATATCTCAAAAACTTTGCTCGCGGCGGCGGCCGTGTGATCTTTATGGGCGCCTGTCCTTCTTTTGTTGACGGTAAAAAGAGCGATGCCTGTCACACGCTGTTTGCCGACAGCATCCGTATCCCCTTTGACTCTTCTGCCTTGCAAACTGCGTTGGAGGAGGATCGCCTCATTCGGTTGATCGGCGCCGACGGCAGAAATGCTACGGATCTGATGTATAATTACCGTCAGGACGGCGAGGATCGTTGGTTGTTTATTGCCGGCAAAGGTGATTTGAGAAAGGGACGATATGCCGTACCGCAAAAGGATGTAATCGATGCCGCGCCCATCACTCTGACGCTGATCGGTGAATTCGTGCCTACGGTATACGACACTGTGACCGGTGAAATTTATGGGATTCCTTATACACACAAAAACGGTAATACCATTATTTCGTACGAGTATTATCTCTGCGGCAGCCTTTTGCTCAAACTTTCCAAAGCCTCCGATGTTGCCGTTGCCGCCAAGAATGAATATTCGCTTGTGAAAAAATATACCATCAATCACACCGTTGATTACACCCTCAGTGAGCCCAACGTTTTGCTGTTGGATCAGGCGGAATATGCCTACGACGACGGCGAGTGGCAGGAGAGCGAGGAGATCTTGCGTATTTCGCGCAACTTCCGTGCTTCTCTCGGCTTTAAGTCGGATCAGACCCAGCCCTACGCTGTGGAGGTCTCACCGGCCACCCATTCCGTCAGCCTGCGCTTTGTACTGAACAGCGAAATTGAGGTACAGGATGCTCTGCTTGCCACTGAGGACGCCGATTTGGTGGAGATTACCCTCAACGGCCAAAAGGTGGAAAATAATATTATCGGCTACTTTACTGATGAATCCATCGAAAAAATACCGTTGCCCACGCTGCAGGCGGGGGAGAACGTGCTGGTACTGCGCTATCCTTACGGCGAACGCACGAATATCGAATGGTGTTATCTGCTGGGCGACTTCGGTGTCCGTGTGATGGGCTGTGAGAAGCTGATCACCAAACGGCAGGAGCGCCTCGGCTTTGGCGATATCACCGCCCAGACCTTGCCCTTCTACGGTGCTAACGTCAACTATTCCTTTGAGGTGGAGGTACCCGAAAACGGCGCCATCGAGATCGAAGCGTCGTATTACCGCGGCTCTTTGGTGACGGTAGACGTGGACGGTAAACGTGTCGGCCGCATCGTGTTTGCTCCCTATAAGCTTTTCCTGCCCGACCTTGCTCCCGGCAAACACACCGTAACTCTTACGTTGTTTGGTAACCGTCACAATTCCTTTGGTGCTCTGCACTGGGTTAACGAAGGCGCCAAATGGTTCGGGCCCCCCGCTTGGAGAACCAAGGACAATGATTGGTGCTATGAATACCGACTCAAACCCCTTGGCATACTGAAAAGCCCTATCATCCGTATTTTTGAACAGGCATAATATTAAGGACTTACCCTAAAGATCGATCAAAAAGGAAACACGAAAATTTCGTGTTTCCTTTTTATTTTGTTATCCTCTGACGAACGGGGCGTTTTGGCGCCAATGGCGCTTATCGGTTGAAGCCAAAGCCATTTGACCCATCTCAGACGAGCGATGTTTTCTTCGCTTCCAAACCCGTAAAGTGACTCTCAAGTGGGCTTTGCGCAAGTATATGATTGGCAGAAATGAAGGCCTTCCGATTGACTTTTTTCGGTTGGTATTTTATACTTTAAGCGGAGGTGAAGTTTATGAAAAACCCAATTGTTTCCGGCTATCACGCAGACCCGTTTGTTTATCGGGACGGAAATGATTATTATATGGTGCAAACCACCGAAACCAACGGTTGGGAAGGCAGTACGTTTCATTGCTATCATTCTACAGACCTTGAAACATGGTCGGAGCCTGCGGAAATTTTGGACGTCAAAAAAGATGTTTCCTGGGCGAACCGTTGCGCCTGGGCGCCCTCGCTCATCAAAAAAGATGATCATTGGTACTTCGTCTTTGTGGCGGAGGAACAGATCGGCATTGCCGTGTCCGACAGCCCCACGGGCAAATATACCGATATATTAAACCGACCGCTGATTACAAAGGAGGATTATCCCAAAGTATTTCCCATTGATCCCTCTTTGTTTATGGATGTCGACGGAAAAACCTATTTGCTCTTTGGCAACGGCAGAGCAATGATCTGCGAAATTTTCCTTTCGCCAAACGAGGTTTATTTGGTTGGTGAGGCAAAATGTCTGAGCCACGATTTCTTCTTTCAACGGTCTCTGAATCCGAACGACCGGGCGCCGTGGGTATATGTTGAAGCGCCCGATCTGATTCGCGTGGGGGAACGCTATCTTTTGACCTGGAGTTGCTACGATACCCGTGACCCGCGTTACTGTATCCGTTATGCTTGGGCGCAACGGGTCACCGGTCCCTATATTCAGCCGTTAGACGAGGATCACGACAATATTCTGATCCACCGCAAAGGAGAAATTCAATGTACCGGCCACGGTAATATTTTTGAAAAGGACGGTTCTTTGTACTTGGCTTATCACCGTTTTGCCCTGCCCAGAAACGATTATTATCGGGAAATATGCTGTGATAAAGTTGAGTTTGAGGATGATTTGCACCTATTTGTCACGCCTACGCGATGATGCAATAGCTGCATTTAAAAGAAAACGGCTCGCACACCGTTAAGGATGGTTGCTGAAAATAGTATAACGGGCATCGCAAGTTCGTATTGCAGTTGGGTGAGTTTGCTCAATTGCTGTACCGATGGCGGTAATACCGTTCCGTCTTTTTGTGGCCTCTTTAGGCCTTGGCATACAAAAAGCCCTATCATCCGCATTTTTGAAAAAGTATAAATAAAAAATGACGAGGAATTTTTCCTCGTCATTTTTAATTGAATCATCACAGGGATTGCGCCAGAGCGATCCATACAGGCATAGTGAGCACGGAGGCTACGCTGTCAAAAGCTATGGTCATACCTGCCCGCCCCGTATCCTTGCCGAACTGGGCGGCAAACATTACGGTATTGCTGGCGGTGGGTACACAGGCCATCAGGGTCAGCGCTACTAGTAGATCTCCCCGTATGCCGATCAGATAACTTGCGCCGAGCATCACGGCAGGGAGCAGGATCAGCTTGATGAGCAGTACGAAATAGTTTTCCGGAATCTTAAAGATTTTTCCGAGATCGGTGGCGGCCAGATAGGTGCCCAACATTACCATCGCCAGCGGGGCGTTAAGGTTTGCAAGATGGGTCAGCGGCTCCTGGATCAGTTTGGGTAGCGCGACGTTAAACAAAAACAGCGGCAATCCGAGGACAAGACCGATGGTACCGGGATTGACCAGCATTTTAAAAAGATTGATCTTGTTTTTCTCCGAGCGATCCATTACAGCAGTCCCGTGGGTGAAACAGAAAATGTTAAAGACAAGCACCACTACCGAGCAGATAAACACGCCCGTATCGCCCAGTACGGCTGCAGAAAGGGGGATGCCCATATAGCCCACGTTTCCGTACATAGACGCGAATTTATATACGCCGCCGGAGGGGGACTTGTTAAAGCAGAAATGTACCAAAACCGCTGCAAAAGCGTGGAACGCCACGGCGGCCAGCAAAGCCCACAGCAACAGCTTCAGGTTCTCGGCCGAGCGCTCCAATCCTAAAAAGGATTTGCAGATTACGGCGGGGGTGACGATATAAAACAGCAGTCCGTTGCAGGACTTGGCTGCTTTATCGGTAAACAGGCCGCCCTTGTGACAGATAAAGCCGACCATCGCCAACAATATCAGGATCGCAACCTGCGTGAAGGCGGTGTACATATTTTGTAAAAACATAGAAATTCCTTATTCCATTTCTAAAAGGTTTGCAACCTGGTTTACGTCGCCGGCGCCCATCAGGATGATACAGCCGTTGGGGGCGGCGATTTGGTTGATATACGCGGCAATGTTGTCAAAGCCGCCGATGTATTTGCATTCAGGGATCTTGTCTCGCAGATCGGTGATTTTAACGCCGATGGTATTGATCTCACGGGCGCTGAAAATGTCGGTGACGACGGCCTGATCTGCCTCGCTCAATGCGGCGGCAAATTCGTCCATCAGCGCTTTTGTGCGGGTGAAGGTGTGGGGCTGGAAAATGACGGTGACCGGGGCGTAGCCGGCGCTCTTGGCGGCGGTGATGGTCGCCTTGATCTCGGTGGGATGGTGGGCATAGTCGTCCACGATGACTGCGCCGTTTACCTTGCCCTTGATCTGAAATCTGCGATCGGCGCCGGTGAAGGCAGCGATGCCTTGTACGATGGCGTCAAAGGCCAAGCCGTAGTGTAGGCCGGCGGCAATGACGGCCAGAGCGTTAAGAATATTGTGGCTGCCGCCAACGTTCATTTGCACCTTGCCCAACGCCTCGTTGCCCTTGCAGGCGGTAAAGGAGGCCAAGGCGTAATCAAAAACAATGTCCTTGGCATAAACGTCGTTGCTGTCACTTAAACCGAAGGTAATCGTGTGGACGGGGGAGTGCTCTCGAACGCATTGACAGTCAGGGTCATCACCGTTGATGATCAGCAGACCGTCGGGATGAATATTATGTGTAAATTTCTTAAAAGAATTCTGGATATCCTCCATATCCTTGAAAAAGTCCAGATGATCGGCATCGATGTTCAGGATAATGGCGGTATCGGGGTAAAAGTTCCAAAAGGAATTGCAGTATTCGCAGGCTTCGTACACGCTGTAAGGGGAGTGGCCGATGCGGTGATTGCCGCCGATCAGTGACAAATTGGCGCCGACCAACACCGTGGGGTCAGACCCGGCGCTGAGAAAGACCGAGGAGAGCATAGAGGTGGTGGTGGTCTTTCCGTGGGTGCCGGAAACAGCGATGGAATGGGGGTATTCCTTCATCAACAGGCCGAGCAGCGCCGCTCTCTCACAGTGGGGGATATCGTGGGTCTTGACATACACCAACTCGGGATTACTGTCCTTGACGGCGGCGGTGTATACCAGCAGATCGCACCCTTCGGCATTTTCGGCGGCGTGACCGACAGCCACGGGAATACCGGCTTCCCGCAGTCCCTGTACGGCGGCGGAATCGTTCATATCCGAGCCGGTAACGCGCTTGCCCTGACTTTTGGCGATCATGGCAAGGGCGGACATGGAAACGCCACCGATGCCGGTAAAATGAATGTGCTGTGCGCTTTTTAAAATGGCAGAATATTGCTCAATATAATTCATAACGAAAACTCCGTTTCAATATTTTAACATTTCTATTATAATGCATTCTTTTGAAAAAATAAATAGTTATTTATCTTTTTGATAATTTTTTTAAAAAAGTGAGAGTTTTTGTCGTTTTATACGTATAAAAAGTAAAGAAATCTTGAATATTTGATCTCACTATTGAAAAAATGCGGATATTACTATATAATATTAGATTGTATTGGTATGCCCAAAGAAAGGAGTAAAATAATGGAACAGACAAGAAAAACTCGTGTGATTTCTTTCTTTAAAAAACATTGGATCGTGTCGATCGTGCTGGCAGTGTTGTTGCTCAGCACCTTTACGGTGCGCGGCCGCAGTGTGTATTTTCGATATTCGGTAGGCCCGGACGTAATGGAATACGTTCGTGTGGATTACAGTATTTACGGCTATTGTATCAACGTTTATCCAATGAACGTCAACAGCAGTCCCGACTCCCGCGCCCTGACGGGAGAGATGCTGTTTATGGGCATGGACGAATCGGTGCAGTATCTTGTGAAAAAATGGGCCACCGGCAATAAGGATGAGGCATTTAATATCAAGGTCAAGGGTTATGTTTATAACACCAACGAGCGCCGTGATGAAATGATCCGTATGGTACGTACGATGGGTCATACGGCAGACGTTATCTTATAGGAGTACACTATGAAAAACAATGATGCTCCGGTTACCGGATTTAAAAAGATCACCGAATGGGTGAAAAAGCACGTGCATTTGTTGCTGGTTTTTGGGGGGATACTGCTCATCGTCGTTTCGATGAAAACCCAGACCATTCTTATCACCGATGCGGCAAAGCAGGAATATACCGTGCAATTGCAATATTCCGTATTCGGTTATTGCGTCAGCGCCGCACCGATGACTGATGCGGCCCGTCCTGTGGCAGAAAACTATATTTTTTTACTGGACGGTATTGAAGAATCGGTGGATAAGGCTGCCGGCTGGATCGCCAAGGAAAGCGGCAGCGACCTTGAGATTTTTGTAAACGGTTATCCTCGCAATACGGACAAGTTGACGACGTATTTGATTGATCGGCTTGAAAAGCAGGGTATTGCGGCTGTCAAGATGGAGGCGAAATAATGAAACTGCTGAAAAAATGGCAAGAGCATCCGTGGTTCTGTCGGGTGATGACGGCGATTTTATGCCTGATCCCGCTGGGCACACTGATCATGCTCGGAGAACATACGTCGCGCGTCGTACATATGAGTGAGCATATGTATCTGTTTTGGTTCTATCTTATTCCAATCGCACTGGAAACTGTCGGACTGCTTTGGCTGGGACGGGTGATTTCTTTTCGCAAGCTGGTTGAGGGGATCTCCTGGCCGCTGATCATCTGTTTTCCTTTTATTTTGTATTTTTGTGTGGAGTGGCTTTGCTTTGGTAAGCTGACCACGACGCTGAAATTTTTCTTCTGTAATCACTTCTTTATGGCATTGTTTGTAGGCGCCCTGCTGACGGCTGTTTTCTGGATGCTGAATATGATCTGGCGTCGTTTTTGGATTTCCTCGCTGTTGATGAGCGTGGTAATGATGTTGCTGGCCTATATTAACATTGCCAAGATTGGTATCAACGGCGATCCGTTGTTGCCCACCGACTTTGCCTTTGCAAACAAACTGGGTGATCTGGCGGGCTTTGCCGAGGGCGCCTTGCCCTTTACCAAGGAACTGGTCTTTACCGTCGTCCTTTTGCTGGCGGTCAATCTGCTGATCTTTTTCGGCGGTAAAAAGAGCATGAAATGTATCTGGGCCCGCCCGGTGATCGGCGTGCTCTGCCTTGCTTTTGCGGTGTTGACCGTGGTTTTTCCCGCGGTAAAGGATGCGCTGTTTTTGGCGGATAATATTGAAATGAGCCGTCAATACCGTCAGACGGTCGTATACAGTAATCACGGCTTTTGCGGCGGCTTTATTATCAATATCGAGGGCTACGTTGCTCCGCCGGAAGGCTATGGTAAAAAAGAAATCGGACAGATGCTGGAGCAATATGCCGATCAGGCGGATGCCGGTGAGGACTTTAAATCGCCCGACGTGATCGTGTATTTGGGCGAATCGGTGTTTGATATTACCGAACTGGATACGATCAAGTTTACCGAGGATCCGCTAAAAGTTCTGCATATGCTGGAGGATAAATATCTGTCCGGTACCATGCTGCAGGCCAGCGGCGTCGGCGGCGGTACGGTACGTTCGGAATTTGAGGTGCTGACGGGCATCAACCTGGTGGATATGAAGGAGGGTCTGATCCCTTATAACACATACGTTCCCAAGAGTCAGGAGCTTGTATACGGTTTGCCCAATTATTTTAAGGAACTGGGCTATTCCACCATCGGCATCCATTCCTATGATCGCACGTTTTATTCCCGTGATGAATGCTATGGTCGAATGGGCTTCGATACCTTTATCGGGGAACAGGATATGGTGCCCGATAAGGATATGATGAGCGAGGAAGAGCTGGGGAAAATCTTCGATCTTTCCTCTAAACGCAAATTTATGTTTGACGCTCATTTTGTAAAACTCATTGAGGAACAACTGGAAAAGGATACGGAGCAATCCAAGTTTATCTTTGCCATCTCCATGGAGAATCACGGTCAGTTTACCAATAAATATGAGGAATATGACCAAGTTGCCTCTTGTGATGCCTGGGATGAAAAGGAAAACGGTATCGCCAACTGCTACGTCAAGAGCGTTAAGGCTTCGGATGAGGCGTTGGGACAACTGTATGAGTATGTCATGAACCGCGAAAAACCCACGGTGGTCCTGTGGTTTGGCGATCATCTTCCCACCCTCAACGACCGTCATACCGTTTTGGAAAAAGCGGGATATATCTCTACCGGCTGGTCGGATCAGTGGGGCAAGGAAGAATACTATAATATGTATCGTACGCCCTTTGTCATCTTTTCAAATTATATGGATAAACAGCCCGCGGCGGTAGGGGATCATTCCAGTTATATGCTGGCGCCGGTGCTGTTGGATTATATCGATGCGCCGACCAACGGTTATTGGGAACTGATCTCGGCCATGCATCAGCAGGTCAAGGCTTACAACCGCTTAGTGACTGTGGATGCTGACGGGCAGGTCAACGCTACCAGCATCACGGATGATCTGGGCACGGTGATTGGCTCACATCTTGACAAATTGCCCGAAGAAGCGCGGCAATTGGTGTCCGCTCATACGCTCATCAGTTATGATGCTTTGGCGGGCAAACGATATATCAATGAGTATTTGCTGGAGGAAAACAAATGAACATCTTATCTCCCTCAATTTTAGCCTGCGATTTTGCCCATTTGGCGGACGCGGCGGATATGGTGGCGCACGGCGGCGCTCGGTGGTTGCACATTGACGTGATGGATGGCCATTTTGTGCCCAATCTTACGCTTGGCCCCGATGTTGTAAAATGTCTGCGCCGTCATTCCGATCTGGTCTTTGACGTGCATTTGATGATCGAGGAACCGGAAAAATATATTGATACGTTTTTGGCCGCCGGTAGTGATATTATCACCTTTCACGTGGAAAGCACCGAAAAAGGGGATGAGATCATCGATCGGGTACATCAGGCCGGCAAAAAGGTGGGTATCACGCTGAAACCGGGTACCCCGGTGGAGGCGGTCGTGCCGTATCTCGATCGGGTGGATATGGTACTGGTTATGACGGTCGAGCCGGGATTTGGCGGTCAGTCCTTTATGGAGGATCAACTGGAAAAGGCAAGATTTTTAAAAGCCTGGCGGGAAGAAAACGGCCGGGATTTTGACGTTGAGGTAGACGGTGGTGTCAATCTGCGGAACGTGCGCAGTTGTATGGAGGCCGGCATCAACGTCGTGGTCGCCGGTAGCGCTGTATACCGTGGAGATGTTGAAAAAAATGCCGCAGATTTTATGCGGGTATTGGGTGAATAAAATGACTTTTTCTTATCAACTTGAACAAATGAAACAAAAGGCGCTGGAGCGTTGCTCCGGCGCTTTCGCCCGTGCGGAGGAGATTTCCTTTATCACCTCTGCCCGTGTGCTGGAGGCCTTTCAGGAGGAACGGGTGCGTGCAGGCTTTTTGCAGGGCAGCACCGGCTATGGCTATGACGATGCGGGCCGTGATGCGCTGGACCGTGTGCTGGCGCGGTCGCTGGAGGCAGAGGATGCCATTGTCCGTCCTCATATTATTTCGGGCACGCACGCCTTGGCGGTAGCGTTGTTTGGTATTTTGCGCCCCGGGGACGTGATGCTGTCGGTTACGGGAAAACCTTATGATACACTGGACCAAGTGATCGGATTGGAGCCGGGGGACGGCTCGTTGAAGGAATTCGGCGTGATGTATGATCAGGTGGATTTTACCCCCGACGGCGGCCTCGATTTTGAAGGGATCCGCGCAAAGCTCAGTAAAAAGGTGCGTATGGTCTACCTGCAGAAATCCAAGGGATATCAGGCGCGCCCCACCCTCACCTCAGAGCAGATCGGTAAGGTATGCCGGTTTGTAAAGGAATTGCGTCCCGACGTTTGTGTGATGGTGGATAATTGCTACGGTGAATTTACCGAGGAACACGAGCCTACCTATTACGGCGTGGACGTTATCGTTGGCTCGATGATCAAAAATCCCGGCGGCGGTCTGGCCAAGATTGGCGGCTATGTGGCCGGTAAGGCCTGGGCGGTGGAAAAGATCGCCCAACGTATCACTGTTCCCGGCGTCGGTCGGGAAAGCGGCGCAACGCTCAACACCTTGCAGGATTTCTATCAAGGGCTGTTCTTGGCGCCGCATACGGTACTGCAGGCGAAAAAAACCGCCATTTTTGCGGCGGCATTGTTTGAGGATATGGGACTGCAGGTCAATCCTTTGGTGGACGAGAAGCGGCCGGATATTATTCAGACCATCATTTGCGGTAAGCCGGAGGGGTTGATTGCATTTTGCAAGGGGATTCAGGCCGGTGCGCCGGTGGATAGCTACGTCACGCCCGAACCGTGGGCGATGCCCGGCTATACCGATCCGGTCATTATGGCGGCGGGCGCCTTTGTGGGCGGCGCCTCCATTGAATTGTCGGCAGACGGCCCGATGCGCCCGCCCTATATCGCCTTCTTCCAGGGTGGTCTTACCTTTGAAACGGGTATGATCGGCATTTTGAAGGCGGCGGAAAATATACTTGCAGATCAGCAAAATTAAAAAGATCCGTGAAACGTTTGTTTCACGGATCTTTTTTTGTTTGTTTTGGTCTTAACTGTTGAATTTTTCTTTCAACAGCCGATAGGCGCGGTACTCGCTGATATCAAATTCACGGAAGTCAATTCCGTTTTGATAGTTGCGTTTTAATTCTAAATATTGTTCGTTCAGTATTTCCTCTGCGCGCTTTTGTACGGCGGGGTCTTTGTCGTCCAGCAGCTTCATCAGGTGGGGGACGGCGCTTTCGTTTAAATTGTCCAGCGCATACAAATCAATGGTGGATAGCTTGCCACTTTGATAGGCGTCGACGTTGTAATGAGCAATGCTGGCATCAACGTCGGCCAGGCCGATGGCAATGCACAGCACGGCGCCCGTCAGCACCACCAGTCGCATATAGGGCAAACGGGTGATGAACAACCGCAGGATCAGTACGATAAATACAACGGCCAGAAATACGGTGAATACGCTGCTCAGCAGTCGTAACCGTGTCAAACCAAAACGGGAAATGTAGAGATACATTTTGGATTGAGCTGTGGCGATCAACAGCAGGGAAAAGGCGGAAATAAAGGTGCAAATGCCGGCAATGGGTCGCTGGATTTTTCCTTGATATCTGCCCGACAGACCCAAAACTCCAAACATCAGCGCCAGATTGATAACGCAAATGATGCACATTTCAAAAAATCCCCGACGGGCGTAATCGGCAGGGAAGAAGGCGCCGTGGGTCTCTCCGACAAAAGCGCTGAAAAAGTAGGTCAGCTGTGAGATGATGTACAGTACATAGATCAGCGAAATGGCGCAGCTGAAGGACAACAGCGCGGCGGTGGGCAATACGTTGCGTTGCGTACGTTGAGACGGCTCATGGGCGTAGACACGGTACCGCGCACCGTAGGCGTGGGAGTAGACGAAGAAAAACAGGATACAGCCGAAAATAACGGCGAAAAATACACGGAACAGATTGATGTCTTTTAAAAAGTTAAACATATTTGCAAAGGCGGCATCAGCGCTGATGAGCAGCGGTAATACGATGGCGATGACCGGAATGGCACATAATATGCCGGTCAGCACACCTTTGTTGCGGATGGTTCCCTTATGCTTGCGGATAAACAGAGCCTTGAGTGCTCTGCCGCAGGCCATGAAGGGATAGGCGATCGTTAGCACGATCATATCACCGACGTTACGGAAGGAACCGGTGCTATGTCGGCCGATTCTGAAACGGTCGCAAACGGCGGCAGCCATTAGAATAAAGTAAAGGTTAAACAAACAAAACAGGATCATTCCGTCGTTGTATAGGGCAAATACTAACGTGCTTGCCGCTGCCAGACAGATACAACTGACGGAATAGACGGTAAATCGACCTCTTCCGGCAAATACGAGATACAAAGCAGTGACGATCCACGTCATAATGGTGTGTCCCAACTCGAAGCCGCCGAACAAAGCAAAATCTACCCAAAGAATGGCGGCAATCAGCAATAGGAGCGCCTGCAACTTTTTGCCGCTGCTCAGCGGCTCAACGGGCGGTTTTGGCGGTAAGGGCGGAGGAGCGACCGGCGGCGTAGGAATGACGGGTGGTGTGGGGGTGTCTGTCGGGGAAGGCGCTTGATAATAAGTTTGACTCATTTATTTTTCCTCCTCAAATTCAAGTATGTCGCCGGGCTGACACTGCAGCTCTCTGCACAGCGCCTCCAGCGTTGAAAAACGTATGGCTTTTGCTTTGCCTGTTTTCAAAATGGAAAGGTTGGCCTGGGTAATACCGACACGCTCTGCCAGTTCACCCAACGATATTTTTCGCTTGGCCATCATAACGTCTAAACGGATAATGATCATCGGTGCACCTCTTATATGGTCATATCGTTTTCGTTTTTGATCTGTGTGGCGGCGGCAAAAACGCTTTGCAGTACCCGGAAAATCAAAAACAGGAAAACGGCGGCCACGGCAATGATGATACAGGGAAAATACCAACAGGTGCCGATGACGGTCAGTATGCCGATCAGCAGGCAATAGGTGGAAAGATCGCGGAGCAGACGGGTATTTTTAGGGTTGAATAACTGGCCTTTTGCAATGTTGGTCAGCAGTCGGTGTAGCCACCATAATGCCCCTGCGGCGCACACGGCGCAACCGTAGCACAGCACCAATAACGGAATCAAAAGGTCAGATGGCATTTGCCGATAATGAAAGTATGCTTTCATGATCAGCGGCAGTAAACAAATACAGAGGATCACCACGCCCAACAGAATGTCCGTAATAATGCGCGAGGCGACAACACTGCGGTTTGCGTTGTTCATTTTATGCAACCTCCTTATAATTTCAGTATAGCAAAAATTTATCGTTTGTCAATAAAAAATTGCCAAAAAACGGAAAATAAAATATCGGTTACAAAAAAATAAAATATTTGTTAAAACTCTTTATTTTAAATATTATATATGCTATAATATAGTTTGATATATTATATTCTTTTAAAGGGGGAGGAAACTTAATGGTCATTCTCGGGATCGATCCCGGTTACGCGACCGTCGGATACGGCGTGATTCGTGAGGACGGACACCGTTTTCAAACCCTCGGTTATGGCGCTATTACCACGCCACCCGACCTTCCCTTTGCCGAACGGCTTGCGATGATCTACCGTGATATGGGCGAGCTGATTGAAACCTATCACCCGGATTATATGAGCATTGAAAAGTTGTTTTTTAATACCAACATTACCACCGGTATTGAGGTGGCGCACGCCCGCGGCGTCATTTTGCTGCAGGCGGTGCAGCATTGCCTGCCGTATAAGGAATATACCCCCCTGCAGGTCAAGCAGGCGGTGGTCGGCTATGGCAAGGCGGAGAAAAAACAGGTTATGTTGATGACACAAAGTCTACTTGGTCTGCCGTCTCTGCCTCGTCCTGACGATGCGGCAGACGCCCTTGCAATGGCCATTTGTCTGAGCCATTCGACCAATTCACTTCTGGAGGAACTGAAATGATTTACTCACTCAACGGAATTTTGCTGGAAAAGGATATCGGCCGCGCCGTCATTGATTGTAACGGTGTGGGCTATGCCGTGAATATTACGGGCAATTGCCTGTCCCGTCTGCCGGACGTGGGGGATCGGGTACTGCTGTTCACCTATCTCAATATCAGAGAGGATGCGGCGGAATTGTTCGGTTTTTACGATACAGACGAAAGAGATTGCTTTAAACTGATGCTGTCTGTCAGCGGCGTTGGCCCCAAAATGGCGTTGAGTATTCTTTCCGAACTGACCCCCGACCGCTTTGCGGTATGCGTTGTCAGTGGCGATCAGGCCGGGATCACACGGGCCAACGGCGTCGGACCCAAACTGGCGCAACGTGTTATTCTGGAATTGAAGGATAAGATACAAAAGGAAATGCCTTCTCTGCTGGCCGGCAAGACGGTAGAACCGGTTAAGGCCGGGCAGGGAGAAAAGACGGCAGAGGTCATCGGCGCCCTTATGGCGCTGGGCTATACGCAGCATGAGGCGAAACGGGCTGTCGGCGCACTGAAGATTGCGGACCTCACGGTAGAGGCTGCAATCAAGGCGGCGCTGGCGCAATTGATGGGGTGATGAATTATGATCGAATCTGGATTTGAAGCAGGATTGAACGAACAGGAGCCCAGAATTCTGGCGCCTACTTTGGGACGAAATGAAGCGGAGACGGAAGAGAGCCTTCGACCCTCTAAACTGGAGGATTATATCGGGCAGATCAAGGTAAAGGAAAATCTCAGCATTTTTATCGATGCCGCCAAAAAACGTGGCGAGAGCCTGGATCATTGCCTGTTGTACGGACCGCCCGGACTCGGTAAAACCACGCTGGCGGGCATTATTGCCAAAGAAATGAACGTGGGTCTGCGTGTTACCTCAGGCCCTGCGATCGAAAAGCCGGGTGATCTGGCGGCGATCGTTACCTCCCTGCAGCCGGGTGACGTGCTCTTTATTGATGAGATCCATCGCCTTAGCCGCGCGGTGGAGGAAGTGCTTTATCCGGCAATGGAAGATTTTGCCGTTGACATTATGGTGGGGAAAGGTCCCTCGGCTCGCTCTATCCGTTTGGATCTGCCGCGTTTTACGCTGATTGGTGCTACCACCCGCGCCGGACAGATCTCCTCGCCGATGCGCGATCGTTTTGGGGTCAATCTCCGGCTGGAGCTGTATTCCACTGACGAATTGGCCGAAATCGTAGATCGTAGTGCCCGTATTCTGGGCATTCCCATTGATCCCAAGGGTGCCATTGAGATCGCTCGCCGCTCCCGTGGTACCCCCCGTATCGTCAATCGTATGCTCAAGCGTGTGCGTGATTTTGCGCAGGTAAAAGGGGACGGCGTGATCACGGCGTCCATCGCCGACACGGCTTTGGAGGCGCTGGAGGTTGATGCGCTGGGTCTGGATAATATCGACCGTAGAATGCTGCGCTCGATCATCGAGAATTTCAGCGGTGGTCCCGTCGGACTGGAAACGCTGGCCGCTACCATTGGCGAAGAGGCCATTACGCTGGAGGATGTGTACGAGCCTTATTTACTGCAGATCGGCTTTCTGTCCCGCACACCGCGGGGTCGTGTGGCCACGCCTAAGGCATACAGCCATCTGGGCCTGCCGTACAAGGGACAACTAACGTTTTAAGATACAAGGAGAAAATGTATGTGGATCGCCGATCAATGGCAAGACTATAAATTATTGGATGCGACCGACGGGGAAAAGTTGGAGGATTGGAAGGGTCATATTCTCATCCGTCCCGATCCGCAGGCCATCTGGAAAACGCCCAAAGAGCATCCCGCTTGGCGGAGGGCGCACGCCCGATATTCCCGTTCCCACACCGGTGGCGGACATTGGGACGTCAGCGACCTGCCCGACAGCTGGAAGGTACGTTACCGCGATCTGACCTTTCAGGTAAAGCCTATGAATTTCAAGCATACCGGGCTGTTTCCCGAGCAGGCGGTCAATTGGGATTTTATGGCGGATAAAATCAAAGGAGCCGGTCGTAAGATCAAGGTGCTCAATCTGTTCGCATATACCGGCGGCGCCACTATGGCCTGCGCAAAGGCAGGGGCCGAGGTGGTGCACGTAGATGCGGCCAAGGGTATGGTTGCCTGGGCCAAGGAAAATGCTGTTTTGTGCGGCTTGAAAGAACACCCCATCCGCTATATCGTGGATGATTGTGTAAAATTTGTACAACGGGAGATCCGCCGCGGGAATCGTTATGACGGTATTGTGATGGATCCGCCGTCTTATGGCCGGGGGCCGGGCGGTGAGGTATGGAAGCTGGAGGAAAAGCTCTTTGATCTGATCGAACTGTGTCAGGGCGTTCTCAGCGATGATCCGCTGTTTTTCCTTGTTAATTCCTACTCGACGGGCCTGTCTGCTTCGGTTATGGCTTATATGGTTCATCAAACCGTCTGCCGCAATTTCGGCGGTCAGGTGGTGGCGGATGAGATCGGTCTGCAGGTGCAGGGGCAAAACATCGCTTTTCCTGCAGGCGCAACGGCAAGATGGAGTAAGTAATGGGAATTCTTGAAACCGAAAATTTAAAATTTGCCTATCCCGACGGTGAGGGCGGCCGGGAAGAGACGATACTGGATGGCGTGGATCTGTCCATCGAGCAGGGCTCTTTCGTGGCCATCCTCGGCCATAACGGTTGCGGTAAATCTACCCTCGCGAAGCATTTTAATGCCATTTTGTTGCCTTTGGGCGGCAGTGTACGTGCGTTGGGTATCGACACCACGGATGAAAAGCGGCTGTTGGAGTTGCGTAAAAACGTGGGTATGGTTTTCCAAAATCCGGATAATCAGATTATCGCAACCGTGGTGGAGGAGGACGTGGCTTTCGCCCTGGAAAATCTGGGCATCCCGCACGAGGAAATGGACAAACGGGTCACCTGGGCGCTGGAAACGGTGGATATGCTGGCCTATCGCGGTCACGCCCCGCATCTGCTGTCCGGTGGACAGAAACAACGGGTGGCCATTGCCGGCATTATTGCTATGCGACCGAAATGCCTGATCCTCGACGAGCCGACGGCGATGTTGGACCCTAAGGGAAGAAAAGAGGTTATGGCGGCGCTTCAACGGCTGAATCGTGAATTCGGCATCACCGTGGTGCTGATCACTCATTATATGGATGAGGCGGTGCAGACCGACCGTGTGATCGTGATGAATGCAGGGCATATTCTGCTGGATGACACCCCCCGTGAAGTGTTTCAGAATATCGGTCTGCTGCAAAGCGTGGCATTGGACGTGCCCCAGTCTGCAGAGCTGATGTACGCCCTGCGTGAACAGAATGTAAAGGTTCCGTTGTCGGTGCTGACCGATGAGGAATGTGTTGAGGTACTTTCCGCATTGTTGGAGGGAAAATACGGTGATTATTCAGACCAAGGATCTGACACATAAATATTCAACCGGCACACCTTTTGAAAAGGTGGCGTTGGATCATATAAATCTGGAGATCGAGCAAGGTGATTACGTGGGTATCATCGGGCATACCGGATCGGGTAAATCTACGTTGATCTCTCATCTCAACGCCATTCTGCGCCCCACCGAGGGACAGATTTTGGTGGATGGGGTGGATTTGTGGAACTGCAGTAAGGCAGAGCGGATCGCCACCCGTTTTAAGGTGGGCCTGGTGTTCCAGTATCCGGAATATCAGCTGTTCGAAGAAACGGTGTATAAGGATATTGCTTTCGGCCCGAAAAATATGGGTCTGAAGGAGCAGGAGATCGACCGCCGCGTACGGGAGAGCTTGCGCTTTGTCGGTATGGATGAAGATTGTCTGGGCAAATCGCCCTTTGATCTCTCCGGCGGACAAAAAAGGAGAATCGCCATCGCCGGTGTGATGGCGCTGGAACCGAAGGTGTTGGTGCTGGACGAGCCGGCGGCTGGCCTGGATCCCAAGGGACGGGATGAAATTCTGGCCCGCCTGCGGGAATATCATCGCACCACCGGCAGTACGGTGCTTTTGGTCTCTCATTCTATGGAGGATATTGCCAAAAACGCCCGTAGCGTTGTGGTGATGGATCACGGTAAGCTGAAAATGCACGCCCCGGTGGAGGAGGTCTTTGCACACGCTGACGAATTGACGGCGATGGGTCTTGATATTCCGCAGATCACAAAGGTGTTTTTGTCCTTGCGGCAAAAGGGCTTTAACGTCCGTTCGGATATATATACGGTGGAAGGCGCCCGTAGTGAAATATTGCGCTGCCTGAAAGAAGGTGGTCGGCGATGATCAAGGATATTACCATCGGTCAGTACTTTCCGGGTAATTCGATCATACATCGTCTGGATCCCCGAACCAAGATTCTTTTGACGGTGGCTTACGTTGTCGGGCTGTTTCTGGCACAGCGAATGTTGGGACTGGCCGTTTCGGCAGTGTTGCTTGCCGTGGTGGTGCTGCTTTCCCGTATTCCGTTTAAAACCGTCCTTAAGGGTGTAAAGCCCTTGTTGTTTATTATTGTATTTACCGCCGTTTTTAATATCTTTTACGGCAAGGGAACACCGATTTTTGAAACCGTCTCTTGGCTGCAATGGCTGACCTGGGGCGGTGTACGCAACGCCGTATTTATGGCGATACGTATCGTTTTGTTGGTGATCGGCACGTCCTTTATGACCTACACCACCTCACCGATTATGCTGACCGGCGCAATGGAAAACCTGCTTTCACCCCTGAAGGCGTTGAAGGTGCCGGTGCACGAGCTGAGTATGATGATGACAATTGCTCTGCGCTTTATTCCCACTCTGGTGGATGAAACGGATAAAATCATCAACGCGCAAAAGGCAAGGGGTGCGGACTTTGAAACAGGAAATCTCTTGCGCCGCGCCAAGGCGTTGATACCGATTTTGGTGCCGTTGATGGTTTCTGCCTTCCGTCGTGCGGAGGAACTGGCGGATGCAATGGAATGCCGTTGCTATCACGGCGGTGACGACAGAACGAAATTTAAGGTATATCATTATTCGTGGCGGGATCTTTGGGCCGGCCTGGTGCTGGCCGCCGATATCGCTGTTATTGTGGGGATCAATTTACTGTAATGAGAAAGTTTTTGCTGACAATCAAATACATCGGTAAGGATTTCGTGGGTTGGCAGGTGCAAAAAAACGGCCTGTCAGTACAGCAATGCCTGCAGGATGCCTTGGAAACGTTGCTGGGGCATCGCCCCGACGTTACGGGCTGTAGCCGCACGGACAGCGGCGTGCACGCGCTTGGGTATTGCGCCACCTTTTCTTCCGCTACTGATAAACCGTGTCAGCGGATATTGATGGGGCTGAACGCCCTGCTGCCCGAATCGGTCAGCGTATGCGATTGCCGTGAGGTGGCGGCGGATTTTCATCCCCGCTACAGCGCTAAGGGAAAGGAATATATTTACCGTTTGTACGACGGTGCGGCGCCCGATCCGTTTTTGCGTGGGTTTGCCTGGCATTTCAGGGGACAGCTGGACGTTGAAAAAATGCAACGGGCCGCTCTTTTGCTGCAGGGGAAGCACGATTTTCGTTCCTTTATGGCCAGCGGCTCATCGGTGACCGACACGGTGCGTCAGCTCTATTATTTTCACGTCACTCGCGTGCAGGGACACCTCATCGAGGTGCGCGTATGCGGCGACGGGTTTTTATACAATATGGTTCGGATCCTTGTGGGCACGTTGGTGTCTGTGGGGCAGGGGAAACTGCAGGTGGAGGATATGCCGTCTGTTTTGGCGGCCAAAAACCGTGACGCCGCCGGGCAGACCGCCCCTGCGGAAGGTCTGTATCTTCGCAAAGTTTTTTATGATTCTGTATCGGAGGAGGGATAATATATGGCACGCACCTATGAACCGGGTCACGACTACGTCGAGCCGGAAGCGCAGGAAAGTGTTTTGGGAGATGGCTTTTTGGGTAAAACCAAATTCGTTTTGCGCTTTTCCAGATATTTGTTGCTCTGCGTTTTCGTGTTGAGCATCGCCATTACCATTATGGTCAATCGTGACAGTATTAATATGGACAATCTTCGTCGCCTGTTTGCCAAAATTGACGTGGGTATTTCCTCCGACGATGCGGTGGACGGTAAGCAGATCGAGTTTGCGTTTGAGGAAGATGCGGCCGTGAGTTCTTTTAAGGACGGTCTTGCCTATCTGACGCCTTCCCAGCTGACGATCATGGATAATCTGGGTACGGTGTTTATGTCCACCGAAACGGGATTCAGCAATCCTGAGTTGCTGACATCACCGCGTTATACCGTGGCCTATGATCGCGGCGGCAACGATCTGCTGGTAACCAATTCCTTTGCCGTAGTATTTGAAAAGAAACTGCCGGAAAAGATCTTGTATGCGACCTTAAGTGAGGATCAATATCTCTCGGTCATCACCGCCGGCGGCAGATATAAAAATTCTTTGTACGTATATAACGCTTCCTTTGAGGAGATTTACGTCTGGCACAGCAACGACCGTTATTTGCTCAACGCCGCCGTTTCTCCCGACCGTAAGACGGTCGCTCTGGTCTGTTATAATGTGGTGGAGGCGGAAACAACGGCCGAACTGGTGGGTGTTCACCTGGACGAGGAAACCATCAGCTGGAGCGTCCCTCTGGCGGGATTACCGCTGGATATGTGCTATAAAAGCAATAATCTGATCGCTCTGCTGTATGACGACCGTCTGGATTTTGTTGACGGAAAAGGCGAGGCGGAGCATACTTATCAATTTGAGAAAAACTTTTTACAGGCTTTTTCTTTGGAACAGGATCATACGCTTTTGGTGCTCTCAGGCGGTAAATTGGGCGACGGCACGTTGTATGAGATCAACAACCGTGGTAAATCGGTATGTGAATTTGTGCCGGGCGGCCGTATCCGTTCGATGGACGTCCGCGGCAACAGCGTTGCCTTGCTGTCCGACGGTAAGGAGCAGATCTTTTCCGTATCGACAAAACGGGTGACCTATGAAAAAGCGGCGGACAGTAATATTCGAGCCATTGCTTTCGGCGGAAAAAAATGTCTGCTTGACATTTACAGCACGTACTGTGTGTATAATGAAATTGATTAGGGGGTTGTGTTAATGGGTGTTATTTGGGATATTATATTGCTTGCAATCATTGCGTTGTGTGCATTTCTGGCGTACCGTAAGGGCTTGATCGGCACCTTGTTCGGCTTGCTCGGCACGGTTGTTGCCTTTGTCGGCGCCTGGATGCTCTCTAACCCGGTGGGTATTTGGATCGATCAAAGCTTTGTGCGCGCTCCGGTCCGTAATATGGTCCTGTCCACACTGTCCGGCTCTCCGGTGCTGAAATATGAGGAGGCATTGGCCAATCTGGACGTAGCCGCTCAAATCCGTTCCATGCCCGAGGCGTTGCAGTCACTGCTGTCCTCGGTGGGCATTTCCACGGAGGAGATCGTTGCCCACGCCTCTTCCATCAGCGGGAATACGCTGGAGGCGAAGAACCAATTGATCGATAGTATAGTCAATCCCATTTCCGCAACAATAAGTACAGCGATTGCCTTCGTGGCGCTGTTTGTGGTGTTGCTGATCGCTTGCTCGCTGCTTTCAAAAGTGCTGACGGCGCTTTGCGGCCTGTTGCCCTTGGGCAAAAAGGTAAATGCCATCGGCGGTGCTATTTGCGGCGGTATTAAAGGATGTATCATCGTTTTGGTCGTAACGGCCGTGCTGTGGGGTATCTCTTTGGGTTCACCCAAGGGCTTTTTTGGGCGTGAGGGCTTGGAAACGGCAGTGTTGACCCGCTCCATCATTGCGATCAATCCGATTTGCGATATTTTCAGATAAGGTTTTTAAAAGGAGTCTGGTTTGAATGAATGTGCCGAATCTTTTGACAATCGCACGTTTGTTTATGGTCCCTTGTTTTGTATTATGTTACGTTAGGGGTAGTGAGCAAACGCTGCAATATGGCATATATTATGCTGCCGGCCTGTTTGTGTTGGCGGCATTAACGGACGTTTTGGACGGATATATTGCTCGAAAATATAATCAAATAACGGATTTCGGAAAACTGGCCGACCCGTTGGCGGATAAAATGATGCAGGTGGCGGCCATTGCGTGCCTTGCCATCTACGAGAGAATTGCCGCTTGGATCTTTTACGTGTTCCTGATAAAGGAACTGTTGATGCTGTTTGGCAGCGCCCGTTTGCTGAAACGGTTTAAATTTGTGGTTTATTCCAAATGGAGTGGAAAAATTGCCACCGTGGTGCTGTTTATCTGTATCGTTTTGATCATTGTTTCGCCCGGCATTTCCAAAATGACGGCAACGTATATGATGATCGTTTGCATCGTGCTGACGTTGGTGGCGCTGTTTAACTATCTTCAGATGTACGTAAACGTCAAGGAAAGCCGTCAGCAGAAAAAGGAAACCGTTGAGGAGTAATCTATGCTTTGTAAAAAATGTAACAAACGCCCGGCGGTGGTCTTTGTATCCCGTATGGAAGGGGATAAGACCATCAATGAGGGCTATTGCCTTCGCTGTGCCAAGGATTTGGGAATCCATCAGGTGGATCAATTGGTCAAACGCCTTGGTCTTACGGATGAAGATATGGACTTTATGAGTGATGAAATGAGCGCCGCTTTTCAGGAAATGGGCGGTATGGAGGATCTGGATGCTACCGACGTGCCTGCCGTACCGGATATGAGTGTTTTTCGTTCACTGTTCGGTAAGGGGAATGGCGCGGAAGGCGATAAGGAATCGCCTAAGCAGGAAAAGCGGGATAAGAAAGCGGCCAAAAAACGTAAGTTTTTGGAGCAATATGCCACCAATCTTAACCGTAAGGCAAGCGAAGGAAAACTGGATCCGGTGATCGGCCGACAGACCGAGATCGAGCGAATGATCCGTATTTTAAATCGCCGTACCAAAAACAATCCGGTGCTGATCGGTGAGCCCGGCGTCGGTAAGACCGCCGTGGCTAACGCACTGGCCCAGCGGATCGTCAGCGGGGAAGTGCCGGCAAAACTGCTGGATAAAGAGGTGTACCTGCTGGATTTGACCGCTTTGGTGGCCGGTACACAGTTCCGCGGTCAGTTTGAGGCGCGGATGAAAAGCCTGATCAGTGAGGTGGTCAGCGAGGGGAATATTATTCTCGTTATTGATGAGGTGCACAATCTGGTGGGCACCGGCGAGGGTGAAGGCAGTATGAACGCCGCCAATATTCTCAAGCCGGCGTTGGCCAATGGCGAGATTCAGGTGATCGGCGCCACCACGTTGACCGAGTATCGTAAATATATTGAGAAAGATTCGGCGCTGGAACGCCGTTTTCAGCCCATTATTGTCAATGAGCCGTCCATCGAGGACACCATCGAGATCTTAAAAGGTCTGCGGGACGTATACGGCGCATATCATCACGTCCATATTTCCGATGCGTTGCTGACGCAGGCGGCGGTGATGAGTGAACGGTATATTACCGACCGTTTTTTGCCGGATAAGGCCATCGATTTGATCGATGAGGCATCCAGTGGCGCCGCCATCGAAAACGTCAGTCAGAATCAAAAATTCAAGCTGCAGTTTGAACTGGCCGCTCTGCACCGTAAGCAGGAAACGCTGGAAACGGAAGACGAACAACAGCTTTTTGAACAAAAGGCCCTGCTGGACAGCGAGCAACGCCGTATCGAGCAACAGCTGGCGGAGCTTGCCGACGTCCCCGACGTGACCGAGCTGACCTTTGATCATATCGCCTACGTGCTGGAGCTGTGGACGGGCATTCCCGCCTCTAAAATCAAACAACAGGAGTTTGATAAGCTGAACGTACTGGGCGCCAATCTGCGGCAACGCATCATTGGTCAGGATGAGGCCATTGATGCCCTTACTGCCGCCATTAAACGGCGCAGGGTGGGCATCGGTTATAACCGTTCTCCCATTTCTTTCATTTTCACCGGCCCCACCGGCGTGGGTAAAACCGAACTGGTGCGTCAACTGTCGCTGCAACTCTTTGATTCCACCGAAGCGTTGATTCGTGTGGATATGAGCGAATATATGGAAAAACACGCCGTATCCAAACTGATCGGCGCCCCTCCCGGCTACGTGGGATATGACGATGCGGGACAGCTTACCGAGAAAATTCGTCGTAAGCCCTATAGCGTTATTCTGTTTGACGAGATCGAGAAGGCGCATCCCGACGTGCTGAATATTATGCTGCAGATGCTGGACGACGGCAAGCTGACCGACGCCCAGGGCAGACAGGTCAATTTTGAGAATACCATCATCGTGATGACCACCAACGCCTCCGCCGGTATGATGAATACCACCGGCTTTAATCGGGATACGGAGGATTTGGAACGCGAAAAGGCGGTGAAGGCCTTGTTGACCTTCCTGCGGCCCGAGTTTGTCAATCGTATTGATGAGATTATTCCTTTCCGAGCGCTGACCAAAGAGATCGTGACCCGGATCGCTACCATTATGCTGGGGGATCTTGCCCGTTCGCTTGCAGACCGCGAGATCGAGTTGACCTATACACCGCAGGCGCTTGAATACTTGGTGGATAAGGGGTTTGATCCCAAATTTGGCGCTCGCTCGCTCAAGCGTACCATCCAAAAGGAACTGGAGGATAAGGCGGCCGAGCAGATCATTGCAAACTTTGATAAAAAGCTTTCTGCAATGCACGCCGAGCTTGTGGATGGTGAATTGGTCGTTACGGTAGAGTAAACAAAAAACTTTTTCGGGAAGTTGGTTTCAACTTCCCGAAAAAGTTAAAAAAATCCTTGACACCTTGGATCAATTGTGTTATTATATTTTAGCATTCTGTGCAGGTGTAGTTCAATGGTAGAACGCTAGCCTTCCAAGCTGGACACGTGGGTTCGATTCCCATCACCTGCTCCAACAAAGCAAATGCGCCTGTAGCTCAGTTGGATAGAGCAACTGCCTTCTAAGCAGTGGGTCAGCGGTTCGAATCCGTTCAGGCGTGCCATATGGTGGGTGTAGTTCAGTTGGTTAGAGCGCCAGATTGTGGCTCTGGAAATCGTGGGTTCGAGTCCCATCATCCACCCCATTTATAACAAAGTGGATTTCGTTTCGAAATCCACTTTGCACTACTGGGATATAGCCAAGTCGGTAAGGCAACGGACTTTGACTCCGTCATTCCGCAGGTTCGAGTCCTGCTATCCCAACCAAAAATCGACAGGTTTCGACCTGTCGATTTTTTATCCATTGCGAAAGCAATGGTATATCATCACGCGCAAGCGTGCATCTCATCACCGAAGGTGTATATCATCAGCCGCAGGCTGCATTTCTTTTCGCAATGATGATA
>JAZQDW010000024.1:0-10694 GCA_045546995.1 Eubacteriales bacterium
AAAAATCGGCTCCGGCAAAATTCTGCGTCCTGAAAGCGCAGAATTTTAAGAGATTTTTGGCGCAGAGGAGGAGGCAAGGCTGACGCCTGCCGACGACGATAATCCAAAAAGCACCGAAATTATGCACTTTCAGGCGTGTTCGGATGCTCCTCCACTGCTTAAAGATTTGCAAAGACCTTGATGGCGGAGATGACGTTTTCCTTCATGGCCTGCTCGGCCTCGAGCAGAGCGTCGTGGAACTGGGCGTAGTCCTTGTCGGAGATGGCCGCGCCGCCTGCCTTGGCCATATAGGTGTAATAGTTGATCTTGCGCACGCCTCTGCGGATGGCCTCACGGTAATCCTCCTCCTTTACGCCCGAGCCGCCGTGCATCACGATAGGCACGTCGATCAGACGGTGGATCTCGGACAGCCTGTCAAAATCCAACTTTGGCTCATCCTTGTAAAAGCCGTGGGCGGTGCCGAAGGCGCAGGCCAAAGCGTCAATGCCGGTAGCTTTTACGAAAGCGACGGCCTCCGCAGGATCAGTGTAGATGGAACTGTCGCCGCTGCCGCCGCCCTCTCTGGCGCCCATCGAGCCGATTTCCGCCTCCACCGAGGCGTCGTACTTTTTAGCTTCGGCCACGGCCAAACGGGTGTTTTCGGTATTTTCTGCGGTAGACAGGGTCGAGCCGTCATACATTACAGAGGTAAAGCCCAGGGCAAGACCTTTTTTGACGTATTCAAGATCGGTGCCGTGGTCCAGATGGACGCACACCGGTACGGTGGCCCGTTTTGCGTAAAACAGCATCATCGGTGCCACCTCCTCCATGGTGCACAGTCCCATTTCCTCGTGCACCTGGGCGTGCATCAGAATGACCGGCTGACCGATCTCCTCGGCGGCGGCGATCACCGCGCGCGCGGCGCTCATATTGGGGGTGTTAAAGGAGCCGATGGCGATCTTTTTTTCTTCGGCGATCTTTAAAATTTCCGTTAAATTAACCAGCATATCAAAATTCTCCCTCAAATTCATGGTTGTCCGTTACAAAGCGGAAGGACAGGGCGGTCGTCTTACTTTCCTCGGGGGCCAAAAACTGCAGGCGTCCCTCTTTGCGCAGCACGTCTCTGCCGTCGGGGGTACAGTTTCCCGGTTCCAGCCCCAAAACGTAATCGGTCTTGCCCATCATCTTCCATTGGGTAAAATAGGGCAGTTCTTCCTTACGGTAGGAGAACACCACGCCCTTGTTGATGTGGGGGCTGAAGATGCCCACCTTGGCAGGGTCGCCCTTCACGTCGTAATAATAGCAACGCTCGGTAAAGGCCGTCGTGGGCTTTTCCATCTGTAGGGCGGTATCCATATATTTTGCCGCCTCGTTGTCCCGGGGGGCAACGGTGTGATGGGGGATGCGTACCACGCTGTCCTCATCCAGCAGAGGATGACCCATATTGCAATGATACAGGATCATATAGGGGCTTTCGGTGTCTGCAACGTTTGTTACGGTATCGCTGACGGAAAAAACGTTTTCGACGTAAGAAAAACGGTAGGTGCGGCGCATAACCAGCTTTCTGCCGAACAGGGCGGCATCCCGAATTTCCAGCTTGATGATCAGCGCCTCCGGCTCCTCTTCCATAGTCAACAATTGGGCGGGCGCGTGGGAGATGGTGCCGTGCAGCGGCAGTTGTTCCCCTTCATCGGCGCAGGGAGAACCGACGGCGGTCAGTCCGCAGGTGGTGAAAAAGCCGGCGGTAAAGGATTTGAGAAATCCGGCGCCCACGCCGTCATAATATTGAGGCGCCACGTAGCCGCAGGGGGCAAAATAGCCCATATTATCTCCCTTGAAACTGATACGGGAAATATCACCGGCCCGATCCAGCGAGATCCAGGCCTCCAGCCCTTTGCCGTTGCGCACGTACAGAAAATGCATACCGTCTCCCTTGCCGTTTTGGAGCACGTACTGCTCGGCGCCACGGGTTTGCAGGGGATGTCCGACGTAATAATTCATGGTCTTACCTCTTACTCTTCAATACTGATCACGTTGTAGCCCAGATAATAACGGAACGCTTCCTCCAGAATGGCCTTGACGTGACCGTTGGCCACGGTGGTATGATGCTTAAAGCCGCCGCGGGCCAGACGGATGAGTTTATCCTGCAGATGGTCGATCTTGGCAACGCCGCCGCAACCGAAAAATTCCTTTTCAATATTATCTTCGGTAAATTCACCCTCACTGAAATAGATGGTGATCTTTCCGTTTTCGGTGTTGCAGTTGGAGAAGGTCATGGGGAAAGCGGCAATTCTGCCTTCGTTGGTGCCCCAACCACTGCCGGGATCGGTCTTGTCAAACATTTTGTGAGAGGTGACGGTGCCCTTTTCCTTCATCAGTTTTTGGGCGGTGGAGCCGCAATGGAACAGGATGACCTTATCGGGATCATCGCCGTAGTTGTTGTTCCAGTCCAGACAGGCGGCAGGACCCTGCGTAGCCAGGGACAGAGCGCGCATGGTGATGGCCGAGCACATATCGATCTCACAGGAGGCGGTAATGCCACGGTCGTTCAGCTCGCTGAGCAGTACGCAGGGGCAGACCCGCAGATAGGTCTCCATCTCGTTCCAGCAACGCAGAGCGATGGCGTCCAGATGATAGGTTTCGATGTATTCGTCAATGACCACGCCGATCTTGGCCAGCATATTCTTTTTGTCCTCGGGCACTCCGGAAAAGTCGGTGTAATTTTCCAAGGCCGCCTTTTTGGCCACGACCTTTTCATCCTCGTCCTCTTTGGCGCGGACGAACTCAAACAGCTCGGAAAGGTCAAAGGATTCCACGTTGATACCGTGGCGCTGCATGGTCACCTCGTCAAAACGGACTGTCTTGAAGGCGGTGGTACGAGCGCCGATGCAACCGATGTTAAAGCGTTTCATACCGCCCACCACACGGCAGATGGCGGCAAAATCGTGCAGATTTTGGGCAAAGGCCGGGGACAGGGGATGCACCACGTGGGGCTTCATAACGGTAAAGGGTACCTTGTATTGGGTGAACACGTCGGTAACGGAAAACTTACCGCAATAGGCGTCTCTGCGGTGCTTGAAATCCATTTTACCGATCTCGTCGGGATAGGCCTGCATCAAAATCGGAACGCCGGCATCCTGCAGGGCGGCAATGGCGCCGTTTTCATCCACAAAGATGGGCATACACAGGATCACGCCGTCATATTCGCCCTCGTGGCTCTTGAGCCATTTGGCGTAGGCGCGGCCCTCGTCTCTGGTTTCCACCGCACCGTAACGGGTGGCATCCTTGTCCATGATGATATAGTCGTATCCGGCGTCGGTCACGGCCTTGACCATATCTTCTCTGGCGCTCTCGATCAGCTCGGCCGGCATAAAGCCGCGATTGCCGAAATACAGTGCAAAGGTTTGCTTTTTCATCAGAAAATCCCTCCGTTTGATTTATTACTTTTATTTTAAAAAAATGTATGCTATAATAATAGTCACTATTATACGAAAAATGGTAAATTTGTACGTTAGGGGCGAATTTTTATGACATTGCAGTTTGATTCCGGTCGGCTGGAGGCTTTGATGAGATCCTTTTATACCCTGTCCGGTATCCGTGTGGTGCTGTTTGATGCCGATTATCGGGAGATCATCGCCTATCCGCAGGAGAACTGCGATTTTTGCAAGCTGATGAAGGCCTGCGCCAAGACCCGCAGAAAATGTAAGTTGGCGGACAGACGCTCCTTCGGTCGGTGTGAGAGACAGAACGGCCTGATCTTGTACAAGTGTCACGCCGGACTGGTGGAGGCGGCCATTCCGTTGCACGAAAATGAAAAGATCATCGGTTATTTGATGTTCGGGCAGATCACCGACGGGACCAGCAAGGCGCCGCTGTATGAAAGCATTGGGCTGTGGCAGGAAAAATACGGCTTGTCCCCCACGGCGCTGCGACAGAGCATCGACCGTATTCCGTATCGCTCCGCCGAGCAGATCCACGCGGCCGCCAAGATCATGGAGGCCTGTACCTCGTACATTCTCTATCAGGAGCTGATCACCCCTGAAAACGACCGTATTTTCGTGGCGGCGCGTAATTATATCGAGGAGCATTTGCAGGAGGAGATATCCGTCGAGCAGATCTGCAAGGCGCTGGATATCGGACGGACCAAACTGTATGAGATATTCAGAAACGAGCTGAAAATGGGGGTATCCAAATATATCCTGCGGCGCAGGATGCACCGCGCCAAAAAACTGCTGAAAACGGGGGAACTGACGGTGGCGCAGGTGGCCCACAGCGTGGGCTTTATTGATTACAATTATTTCAGTCGGGTGTTTAAGAAAATCTACGGCAAATCCCCCAAAGCATACGAGAAATAACGGTGCGATACGCCGGAAAAGCGGATCTTGTTTGCGATATCGCGATAGAATAGAGTGACCAATACAGGCGGAATTATATGGTTTTGTTGCAGTGGCAAACAGAATGGCAAGAAAGGCCTATTTATCTTTGCAAAAAACCGTGCTATAATGAAACCATACAACGATTTTTCGTCGGCGTCTGCGCGGCTCCGACAGCGATAAAAGGAGTAAAAAGCGATGAAGATCAATATGAAAAACTGGTTGCAGGAATTGGCAGGCAGCAAATTGTCCCTGCCCATTTTATCCTTTCCCGGCATCGAGTTGTTGGGGGTCAACGTTCGTCAGCTGGTGACGGACAGCGCCCTGCAGGCAGAGGGAATGAAGGCGGTGGCCGACCGCACCAAGGCGGCCGCGGCCGTCAGCTTTATGGATCTGTCGGTGGAGGCGGAATGCTTTGGCGCCACCGTCAGTATGTCGGAGGACGAGGTACCCACCGTTAAGGGTCGTTTGATCTGTGATATGGAGGCGGCGGAGGCGCTGACCGTGCCTGCCGTGGGCAGCGCCCGCAGCGGGTTGTACGTCGAGGCCATTGCCAAGGCGGAAAAGTTGATCACCGATCGGCCCATTCTGGCCGGTATGATCGGTCCCTTTTCGCTGGCGGCGCGTCTGCTGGATGTATCGGAGATCATGATGGATTGCTATGATGATCCGGATATGGTCCATTTGGTGCTGGAGAAGGTCACGGCCTTTTTGATCGAATATGCCAAGGCCTATAAGGCGGTGGGCGCAAACGGTATTATGATGGCCGAGCCGGTGGCGGGACTGCTGTCTCCGTCACTGGAGGAGGAATTTTCCTCTCCCTACGTCAAGCAGATCGTCGAAGCGGTCCAATCGGAGGATTTCGTCGTGATCTATCATAATTGCGGCGATAACGTGCCCAGAATGCTCGATTCCATCCTGACCACCGGTGCGGATGCCTATCATTTCGGAAACGCCGTGGATCTGGAACAGGATATCATTCGGCATGTGCCCGCCGACGTTTTGGTGATGGGTAACGTCGATCCGGCAGGCGTATTGCGGATGGGCACTCCGGAAACGGTACGCGCGACCACCCTTTCCTTGTTGAAAAAATGCGCCGTCTATTCCAACTTCGTTTTATCCTCCGGCTGTGATATTCCGCCCGGCACACCCTGGGAGAATATTGATGCCTTTTTTGCAGCGGCAGGTGAGTTTTATGAAAAATGAGTTGTTTGAGCGTCTGATCGCGCTGCCCATTGCTCTGGGAGCACAGCGGGCGGCGGTCATCCCTGCGCGGGAGATCGTGGCGGACACGGCCTTTCGGGATATGTGCGCGGCCAATGCCTGCGGTATGTACGGCAAATGCTATATGTGTCCGCCGGACGTGGGAGAGATCGAAACGCTGATGCAGGAGCTGACCGCCTACGACTATGCACTGGTATATCAAACCGTGTCCGAGCTGGAGGACAGCTTTGATTTTGAGGGAATGGTGGCGGCCAAAAAGCGGACCTATCCGCTGGCGCAGGCACTGCGCAGAGAAATTGCACAGTTGTCGCTGGGACGGGTATTGCATCTGGGGGCAGGCGGTTGCGGCGTGTGTGAAAAATGCGCCCGACAGACGGACGAGCCCTGCCGTTTCCCCGAGCTGGCATTGCCCTCGCTGGAGGCCTACGGCATCAACGTGTCCCGACTGGCCGGAGCGGCGGGTATGAACTATATCAACGGTCAGGATACCGTCACCTATTTCGGCGCCGTATTGTTTACATTGAACGGAGAAGAAGAATGAAACAACAGATTACCGTTACCGTCAACGGCCATCCCGTTGCGGCCACCGTCGGGCAAACGCTGGCGGAGATCATCGGTATGGAAACGCCATGCGGCGGACATGGAAAATGCGGCAAATGTCACATTGTCGCCCACGGAGCGTTGTCCGAACCCGAGCAGACCGAACTGGAACTGCTTTCGGACGAGCAACGGGCGCAGGGGATACGCCTTGCGTGTCTGACCCGCGCTTTAGGTAATTGCGCGGTGGAGACCGACACGGCTGCCGGCGCGGCTAAAATTATGATCGACGGAGTACTGCCTGCCGGTCGGGTACAGCCTGATTTTACACGGTACGGTGTGGCCGTTGATATCGGCACCACCACGCTGGCGGCAGCGCTGTACGATCACACCGGCAAAAGACAGGGCGGGGCTACTCGTCTGAATCCCCAGGCACAATGGGGGGCTGACGTGGTCTCCCGTATCGAGGCGGCACTGGCGGGACAGGATGGAGCGCTGGCCGATGCCATTCGGCGCGCCATCAACGAAATGCTGCGTGAGCTGCCCGTTCATTCGGAAGAGGTGCAGGCGGTGGTGATCACCGGCAACACCGTGATGCTGTCCCTGCTGACGGGGCAGACGGTGGAACCCTTTTCCCACGCGCCCTTTGATGTGAAAGAATTATTCGGGCAAACACTGTCGGCGGCCGACCTGTCGTTGTCGGCGCTGTCGGCGGATACGCCCGTGTATCTGCCGCCGTGCATTTCGGCCTTCGTTGGGGCGGATATCACCTGCGCTTTGCTGGCCACGGGTCTGTGCGAGCAGGACGGCGCCATGCTGGTGGATATCGGGACCAACGGTGAGATGGCCTTGTGGCGCGAAGGACGGTTGACGGTGTGCTCCACCGCCGCAGGCCCCGCCTTTGAAGGGGTGGGGATCTCTATGGGAATGCGAGGCGCCGAAGGCGCCATTGATCGGGTAGAGCTGCAGAACGGTCGGCTGTGCGCTCACGTCATCGGTGATACGACTGCGCGGGGCATTTGCGGCAGCGGTTTGGTGGATGCGGTGGCCGGAATGCTGGTCTGCGACGTGGTGGACGAAAGTGGGTATCTGGAGGACGATCCCTTTGTGGTCGCCGACTCTGTCACCGTGACGGGCAAGGATATCCGGATGTTGCAGCTGGCAAAAAGCGCCATTTGTGCCGGTCTGCAGACTTTGATGACCCATTGCGCTCTGCCCGAGAGCCACCTGACCGAGCTGTATATCGCCGGCGGCTTTGGCAGTTATTTGAATACGGCAAACGCCGTTCGTATCGGATTGTTACCCCGAGCGGTCAAGGACGTCTGTACCACCGTGGGCAATGCGGCGCTCAGTGGCGCGGCAATGCTGTTGCTGGACCCCGCCCTGCGGGAAACGGCCGCCCGTCTGGCGGCGCAGGCGCAGACGGTGGAGCTGTCCACCCATCCCGTTTTTACCGATCGGTATATCAGCGCCATGATGTTTGATGAAATATAATAAAATATCCACCCATGCGGGTGGATATTTTATTATATCAGTTCAATAGAGAAGGTAAGGGTGGCGCTTACGGTGACCGAATCGCCGGCAGCCATATAGTCGTAGGAGACGGTTGCCTGCACCGGCTCGCCGTCGCTTTTGACGGTCAGTGTCTGATAATCGGTGTACAGCGTGACGCTTATGTTGCCGTTCTGTTCCGTCACCGTTTGAATCTCTACCTTCTTTTTTTCGATGCGGGGGACGGGAAAACAGGTGTTTTCCTGCAACAGATAGCGCTCCTCTCCGTGATCGTCGTCAAACCAGGTGCTTTCCTTATCATAATGATAGTCCCATTTTACAACCAGACAATGCTTGTCCATTATATCACCTCTTTTTTCTTCCATGATACGGCTGTTCCGATAGCCGTTTATATCAATCAAAATGGACCCGTGGATTCAGTTCGGCAGGCGTGCGCCAAAGGATGCCGTGCTCCAAAAGACAGGATTTTTTCAGCGCCCACACCTCAAAGCAGGAGCCGTGTCCGTGGAGGGTGCGACCTGCCTCCACTCTTTCCTCCACGGCGTCAATGACCGCAAGGTATTCATCCCTCATTTCAACAGGGTCGTGTTTCAGCGAGCGACGGCGTTCTTTTCGTCCGTTTATGATCTGCTCGACATCACTTGCAGGCATTAATTCTGTAGCAATGGCCACAAGATCGTCACAGTCATCGTCAATATAAAAATTTCTTGCTTGCAACGCGGCATAAAAAAGGTCGTTTATGCCATCGGTAACCATACCGTATTGCTGTTCCAGCCTGCGTGCCAAACTGAAAATTTGGTTATAAAACTTCGCAGATACCGCAAAGCGTCCCAAACTGTCATAGCGATCGGCTACGTAGCCTAAAACTGCGATGCTATCAACATAAGTGGATTTGTCAGCGTCCCCGGCCAACTGTTCCTCTACAAGTCGCACGATCTCTTTCAGCGCAGGGACATCCTTATAGGTAGCGGCCGCATATTCGTGTTCCTTGCGCCCTTCTATTTCATTCAAAAGGTCGGTCAGCCGTTTTTCTATTTTTTTGCTGTAAGCCATCTGGTATCCACCGCCCTTTCTCAATGCGGATTATAATCATCATCCGACCAAAGCCTGTCATCCTCATAGCGTTCCGCAAACTTACTCGCTTTGCTGTTTTCCGGCACATCGAACCAAAGATCCGGTGAGCATTCATAAAATGCCCATTTGCTGATCATCGTACTGCTGCCGAGAACGGTAACATCAGTAAGGCCCGTACAGCCCTGAAACGCCCAGTCTTCAACGGTTTCAACACGTGCGGGAATAGTGATTTCGGTAAGGCCCTCACAATCTTGGAACGCAGACCCTCTGATTCTCATAACGCTATCGGGGAGGGTTACGCTTTTCAGTTCCTTGCAACCATAAAACGCAGACCTACCGATCTCGTACACGCCGTCGGGAATCACGACGTCACCACCGCCGCCAAGGTATTTTTTCAAAACGCCGTCTTCAATTTCAAAAACTTTTGCGTTACTCATAACTTAACCTTCTTTCTTTTAGGCGCCGCTTATGTATATTCTTCCCTTAGCGTAACACCGCTAAGGTCTTTTTCATTTTCACCGAAGAATAAATAGACAAATCCGTCCAGTGTATCGAGAAAATCCATTTCGTTATCCAACGGGTCGTATTGCATCAGAAGCTTCGGCGGCTGATCCACGTAGTTCCAATCGCTCGGTACGCCGAAAAGACGGGTGCAGATCTCATCCTCGTCCACCTCGGAAAACTCCATTAAGTACGCATCGGTGTATTTCTCATATCCTTCCACGGCAGCATTGAAATCATCGATGGCAAGCTCCGGCTCACCGTCGTGATACCGCACGTCTGCGCCGAGATGGTATTTTCCGTCTTCGGTATGTAAGAAAACATAGAGATAACCTGTGTGCGGCAGTTTATTTTCCTTATCAAGTTCTGCTATATCGGAAAGCCTTATCTGACAGAAAAACAGCTCGTCATCGTAGAAATCTCCGTCCCACGCAAGGGGAACAGTGGGTGTACCGAAGAATTTACTTGCACCGAGATCATAGCCAACGGGCGCTTTTTTTGCTGTTATCTTGATTGCTTTGCTCATACGCTTACTCCTCCGTCTCGGCGGTCACCTTATGCTTTTTCAGCCTCAGATAACATCTGCTCTAAGATGCGGATCTTTGCCTTAGAATGTGCTGCATTCTCCTCGTTCATATCCAAGCTGCTTGAAAGCTTGCCGAGTAATTCACCTGCTTTTGCCGTATTCTTTTCTATGGCGATTCCGTGAATATAAGCATACACAAGATATTCAAGCATATAGCGGTTCATTTCATTATCCGCATTCTGCATATGAGTATTGCAATAATCAAAGCATATTTTTCCGTAAATAATTCCGTCTGTCGTTTCCGTTTTCAACATAAAATTAAAAAAGTTTATGTCCTGCGGGTCAATATCTTCAATTTCGCCTTTCAATAATCCTTTTTCGCCAAGCAGTTTGCCGCTTAAAAAATTAAATGCCTTTTCTGCCTTTTCTTCGTCAGTGCCTTTGTATCCGCGATAAAATTTAAGCATTACCACGGCATCCATCTTCGCTGTACTGCTTTCGGAAATTGGCTTAAAAAACCTATTAAATCCTTTTTCATCCTCGGGGACGGTGTTGGTCAGTACCATATTTACCGCCTCGTCAAAAGTTACCTTTTTAAACATATCAAATAATCCCATTATGAATCCTCCTAAGAATTTATCTGCTTTTCGCAATTATTCAACGGTCTCAAAGTTAAGGTCATCGGTTGCTTCCCAAGACGGGCCGTCGTCGCTGGTGCGACTTTGGCTGTCCGAAAAGCCAATAAAACCGCCATACCGCAGTAGTTGCGGCTCATGCTCCGTCCTTCCGTAAGCTGTTTCGGAGACGGCCGAAATCAAAATTCCTTTATTATCAATGGAATGGATCTTAAAACTGCGAAAGGCGTGGAAAATGCCAAACATCTCCACCGTGCTGTATTCGCCAACTTTCGGTTCGATCTCGACGGTCTCACCGAAAATGCCCGACGAAGGTCTCCGCGCGCCCATATC
>JAZQDW010000025.1:0-11773 GCA_045546995.1 Eubacteriales bacterium
TCTGCGACCTGAAAGCGCAGAATTTTAAGAGATTTTTGGCGCAGAGGAGGAGGCAAGGCTGACGCCTGCCGACGACGATAATCCAAAAAGCACCGAAATTATGCACTTTCAGGCGTGTTCGGATGCTCCTCCACTGCTTAAAATACATTTCTTTATAATTCGGTTCCAAGATATCGTCCCCTTTCGTTTTTATCTTAAACGAAAAATATCGCAATGTCGACCCATATTCGGGTAATTCTGGCATCACAGCATATTATCATAATATTAACCGTATAAGGGTTAATTCGTGATGAGGTGTGACAATGCAGTATTGTGATATTTTGATTGGTCGCATTCGCGCTCTGTGTAAAGAGCGGGGATATTCTGTAAATTATCTTGCAGGCATCAGTGACGTAAAACAATCGACGTTGGATAATATTATGCAGGGGACAACCAAAAACCCCGGAATCAAAACGTTGCATAAAATTGCCACGGCATTTAATATGACGCTTGCGGAATTTTTGGATTTTCCGGAGATGAACCGGTATTCCTTTGATGATTAAATTTTAGACAATAAAAAGGTGTTTGTCCCGTTATGGGGCAAACACCTTTTGCGTTTTGTATTTGCTGACCGTCGAATGTTCGAGCGCCTAAAATCGGTTCCCACCTTTTCGACGGTTGACCCATAGGTCAATCGTCGAATGTTCGAGCAAGTATGATGGGTGCCCGTCCTTTAAAGTCTGCACCGAAAGGTGCGGGCTTTTCCGGTCTTGGCCGTAATTGCCAACCACTAGTATTGCTTTTCGCGGTAGGCGGTGCGGATGTACTTGAAGAGTAACAGCCCGATGACCAGCGCCAAAATGATGCCGGCCGACCATAAGATCCACGGCTCGATGGAGTTTTCGATCTTCAGCTCCTCCCACAGCGTGCCGGTAAAGGCCAGCGTCTGCGGATCAAGATTTTGATAATAGGTGGCGGTAAAATCGGTGTTGTCGGGGTAGAGGATCTGCATGGCGTCGGGATGGATCTCTGCCATGGTCTCCTGATATCCTTCGTCCTCGGTTACCAGCGTGTTGGGGCAGGCGTAGTAGAGATATTCGGCATTGGCGATGGCCGGCTCGGCGGAGAGCATAAAGTTGATATAGCTTTCAGCGATCTCCGGCTGTCGGCTGTTTTTGGGGATGCAGAAGGCATCGACAAAAACGTTGGTGCCGCTTTTGGGATAGGTAAAGGCCAGGGCGTCGTTGTCCTCGTACATGGCCAGAAAATCACCGACGTAGTAGGGGGCGATGGCGGCGGAGCCGGTCTTCATTTTGTTGAAGATCTCGTCCATAACGTAGCTTTGGACGAGCGGCTTTTGCACCTTGAGTTCATCAATGGCCTGACGCAATTCATTGTGGTCGGTGGTGTTGACGTCAATGCCCAGCTTGTACATGGCGGTGCCCAGGGCATCGCGAGAATTGTTAAACTGCAATATCTTGCCCCGATATTTTTCATTCCACATACAATCCCAGTCGGTGATATCCGCCGCATCCACCATGGTGGCGTTGTAGATCAGCCCCACCATACCGTAGGTGTAGGGGACGGAATAGGCGTTGTCGGGGTCGTAAAACAGATGGGTGTAATCGGGGTCAATGTGCTTGAAATTGGGGATGTTGTCAAAGTTGAGGGGACGGAGCATATCCTCGGCGATCATCCGCTGGATCATATAATCCGAGGGGATGATAACGTCATAGCTGGCGGCGCCGCTGGACAGTTTGTTGTACATATCCTCGTTGCTGGCATAGGTGGTATAGTTGACCTTTACCTTTTGCCCGGTGGCCTCAAAATAATACTCCTCAAAGGCGGCGTTGACGTCCAGTGTCCCTTCACTGCCGTCGGAGATATATTCGCCCCAGTTGTAAACGTTGAGGGTGATGGGGGCGGCGCTGACCGCGCAGGGCAGGGACAACAGCAAAGCGATGGCCATCAGGGTAAAAATGATTCGTTTCATTGGCGCTCCTTTCTCACCTTTTTGGCGCTGCGGGCGGAGATCACGTTGGAGAGGATCAACAACAGCAGCACGGCAAAGATGATCAGAGAGGACAGCGCGTAAATGTCGGGCTTGACCTCTTTTTTGGTCATAGAATAGATCATCAGCGGCAGGGTCTGGAAGGAACTGCCGGTAGAAAAATAACTGATGACGAAATCGTCCAGTGACAAGGTAAAGGCCATGATAAATCCGCTGACCACGCCGCCCATCATATTGGGCAGTTCGACCTTGAAGAAGGATTGCAACGGCGTGCAGCCCAGATCCCGCGCCGCCTCGGGCAGGGCGCGGTCCATCTGTCGCAGATGAGGCTCGACGTTGAGCATTACGTAGGGTAGACAGAAGGTGACGTGGGCAATGAGCAGGGTCCAAAAGCTCAATTTGTCCTCCAGCCCCAGCAGGGTGCCCACAAAAACGAACAACAGCATCATCGAAATGCCGGTAACGATCTCCGGGTTCATCATCGGGATGTTGGTGACCGAATGGATGCCTTTACGCAACCATTTGCTTTTCATTTTGGAAATGCCCACCACGGCGGCGGTGCCGATAACGGTGGATGAAATGGCGGCGGTGAAGGCCAGGATCAGTGTGTTTTTCAGCGCCACAAAGGTGTCGGGGGAGGAAAAAAGCTCCTTGTACCAGTACAGGGACAGGCCGGTCATGGCGCCGGTATTGTCGGTGTTGTTGAAGGAAAAGAGGATCAGCACCCCGATGGGGATGTAAAGGAGCAACAGCACCAGTACCACGTAGATTTTGGATAAAATCTTCACAGTAGGACCCCCCTTCTGTCTCCGTCCTCATCGGAAAAGCGATTCATGATCGCCAGGGAGATCAAAATCAGGATCATCATCACCAGAGCGATGGCGGCGCCCACGTGATAGGTGGTCTCGTTTTGAAATTGTCGTTCGATGGTGTCACCAATCAGTTCAAAGGTGCCGCCGCCCAGCTTCTGGGAGATGTAGAAGGTGGAAATGGAGGGCACGAATACCATGGTAATACCACTGATCACCCCGGAAATGGACAGGGGGAAGGTGACACGGGTCAATACCTGCAGGGGACTGCAGCCCAGATCCCGCGCGGCCTCCAACAGCTTGGGGTCGATCTTGGCAATGACGCTGTAAATGGGCAATACCATATAGGGCAAAAAGTCGTATACCATACCGAATACCACGGCGCCCTTGGTGCCGATCATATGTACGGTGCCGATATTCAGGGCAGAGAGAATGTTGTTGATCAGACCGCCGTCATCCATAATGGCCATCATGGAATAGGTGCGGATCAAGAGATTGGTCCACATGGGGAGCATCAGCAGCAACATATAAATGCTTTGGCGCTTTTTGGGGGCGGAAGCGATGATATAGGCCAGCGGATAACCCACCAAAAAACAAATGAAGGTGGCAATCACGCTCAGCGCAATGCTGAGCACGAAGGTGTGGGTGTGCTCGCCCAACGCCAAAACGTTTTCAATGGTCCAGCCGCCCTCGGGATTGGTAAAGGCGTAATACGCCACGAACAGCAGCGGACAGATGATAAACAGCACGCTCCACACGATGTGGGGCGCCGCAGCGATGGAACGCATAAAGGAACGTGTTTTCATTATTCCTCCTCCACGCTGTCAGCGTCGGACAACTCCTCGAGTTCGTCGGAGAAGGAGCTGTAGTCGCCGTACAGACCACTGTATTCGGATTTTTTCATAATGTGAATGGCGTCCGGCTCGATAAACAGACCGATATAGTCGCCCTCGGCCACAAAATCGGTGCTTTGGATCATCCATTTAAAGCCGCCGATATCCACGATGATCTCATAATGCACACCCTTGAAGGTGACGGCGGTGACGGTGCCCTTCAGCATACCGTTTTCGGGATGGACCACGTCCACGTCCTCGGGACGGACCACCACGTCTACCTGTTCGTTGTGGCTGAAGCCGCCGTCTACGCAGGTGAAGGTATGGCCGGAAAAGCGTACCTTGCAGTCGGCCAACATCACACCGTCGACAATGTTACTTTCACCGATAAAGTCGGCCACAAAGGCATTGACCGGTTCGTTGTAAATGTCGGTGGGGGTGCCGATCTGCTGGATCTTGCCCTCGCTCATGACCACTACACGGTCGGACATACTCAACGCTTCTTCCTGGTCGTGGGTGACGTAGATAAAGGTGATGCCGGTCTGCTTTTGGATGTTTTTCAGCTCGTTTTGCATATCTTTGCGCAGCTTCAGATCCAAAGCGCCCAACGGCTCGTCCAGCAACAGCACTCTGGGATGGCTGATCAGAGCGCGGGCGATGGCAACGCGCTGCTGCTGTCCGCCGGAGAGCAGGGTGACGTTTTTATGCTCAAAGCCCTTCAGAGAGACCATTTCCAAGATCTCCTTGACACGGCGCACGATCTCTTTTTTGTCCACCTTTTGCAGACGCAGGGAAAAGGCAATGTTTTCAAATACGTTTAAATGGGGAAACAGGGCATATTTTTGGAATACGGTATTGACCTGCCGTTTGTGGGCAGGGATGTCGTTGATGCAGGCGTTTTCAAAGATGACCTTACCTTCGTCCGCCGTTTCAAAACCGCCGATGAGGCGTAAAGTGGTGGTCTTACCACAGCCGGAGGGGCCCAAAAGGGTCATAAATTCACCGTCGTAGATCTCCAGATTTACGTGATCCAGTACGGTTTCCCCGTCAAAGGCTTTGCTGATGTTTTGAAGTTCAATGATCTTTTTCATCCAAATTTCCCCTTTAAAATAAAAAAACACAAGTCCTCTTTGACTTGTGTTTTGGTTATAATCCGACAATTTCCGCCCATGGATGGCGGATATTATGGGTAGCAGAGTCTATATAGCAAAATACTTTTACCACTCTTATTGACCGTTTCACAAGTCTGCACCGCTCGGCGCATTTCGGTTATAAAGTAACCAACTTATAAAATTTGAGCTTTTAACTCAATCAATAAGGCAACGCATGGTTGCCAATTGTGTGAGAGCCACACAATGATCGGCATTCGACCCGGCTGTCCGTATGGCCTTGACCCGTAAGGGTGGTCGCTATCTTGCTTAGTAAAGACTCCTCTTTCTAAGTATCGATGTAAAAAGTTTATCACAGTTGTTTTTATATGTCAATTTTTATTTTTATATTATACGATAAAAACCGCATCCCCGCGGCGGTGCCAACCGCAGTGAAATGCCGATGCCCCCGGCGTCTCTCAAGATATCTGAAGCTGAAATTTGCTCTGTAATTGATTTTTACAGTCAAATTTGTTTAATTTGCACAAAAGAAATTAACATAAATAAAAAATAGTGGTTAAGTTGTGTGAAAAATCCCAACTTGTTATCATCTGCAAAATTTGATATAATAAAATTGCAAGGAAGAAATATTGACCTTTGGAACGGTTTTGAATATGATACGAAAGAAGCAATTTACTATTGTGCGCGAAGATGGTCGGATTTGTTGGGAGCGGAAGTTGTAAACACATATCCCTATGATCAAGGAACCTCACTGACCGAAGCAAACAATTATGATAATATTAGTACGGTTATACCGTGTAATAGATCTAACGGACCTTTGATGCTTGCACATTCTCGTTGGGACAGCAATTATAAAACGGTTGAGGTTGATATTGAAATTAATCATCATTATCCTTGGAGTAACGAGGTTCACCCTTCCAAGTATTATGTTCCAAACGTGATGAATCACGAAATGGGTCATGCGGTGGGTCTGACGGACAAGTATGAAACGTTTAGCGCCGAATGGACGATGTATGGATATTCAGATCCCGGTGAGACTAAAAAAATAACCATTTCCGATGCGGATATCACCGCATTGTATCGACTTTATGCATATATATAAAAAGGGAGTGAGAATTATGAAAAAACGTTTGTGGATGATCGTTATGCTGACGTTTTGCTTGCTTTTGAGCGCATGCAGACCGGAATTGACGGAGAGTGAGATACCCGCGTCCTCCGCGCCGCAAAGCGGCGCGGGACAAACTGAGCAAAAGCAACCGCAATCTACCGAAAATGACCCCCCTGCAGAAAAAGAAACGACGACGGAAACCGAAGAAAAAACGCCTGATGAACAGGAACAACCAACCGAAGAGGAGACGCCCGACGAACCGGAATTGCAGACGGATGGGAAAGACATGATTGGTATTACGGAGACGTACCCTAGATTTTCACAGGAAGAGTTGACAAAGAAAGCAGAACTGATTTTGCACGGACGCGTAAAGGCAAAAACGGGGGAGCTTATGCTCAATCCCGACGGGAAAAGAACCGACGCTTCGGGGCAAAAGGTGACGAACGAACAGATCACTTCTTACGAGGTGGAGGTATACAACGTTTATAAAGGAACCAATGAAAAAGAAACGGTTGTCGTCAAAACAAGCAACGGATATGGATTATCACCCGATCTGATCCTGTACGGTGAGGATGAAAACGTTAAATTGGCTCTCCCGCTCAAGCGATTTGATCTTACGGTGGGAGAAGAATGTGTTATGTATTTGGTGAATGTCACGGATGGTCCGCCGGAAGCAGACGGTTATTATCCTATTGTCGGAGGTGCGGGATATTTTGTGAAAAAGGGAGACGCGTTTAAAAACAACGGTGCCCTGCCGCTTACCAATACGCTTGAGCAACTGGAAAAAATAAAGCAGAAATGAGATTTCGGCGACGGCAATAACGGAAATCAAGCATTGCCGCCACGGATGAAGCAAAATAAAAGAAAAAATGAGCCGAATTTTCGGCTCATTTTTTTGTGCATTAATTGAAACTGAATTTTCGGGCACCGATAATGGGTGCGCAGGGATATGAGCTTTGACCGACAGGTCAGAGCTCATCCGAGATTGTGCGCCGTCACCGCGGCGGCACCAACCGCCCACTGCGTGGGTTTAGTCCGATCTTATGCTCGGGCACAAATAATGGGTGCTCGCTGATTCGGTGGATTGACCAACGGTCAACCACCGTCCGAGACTGTCAGCGGAGACCCTCCGCAATGCGGACGGCGGCAAGAGCGTCTTTGCCGTAGAAATCGGCGCCGATCTGCTTGGCGTATTCTTCGGTCAGCACGGCGCCGCCCACCATCACGCGGCAGGCGGGACATTCGACTTTGAGCAGAGCAATGGTCTCCTCCATGGCAGGCACGGTGGTGGTCATCAGGGCGCTGAGACCTACCAAGGGCGCGCCGCTGTCCTTGACGGCGGCCACGATGGCCTCGGGCGTGACGTCACGACCCAGATCGATGACCTGATAGCCGTAATTTTGCAGTAACAGCTTGACAATGTTTTTGCCGATATCGTGAATATCCCCTTTAACAGTGGCCAAAACGATGGGGAATTTGGTGCTTTTTTGTTCGGGTGCGGCGGCGCGGATGACCTCGAAGGCGGCGCCTGCCGCCTCGGCGCTCATTAAAAGCCCGGGTAAAAAGATGCGTCCTTGTTCAAACCCATTGCCCACGTGATCCAGCGCGGGGATGATCTCGTTGTTGATGAGATCCAGCGGCGCAACGTCGGCCAATAACTGCCCGGTCAGTCGGGCGGCCTGCGCGGCCAATCCTTTGATGATGGCAGAACGTAGGGTGTCGGCAGAGGCGGGCGCGCATTGTACAGCCGAGGCCACCTTGGTCTGCTCGCTTTCGCCGAGAGCGGTGGCAAAGGCAACGTAATCGGCGCAGTTTTCGTCCATACCGTGTAAGGTTTTGAAGGTCTGATAGGCCTTTTGCATTTCCACGCTGTGGGGGTTCATGATGGCGGCATCCAGCCCACGCTCCAGCGCACAGGTGAAAAAGGCGGCGGTGATCAATTCCCGTCGGGGCAGACCGAAGGAAACGTTGGACACACCGAGTGAAACAAGACAACCCATTTCTTTGAGTTTTGCCACGGTTTGCAGAGTGACGGCGGCGGCTGACGGATCGGCGCTGACGGTCATGGCCAGGGGGTCGAAGATCAGATCCTTTTTGTCCAGACCGTACTCGGCGGCCACACGCAAAATTTTGCGGGCGATGGCCAAACGGGTGTCCACGTCGGTGGGAATGCCCGTCTCATCGAGGGTGAGGGCTACCACCAGACCGCCGTATTTTTTGGCCAGCGGAAAGACGGCACGCATACTGTCCTCCTTGCCGTTGACCGAGTTGATCATGGCCTTGCCGTTGTAACGACGCAGGGCGGCCTCCAGCGCCAGAGGATCGGCGGAATCGAGCTGTAAGGGGAGATCGCAGACGGATTGTAATTGGGCGACCACCTGTGGAAGCAGAGCGACCTCGTCAATTTCGGGCAGACCTACGTTTACGTCCAACACGTGGGCGCCTGCCTCGGCCTGCTTTACTCCTTCAGAAAGGACGTATTCCATATCGTTTTCCACCAATGCGGCCTTGAGCCGCTTTTTGCCGGTGGGGTTGATCCGTTCGCCGATCAATAGAGGTACTTGCCCGAATTGCACGGCGTGTGTGTAAGAGGAAACAAGGGACGTTCTTTTGTCTGTAACCTTTTGGGGCGCAACGGTTTGCGCCGCTTTTGCAAGCTGACGGATGTGCTCCGGCGTGGTGCCGCAGCAACCACCGACAAGTAAAACACCTTTACACATAAATTCGGTCATTTCAGCGGCAAATTCGGCAGGGGAGACGTCAAAAACGGTGCTACCTTGCTCTTCCCGGGGCAGGCCGGCGTTGGGCATTACCAATACGGGTAGAGAGGCGTGCTGTAAATACTCCTCCACCACACCGTGTAACTGTTTCGGGCCTAAGGAACAGTTGATGCCGATGGCATCCGCCCCCATTCCTTCCAGCAGGGCGACCATAGCGGCGGGGGTGGCGCCGGTGAGCAGCTTGCCATCCGCGCCGTATGCGTTGGAAACGATGACGGGCAGGGTGGTGCTTTCTTTGGCGGCCAATAGGGCGGCCTTGGTCTCGTAGCTGTCGTTCATGGTTTCAATGAGGATCAGATCGGCGCCGTGCTTTGCGCCCAGACGGACGGTGGCGGCAAAGATGTTGACCGCCTCCTCGAAATCCAATGCACCGTAAGGCCGGAGCAGTTTCCCCGTAGGACCGATATCCAGCGCCACCAGAGCATCTTTGCCGCTTTGTCGGATGGCCACCCGGGCGTTTTGCAGGGCGGCGGCAACGATCTGCTCCAGTTCTTCCTCGGCAAATTTCAAAGTGTTGGCGCCAAAGGTGTTGGCGGTAACGACGTCACAGCCGGCCTGTAAGTATTCCAAATGAATCCCTTGGATGAGGGTGGGGTCGGTGAGATTGAGCAGCTCCGGCCGCGCCCCGGCCGGCAGCCCCTTTTGCTGTAAGACCGTGCCCATACCGCCATCCAAAACGGTGATTTTCTGTTGTAAACGTTGGGTAAAAGTCATATATTCATCCTACTTTCCCAAAATATCCGAAAGGTTGTTCATAATGCCGGCGGCTACGTCCGGCTTGTTCATGGAATAGACGTGAACGGTGGAGATGCCGTTGGCAAAGAGATCGATGATCTGATCGGTGGCGTAGGCGATGCCTGCCTGCTTCATAGCGGCGGGATCGTCGCCGAATTTGTCCACCAGACTCTTAAAGCGTTGGGGCATAAAGGAGCCGGATAGCTCGATGGCCCGTTTGACCTGTCGGCCGTCGGTGATGGGCATAATGCCGGGCAGGACGGGTTGGGTGATGCCCAGCGCACGCAGCTTGTACATAAAATTGTAAAAGAGATTGTTGTCAAAAAACATCTGTGTGGTCAGAAAATCCAAACCGGCCTCCACCTTTTCTTTTAAATAAAAGAGATCGGTTTTTTGGTCGGGGCTTTCGGGGTGGATCTCGGGATAGCAGGCGCCGCCGATGCAAAAATCGCCGTCGCTTTCCTTCAACTCACGGATCAGGTCGATGGCGTGAGCGTAATCCCAGGTAGAAGGGTCGGCGCCTTTCAACGCAGGGGTCAGATCGCCTCGCAGAGCCATAACGTTTTGGATGCCGGCGGCCTTGATCTGCTCGATCTGCGATTTCACCGTCTGTCGGGTGGAGGAAACACAGGTCAGATGAGCCAGGGTGGAAACGCCGAAACGCTCTTTGATATTTTTGGCAATGTCCAGGGTATAGCGGCTGGTGCCGCCGCCGGCGCCGTAGGTCACGCTGACAAAGGCAGGGCGGAGGGTCGCAATTTCCTCGGTGGCCTTTTTGACGTTTTCAAAGGCGGTGTCCGCCTTGGGAGGAAACACCTCGAAGGACAGAGAAAGTTGATCTTTTTCTAAAAGTTCCTTGAGCTTCATAACAAAACCTTCTTTTCGCTTTCAATATATTGAAAGTATAACATATATTTTCGGGAATGTAAATAAAAAGGGAAACTGCCTCGGACAGTTTCCCTTTTTTGAGTAAAAAACGAAAAATGAATAACGAAAAACGAATAACGAATAACGAATAACGTCGGATGGGTTTTGCTCCGCAAAACCTCCATCCAAAAAACAAGGTGTGTTCGAGTACCTATAATCGGTGCCCGTTCATTCGGTGGATTGACCAACGGTCAACCACCGTCCGAGACCGTCAGCGGCCCACTGCGTGGGATTCAATCCGACCTTATGTTCGGGTACCGGTTATGGGTGCTCGTTCATTCGGTGGATTGACCAACGGTCAACCACCGTCCGAGACCGTCTGCGGGGACTCCCCGCTAGATTTTCATGCAGACGTCCCAGGTCTGCCAGATGACGGTGCGCAGGTTGCCCACCTTGTTGGCATCACCAATGACGTGGACGCCCTTGGTGGTCAGGGGGGCGGGCTTGTAGCCTACCGAGTAGATGACACTGTCGGCACGCAGCTCTTTTTGCCCCTCGGGGGTGGTGATGACCACTTTGCCGTCGCCGATGGCATCGGTGCGGCTTTCCAGATAAACGGGTACCTTGTTGGTCTCGAAGAAATCACGCAGATAGCTGGAGTTTGCCAGACAAACACCGGCCACGGCGATGAGATCGTCCTTCATTTCGACGATGATCGGCTTTTTGCCTTTCCGATAGAGATCGTAAGCGATTTCGCAACCGGTCAGACCGCCGCCTACGATGACCACGTTTTCACCCACTTCTTTGTTACCCAAGAGATAATCGATGGCGCTGACAGCCTTGTCGGCGCCGGGGATGGGCAGGGTGTTGGCGGTGGCGCCGGTAGCCACGATGATCTCGTCAGCCTGTAAGGCTTTAACGTCGGTGACGGGGGTGTTGAGCTTGACCTCAATGGCGGGATATTTGGTTAGTTCTCGCTTGTACCAGGCGATGAGAGCTTTGTCTTTTTCTTTGAAATCGGGCGCGGCTGCGGCGATAAATACACCGCCCAGCTCGCCGCTCTTTTCGTAGAGGGTGACGCTGTGACCGCGTTTGGCCAGCAGAATGGCCGCCTCCATACCGCCGATACCGCCGCCGATGACAGCCACCTTTTTGGCCTTTTTGGCAGGCGTAATATAATATTTTTTGGATTGCATGGTCTCGGGGTTGATGGCGCAACGAGCCAGACCCATGGTGTCGGTCAAATCCTGGCTGTTGGCGTGACCCTTGGCAGAGGAGAAGTTAAAGCAGCCTGCGTGACAGCAGATACAGGGGCGGATGTCCTCCAAACGGTCCTCGATGAGTTTGGTGATCCACTGGGGATCGGCGAGGAACTGGCGGGCGATACCCACGCCGTCAATGCGGCCCTCGGCCACGGCAGCGGCGCCCACCTCGGGGTCCATACGACCTGCGCACACCACGGGGATGTCCACAAACTGCTTGATGTGCGCCACGTCCTCTAAGTTGCAGTTTTGGGGCATATAGAGGGGCGGATGGGCCCAA
>JAZQDW010000026.1:0-30180 GCA_045546995.1 Eubacteriales bacterium
GCACCTTCCTTACGGAGGGTGCCCCAAGGTGGGCTTTTCAAATTTACTTGAGGGGGTCGATGTGCCAGATGTCCCGCGCGTAGTCGCGGATGGAACGATCAGAGGCGAAGAAACCGGCCTTGGCAATGTTGACAAGGCTCATGCTGCCCCACTGATTTTTGTTGCCGTAGGTGGCGGTCAGCAGCTTTTGCGCCTGCTTGTAAGAGGCGAAGTCGCGCAGGACCATATAGGGGTCACTGCCCAACAGATACTGAACGATGTTTTCAAATCGGTTGCCGCCGATCTCGCCGGAGGCGATGCCGTCCAGCAGCTCGCGGATGTTTTCGTCGGTCTGATAGATGCCGCGGGGGTAATAACCGGCGGCGCGCTGCGCCTCAACCTCGGGGGTGGTCATACCAAACAGGAAGATGTTATCCTTGCCTACCTGTTCGGAGATCTCCACGTTGGCGCCGTCCAGTGTACCAATGGTAACGGCACCGTTGATCATAAATTTCATATTACCGGTACCGCTGGCCTCCTTACCGGCCAAAGAGATCTGCTCACTGGCTTCGGCGGCGGGCATCAGGATCTCGGCGATGGAGACCTTGTAGTCTGCCAAAAAGACGACCTTGAGATATTTGCCGGCAACAGGATCGTTGTTGATCAGGTTGCCCAGTGCGCAGATGAAACGGATGATCTCCTTGGCCATAAAATAGCCGGCAGAGGCCTTGGCGCCGAAGATGAAGGTCTGGGGCTGGATGACCTCACCGTGGTGCTTGACGCGGCGATACAGGTCGTAGATGTGCAGGGCGCACAGCAATTGCCGTTTGTACTCATGCAGACGCTTAGCCTGTACGTCAAACAGAGATGCGGGATCGACGTTGATACCGTTTTTGTTGCGGATGTATTCGGCCAAACGCTGTTTGTTTTGATATTTGATCTCTTCCAGCCGGCTGTAAACGGTGGCGTCGTCCTTGCAGGCCAAAAGTTTCTCCAGCTGGGAGGCGTCTTTGATAAAGCCGTCGCCGATCTGTTCACACAAAAACTCGGTCAGCAGGGGGTTGGCCTGACACAGCCAGCGGCGATGAATGATGCCGTTGGTAACGTTGGTCAGCTTGCCGGGGAAGATATCGTGGTAATCCTTAAACAGATCCCGTTTGAGGATTTCGGAGTGCAGGGCGGAAACGCCGTTGACGCTGTAACAGCAGGCCACGCACAGGTTGGCCATATGCACCATACCGCCCGAAAGGATGGCCAGACGGTCGATGATGGGGCGTTTGTCAGGATGGTCGTTGTAAACCTGCTCGCAAAAACGCTTGTTGATCTCCTGAATGATGGAATAGATACGGGGCAGGCGGGCGGAGAACAGATCGATGCTCCAGCACTCCAGCGCCTCGCTCATAACGGTGTGATTGGTGTAAGCCAGCGTGTGGGTGGCGATATCCCACGCCTGATCCCATTGATAGCCGTAATCGTCCATCAGGATACGCATCAGCTCGGGCACACAGAGGGAGGGATGGGTATCGTTGATATGAATGATGGCCTTGTCTGCCAGATTGTCCAGCGTGTTGTACTTGGCAAAATGGGTGCGGGTAATGTTCTTCAGCGAAGCGCTGACGAAGAAATACTGCTGACGCAGACGCAGGTTTTTGCCTTCGGGATGGTCATCAGCGGGGTAGAGAACTTTGGAAATGGCCTCTGCCTTGGCGGCGGATTCCACGCTCTTGAGATAGTCGCCGCGGGAGAAGGAACCCATATCAAACTCGCTGCTGCTCTTGGCGCCCCACAGACGTAAAACGTTTACGGTGTCAGTGTCCTTGCCGGAAATTAACAGATCGTAGGGGATGGCGCGTACCTTGTCATAATTTTTGTGTATGGTCTTCAGACCTTCGGTGCTCCAAATCTCTTCGATCTGGCCGTCAAAGAATACTTCCTCGGCCTCATCGGGACGGGGCAGCAACCAAGCGCCGCCCATCTCCAGCCAGTTGTCGGGGAATTCCATTTGCCAACCGTCCAGGATGACCTGCTTGAAAATACCGAACTCGTAGCGGATGGAAAAACCGGTGGCGGCATAATCCAGCGCGGTCAGCGAATCCAGATAGCAGCTGGCCAGACGGCCCAGACCGCCGTTGCCCAGACCGGCATCCGGCTCCAATTGATACAGGGTGTCCAGGCTTTTGCCGTTTTCGCTGATGATGTCCTTGACGTCCTGCTCCAGACCCAGATTGTACAGATTGTTGCGCAGGGAGCGGCCAACCAGAAATTCCATGGACATATAATAAACCTGCTTGGCTTCCTGTTCGTCGGCGCGCGCCACGGTCTCGGCCCGTTTTTGCTGCAGGATGTCACGCACTACGCTGATGACGGCCTGATACATCTGGCGGTCATTGGCATCCTTGGCAGAAACGGAAAAATCTTTTTTGATCCTGCGCTCGATCAGCGCAGAAAGTTCTTGCTTGTTAATGGTCATTATCGATTCTCCTTAAGAAGTAAAATAAAAAGGTAGAGTGCAAAAAAATGTTGCACTCTACCAGTATACCAATTTTTAACAGTTTTATCAAGAAAAAATTATAAATTATTATAAAGTTCAAGATATTTGGCACCGCTGGCCGTCCAGGAATAGTCCCCGGACATACAATTGGCCTTGGCCTTGGCATAGGCGTTCTTGTCCCGCACCAGCTCGATGCCGCGACGCAATGCGTCCATCAGATCGCCGCTGTTGTAGGACTGGAAGGTGATGCCCCGTCCCTCGCCGGTGGTAGGGTCGAAGGGGGAAACGGTGTCCCGCAGGCCGCCCACGGCATTGACGATGGGCACGGTGCCGTATCGCATGGCAATGAGCTGTGCCAGACCGCAGGGCTCGAACTTGCTGGGCATCAAAAACAGATCGACGCCGGCGTAGATGCGCTGGGCCAGCGCCGCATCAAAGTCGATGATGCTGCGCACTTTGTCGGGATAGCGCTGTTGCATTTCGCGGAAAAATGCCTCGTATTCGTAGTCACCGGTGCCCAACAGCACGAACTGGATATCCTCTTGCAACAGATTGTCAAATTCCTGCCGTACCAGATCCAGCCCCTTTTGCAGGGTCAGGCGGGTAACCATACCGATGACGGGCACGTTGCTTATCTCCAGCCCCAATTCCTTTTGCAAAGCCTTTTTGTTGCGGAATTTTTGTCCGCGGGTGGCAAAGGAATAATGGGTGGGCAATGCCGGATCGGTGGCGGGGTCGAATTTCTCCACGTCGATGCCGTTAACGATGCCGTACAGCTTATGCTTGTTGTCGGCCAAAATGTGATGCAGTCCGTAGGAAAAATAGGGATCCAGGATCTCCTCGGCATAGCTTTGAGAAACGGTGGTCACCGCATCGGCAGTGACGATGGCGCCTTTCATCAAATTTAAAGCGCCGCCGTACTCCAGCACCTCTTTTTTGTCCACGTCCATACCAAATACGTCACCCAGAATATAAGGGTCGTATTTGCCCTGGAATTCGATGTTGTGGATGGTGTAAACGGTGCGGATGTTTTCGTAGCCTTGGCGGTTGCGCATCTCTTCCCGCAGGACCACCGGCAAAAAGGCGGTGTGCCAGTCGTTGCAGTGCATCACATCGGGAAAGAAATCGATGATGGGTAATACCGCCAGTACGGCGCGGCAGAAGAAGGCAAAGCGCTCGCCGTCGTCATTCTCGCCGTAAATACCAAAACGGTCGAAATAATATTCGTTATCCAACAGATAATAGGGTACTCCGCCCATTTCGGCATAAAAGATGCCGCAATATTGCTTTCTCCAGGCGTGCTGTACGGTGATGCAACCGATAAATTGCAACTGCTCCTTGAGAGCAACGGGGATCTTGGAATACAGGGGCAGGATGACACGGCAGTCGGTGCCGGCGGCACGCAACACACCGGGTAAGGCCCCGGCTACGTCGCCCAAACCGCCCGTTTTAATAAACGGGGCGGCCTCGGCGGTGACGAATAATACTTTTTTCATCAGGCTTTTGCTCCTTTTCTCAGGACGTACGGATAGGCGGGGGAGCCGATCAGCTGTGCGCCGTCGGAAATTACGCAATTTTTGTCACAAATGACGTTTTTCAGTACGGCGCCCTTACCGATGACCGTGCCCTGCATAATAACGCAGTTGTCCAGCTGCGCGTCTTCGCCGATGATGACGTTACGGAACAGAGCGCTGCTGTTGACGGTACCGTTGATCTCACAGCCGTCTGCCAACAGAGAGCCGGAGACGTCACTGCTTTCGTTGTATTGGGTGGGAACGGTGTCGTGAATGTGGGTGAGGATGGGATGCTCGGGATTGAACAGATCCTCTCGGATGTCCTTGGCCAGCATATCCATATTGCATTTGTAGTATTGGGCTATCGTGTTCAGAATGGCGGCGTAACCGGTGTGACGGTAGCAGACGATCCGCAGGGTGTCCAGATGCCGCAGGATCAGATCACGGTTGAGATCGTGCCAATCATACAGATCGGCCTTTTCCAGAAAGCTCATCAGGAAATCTTTGCGCATACAGTAGCAGTTGAGCGATGCTTCGATCTTGCCCTGCTGACCGGTAAAGCTGACGTCGCCCACCGTGCCGTCCTCTTTGATGTCCATAACCATACATTTGTCACCGGGATTTTCGATCGGAGCGGTAACCACGGTGATATCTGCCTCACGCTTGGTGTGCTGCAGCAAAATGTCGGAAAAATCAAGATTGGCAACCACGTTGCCCTGCGCCAAAATAACGTATTCGCCCTCGGTATCCTTCAAATAGCCTGCGATGCTGCGCAGAGCGTCCAGCTTACCGGCAGTAACGTTGGGAACGGCGGTTTCACCTCTGGAATAAGGGGTCAGCATGGTCAGACCGCCGCGTTTGCGGTCCAGATCCCAGTTTTTGCCGCCGTCCAGATGGCTGACCAGCGAGCCGTAATTCAGTTTGGTCAGTACGCCTACCGTGCTGATGCCTGCATCGACCATGGCGGAAAGGACAAAGTCGATGGCGCGGAAACGGCAACCCACGGGCAGGGATGCGCTGCTGCGATTGCGGGTCAGTTCATTTCTTTCGTCCCGTGAATAACTGTCTGCAAAAATAATACCTACTGCTTTCATTTTACGTCACCTCCTGCCGGTGCGATCATTTCTTTGGGTTTGACTACCTGTCCGGCCCTGACCACGGCGCCTTGACCGATAACGGCAATGCCCCAATCATCGGGGTTTTCGCAGGATTGGGGATCGGCGCCGATGACAGCGCCGTCTTCGATCACGGCGTTGTCTGCGATGATGGCATAGCGGATATCGCAGTTTTTGCCGATCTTAACGTTATGCATAATGACGGCGGAATTGGCGGCGGAGTTTTCGCCCATTTCCACGCCGCTGAACAGCACGCTGTACCACAGCTTGCCGTAGACTTCACAGCCCTCGGCGATCATACTCTCCACGATCTCGGTATTGTCACCAATGAAGGAGGGACGGATGGCCCAGTGGCGGGAGTAGATCTTCCAGGCGGGATCGGAGAGGTTGAGGGGGATTTTGGGATTGAGCAGGTCCATATTGGCTTCCCAGAAGCTGTCGATGGTGCCCACGTCCTTCCAGTATCCGTCAAAGGGCCAGACTACCATTTTTTCACCGGCGGCCAGCATAGCGGGCAGGATGTCCTTACCGAAGTCGTTGGAGGAGCCTTCCTTGCTCTCGTCCTCGCAGAGATATTTTCTCAGTTTGCTGTAGGTGAAGATGTAGATGCCCATGGAGGCGTTGGTGGACTTGGGATGCTCGGGTTTCTCTTCAAATTCGTAGATGACGTTGTTTTCGTCGGCGTTCATAATACCGAAGCGGCTGGCCTCCTCAATGGGAACGTTGAGGGCGGCGATGGTGGCGTCGGCATTTTGCGCCTTGTGATATTGCAGCATCTTGTTGTAATCCATTTTATAGATGTGATCGCCGGAAAGGATAAGCACGTACTCGGGATCATACTGATCGATAAAATTGATGTTTTGATAGATGGCGTTGGCCGTACCCTTAAACCAGTCGCTGCCACTGGCGGTAGCGTAGGGAGAGAGAATATGTACACCGCCGTTCATGCGGTCCAGATCCCATGGCTCACCGTTGCCGATGTAGGCGTTGAGTTCCAGCGGCTGATACTGGGTGAGAACACCCACCGTATCCACGCCGGAGTTGGTGCAGTTGGAAAGAGGAAAATCGATGATGCGGTATTTGCCGCCGAAGGGCACGGCGGGCTTGGCGGTCTGCTGTGTCAGCACGTACAGGCGGCTTCCCTGTCCGCCGGCAAGCAGCATGGCGACCATTTCTTTTTTAGTAGACATACTTGTGCTTTCCTTTCTATGATTTCTTTTTATTTTGATAAATTTTATGAACAAAGAATTTGGCGCTCAGCGGCGGCAGATCCAGTGTAATGGACTGCTTGTGCCCGTGCATGGGAGCCTTGCGGTCGGCTTTCAACGTGATCTCCTCTTCACCGTTGCCACCGTAGGCGGTGTTGTCGGAACTGAGAATCAGCTTGTAATTGCCGCGATAGGGGACGCCGATACGATAATTTTCCCAACGGCCGCCGGAGAAGTTAAAGACACATATCATCTCCTCCTTGCCGTCGTTGAGGCGGAAGGACATGACGCATCGGTCGGTGTCGTCTGCGGCGATCCACTGAAAGCCCTGCCATTCCGGTAGCGGCGCGTGCAGGGCGCCGTGCTTGCGGTACAGTCGGTTCAGTTCGGCCACGTAACGCTGCAGGGCGGCGTGCATGGGGTATTCCAACAACTTCCAATCCAGTTCCTGCGCCTCGTTCCATTCAATGAACTGTCCGAACTCGCCGCCCATAAACAGCATTTTTTTGCCGGGGTGGGCCAGCATATAGGCGTAGTAGGCGCGCAGATTTGCAAATTTATCCTCGTATGTTCCGGGCATTTTGGACAACAGCGAGCATTTGCCGTGCACCACCTCGTCGTGGGAAAGGGGAAGAATATAATTTTCACTGAATGCATAGGACAGAGTGAAGGTCATCTGGCTCATATGGTGGCCGCGGAACACCGGATCTACCGCCATAAAGCGCAGCGTGTCGTTCATCCATCCCATATTCCATTTAAAGTCAAAGCCAAGGCCGCCCACGTCTACCGGGGCGGTGACCAGGGGCCAGGCGGTGGATTCCTCTGCGATCATCATAATGCCCTGATTTTGGGCGTGGACACGGGTGTTTAGTCGTTTTAAAAATTCGACCGCCTCCAGATTTTCGTTACCGCCGTGTATGTTGGGGCGGTATTCGGTTTTGGCGTAATCCAGATACAGCATACTGGCCACCGCATCCACCCGCAGTCCGTCGATGTGATATTGCTCCAGCCAGAACTGGGCGCTGGACTGCAAAAAGGACATAACCTCTTTTTTTCCGAAGTCGAAAATGCGGGTGCCCCAGTCGGGGTGATCCATCTTCAACGGATCGCTGTATTCATAGCAGGGGCCGCCGTCGAATTCATACAGACCCATGGCATCCCGTGGGAAGTGGGCGGGGACCCAATCCATGATCACGCCGATGCCGGCGTTGTGACAGGCATCGACGAGATACATCAGGTCGTGAGGCGTACCGTAGCGGGAGGTGGGGGCAAAATAGCCGGTCACCTGATATCCCCAGGATTTGTCAAAGGGGTATTCGGTCAGGGGCATCAGCTCGATATGCGTATAGCCCATTTTTTTGATATACGGGATCAACTGATCGGCCAGCTCACGGTAACTGAGAAAATTACCGTCGGCATATTGCCGCCACGAGCCGGCGTGCAGCTCGTAAATATTCAGTTGTTTTTGATGGGGCGGGATGAGTGCTCGCTCCTCCATCCATTTTCGGTCGCGCCAGGGAAAGCCGGAAAGATCAAAAAGTTTGGAGGCGGTTTCGGGTCGGGTGGCGGTGTGCACGGCGTAAGGGTCAGCCTTCATCAGCTCCCTGCCGTCGGCGGTGCGGATGCAAAACTGATAGTTGTCGTACTCCTTGGGGCCGGTGACCGTCACCTCCCAAATGCCGCCGTCTGCGACGGTCATGGGATGCGCATTTTTGTCCCACCCGCAAAAATCGCCGGTAACGCTGACAGCCGTGGCCGCCGGCGCCCACACGCGAAATTGCCAGGCTCCGTCCTCGGTCGGATGGGCTCCGAAATATTGATAGCACTTGCTGTTGGTGCCCTCGTGGAATAAATAGGGCGCCATATCGGGGTAGATGGGCAAAGGATTCACTTCCTTTATAATTTTACTCATTATTTATTATACTACTCTTGTCCTTGTTTTACTATACCCTTTTTGCCTTTTCTGCCTTTTGTACAATAAAAATAGATCGAATTTGTTTAAAATGCACAATATTTTCTTGCAGTCTTAAACATTTTTATTGTAACTGTACAATTTTTCGGGGGATTGACAAAAAGTCGCTTATGTTTTAAGATAGAAACTAGTTTGTATTTAGGAGCAATAAAACAGTGGTATTTTTTGAGAGCAGAAATGAAGAATATAAGACGCCCTTCGGCGCTGTGAAATGCGGAGAGCGTGTCACGTTTCGCATGGGCGTTGCCAAGGAAATTGCGGTAAAAGAGGTCCATTTCGTATTGGAAAAGGACGGCGGAGCTGAGGTGGTACACTCGATGTCTCCCAAGGGGGAAAACCGTTTTGAGTTGGAGCTGACCCCGAAGGAGATCGGCCTGTATTTTTACCGTTTTGAGGTGGTACGCGCCGATGGTAGTTTTCTGTTTGTGGGTCGTGGCGAAAAAGGCAAGGCGGTGGTGGGCGACTGGCTGCCCCGCTGGAAGCTGACCGTTTATGCGGCGGATTTTGCCGTGGCGGATAAATGGAAGGGCGGCGTGATGTATCAGATTTTTCCCGATCGGTTTGCCCGTGTCAGTGATACCCGTCCCGACGGTGGTGTGGGAGAACGGTATTTCCATTCGGACACCGCCGAGCAGCCCTATGATTACACCTCTGATCCCGCCCGTCCCGGCGGCAAGGATTATTACGGCGGCAGCATTGCCGGTGTGATGGAAAAACTGCCCTATCTGCAGGAACTGGGCGTCAGCGTGATCTATTTTAACCCCGTGTTTGAAAGCAGTGAAAATCACCGCTATTCCACCGGCGATTACCGTAGCATCGACCCGTGGTTCGGCACCGAGGAGGAGTTTTCCGCCCTGTGCGCCAAGGCGCGGGAAATGGGGATTGAAATATTGCTGGACGGCGTATTTTCCCATACCGGCGCCGACAGTATTTACTTTAATAAAGACGGTCATTACGGGGAGGGCGGCGCCTTTCATGATCCCGATTCCCCTTATCGAAGCTGGTATCAGTTTGAGGAGTATCCAAATCGCTATGCCGGCTGGTGGGGCTTTCAGAATTTGCCCAACGTCAACGAGACCGATCCGGCCTATCTGGAGTATATTACCGGGGAGGGCGGTGTGCTTGCCAAATGGCAGGGCGCCGGCGCCGCCGGTTGGCGGTTGGACGTGGCAGACGAGTTGCCGGATGCCTTTCTGGAGGCGTTACGCACCCGTGTCAAACGGGAGGATGCGGACAGCCTGATCATCGGCGAGGTGTGGGAACACGCTGTGGAAAAGCACAGCTACGGCGCCCGTCGTCGGTTTTTGCTGGGACGGCAATGCGACAGCGTAATGAATTATCCCTGGCGGGAGGCTATTATTCAGCTGTTGAAAACGGGTAAGGTGACCGCCTTTGCCGAGGCGGTGCAGACGTTGTGGGAGGATTATCCCCGCCCGGCTTTGGACAGCCTGATGAATATTTTGTCCACCCACGATACGGTGCGGATTTTGACGGTGCTGGGCATCGGTGATCTGCCCCGCAAGCTGCAGGCGCAGTTCCGCTTGTCCCCCGAGCAGCGCGCTCTGGCCGAGCAAAAGCTGCGGCTGGCCGCTCTGTTACAGTTCACCCTGCCGGGCATTCCCTGCATTTATTACGGCGACGAGGTGGGGATGGAGGGCTTTGCCGATCCGTATTGCCGCGCCTTTTTCGAATGGGAAAGGGCAAATGGAGCGTTACATGATTTTTACGTTCGGCTGGGACAACTCCGCCGCGCCTACCGCACGGATTTCGGCGGCGATTTCCGCCTGCTGATGGCCGAGGGCGGCGTGTTGCATTTTGCCCGTGGCGACGGGATCGGCGTAGTGGTCAATTTCTCGGATGAGAGCGTGCAGGTGCAGGGAGAGATCCTGTTGAGCACCTCCCCGGAGGAGCGTTTACTGCCCGGAAGCGGCGCCATTTACCGCCTGTAAGGCGCATTTATGAATTTATTAAATGTTTACGATTGCGGGATTGATTTTTGGATAAAATCGGTATATAATTAATACAATATAGTGAATGAACCTTTGAAAGGAACGAAGAAATGGAGCATTGGCTATTAATGTACAATCCTGCCTCCGGCAAGAGCGCGCGGGTGCGTTCTCAACTGGATGCAATCATTGAGATATTTCAGGCTCAGGATAAATTTATAACGACTTATCGGTTGGATCATACCACTCCCTCCACGCTGGAGCAGTTGTTGGACAGCGCCCATTATGACGGCATCGTTGCCTGCGGCGGAGACGGCTCGGTGAAATTTATCGCCGGTCTGTTGGCTCGCAAGGGTCTGGACATTCCGCTGGGAATTCTGCCCAATGGCACCTGTAACGACTTTGCCCGGTCACTGGGGCTGCCGGTGGATCTGCGTAAGTGCGCCAAGGTGTTGGCGCAGGGACGGACCAAAAAGGTGGATATCGGTCTGATCAACGATGACGAATATTTTGTCAACGAGGTGGCCGGCGGTATGCTGGTGGACGTCTCCTACAACGTGGACGATAACCTCAAGCAAAAGATCGGCTCGATGGCCTATTATCTGGCCGGAATGAGCGAGCTGGCTAAGATCAAAACAGTCAATCTGGTCATTGATACCGAAGAAGGGGAGCATTACGAGATCGATGCTTATCTGTTCCTGGCCCTCAACGGTACGGACGCCGCCGGCATGACCGGTCTGATCAAAGAGGCAAAGATGGACGACGGTAAACTGGATATTCTGGTGTTCAAAAAGAGTGATCTGGTGGGCGTGACCGATACGCTGCTCAAGCTGGTCACCACTGCCGATTTTCAGGAAAAATGCGTGGAGCGGATCTGTACCTCCGGTTGTAGCATCACCTGCGAGAATGACGAGGTGGCCACCACGCTGGACGGTGAAAAAGGACCTGCTCTGCCGCTGAAGATCCGGATGCTGGCGCAGGCCATTACAGTACTTTATTAAGGAGAATGAAATTATGGTACCCGGACAAATTGCAATTCTGATCGCCGCCATCGTCAGCGCAGTGGTGCTGCTGGTGATGGGCGTTATATCTTTTCAAAGTTCCAAGCGGGAGCGTCGTAACGCCGCCCGTAAAAAGGAACGGGAGGCCCGCCGTCAGGAGCAGGCCGCCGCTGCGGCAGCGGAAGAATTTTCTGTAATCGATCTGCCGCCGGTGGAGATCCCGGAGGTCGATCCCATCCCTCCTGCCGACGTGCCGGCGGCACCGGCTGTCGAGGATTTCTTTACTATGGATATTCCGTCGGCGGACGCTGGCGAAGAGGCGCCGGAGATTCCCGCGCCCCCTGCGCCTGCGCCTGAGCGCAGTACCCGCAACGATTTTGATTTTAAATTCTGAGTGGGACGGTCACCAAAACAGAACAGAAATACGCCCTTGCGATCTGCGGATCGCAAGGGCATTTTGTTTGTTCGGGACGCTTTATAATTTTTTATTGCAATTTGCATCGGGAGAATATATAATATATACTGTATAACTATTTTGAAAAATCAGGACGAGAAAAGAAACGGAGGCGGACACGATCAAAACGTTTTTAAAATGGTGTTGGATCCCCGCCATCGGCTTGCTGGTGCTGGTCGTAGTGATCTTGCTGATCCTTTGGCAGCCGCCCGGGGATGAGGAAGAGGACTTTTTCCTCACCAAAAGCTATTACGTGGATTCCAGCGTTGCAGACACCGATACCCGTTTGGACAACGCCTACGTCAACAATTCCGCCACCAATTTTTTTGTGCAGGGCGATCAGCTGAAAAGTCAGCTGTATATGGAGACCAATACCACCCAGCCATATCGGCTGACCTTTTACGATCATTATCGCAAGCGGCAGGACGAGTTGCCGACCGGACAGATCACCACCCCCAAAACACTGCGTATTCTGCAGGATACACCTCTGTTGGGCGCTGACGGAACGGAGATCGGACAATGCGCGGCCGGGCAGGAGCGGCCTTACGAGCAGTTGGTCAGATATCAAGGACTGTATTATTATCAATCGGCGGACGGCAGTATGATCAATGCGGCCCACGCCGTGCGGCTGTGTCAGCGGACTCCTTTTGAAGGGACGCTGACCCACCCGTATAACGTGGATATTAATACGGTGCAATATTTGCGTTTTACCCGTCAGGGTGACTATATTTATTTGTATTTTACCACCGATAACGAGTTTATCAGTCTGTTTCTGGAGGGGTTGCCCGCCGGCAGCAGCTGGGAGCTGTACGATCGCACGTATCACAAGCTGGCGGCCCGTTATTGCGGCCGAAAGGACGAGGAGATTTATTACCGCGCCCCGTCGGCCTCCCGTTTTATGTTGCGCATCAATGCGTCTGCGGCGGGCGATGTGACCATGCGTTTCCATCGGGACGGCAACGAATGGCGTCAGGATATGGCGGCGGCAGAGGTCAACCGGGAATACACCGGCGTGTTTGATTATTACGGAGATGAGGACTTTTTCGTGCTCAGCGAGCAGATGGCCACCGATATCTCGGCGCTGGTGATGGAGCTCAAGGGCGTGGATGCCCGTTTGCAGGTCACCGTCTACGATCGGGAGAAAAAGATGATCGGTCGCTATACCCGTGAAAAGGGGGCAAACGAGCAGATCGTGCTGTACGGCCTGCAAAACGTGTACGCCCTGTCTCTGCGGACGGTGGACGGCGCGTTGACCGAGGCGGCCTATCAGTTGCGGTTCTTTTATCAGGACGTGGATCTGTTGGGTCTGGAGACCTACGGCTTTAAGCTGAATACACCCATTCAAACGGGCAAGAACGGCGAAAATTATTACACGGCGGTCTGCAACGGCTTGACCGGCAAACGAGTGGTCGACGTACAGACATTGTCCAAGGCCCAGGTCAAGATGCAACTGACCACGGCGGCCGGCGCCGTATACGACGTGCGGGAGGGCGACGAGTTACCGCTGCACGTGGGTAAAAATACGTTGAAGATCACCATTTCCAATCCCACCGACACGCGGGAACTGATCATTTCCATTACCGATACCAGGGGCTACGCCTTGGGGTACGTTTTTGTAACCACCGGCGGTGCGCCCGTACGGCAACAGCCGGTGACCTCCGGCGGTGTGCTGGCCTCCCTGCAAAAAGGGGATAGGGTCCTGTCCACCGGCGTGGTGCAAAACGGATTTTTGCAGGTCGAGCTGGACGACGGAAGCGGTAAAATCGGCTGGGTGGATCAGCAGTATTTGTTTACCGAGTATGACCGCTGCGCCATGCCTGCGGCCTACGCGGCGGATATCAACCGTTTGCAAAAGCGGCATCCCAACTGGAAATTCACCTTCGTTCGTGTCCATAAAACGCTGGATGCGGCGGTAGCCACCGAGCAGGGCAACGATCCCATCATCACCGATGGCAGATGGCGTACGCCCAGCCAAAGCGAGATCCGTTATTATATGGATCCCGCCAATTTCCTCAATGAAGAGGATATCTTTATGTTTGAAAAACAGACTTATCAGCCCGGCGCTTATTCCAAGGCAGGCATCAAGGCGATCTGGAAGGAGCGGCCCGGGGCGCTGGCCGACGCGGATTATTATGCGGATTGCTTTATGGAGGCCGGCAAGAGCGCGGGCCTGTCCCCCTATTTTATTGCCGCCCGCGCAGCCATCGAGTCGGGCTATGGCACCAGCAATCTGTCCAAGGGCGCCAGCAGCGGCTATGAGGGGTATTATAATTTTTACGGCATCAATGCGGTGGATAAAGACCCCAAAAAGGGCGCGGTGTACGCCAAGGAGCATAACTGGTATACCCAGCGTATTGCCATTGTCGAGGGCGCCGTATGGATCAAAAAGCAATACATTTCGGTGTTGCAGTATACCCCGTATTTTATCAAATATTCTTTCGTGCCCGGCCGTGGCTGGCATCAGTATATGACCGACGTGGGCGCGCCGCTTTCGGATGCGGAGCGTTGCTATGCGGCGCATAAGGCAGGGGGCACGCTGAACAGTGCCATTGAATTTGTAATTCCCGTATATGACTAAATAAAGGAGAGAGTACCATGAATAAACGAGTTTTCGGAACGGATCAAAACGGCGCGACCGTTACGGCCTATACCATTGCCGACGGCAATTTGTCCGCCTGCATTCTGGACAGAGGCGCAACCATCCAATCGTTGATCTTTGATGGGGTGGACGTCTGTCTGGGCTATGAAACGGTGGCGGATTATGAGGCGATGGACGGCTATTTGGGGGCGACCATCGGCCGTTACGGTAACCGTATCGCCGGCGGTAAATTTACCGTAAACGGTAAGGAGTATACGGTGGACTGTAACGAGGGCGGCGTGTCCCATCTGCACGGCGGTAACGTCGGTTATGACAAGCTGATCTGGACCTGTGTGGAGCATACCGACACCACCCTCACCCTTTCGCTGACCGATCGGGGAGAGGACAGCGGCTATCCCGGCACGCTGGAGGTCACCGTTCGCTTTACCGTGGAGCAGGATGCGCTGATCATCGATTACAGCGCCGTGGGTGACGAGGATACCCCCTTCAACCCCACCAATCATTGCTATTTCAATCTGGGCGGCGCCGGCAACGGAGATATTCTGGGGCACAGAATGCAGATCTACGCCTCCCGCTATCTGCCGGTGGACGAGCTGCTGATCCCCACCGGTGTGTTGCGCAAGGTGGCGGGCACCCCCTTTGATTTTACCGATGCAAAATGCGTGGGCCGTGATATCGGCGCAGAGGACCGTCAGCTGGCGCTGGGCGGTGGCTATGATCATAATTTCTGCGTTGACGGCGAGGGCTTTCGTCCCCACGCCCAGCTGTACTGTCCCGAAACGGATATTTATATGACCACCTACAGCGATCAGCCCGGTGTACAGCTGTATACCGGCAACGTACTGGACACCACGGTGGGCAAGGGCACGACCGACGGCTATGGCAAGCACGGGGCGTTGTGTCTGGAGACCCAGCATTATCCCGATTCGGTGCATCAGCCCGCCTTTCCCTCGGTGCTTTTGAAGGCCGGGGAGAAATTTGAAAGTAAAACAGCCTATAGCTTTACGAAGGGAGAATAACTATGGAACCTATGGAAAAGCCCACTGTGGAAACGACAGAGCAAACCCTGTCCGAACAGCCGGTGGAGACCCCCGCAGAAAAACCGGCGGAAAAGCCTAAATCCAATCGTCCCAGTAAAAAGAGAATGGCGCTGACCTTCTGCATCGGTCTGGCCTTTATATGCTTGGTGTGTTGGGGCGCCTGGGCCGGCGTTACCGGTGTGATCGGTCTGTTCCGCGCCGAAAACGTGTACAGTGAGGGCGTTGACACCGAAAGCATTGCGGCCGCCGCCACCCTGCACGATCAGCTGATCTCGGTGGAGGCAGACAGCGAGGAGTATTTTGAGATCCTGTTGGCCAACTTCGTTATGCAGGACGCGCCTCCCTTTGCCAACATCAACGATCTGGACAGTGAGTATATCGTCAGCTACGGTCTGTGGCAGACCATCGCCCTGAACAACTCCCAGGGTATTTTGGCCGCCGAGGACGGACAGGCCTATCGTGTGCCCAAAAAGCTGGTGGAAAAGCTGGCCAGATATTATGCGGATTACACCGATCCGATCCGCCATGCAAGCGTAGAGCTGTGCGGCGAATTCAAGTATAACAAATTCAACGGGACCTATACCGTACCGCTGTCCTATCCCACCGATTATCTGATCCCCAAGGTGGTCAGCGTGGAACTGAATCCCGATGACAATTCGGCGGTGGTCACGGTGGATTGCTATCAGTATAACGACGTGGATGAGGATCCCACCGAAAAAGAGGTCAACTTCCGCAAACGGCAGGTCTATACCCTGAAAAAATCGGGGAACACCGTGCCGGCAGAGGCCTCGGTCGAGGAGACCCGTTATACCATCGTCAGTATGAGTCAGGCAGAAAAAACCGCGCAGGAAAGTGAGAGCGAGGAAGAATGACCCAACCTGTTTGGTTGCAGCAGTACGATTTCGTCCCCCAACACGGCGAGTATGCCGCGGGGACACTGTACGAACAGTTCCGGCGCGCGGCCTATAAATACAGATATCGGTTTGCCATCGATTATTTCGGCAACAAGCTGCGATATGACAAGCTGCTCAGTCGGGTGGACGCCACGGCAAACGCCCTGCATAATATGGGATTGCGGCAGGGGGATCGGGTGTGTATTTGTCTGCCCAATTGTCCCACGGCGGCGGTTTTGTTTTATGCCGTCAGCCGTCTGGGCGGTGTCAGCGTAATGGTTCATCCGCTGTCCTCTACGGAGGAGTTGGAACGGTTTTTACATCAGACCCGATCGAAGATGCTGTTTTTAATGGACGTGGCTTACGTCAAGCACGCCGAAATGCTGGAGCAAAGCGGCCTGCGAAACGTGGTGTGTTGCTCGCTTTGGGAGGATGCGCCGGCCTGCAAGCGTCCCTTTATCCGCAAGACCGTATTGAAAAAGGCAAAATTGCGCCGCCTGCCGGCGGTGCCCGCCCGTCTCAGCGAGATGGTCAGTTATACCGATTATGATTGTCCTTTTCCGCCCTATACGGGGGATGCGGCGGCCGATACGGCGGTCATTATGTTCAGCGGCGGCTCGTCTGCCGAGCCCAAGGGCATCCGCCTTTCCGCCCGCAATTTTGCCGCGCTGGCCGGGCAGGTCTATTGTCAGATCCCGGATTGGCCGGAGGAGGCCTCCATTCTGGCGATCTTGCCCTTTTTCCACGGCTTTGGCCTGGGTGTGTGTATGCACACCGCGCTGACCAAAGGTCTGACTTCAATTATGATCCCGCAGTTTAACGCCCGGGAGTTTGCTGCGGTTTTGCGCAAGAAAAAGCCCAACGTGATCACCGGCGTGCCTACGCTGTATGAGGCGCTGCTACGGGAAAAATCCCTGCAAAAGACCGACCTTTCCTTTTTGAAGGGTGTGTTTGTGGGCGGCGATGCCTGCCCACCCCAACTGAAGGTGCGGATGGATCGGTTTTTGGCGCGACACGGAGCGAAGGTACAACTGAAGGAGGGCTATGGTCTAACCGAAACGGTTACCGCTTGCGTGGTTACTCCGCCGCGACGGGAACGGATGGGCTCCATCGGCGTACCCCTGCCGGACGTATACGTCAAGATCTGCTCGCAGGACAGCCTGCAGTCTTTGCCACCCAACACGATTGGGGAGATCGTGATCGCATCGCCCACGCTGATGCTGGGCTATTTACGGCAAGAGGATACCGACCGGGTGATCTTTACCGATGAAACGGGTTGCCGTTGGTTACGGACCGGAGACATCGGACGGATGGACAGGGACGGTTATCTGTACTTTGAGGGACGGATCAAACGGATCGTCAAGGTATCGGGCTTTCCGGTCTATCCGGCGCAGATCGAGCAAAAGATAGAAGGCTTTGACGGTGTGGCGCGGGCGTGTTGCGTTGCCATTCCCGACGATTACAAAATGAACGTGATCAAGGCGATCGTACAGCCGGAGAAAATGCCGCCAGACCCCAAGGAATACGTGGCCGCCCTGCTGCGCCGTTGTAAGGCGGAGCTCAACGTTTACAACCGCCCCCGTGTGATCGAGCTGATGGAAACGTTGCCGACCACCAAGGTGGGCAAGGTGGACTGGAAGCTGCTGCAGCAGCGGGAAAATCAGCGCCGGGAGCGAAAATAGAATTTTTTTCCAAAAAGACAGTCCTTGCAGGCTGTCTTTTTTGGTGGAATGTCATAATTTTCGCTTTACAAGATAGTTGTTTTATGTTATTATAGTGCTATAATGAGATACTATATTTAATTATGCGGAGGTGCATCACGAATCAGGCACCTGTGTATAGCAGAAAGGATCGCACCGTGGGAGAGATCGTTTGTATCGTTTCCGGCAAGGGCGGCGTGGGGAAGACCACGCTGTGCGCCAATCTGGCGCTGGCGCTTGCCATGGGGGATAAACGGGTGGTTTGTATTGATTGCGATACGGGCCTGAACAACCTGGATATCACCCTGGGAATGGAAGAAAAAACAATATTTGATCTGTCGGACGTGCTGGAGGGGCGGTGTCCCTTGCATAAGGCGCTGGTCAGCCACAGCCGTTGGCGCGGCCTGTCTCTGATCCCCGCGGCGGCTGATTTCCGCGCCCGCATTGACGGTAAGGCGTTGCGCCGCCTGTGTGAGGAGTTGGCGCAAACGGCGGATTTCGTGTTGCTGGATTGCCCTGCCGGTCTGGGGGACAGCTTTGCTGCCGCCATCTATGCGGCCGATCGGGCCATCGTGGTCTCCACGCCGGACATTACCGCCATTCGGGATGCCGGACGCGCCGCTTCGCTGATCGCGGGGGCGTATAAGATCCCCATTCATCTGGTGATCAACCGGATGCGGCCTTCGTATGTTAAAAAAGGGTATTTCGATAATGTAGACAGCATTATGGATGAGATCGGATTGCCGCTGCTGGGCATTTTGCCGGAGGACGACAAGGTGACGGTGTGCTGTAATCGAAGGAAAAACCTGCTGGAGGAAAAGAAATGCCTGATGGTCGACCCCCTTCATCGTGTGGCAGACCGTCTGTGCGGTAAGCAGGTGCCCCTGTCCTCACTGTGGCGCAGTCGCTGGTAAGACACAACACGTATTTGATAACGGAAAGGTGATGAAAACAACATGAATATCGCGCTTATTGCGGATGAAAAGAAAAAAGAATTGATGGTACAGTTTTGCATAGCTTACGCAGGCATTTTGTCCAAGCATAACGTGGGTGCCACTGCCACCACCGCCAATCTGATCGCCGAGGCGACGGGTATGGAGGTGCAGAAGTTCCTCAGCGGTACGCAGGGCGGCGCCGATCAGATCGCCGCGCGTATTTCCTGCGACGACGTGGATATTATGTTGTATTTCCGTGACCCATCTACTCCCTCCAAGCTGGAACGGGAGGAAAGCGTGATTTTGCGGTTGTGTGACGTGCACAACGTACCCGTGGCCACCAACATTGCCACGGCGGAAGTAATTATTATGGCGCTGGACAGAGGCGATCTGGATTGGCGTATGTATATGAAAAAACAGTAAAAAACACTTTCCCGCTGATGCGACTGACACCCGCGGAGGGAATACAAATTAAAAGTAAGCGGAGCATTTTGCTCAATAAGGGTGGCACCGCGGAAACTGGTTGTTTTCGCCCCTTAGACACACTGCGTGGCAGTGTGTCTAAGGGGCTTTTTTAGTGAATCATCAAGGAAACGGTCGATGATCGATCTGTGAGTTAAGGAGGACAAATAAATGGCAGAAAAAATATCCGCCCCCAAGGGTATGCTGGACATTTTACCCGAGGACAGCGGCAAGTGGATCGCCCTGGAAAAGGTGATCCGTGATATTTGCGGCCGCTATGGCTTTGAAGAGATCCGCACCCCTGTGGTGGAGCATACCGAGGTCTTTTCCCGTGGTGTGGGTGATACCACCGACGTGGTCAGCAAGGAGATGTACACCTTTGAGGACAAGGGCGGCAGAAGCATCACCCTGCGGCCGGAGGGGACGGCGGGCATCGTGCGTTCCTTTTTGGAACACGGCCTGTACAATGCGCCCCTGCCGGTAAAGCTGTATTATCTCATCGGCTGTTACCGTTATGAAAAGCCGCAGAAGGGCCGCCTGCGTGAGTTTCACCAGTTCGGTGTGGAGATGTTCGGCGCCACCGATCCCATCAGCGACGCCACGGTGATCTCTCTGCCTCACCGTATTTTCAGCGAACTGGGGGTCAGCGGCGTCAAGCTGCACCTCAATTCCATCGGTTGCCGTGAGTGCCGCAGTCAATACCGTGAAACGCTGAAGGCCTATTTTGAGGACAAAAAGGACAAACTGTGCCCCACCTGCCTGACCCGTCTGGAGAAAAATCCCATGCGGATTCTGGATTGTAAGGACGCCGGCTGTAAAGAATTGAGCAAGGATGCGCCTTTGATTTTGGATCATATTTGCACCGACTGCCGTGAGCATTTCGAGCAGGTGCAGGCCTATCTGACGGCGATGGATATCCCCTTTGAGATCGATCCCCGTATCGTGCGCGGTCTGGATTATTACAACCGCACCGTATTTGAGTTTGTCAGCTGCGATCTGGGCGCACAGTCCACCGTTTGCGGCGGTGGCCGTTACGACGGTATGACCACCCAGCTGGGCGGCGAGGATTATCCCGGCATCGGCTTTGCCATGGGCATCGAGCGGTTTTTGCTGATGTTGGAGAGCCAGAAGATCGAACTGGGCGTCGCCCCGGCACCCGATCTGTACATCGCCCCCATGGGGCAGGCGGCCAAGGAAAAGACGGCGGCCCTGTTTGCCCGACTGACGGCGGACAACGTCATTGTCGCCACCGACCTGATGGGTAAGAGCCTGAAGGCACAGATGAAATACGCCAATAAATTGGGCGCCCGATACGTTTTGGTCATCGGCGACGGCGAACTGGAAAGCGGAAAGGCCAATTTGAAGAATATGTCAGACGGCGAGAGCGTGGAGATCGCATTGGATGCGCTTTCGGCCGCAGATCTGAAATAGGAGGAAACAACAATGCTTGACAGAACCTGTTATTGCGGTCAGGTAACCGAGGAGATGATCGGTCAGACCGTTCATTTGTACGGTTGGGTACAGCGCCAGCGTGATCTGGGCGGCCTGATCTTTGTGGACCTGCGGGATCGCAGTGGCATCATCCAGCTGCAGTTTGACGAAAGCGTCAACAAGCCGGCCTTTGATATTGCCTTCGGCGTTCGCAGTGAATACGTTTTAAAGGCGACCGGTAAGGTGGCCAAGCGTGGCGGCGCCGTGAATACCGAGCTTGCCACCGGCGCGCTGGAGGTGCTGGTGGACACGGTGGAGATCCTGTCCCGTTCCCGCACCACGCCTTTTGAAATTTTGGAAAACAGCGACGTAAAAGAGGAATTGCGTCTGAAATACCGTTATCTGGACCTGCGCCGCGGTGATCTGTCCCGCAGCATTATGTTTCGTCACAAGGTAGCCAAATACGCCCGTGATTATTTCGACGACAACGGATTTATCGAGATCGAAACCCCCATCCTCAACAAATCCACCCCCGAGGGTGCCCGTGACTATCTGGTGCCCTCCAGAATCCATAAGGGTTGCTTTTACGCCCTGCCGCAAAGTCCGCAGATCTACAAACAGCTGTTGATGATCTCCGGCTTTGACCGTTATATCCAGATCGCAAAATGCTTCCGTGACGAGGACCTGCGCGCCGACCGTCAGCCGGAATTTACCCAGATCGATATGGAAATGTCCTTTATTGACGAGGACACCATTATGACCCTCAACGAGGGCTTTTTGGCCGGTGTATTTAAAAAGCTGTTGGGTGTGGACATTCCCACGCCGTTTCAGCGGATGGAGTACAAGGAGGCTATGGAGCGCTTTGGCTCGGACAAGCCGGATACCCGTTTCGGCTTTGAACTGCAGGACGTTTCCGCCTTTGCCGAGGGCTGTGGCTTCGGCGTGTTTGAAAATGCCGTCAAAAACGGCGGCAGCGTTCGCGGTATCAACGTAAAGGGCTATGCGGACAAGATCACCCGTAAGACGGTGGACGCGTTGACCCTCTTCGTTAAGGATTACGGCGCCAAGGGCCTTGCCTTTGCCCGCTGGACCGAGGAGACGCCTACCTGCTCCTTTGCCAAGTTTATGGACGGTGAAAAGCTGGAGGGAATGTACAAGGCGCTGGACTTTGAAAAGGGCGACGTTATTCTGCTGGTAGCAGATGAGAATAAGGTGGTCTTTGATGCGCTGGGAGCTTTGCGCTGCGAGGTGGCAAAGCGGCTGGATATTCTGGATCCCTTCACCTACAACTTCCTGTGGATCACCCACTTCCCGCTGTTTGAGTACAGCAAGGAGGAGGGAAGATATATGGCAATGCACCATCCCTTTACCGCTCCCTGCGAGGAGGATCTGCATATGCTGGAGGAAAATCCCTACGGTATGCGCGCCCGCGCCTATGACATCGTGCTCAACGGCTACGAGTTGGGCGGCGGCAGTATCCGTATCCATACCCCCGAAATGCAGGAAAAAATGTTTGCCGCGCTGGGGTTGGGCGAAGAGGAGGCCAGAGAGAAATTCGGTTTCCTGATGGATGCCTTCCAATACGGCGCGCCGCCCCACGGCGGTATGGCCTACGGTCTGGACCGTCTGGTGATGCTGATGCAGCAGAAGGCCAACATCAAGGAGGTCATCGCCTTCCCCAAGGTACAAAATGCAGGCGAGCCGATGAGCGGTTGCCCCGATACCGTGGATCCCAAGCAACTGGCGGAATTGAATATCGCCATTACCGAGGAATAATTCACAGAAAATTCATACCATATATGGTAACATAAAAAGTAGAATGAATTTAAAGGAGAAAAACCAATGATTCAAGTAGAACATCTGGTTAAAAAGTACGGCGACAAGTATGCCGTAAACGATCTGTCCTTCCACATCGGGGAAGGGGAGATCCTGGGCTTTCTGGGCCCCAATGGCGCCGGCAAATCCACCACGATGAATATTCTGACCGGTTATCTGTCCGCCACCAGCGGCGTGGCGCGGATCGGCGGCATCGACATTCTGGAGGATCCCATCCGGGCCAAACAGTTGATCGGCTTTTTGCCTGAGCAGCCGCCCCTGTACGTGGATATGACCGTAAAGGAGTATCTGGACTTTGTCTACGATATCAAACGGGTCAAATTTCCCCGTCGCCCCCATATCAATGAGATTTGCGAGCTGGTGAAGATCACGGACGTAATGGGCCGCGCTATCCAACATCTTTCCAAGGGTTACAAACAGCGTGTGGGTCTGGCGCAGGCGCTGATGGGCAACCCGCCGGTATTGATTTTGGATGAACCCACTGTCGGTCTTGACCCCCGGCAGATCATTGAGATCCGCAATCTGATCAAAAAACTGGGTAAAAACCATACCGTCATTTTGTCCACCCATATCCTGCAGGAGGTACAGTCGGTCTGCGACCGTATCCTCATCATCAACAAGGGACAGATCGTGGCAGACGGTAATGCCGAGCAGTTGACCTACAAGGCCGCCGGCAACCGTAAGCTGGTGGCGCGTATCGCCGGTCCCAAGGCCGATGTGATCAAGATGCTGCGCAGTGTGCCCGACGTCCTCCGTGTGGAATGTCTGGGCAGTCGTGAGACGGGCAGTAATGATTTCCTCATCGAATCCAATCCGGTGGTAGATATTCGTAAGCCGTTGTTCAACACCGTTGCGGCCGGTAAATATCCCATGATCGGCCTGAAGAGTATGGATATGTCCCTGGAGGATATGTTCGTCAAACTGGTTACCGAGGACAGTGAAGGAGGTGCCAACCTGTGATCGCTATTTATAAGCGGGAGATGAAAAGTTATTTTACCTCTCCCATCGGATACGTTTACGTATGCGCCTATCTGTTTGCAATGGCTCTGTTTTTTAAGATGTATATGCTGGATCAGGGCATTTCCAACGTGGTCTATTTCTTCGGCGGCAGTCTGATCATTTATATGTTCCTGGTGCCCATTCTGACCATGAGACTTTTCTCGGAAGAGAAAAAGAGCAAGACCGACCAGATTCTGCTGACCTCGCCGGTCAGTGTTACCGGTATCGTGCTGGGTAAGTTTCTGGCGGCGTACAGCGTGTTTATCATCGGCCTGATCCCCACGGTCGCTTCCATCGGCTTTTTGGCCGCTTACGGTTCGGTATCGATCGGTCTGACGGTAGGCAACTATCTGGGTATTATGCTGTTGGGTATGGCCTTTGTTGCCATCGGTTGCTTCCTCAGCTCCGTTACGGAGAGTCAGGTGGTTGCCGCCGTGCTCAGCTTTACCGTCATGATGAGCTTGTATTTTATGGATACGCTGGCCAGCTCTATCAACAGCACTTTCGTGACCAACGTGGTCAACTTTATTTCCGTGTACGATCGGTATGCCGATTTCACCAGTGGACTGTTTTCCCTGTCCTCGGTGGTATATTACATTAGTGTTACGGTGGTCTTTCTGTTTCTGACCATCCGAATGATTGAGAAAAGGAGATGGAGCTAAATGGCAAAGAAAAATATTTTCAATTCCCGCCGTTTAAAATACGGCTCCCTGTCCACGGCGTTGACCGTTGCCCTGGTGGCGGTGGTGATCATTCTCAACATCGTCTGTACTATGTTGACCACCAATTATTCTTTGAAGCTGGATATCACCGGTGAGGATCTGTACAAACTCAATACCCAGACCCTGCAGATCATCGATAAAACGGAAAAGGAGGTTACCTTCACCGTTTTCGCCGATGAGACCGAATATACCGCGCAGTTTAAAGAGATCCTGCGCCGTATCGTGCGGACCAAGGATCTGTTTACCCTGAAATTTGTCGATCCGGACAAAAACCCCACCTTCGCTTCTTCTTTCGGATCTCAGTATGATATCAAAGAGGGCGCTCTGATCATGCAATGCGGCAAAAAGCTGCGAATCGTCCAGATGGAAGAAATGTATCAGACGGATAATGAAACCGGCTCGCTGACCTATCTGCTGGAGGAGCGTGTTGCCTCCGGTCTGCTGAACTTTATGCAGGAACGGGACGAGAAGATCTATTTTGTCACCGGTCACGGTGAATCCACCGATGACACCTTCCGTTCACTGTTTTCCAACAACGGTTATACCGTGGAGGACGTACAGCTGTACAAGGGAATGAGCTTTGATCCCGATGCGACGCTGATGATCATCGTTGCGCCCGCCCGTGACTATTCGGTGGCGGAGGTCAGCGCTGTGGAGGACTTTTTGACCAATAACTATGAATACGGCAGAAACGTGATGTTCTTCACCTCTGCCGCTTCGGTACCCTGTCCCAATCTGGAGGGACTGTTGTACGACTGGGGTATTGCGCTGAACCGTGATATGGTCATCGAGAGCGATGCTACCCGCTATATCAGCTTGCCCACCATTTTCCAGCCCAACGTGGAGAGCAATGATCTGACCGAAAAACTGACGGTCAGCAACGTGCCCACCATCCTGTCTGCCGCCCGCAGTATTGTCCCTCGCTTTGAGACCAACGGTAATCTGACGGTGGCGCCGGTGCTGACTACCTCGGAGACCTCGTATGCCAAGCCCACCGGTGAGGAAAATACCATCACCACCTATGACAAGGAGGAAGGGGATACGGCCGGTCCGCTGAACGTGGCGGTTCTCAGCCAGATGCTGAAGGTTGCCAATAACCAAAACGTCTATTCCAACATCTTTGTCAGCGGCTCTGCCGATATGCTGATCTCCGACTATATGGCCTATGCCAACAACGGTGACTTTTTGCTGAATCTGTACGACGTAATGATGCAGCGTGAGGGTGAAACGGTACTGGATGCCGTAAAATACTCCGCCAATCAAACGTTGGTACTGACCGACGCGCAAAAGACCACCATCAACGTTGTGATCATGGGCGTGATTCCCGGTATTATTCTGTTGCTGGGCGTGATTGTCTTTATCCGGAGGAGATACTTATGATGGATGAAAGAAAGGATCTTCCCGAGATGGAAAACGAAAACGGTGTTGTAGAGGAAACCCCCGCCGTGAGCGAAGAAACCGTCGAAACGGAAGTGACCGCCGAGGCGCAGACCGAGGAGGGGGAACTGTTTCAGTACGACGACCCCAAGGCGGCAAAAAAACAGAAAAAGCAACAGCAGCAACAACAGATCCGTAAAGGCTTTGTGCGTAAGCTGATGCCACTGTTTATCCTGCTGGCTGCCATCGTGGTGCTGGTTGGCGCCTATTTCATCCTGCGTTCCATTGCGCCGGAGGATAACGGCGAAGATCAGGTCAACACCATTGACGTGGTGGAGCTCAACGCCACCGACGTTAAGACCGTCTCCGTTAAAAACACCAAGGATAATTATATAATGTATAAAAAATCCGGTTCGGTGTATAAGATTGAGGGCAAAGAGGACAAGCCGGTGGATGAGGACGTTATTTCCACCTCCATCGGATATCTGTCCGCGATCCAAAGCACCAAGCGGATCATGGTCAGCGGGGAAGAGCTGGGGGACTACGGCCTGGCCGCGCCGTCCGCCACGGTCACCTTGACTACCAATAAGAAAAAAGAGATCACCCTGTATCTGGGCGGTAAAACCGCCGGTGACGAATATTATTTCTCGCTGAAGGATGACCCGGAGAGCAAGGACGGTAAGACCGCCGTGTATTTGCTGAGCCAGACCCAGGCGCAGGTTTGCCAGGCAGACCATTACTATTATTATAAGACGGATATTTCCGGCTATAATTCCTCTACCGATGCGGAAAACATCTCGCCCATCAATATCAGCGGCAGTAAAGGGACGCACGTCAACGTCTATATGGCCGACGGAGATACCGGTCTGTCCTACGTGATGGACGATCCGGTCAATATGCCCTTCTCTACCTCCGTTATGGACGAGATTTTGGGATTGCTGACCACCCTGAACGGGGCCGTGCCGGTGTCGGATGACGTTTCGCAGGCCAATCTTGATAAGGTGGGCCTGACCCAACCGTCTTACGTTTTGACCTTTGCCAATAATACGGCGGAGCGTACCATTTTGTTCGGCAATACCGACAAAGAAGGTATGGTCTATTGTATGCGGCAGGGAGATAACGTGGTCTATCAGGTGCAGGAGAGCAGCGTCAAATGCCTGCAGATGGACGTAGCGGATATGTGCGACGTGATCACCTACACCCGTGACGTAGATACCGTTTCGGGTATGCTGATTAAATCCAAGGGTAAGACCTATGATATTAAGACAGAGGGTACCGGCGACGAGCGCGTGGTGCACGTAAATAATAAATTAGTAGAAAGCTCCATCTTTTCCGAGTTTTATGCCTATCTTTTGGGTATGGAGATCCAGATCGAAGGGGAAAAGCCGGAAGGTGAACCCTATCTGAGTATGGAGGTCTCTCTGAAAGAGGGCGGCAAAGAAGTGCTAAATTATTATTACGTCAACGACCGTTATTGCTTCTACGAGTTGGACGGTAAGGGTATGTTTTACGTCAGCCGTCAGGCGGTGGATATCCTGCTTGAAAACGTACAAAAGGTCTATGACAACGAAGAAATCGCCACTGCGTGGTAAAAACAAATGATAAAGGACAGGCTTTTGCGTGATGCAAAGGCCTGCCTTTTTACTTTTTGCTTGCTATTGTTTTGGATGTGTGTTAAAATAAAAAAGATAGAAAGGGGAGTTGACCTTTGAAAAGATGGATTGCGACAGTATTATGCCTTTTATTATGGATCGGATGTCTGCCGGCGGTCAGCGCGGCTACCGTCGTTGACGTCAGCGATAAGGCCGGTTTCGCTGCCATCGGCAGTAACCTTGCCGGTAGCTATCGCCTGACCAAGGACATCATATTTACCGCCGAGGATTTTGCTGAGGGTGGTGTGATGCACGGAAAATTGCCCTTTGCCGCCGGCTCTACCTTCAGCGGCACGCTGGACGGTAACGGTTATACCGTGGCCGGTCTGGTGATCGACGTGGCGTATCGTCTTGACGATACCGTAGCCCCCAGACAGGAGAGCGGTGTCAACAGCGCTGCTTTGTTTTACGATTTGTCGGGCAGCGTTAAAAATCTGGAACTGAAAAACGTTGCGTTGAATTTTACCGCCGACGTAAAATCGGTGTTTAGTGAGCTTCGTGTGGGCGCTATTGCCGGCACGATGCAGGCAAGCGCTATAATTGATCAATGCGCCGTCAGCGGCACCGTCGTTGTAAGACACAACGGTAACGGCCGCTTGAACGTGGGCGGTCTTGCCGGCTTTTGCCAGGGCGACGTTACCAACAGCGCTTGTTATGTAGATATTTCGGCCAACCGTAATTACGATGCCTGGTTCAGAGTCGGCGGTCTGGTCGGTCAGCTGGACACTGCCGCCGCGCAATTGAGCAAGTGCTATGCCAACACCGTGATCACTACCGTCAATTCCGCCGGCACCGATAACCGTCGGCAGGGCGCTTTGACAGGTCGTAACAACGGTTCTATCGAAAATTGTTATTTCGCCGGTACGGAAGATGCCGTTACGGGTGATGCCGGTGCCAACGCTACGGTAACCGAAACTGACAATTTAAATACTGCCGATCTTAGTAAGACCGACAGCTATAAGCGGCTTGATTTCACCAATCTCTGGTCCATTCAAACCATTCGTGGCGTTCAGCAGGCGGGCTTGCAGGCATTTGTTTGTGAGCATACCACTCCCGGCCCCTGGACAGAGGTATCGGCGCCCTCTTGCTTTGCGGTAGGTAAAGAAGTACAGCGTTGCGCTTTGTGCGGCGACGTTATGAATCAACGGGATATTCCCGCCACCGGCGAGCACGTATGGGCCACCACCCTGACCCAGGGTGAAACCACCCACTACTATGCTTGTACCACCGACGGTTGTACCGCCAGAAATGAAGAGAACGCTCATACCGCCGGCGAGGTCATCGAGGATGAAAAGCCCGGTTGCGCCAGCGACGGTAAGGGTCATAAGGACTGTACCGTTTGCGGTAAACTGATGGAGAAGGATGTTGTTATTCCTTCCACCGGTGCGCACGCTGCCGCTGACGAATTGGTAGTGGATACCGCGCCCTCTTGCTATGCCACCGGTATCGGTCACAGTGTATGTAAGGATTGCGGCATCACGATGGATGAGGATATCGTAATCCCCGCCACCGGCGAGCACGTATGGGCCGCCACCCTGACGCAGGGCGATACCACTCACTATTATGCTTGTACCAACGACGGTTGTACCGCCAGAAATGAAGAGAACGAGCATACTGCCGGCGAGATCATGGAGGATACCGCTCCCACCTGCGGCGCCGGCGGTATCGGCCATAAGGATTGTACCGTTTGCGGTAAGACCGTTGCGGAAAACGTAACCATCCCCGCTACCGGCAACCACACCTGGGACGGCGGTAAGGTGACCACCGAGCCTGCCATCGGTAAGGAGGGTGTTAAGACCTATACCTGCACCACCTGCGGTAATACGAAAACGGAAAAAATCCCCGCCGCCGGTGTAAACGTGCTGACGATTTTCAAGGATCTGAAAAAGGGCGACTGGTACGTTAAAAACGGCGCTATTGACTACGTTTACAATAACGGTCTGTTCAGTGGTACCTCTGCCACTACCTTCGGCCCCAACGATCCTATGACCAGAGCGATGTTTGTAACCGTACTGGGCCGTCTGGACGGACAAAAGGTCAACAACAAGGTGACCACCGTCTTTACCGACGTTAAGAAGAACCAGTATTACACCGGTTACGTTAAATGGGCCAACGAAAAGAACATCGTTGCCGGTCTGACCCCCACCACCTTCGGTCCCGATGAGAATATCACTCGTGAGCAGATCTGCGCCATTATGGTACGCTATTGCGATTATGCAAAGATCGAGTTGCAAAAGATCAACGCTGCCATTACCTTTAAGGATGCGGCCAAGATCTCGAAGTATGCCCGTCCCGCTGTTAAGGCCTGCCAGATGGGCGGTCTTGTCAACGGTGAAAAGACCACCGGCGGCTATAACTTCCGCCCGCAGGGCAATGCCAGCCGTGCCGAAGTTGCTACCATCATTATGAACTTTGCAAAGACGTACAAATAAAACTAACGAGTACAAATGTCGGTTTGCCGCTCCTTTCGGCGGATTGACCGATAGGTCAACCGACGTCCGTGATCGTCAGCGGCGACCCGCCGTATGAATTTTGCAAAGACGTACAAATAAAATGTTCGAGTGAAAATGATTGTGTCGAAAGACGTGATCGGATTGCTCTGCGGCAGCCGCCGTATGAATTTTGCAAAGACGTACAAATAAGACTAACGAGTACAAATGTCGGTTTGCCGCTCCTTTCGGCGGATTGACCGATAGGTCAACCGACGTCCGAGATCGTCAGCGGCGACCCGCCGTATGAACTTTGCAAAGACGTACAAATAAGACTAACGAGTACAAATGTCGGTTTGCCGCTCCTTTCGGCGGATTGACCGATAGGTCAACCGACGTCCGAGATCGTCAGCGGCGACCCGCCG
>JAZQDW010000027.1:0-20594 GCA_045546995.1 Eubacteriales bacterium
GGCTTGAAGTTTTAATCTCAATTAAAAACTCTGTCAATGTTTTTGTGGAATATATAAGAAAATTAAAAAGTTCTTGCAAAACTACAATTGTTATTGTATAATAGCTATTGCTCGGCAATTGCGAGCAATAGCCTGTTATGCCGGTGTGTCGGAACTGGCAGACGAGACAGACTCAAAATCTGTTGTCAGCAATGGCGTGTGGGTTCAAGTCCCACCACCAGCACCAGAAACGGGCGTCCAAATGGACGCCCGTTTTCTTTTCTTATTGCTTGACAAATATTATCGTCATGGCTGGTAGTTATGATTTTACTTTTAAATATCTTGTCATACTCTAAGGTTTGTGATAAAATCTATGTGATGTGGGAGGGAATCAAATGCGAAAGTATACTGCATTGCTGTTTGACGCAGATGAAACACTGCTTGATTTTAAACGTTCCGAACGAAGCGCCTTTGCACTGACAGCTGCACACTGGGATGTGGAAGATACTGAAGAAGTGTATCAGGCATACAGCAGCTCAAATCTGGAAGCCTGGAAGCTGTTTGAACTCGGCAAAATCACCAAGGATCGATTAACTGTCTATCGTTTTGAACGTTTTTTTGAAAAAAGAGGGCTAACCTTTTCTGCTGAGGAGTGGAACCGTTTTTATAAAACACAGCTGGGCAACACCGGATTTTTATTGCCCGGCGCTATTGATATATTGGAATATGCTGTAAAACACTTTTCGTTATATATGGTCACCAACGGTCTGCATGATGTTCAGCAAAATCGTATCAGACTTGCAGGAATCGGCCACTATTTTAAAAAAATATATACTTCTGAAAAACTTGGCTCGCAAAAGCCGCAAAAGGAATTTTTTGATAAAGTATTTGCCGATTCCGGGCTGGATTGCAGTTCGGTGTTGTTGATCGGCGATTCACTATCATCGGATATCACCGGCGGTATTCGTTACGGTATCGATACTTGCTTTTTAAACTGGAACGACACAGAAACCGAGCTCCATCCTACCTACGTGGTTCACAATTTACAAGAACTACTGGGGTTACTGCAAAAACTTGGGTAGTTCGTCGGAAAATGCTATGGCGCCCTCTGTGAAAGTAATAGCGTCATTTGGAATGTCACCAACCCATTGCGTCATATCGATTTTACCAAACAGACCGGAGAATAATTTGAGATTCACTTTGGTTTTACCAATGGTTACGGAAGCCGGTTCAATTTCAAGATAACCGTTGTCGCCTTTATTTACCGAAACGCCAATGCCGATTCGCTGGCCATTCATTGCGGAAGCAAAGGGGCGAAACGTTTCAAGCTCGGGAACGTCACTGCATAGATTTTCTGCGTTTTCAAGAGAACAGGAAAGATTTACGATTTGATCTTTGCTGATCTCAACTGTAATATCTTTTGCATATTCCGTAATGGTCGCATCTTCTTCCAGCGCTTGCTTGATTTGCTCCTCGGTAACGATTGAAACGTCATCACCGTAAATTCCGTTAAAGGGATAGTTGTTGTTTTCAATAAATTCATCCGTCGGATCTTTGTCAGCATCATCGTTTCGTGTGGTAAAATATACAACCCCGGCAATAATACCTACGATCAAAACGATTGCCAGAGCAATTATCAGTATTTTGTTAATTTTCATACAAACCTCCGCTTTTATATTGATATTTAATTCATTTTATTTTATAATTATGTTATGTTTTGAAAGGAGTTCACCATGAAAAAAGGCAGTTCTATAGCTTTAACAGTTTTATTGATTATTATTTTATTGGTTGCTTCTGCCGGAATCTTCTCATATCGCTTTAGGGCGCCGAACGAAGAGCCGTCTAAGCCAAATGAGCCGAGCGAGTCACCTAACGTTGAAACGTCGACTCAAAATCAACCAACGTTAGCCCCGACGGTAGATCCGAGCAGCGATGAGGCGGCGGATAGACTAGCAGAAATTGATGCCATCTTAAACGATCCGTATATGGTTTTGGTAAACGTCGACAATGGCCTGACGTCAGAATATGAACCTGCCGAACTGGAAACCCTGCAGGGAATGAGACTGGAAAAAACCACAGCGCAACAGCTTGAGAAAATGCTGGCAGCTGCAGAAGACGCGGGTTTGGATACCATTAATATATATTCCGCCTATCGTAATTATACCAAACAGGAAACAAATTTCAATAATAAAGTCAATTTTTACCTTGGAGAAGGGTACTCCAAGGATCGCGCAAATGAACTGGCGGCAGAAATCGTAAATCCCCCCGGAAAGAGCGAGCATCAGACCGGCCTTGCCACTGATATTTGCACTGCCGAAATCGTTAATACCTATGGAAACCTCAACGAAAAATTTGAAGAGACCGATGAATACACTTGGCTGTACGAGCATTGCGCGGAATATGGCTTTATTTTGCGTTATCCCAAGGATAAGGTAGAAGAGACGGGCATCACCTTTGAGCCGTGGCATTACCGTTACGTCGGTGTCGAGCGCGCAAAAGAAATCATGGACAAAAAGATTTGTTTGGAAGAATATATTGAGTCTCTCAAGACAGAAAAGGCCGCATTGGAAAAATAATGATGGACGATTTTCAATATTTATCTGAATATTACGATTCGTTTGTCGGCGCCGATTACCCGACCATGGCCGAGTACGTTCACCAAAAGCTGACCTTACTTCAATGCAAGGGAAAATACGGCGTGGACCTTGGTTGTGGCAGTGGGACGCTGACCTACCAAATGGCACAGCTTGGATATGATATGATCGGCATTGACCGTTCGAATGGGATGCTGGCGCAGGCTGCTTTTAAGCGGCCGGAAGGAAGCGACGTGCTGTTTTTACAGCAAGATCTCACGGATTTTGAACTCTACGGTCCGTCTGATTTTATGATTTCGACTCTGGACTGCATCAATTATCTTGATTCCGAAGGCGTCTGTCGCTTTTTGAAAGCCTGCAACCAAAACCTTGCTGCTGACGGTTTGTTAATTTTTGATTTTAACACACTTTACAAATACGAAAGTGTGTTAGACGGTCGGACATTCGTTTACGAAACCGAAGATGCTTTTTGCGTCTGGGAAAACGAATTTGACGGTCACACCATGTATTATGATCTGACGTATTTTATTTTGAATGAGCAGGGGAGCTATGATCGGTTTGAAGATCATCAGTCGCAAACCTATCATTCTCCCGAATTTATCATGAAACAGCTGGCCGAACACGGTTTTTCCGTACTGTCAGCAGAAGAGGACTACACTTTCTGTCCATTGTCCGAAACAACGCAACGTATTGTAATTACAGCCAAAAAGGAGCAATAACAGTGGCACAACTTTTGACCGCACTTTCCGAAACGCAAACCGTCCGCGTACTGGTTTGCAAGTCAACCGACATCGTACAGCAAGCGCACGAATATCATAATACCTCTCCCGTAGTTTCAGCGGCTTTGGGTAGATTGTTAACGGCGGCATCTATGATGGGCTCGTTGCTGAAAAACGATGGGGAAATGGTAACGTTGCAAATCCGGGGTGATGGGCCGATCGGCTCACTGACTGCAACCGCAGACAACAAAGGCAACGTAAAGGGGTATGCAAGCAATTCCGGGATTGACATTCCGCTGAAGTCGAACGGAAAACTGGACGTTTCCGGTGCTATCGGCGCCGGCATGCTTTCCGTTGTAAGGGATAATCTGACTACCGGTGTGCCGTATATCGGGAAAACACCCTTGGTCAGCGGTGAAATTGCAGAGGATATTACCTCATACTACGCCAACAGTGAGCAAACGCCGACGGTGTGCGCACTGGGTGTATTGGTGGATACGGATCTTTCCATTTTATCAGCCGGCGGCATTTTGATCCAATTGATGCCTGACGTACAAGATGAGACTATTGATATCTTAGAGAAAAATATACAAAAATTCTCTTCAGTTTCTTCATTGTTTCTGGAGCACAGTGTTGAGGAGATAGCCGCAATGGCGCTCGAGGGAATTGGCGAATGTATGCATTTTATTCGCGAACCTGCATATAAATGTGATTGTTCCAAAGAAAAGTGCGCACAGATCTTGCTTTCATTGAACAACGACGCTCTTGAGAAAATCGTATACGAGGATGAGAAGGCAGATATCGTTTGCGGCTTCTGCAATCGTAGCTATCATTTTGACAAAAACGAGCTGCTTGAAATTTTGGCGAAAAAATAATTTTTTTACAAAAATACTATTGACATTTCCATAAAAATGTAGTATCATAATGCTCGTCGCTAATGAGCGACGGCAAAGTGGCCCGGTAGTTCAGTTGGTTAGAACGCTAGCCTGTCACGCTAGAGGTCGTGGGTTCGAGCCCCATCCGGGTCGCCATTTTTTTGCCTCTGTAGCTCAGTTGGTAGAGCGGAGGACTGAAAATCCTTATGTCGTTGGTTCGATTCCGACCGGAGGCACCAACACCAACACTAAAAGGCAAGATACAATCTTGCCTTTTACTTTACAATTTTATATTCGGTGCCATAGCCAAGCGGTAAGGCCAAGGTCTGCAAAACCTTTATCCCCAGTTCGAATCTGGGTGGCACCTCCAAAAAATAAAGGACTTCTTCGGAAGTCCTTTATTTTTATCCAATCCGAAGGATTGGTATGTAATCGCCGATAGGCGTATGTAATCCGTTTGCTTTGCAAACGGTATGTCATCAAGTCGTAAGTCTTGTGTGTTTCTTCCTTCGGATTGATTACATACATCACTTCGTGATGATTCCATACCGCAACAAGTTGCGGATTACATACAAGGTTCCGCATTGATTTATTTTCGTTTTTTTGCTATAATACACCTAAGGCGGTGATTTTTACAAATATGAAAGCGGCAATTTTTGACATGGACGGAACATTGGTTGATTCGCTAATGCTTTGGGATGTATTATGGTCGACCTTTGGGGAAAGATATTTAAACGATAAAAGCTTTGTGCCAAGTCTTGAAGACGAAAAAAAAGTACGCACACTTACTTTAAAAGACGCAATGTATCTAATTCACAAGAATTACAAACTTGGCGAAAGCGGAGAAGAATTGTTGGCAGAAGCGAATCGTATTATGAATAACTTTTATGCCAACAGTGTTGAATTAAAAGATGGTGTAATTGAGTTTTTGGAGCATTGTAAAAACAATGGAGTTAAAATGTGTATTGCATCGGCAACCGCACCGGAACTTATCGAAGTGGCGTTAAAGCATTGTGATATTGAAAAATATTTTTTGAAGGTGTTTTCCTGCGGTGCCATAGGGAAAGGCAAAGACAAGCCCGATATTTTCTTACAGGCTATCGAATTTTTAGGCGCCGAATTAAAAGAGACCTGGATGTTTGAGGATTCGCTTACCGCAATCGAAACTGCAACTAAAATCGGAATGCCTACCGTTGGGATATATGACCGTTACAATTTCGGTCAGGACAGAATTAAAAAAATTGCCACAAACTATATTGCCGAAGGGGAAAATCTTTTAAAACTTATAAAAGAATAGCCAAATCCCTTGGTTTTCAGAGCCCTTTAATTCGTGTCATTAAGTTCAAACTACCCAAACGAAAATCTGTTCTCGTAAGAGGGCGGATTTTTGTTTGTATTATTCATTCTTCAATATTCATCATTCATTATTCATTAAAGGAGAACGGATTTTCGAATGAATAATGAAAAATGAAGTCGCTTACGCTGATGAATAATGAATAATTATTGCCCCGCCACCGCTTTTGTGTTATAATCATCTCAAGAATAGGAGGCTTGCTGCTATGCTTAAAGCTATTGACACTCATTGCCATATACACTACGGCGAAAAAGAAAAGCTTGGCTTATAAGAAAATCGGGTTTTAGAATTGTCGCTTTTCTGCTATGATTGTTTAGAAATTTATAATGGAGTGATTCGTTATGTACATGAAATTGAAAGATGGTAAATCAAAGGTACTCACTTTAAGTTATGACGATGGCGTCGTGCAGGACATCAGACTGATCAGAATACTGGATCAGTATGGCATTAAGGGAACGTTTAATATTAACTCGGGTTGCTACCTGCCGGAAGATGCCGAGCGCAAAAAATTTTATGGCAGAATGAAACTTTCCGAGGCGAAGCAACTGTATATGAATTCTGACCATGAGGTCGCAGTGCATGCTTTTACACATCCTTTTTTGGAAAAACTTAATAATGACGAAATACTAATGGAAATACTGGAAGACAGACGGAGCATTGAAGAGCATTACGGAACAATAGCAAGAGGAATGGCGTATCCGTACGGGACATATAATAATCAGGTGATTGATTGTTTGAAGAAATGCGGGATTTGTTATTCGAGAACAACAAAATCAACAGAAAGTTTCAAACTCCCTGAGAATTGGCTCGAACTACATCCAACTTGTCACCATAACAACCCTAAACTTATGGAGTTATCTAAAAAATTCGTAGAGGAGAAGAGCAGATATATCTGCGATAACTGGCTGTTTTATTTGTGGGGACACAGTTATGAATTTGATAATAATGATAACTGGGAAGTGATTGAAAAGTTCGCAGAATATGTCGGTGGAAGGGATGATATTTGGTATGCTACCAACATTGAAATATATGACTATATAAAAGCATACGAAAATCTCCAAACCAGTGTTGACAAACGCATTGTACATAATCCCTCTGCCATAGACGTTTGGTTTGTTCACCGTGGTGAAACGCATTGCGTAAAAGGCGGACAAACGCTCTATTTATAATTAAGTTTTTGATAATAAAACTCGTTTTCTCCGCCGTTTTTTGTCCGAGACGATAGGCTCCGAGAAAAATTTATAAATAACTCATAACTGTATATGTTTGAAGTACCAAATATTATAAAAACCACACCATTCCGATTGGATGGTGTGGTTTTTGGCTTACAGATTACAGTTCAATGGCTGTCTTTCTAAACTCTCTGGGTGACTTTCCGGTTATCTTTTTAAACACTCTTCTGAAATATGCCGTGGACTCAAAGCCCACCATTTCGCCAATCTGCTCGATGGCAGTTGCTTTATCTAAAAGTAAAATAATCGCTCTTGTAATTCTAAATTGATTGACGTATTCGATCGGCGTTACACCAAGTTGTTCCTTAAACCTCGGAAAATAGCGGGAAACACTCATACCTGCTGTGGCGGCCAAATCTTCAACCGTAATCCGATTTGTATAATTTTCTTCGATATAACGAGTGGATCTGGCAATACGGCTGTCAGCGATCGTATTTTGCTTAATAACAAGGTGTGGCAACACTAAGGACAATACGGCGTAAAAGTGAGAAAGGGCTGACAATTGTGCCGCCTGGTTACCGTTGAAGTTGACGTAAAAATCGGTAAAATGCCTTTTGATCCGATCAAAATCGGACAAACGGATCTTTTGTAATTTGAAATGGTTCCGCGACGAAAAGATACTTTGCTGGTCAAAAATAAAATGCGCGCTTATATAACTGATTTGCGGTGATCCGCTCCAGTTCACAACGTAAGTAGACGACATTGGAACAAAGATAATATCGCCGGGCATAACAATGATTTTCTCGTTACTGTTACAGTCTGTAAAGACGCCTTCGCCGCTTAAAACCAAACCCATACAAAAATGCGGGCGGGGACAGTCGGACGTATCAAACGTATGATGATTTTGATAATAATATTTTTCCGCTTGAAAAAACAGCAGATTTGTGGTAACGGCAAGATTACTCATCATCATCTCTCCTCATCAATGATAGAATAGTTCCTCTTTTTGATATTATAACATATTTTAAAATTATGTCAATTCAGTTAAAATTTAGGTAGAAAGTGAGGTTTGTTTTTATGAAAGCGATTGTAATTGAGCCTAATAAAGATTTAGTTTGGAAGGAAGTTGAGCTTCCGGCTATCAACGACGGTGACGTTCTGGTCAGAGTTAAGGCAGCCGCTGTTAATCGTGCCGATTTAATGCAGCGCGACGGTTGTTATCCTCCGCCTCCCGGATGCCCCGATTGGCCCGGTCTTGAAATTGCCGGTATTATTGAACAAATCACCCCCGCTGTTGAGGCGGAAGGGAAGTGGCACGTTGGCGATGAGGTTTGCGCATTGCTGGGCGGCGGCGGTTACGCGGAGTATGCAGTGGTGGAAGCAGGTATGCTGATGCCCGTACCCAAGGGTCTTTCTTTAGTAGAGGCCGCAGCGCTGCCGGAGGCGTTTGCCACCGCATATCTCAATCTTTTTATCGAGGGTGGCGCCAAAAGCGGTGATACTCTTTTGATGCACGCCGGTGCCAGCGGCCTGGCAAGCGTGATCATTCCGATGGCAAAGGCGTTTGGTCTGCGTGTTATCACCAGTGTTCTCAGTGATGAGATCGCCCAATCGATCAAACATCTCAACGCCGACGTCGTTGTAAACACTTCCAAGGAAAATATGGCTGACGTCCTTAAACGTGAGGCAGAGGCCGGTCATCCCTTGAATATCGCCATTGACTGCCTGGGCAGTGAAAAGGTTGGCGAATGCTTCCCCCACGTGGCATACGGCTGTCGCTGGATTATGATTGCAACGCTGGCGGGTGATCTTTCTACCGTTAATATGAGAACAATGTACGTAAAGAACATTCGTCTCATCGGCAGCACCCTGCGTAGCAAAACACCGGCATTTAAGGCAGAACTGCTGTCCAAATTGGTAGAGCAGATCTGGCCCAAGGTTGAAAGCGGAGAGGTAAGACCCACCATTCACGCCGTATTACCCATCACCGAAGCAGAGGCGGCGCACGATTTACTGCAACAGGGAAAAAGCGTTGGTAAAGTCGTTATGACCATTGATTAATTTTAATAAAAAACAGACGGATTCCGTCTGTTTTTTATTATTTATAACTAATTGTTTTTCATTTTGCTTTCCATTGTTGACTTAATCTTAAAATCATAGTAAAATACTGATATGTAATAGTTCTCACCATTACTAAGTAAAGGAGAAAAAACGATGAGTGACGTTAAAGTAATTGCGTTTGATTTGGACGGCACGCTGACCCAGCACAAAAGTAAATTATCCCCGGAAAACCATGCAGTATTGGTTAAACTTTCCAAAAAATACAAGCTGTTAATGGCCGGCGCAGGACAATGCCGCCGCATTTTTGATCAGATGGATCATTTTCCCATCGATATCATCGGCAACTATGGTATGCAGTATGCAACCTATAATCCCGAAACCAAGGATTTGGATATCGTACGCAACGAAAGCCTGACTGCCTGCGATAAAGATACGATCGAGGCGCGCGTTACGATGTTCCGTCAAAAGTACGGATATACCGATTTTAAGGGAGATAACGTCGAATATCATCCGTCCGGTTGTATTACTTTCCCCATTTTGGGCACAAAGGCGGATCTGCAGGACAAACTGACGTTTGACCCCGACCGCGTCAAGCGCAGAAAGATCTACGATGAAGTTGTAGCTGCTTTTCCCGAATACGTCGTTTTTGTCGGTGGCAGTTCCTCGTTTGATATGGCACCCAAACCTTATAATAAATACTATGCACTGGATCTGTACTGCAAAGAAAACGGTTTGAGCCATGAAAACGTCGTATACGTCGGTGACGATTATGGCTTGGGCGGCAATGATGAATCAGTTTATAAATCCGATATCCATTTTGTTTGCGTAGACGATTATACAAAACTCGGCGAATATCTCAAAAAGTATCTGGAGGACTAATATGGACATCAATCAATTATTAAAAGGGAACGTTGAATGCAACTGCGGCATGGCGCACACCTGCGCCATTGAAAACGTCATTATTGAAAACGGCGCGATCCGTCAGTTACCCGCATTGATCGAGCAGTATCAGCATATTGTTTTGGTTGCCGATCAGAACACCTATGCCGTTGGCGGCGAACAGACTAAAGCCTTGATCGGTGAAAAACTGGAAAACGTTTTGATCTATCAAAGCGGTGATCATTTTCTTGTTCCGAATGAAGTAGCCATCGAACAGCTGTGTGAGGCAATTTCAGAAGAGACCGACCTGGTCATCGGCGTTGGCTCGGGCGTAATCAACGATACCTGTAAATACGTCAGCTTTATTAAAGAATTGCCTTATTTCATCGTTGCTACAGCGCCTTCGATGGATGGATATGCATCTGTTGGCGCCGCAATGATCATCAACAACATGAAAATCACTTATGACGCTCATGTTCCCACCGCCATTATCGGTGACGTGGATATGCTGAAGACCGCACCGATCGACATGATTAAATCCGGTTACGGTGACATCATCGGCAAATATTCTGCGTTGAACGACTGGAAACTCAGCCACGTTATTAACGACGAATATATCTGCGACTACGTATACGATCTCACCTTTGAAATGATCGAAAAGACCTTGCAGATCGCCGACGGCATTTTAAATCGTGAAGACGAGAGTATCAAGACCTTGATGGAAGCCCTGGTTGTGGTTGGTATCGCGATGAGCTTTGTCGGCAATTCAAGACCCGCCTCGGGCAGCGAACATCATCTTTCTCATTTCTTCGAAATCGTCGGATTGCTTAACAACGAGCCCTATTTTAACCACGGTATCGACGTAGTATATTCTACGGTAATGACCCAGCGTTTGCGTGAGGAAATTTTGCGTTTAGATCACTTTGAACAGGCGATGCCCTTTGATCAAACCGAGTGGGAAAAACATATTCGCGCCATCTATACTGATGCCGCCGAGGGTATCATCGAGCTTCAAAACAAGTTGGGCTGGTATCACAAGGATTATATTTCCGTATATAAGGCCAAGTTTGATGAAATCAAAGCCGTGCTTGCCGAGGTTCCGGCTGCCGCAGAGATCGAAAAAATGCTGGCCAAAGTGGAGCTGTATATGCCTGAATTTGAAAAGGAGTACGGCGAAAATAAAATCAAAGAAGCCACGTTTATTGCAAAAGATCTCAAAAATCGTTACACCGTGCTTTGGCTGTATTACACCTTGTTTTATAAGAAATAATTCTTTTAAAAACAGCGGACAAAATGTAAAAAAAGTCAATAGTCAGTAGACACAAAAAAGAAAAATTCAAACCGCCGGTTCAATTCTGTATTGGACCGGCGGTTTTCTTTTGAGCTTTCGAATGGGCTTGTCTTTTATTCTAATATAAACAGTGATGGTAGACACTTTTAAGTGTCTACCATCACTATATCACTTCACATATTATCCACTGCTTTTTTATTTAATACTGTACAAAATTTCTGCGTAGGAAGGATAGGGCCAATATTCACGTTTCGTAATCACTTCCAAAGCGTCAACGCTGGCGCGCAAAGCATACATGACGGGAAGAACGATTTCTTTGTAATATTTTGCTTGCTCGAAATGATCGACGATCTGCCAAGCATTTCCGTTAACGTTTTCAAGTTGCTCAACATTCTGATAAATGTCTCCGGTCAAAGCAGCGGCTTTTTGTAACAACTTTTCTTCCGCCGTGCAGGGAATAAGACTGCTGACAGCTTTTTTAGAATTGATGGTATCGCTCAGATCTTTTGTAAAGCGTAAACCGGCCGGTAAAATATCCCGACGGGCCATTTCTATCATCGTAAGCGCTTCGATATTGATGGTTTTGGTATAGTTTTCCAACAAAATTTCATATCTTGATCGCAATTCTTCTTCCGTAAAAATATTGTGTTTGGTAAACAGTTCAACATTTTTAGGATCGAGGTAATGAGACAGAGCATCCACCGTAGTAGGACAATCTAACAAGCCTCGTGCTTTGGCCTCTTTTTTCCATTCAGCAGAATAGTTGTTGCCGTTGAAAATGATCCGTTTATGCTGCTTAATGGTTTCCTGAATCAAAGTGTGCAAAGTTTCTGTGAAATTATCGGCATTTTCCAAAACATCGGCAAAGGCAGACAACTCATCGGCAACGATCGTGTTTAGCATAATATTGGGCCCTGCAATGGAAAATGAGGATCCCAGCATGCGAAATTCAAATTTATTACCGGTGAAGGCAAGGGGAGAGGTACGGTTTCTGTCAGTGGTATCTTTTCTGAATTTCGGCAAAGTATGCACACCGACGCGCATCATTTCAGCGTCAATTTTCGTATAACTTGAATCATTTTCAATTGCTTCGAGAATGTTCTGCAGCTCGTCACCAATAAAAATTGAAATGATGGCCGGCGGCGCTTCATTAGAGCCGAGACGATGATCGTTACCGGCGCTTGCGGTCGATATACGCAAAAGATCCTGGTGCTTATCAACCGCTTTAATCACTGCGCAGAAGAAAAGCAAAAACTGCGCGTTTTCCATAGGAGAATCGCCGGGCTCAAACAAATTTACACCGGTGTTTGTGCTGATGGACCAGTTATTATGCTTACCACTACCGTTCACGCCTTCGAAGGGTTTTTCCTGCAACAGGCACGCCATATTATGCTTGGCCGCTACCTTTTTCATGATTTCCATGGTTAGCTGATTATGGTCACAGGCAATGTTGGTATCGGTAAAAATCGGCGCCAGCTCGTGCTGGGCAGGCGCAGCTTCGTTATGCTTGGTTTTGGAAAGGATGCCAAGTTTCCACAGTTCCAGATCAAGATCCTTCATATACTCTGAAACCCTGGGTTTGATCGTACCAAAATAATGGTCGTCCATTTCTTGCCCTTTGGGCGGTTTTGCACCAAACAGCGTTCGACCGCACAAAACAAGATCTTCCCGCAATTGCCAAATATCCTTATCGATCAGAAAGTATTCCTGCTCCGCACCGGCCGTAGTGTTGATATGTGTGGCACCGGTTTCGTTTCCGAATAATTTAACAATGCGCATTGCCTGCTTGCTCATTAATTCCATGGAACGGAGTAAGGGCGTTTTTTTATCCAGCGCCTGTCCACCGTACGAGCAAAATACGGTGGGAATACACAAAGTATCATCTTTGATAAAGGCGTAAGAAGTCGGATCCCACGCTGTATAACCTCTGGCCTCAAAAGTAGCCCGTAAACCGCCGGAGGGGAAGGAAGAGGCATCCGATTCACCCTTGATCAGTTCTTTGCCGGAAAACTCCATTATAACGCCGCCATTACCGTCAGGGGCTATAAAACTGTCATGCTTTTCTGCCGTAATGCCGGTCATCGGCTGAAACCAATGGGTAAAATGCGTCGCACCGTTTTCGATCGCCCAATCCTTCAGCGCTGCAGCCAGAATGTTGGCAACTTCAGGACGCAGGCTCCTACCCTCGGCGATGGTTTTATTCAGCGCCAAAAAAGTCTCTTCCGGCAACCGTTCCTTCATTGTATGATGATTAAAAACCTTACAACCAAAAATATCCGGAATATGAATGTTCATCCGTCAAAATACCTCCATCGGTAGTAAATAATAATACTAATTATAACATTAACATTTATAATGTCAAGATTGATATACCAAGATTGATGCTATGACAAGTTTTTGGCTTAATTTTGTTAAGAATATTTCCTTTTTGGCAAAAAATACAAACATAAGTAATATGCTGTTCTATTTTTCTTCTCACAAAAATATGATGTAGGGAAAGAGGGGACAACTTATGAATCAGGCATTACGAACAGTAATGAGTTATTTGCCGGTCTGTATCGTCAATTCGATTGAAGGCCTGCCAAAAAATCAGCAAGAAAGAATCAGCGAAGTGCGTTTGCGTCTCGCACGTCCAAGCAGTGTCACGATTGAAAACAAAAACGTATTGCTGATCGATGCGAAAACAGGTAGTTTGATTTGTCTCAAGATATCGGAAATAAACGCCTGCTTTCAAAAAATCTGCGATCATTCGATATATAAATACGAAAGCGAAATCAGAAGTGGATATATCACTGTTTTTGGCGGATGCAGAGCAGGCTTTTGCGGCACACGGACAGATAACGGTTTGATCAAAGATATCTCCTCCATCAATTTTAGGCTGGCAAGACAAGTTGATGCAGCTGCAAAAGAAATATATCCGATGCTGTTTACCGACAGTCAGATATGCTCAACATTGATCGTCGGCAGTCCTTGTACCGGCAAAACCACCCTATTGTCTGACATTGCCTTTCGTCTTTCCAAAGACCAATACCGTGTTTCGATCGTTGATGAAAGATGCGAACTGGCGGCCATGTATGGAGGAATCCCTCAAAAAGCAATCGGGTCACTTTGTGACGTACTTGATAATTATCCGAAAGGCGAGGGGATGATGATCGCGCTTCGCTGTCTGTCGCCGCAAGCAATAATTTGCGACGAGATCGGTACGGAATCCGACGTGAAAGCAATGTTGCAAGCCATGAACGCCGGTGTTCCGATTATTGCCAGCACTCACGCTGACAGCATAAATGCACTGATCGGTCGACCGCAAATCAAGCATTTGTTGGAATACGGCGGTATCGAAAAAATCATCCTGTTACAAGGAGCAAATCAACCGGGAAAGGTCAGGAAAATTATTTCCGTAAAAGATTTGTATGAAAATCATTGCAATCATACTGATGAGCATAGGCTGCATCAGTCTATCCGATCTTTATATTAAGCAGCTGAAACATAACCATTTGCGCTTGCTGCAATGGACAGAATTGCTGAGGCATTGGAGGGCGTGGATCACCAACTATCGTTATTCACTGACAGAATTGGTTACACATACATTTTCCGACCCGCCCACCGCTGACTTTGTCATCTTAAAAGACATTAAACTTCATACGATGGATGCCTTAATTGAGACCTTGCAAGGCCGCGGATATCTCAACACAAAACACAGTTCTGTTTTAATCACGGCTGTTTCATCCCTTGGCCAAAACTTTGCCGAGGCGGAGCTGAAACAATTGAGCGCTTCTATCGACGTTCTGAACAAACTGATTAAGGAGAATGAAATAGTCGTTAAAGAACGCACCACGCTGTGCTATAAATTGGTGCCGCTGTTATGTGCGGCATTTGCGATTATTTTATGGTAAAGATATGGAACTTATACTGAAAATTGCTTCAATCGGTGTTGTAGTAGCAGTAGTATGCCAGGTACTCAACAAGTCGGGAAGAGACGATTTGTCAATGATGGCATCCCTGGCCGGATTGATTATTGTTTTATTGATCGTAATAGATCAGCTCAGCGAGCTGTTTGATACGATACAAACGTTATTTTCGTTTTGATGGAACCTAAGGCTGTAATTCTGTTAGGATTGTTAACCAGTATTTTGGCGGTGCTGCTTTCAAAAATTAAAAGCGAATTTTCCTCAATGTGCATCATGGTTGGAGGTATTATCATTTTCTGTTCCGTTGCAGGAGAAACTGCGCCAATCATTGATTTTATACAGGATTTATGGGACCGCAGCACATTGGATGAAGAAACGTTATTGCTATTGTTGAAAATAATCGGAATGTGTATTTTAACCGAATTCACAGTATCTGTCTGCAAAGATCACGGTCATGACGTTCTGGTTACGGGAGTTACACTGTTTTGTCGTGTAGCCGTGCTGACCATGGCGCTTCCGGTATTTAAAAAATTCTTGTCTGCACTGGAGGCAATACTGGGATGAAACGCACTGTTTTACTGACGATTCTACTTATATTTTGTTTCACTCATACAGCGTATGCAGAAAAGAAAATCGAAGATATTTTGCCTTCGCAGGTCAATGAAATGCTACCATCGGATAGTATTTCGACCGATGCCCCCGAAAAGCTGTTATCTGCATTTTCACTTAAAAACGTATTGCAATACGTGGCAGAAAATATGAAAACATTTTTTCCCGACGTGTTCCGTTTTTGCGCCCAAATCCTTTTTCTCATATTATTGCTGACCGTTCCAAGTTTTCTTGAAATGAAAACCACCGGCGAAAGCTATAAAATCATCATTCAGAACATAGGAAGCGTCGTTTTGATTTTGTTTTTATTTGATGGTTTTTCAAAATCCTGTCAAATAATTGAAGAATGCGTTGCAAGTATCCGTGTGTTTTGTGATGCGGCGCTACCTGTAATTTCTACGTTATTAATCACAGGCGGTAAAAATTTTGGGGCAGCTTTGTTTTCATACGGCATTTCCGTCAGCGCGACGTTAATAACCATTTTAAATGCCGAGATCTGCTTACCCTTCATTCGGATTTACTTATCACTTGGATGTTGCGGAACGATCTGGTCAGACGTTCAATTTGATACGTTTACACAAATGATAAAAAAAGCGATTCAGTTTTTAATCGGCGTCGTGTTCTCGCTGTTTACACTAACCATGTCGATGCAATCCATACTGGCATCTGCGTCGGATGGTATCGCGCACAAGGCGCTTAAGGCAGCAGCGAACAGTGTACCTTTTATGGGCAACGTGCTTTCCGGCAGCATTGACGGAGCGTTGACGCTGTTACAAGGAACCAAAACAGCCGCAAGTATGCTCGGCGTGTTTTCAATTCTTGCAATATTTATCGGCCCGGCTGTCAATATCGGGTTGCAGTACGGTGCGATTTATCTGGCTCGTTCTCTGTCATCACTGTTTGCAAACCCATCGACACAGGGGGTTCTGAAAACGGTTTGCGGCGCATATGAATTGCTGATCAGTCTATTTTTGATTTCCGTTTCCATGTGCGTTGTCTGTTTTTTGGTAATATGCATTGGAGTATGATTATGGAAGAACTAAAAGTACTTGCAGCTAATCTGTGTATCACGTCCGTGCTTTTTGGTTTGCTTAGAGGAATTTTTCCCGCGCAGAGATACGATAAAATATTAAAATTGATACTAAGCATATTATTTATTTTTTTAATTGTAAACGGCATTACAGGTCTTGTCCAAAGTAAGGCCGACTTTGACGGCATCACCGAAGATATGCAGTTATCGCCCGTGGCGCCGGTAGAGACAAGACTGGCCGAAACGATTATGGCGCATTTTGATCAAATGCTAAAGGCCGAAGGAATAGATTGTACGTGTAAGCAAGTAACGGTCGAAATTGAAAATGAAGCATACGTTATACGACGTGTTACGATCAGTAATGGTATACATACAGAAAAGGCAATCAAACTGATTGCGCAAATCGGACACATTGATGAGGAAAAGATCTATGTTGCCAAAAATTGATATGCAAAGCATAATATTAAAACTTAAAAACAAAAAACTTCTTTTACCGGTTACGTTGATTATTTGCGGTGTACTGTTGTTGATTCTTTTTCCCGGCAACAAAGATAACGATTCATCCAAACCGGCAGAAACGCAGGACGCAGAACAATACATCAAAAAACTTGAAAAAAAGCTGGAACACAGTATTTCATTGTTTGGCGGAGTAGAGCAATGCGATGTAATGATTACGGCGGCGTCAACAGAAAACAACAGATATCTGGAAAACTCAAAAACCACCGCGAGTGTTGACGAAAAAAATGAACAATACTCGAAGGAAACCGAATACTTAGTTGTCGATGACAACGGACATGACCGCGTCATTATAGAGAAACGTAATCTACCTGAAATATGCGGCGCATTGATCGTATATCAAGGCAAGGATGATTTGCAAATACAAAAAAACATACTGGATGCTGTATCGGCGGTGTTAGGACTGCCAAGCAACAAAATTTGTGTAGTTACCGAATAAATTTTATATAGAGAGGGCGAAATTATGAAAATCAAAAAGAATCAATGGATCATTTTAGGGCTGGCAATTGCACTGTGCTTCGGTCTATACCTAAATTGGCGCTTTGCGGCTCCGACGGAAGAGACAAATTCAGAAAAAATTTTGGGTGAAGCTCAATACGTAAGCACGAAGGTGGAAGATGTTTCTCAGTATTTTACACAGTCTCGTTTGACAAGACAACGTTCCAAGGAGGACGCCATCGATCTGTTGGAGTCCGTCATCTCCTCTGAAGATTCCAGCGAAACGGCAAAGCAACAGGCGAATGATGAAAAAATGATGATTGCTGACAATAACGAAAGCGAAGCAACCATCGAAAATCTGATCAAAGCAAAAGGATTTGCCGATTGCGTTACGTTTATCGGAGATGACAACGTAAATGTCGTTGTCCCGGGTGAAGGATTGCAGGATGTGCAAGTAGCTCAAATTCAGGAAATCGTGGTATCCGAAACAGGCATCAAACCCAGCAAAGTAAAAATTGTTGAGGTGAAAAGTTAAAAAAGTATTCCTTTTTCAAAAAAATGTGTTATAATATAAAAAAGTATATGTTTTTATACTTTAAGTTATTATGTTAGGAGATTACCTATGGACAATCAAAATAAAGCATATGGCGACGTAAAAATCTCTGAGGACGTTTTGGCAACCATCGCTGCTGAGGCGGCCGGTTCCGTTGAAGGCGTTCACGCAATGGCCTCTACGCTTACTTCTAATATCAAGGGTATCATCGGCCTTAAAAACGGCAGTAAGGGTGTTGACGTCACCATCGGTGAGGGCAATCAGGTTACCGTTACACTGGGCATCACTATTTCCTTCGGATTTAAGATCCAGGATACTGCAGAGGCAGTGCAAGTTGCCGTTATGAAGGCAATTTCCGATATGACCGGATATGGTATTCAGGCCGTCAACGTCAACGTTCTCAACGTCGACATCCCCAAGAGCGAAGCGGATAAATAAGACTATTTGAGCACACAGGCGGATCATTTCGGTCCGCTTGTGCTACGTTTAAACCAAAAAGAATAGGAACTGAAACTATGAACAGATACGATGCACGCGAAAATGCATTTGCTTTGGTTTTCAGCACTCATTTTCAAAAAGAACTCACACCGGACGAGATCTTAGAGTTATATCTTGAAATGCAAGAAATTGAAGCAGACGACTATTTCACACAACTAATCAACACCGTACATACCAACGTTGAGCAGATCGATTCGCTGATCGAAAAGAATCTGAACAACTGGTCCATCCGTCGGATCTCCAAGGTGGCGCTGGCCGCACTGCGCATCGGCGTTTGCGAATTGATTTATATTGACGAAACACCCGATAAGGTCGCCATCAACGAAGCCATCGAGCTCGCCAAAAAATATGAAGACGTTAAATGCGGTCAGTTTGTTAACGGTGTTTTGTCTTCCATTGCAAAAGAAAAATGATACTTTCGTTTGATACAAGCAATTATACTACCTCTGCCTGCCTGTTTGACGCAGAGCAGGGTATCGTGTGGCAAAATCGCTTTTTATTGCATCCACCTGCACAGCAAAAGGGATTAAGACAAAGCGACGTTGTTTTTTTACATACAAAAAACTTCGAGACGTTACTTGACGGTATGCCGAAGGTAGATATCGATGCCGTGGTGGCAAGTTCGCGACCCAGACCGGTCGAAGGCTCATATATGCCCTGCTTCTTGGTGGGCAAAAATTATGGGGCAGCGCTGGCAAAGGTGCTGAGCTGTCCCTTTAAAACCTTTTCCCATCAGGAAAACCACATTATGGCGGCTCTTTATTCCGGAAAGCATATGCAACTGTTACAAAATGAATTTTTAGCACTTCATATTTCCGGCGGCACCTCTGACGTTTTGTCGGTCAGCGCTGAACAAAATGGTCTTAAAATTGACACGGTCGGTGGCAGCAATGATTTGCACGCCGGACAATTGATCGACCGGATCGGTGTTATGCTGGGAATGCAGTTTCCTTGTGGAAAAGAAATTGAAAAACGGGCAGGGAAATGTAACGAAGAGATTCGTATTCGGCCGGCAGTTCGTGAAAATATTATGCATTTTTCCGGCTTTGAAAACAAAGCAAAACAGTTGATCGAACAAAAAAGCGATCCGGCATTTGTGGCAAAATTTGCACTTGAATGTGTTTTGCAAACGTTAAGCGCCGAGATTTCCGGCCTGCGGCAGAGCAGGGGAGAAATACCGATTTTGCTTGCCGGCGGCGTGATGAGCAATCGATATATCCATCAAAAATTATCTGAGCGTTTTGATGAATTGTATTTTTCCGATCCGTTTTTTTCCTCCGATCACGCGCTTGGAAATGCCGTATTATATAATTTTCTGCAAAAATAATCATTTTTGCCTTGACGAACAACGGGAAAAGTTGTATTATATATACTGTTGTTCGGGGGTGTAGCTCAGTTGGTAGAGCGCTTGCTTCGCATGTAAGAGGCCAGGGGTTCGAATCCCCTCATCTCCACCAGAAAAGAACCCACATTTGTCTACGACAAGTGTGGGTTCTTTTCAATGAAATAAATCCCTTGCGGGATTTGTGAAATGCACTTCGTGCGTGAAATATTGCTTCGCAATGTGAAATGCCTGCGGGCGTGAGTGGATTTATTTCATTTCACTTGATGCGAAAGCATCAAATTTCACAATGACCGCAGGTCATTATTTCACATCCAAAGGATATTTCACTTTGAATATTCTAAATTGCGATAAGAAAGGCGGTGTTTATATGGCAGAATCTAAACTTCGGGAGCTTTCAACAGACTTTGCAGTTAAAATTATCAAACTCTGCGAAACCATTAAAGGACATTATTCCCTCGTTAATCAGTTGGAGTGTTCTGCCACCTCAATTGGTGCAAATATCCATGAAGCAAATTATGCACATGGAAAGCCTGACTTTATTGCCAAATTGCAAATGGCCTTAAAAGTTTGATTGCCTCCATCAACACCGCAAAGGAGAATTCACAATGAAGCGCGTGATTGTAATCGGTTGCCCCGGAAGCGGTAAAACAACTTTTGCCGAAAAACTAAGTAAGAGAACAGGTTTGCCGTTATATTACCTTGATGCTATCTGGCATAAGCCTGATAAAACACATATTTCAAGAGAAGAATTTGATCAAAGAATACAAGAGATT
>JAZQDW010000028.1:0-48087 GCA_045546995.1 Eubacteriales bacterium
GGGGTTCAGTCGGGGGTTCGGTAACCGGGGGTGTGGTAGCCGGGGGTGTGGTAGCCGGAGGAGTTACGACAACCGGAGGCTTCTGCACCTCGTTGGTAATCGACTCCTCAGTAATCGTCAGAGTGGGTTGTTGCATCAGCACACCCAACATACTGCTGTTGTCCTGCGCATTGTTACCGGCACCGACGGGACGACTGACATAGTTACAGCCGGTCAGCGCGATCACCATTACAAGCAGCAGAACCGCAGCGACTAAACTTTTGCGTTTCATAAACATACCTCCTAAAAGTTAGCCTACCAAACTAAAATTCATAAAATACTACTGTAAGTATAACATAATATAATATATACTGCAAGTGTAATTTTTAAATTGTTTAATTTGCATAAAAAAAGCAAGGAAATATTGTTTATTTTCCCGAAAATTATTTTATTTTGTACAACGGTTTGAGCTGTTCAAACACACCTTTGCGTTGTCGACGCAATTCCGACAACTGCAAATTGACCTTGTCCACCATTTCCGGCTCGGAAATCACAACAAAGCAAGCCTCCAGACACCGGATTTTCCGATCGATATCCCGCAGAACCTCCAGCAGTTGTCCGTAACAAGCAGATGAGCGCATAAGCATTCTCCTTTCCACAAACATTTTTGACGTTCTTTCAAAAATTTATGAAGTAAAAGATAAAAAAATGAATAATCGTTTTTGCGCCGCACAAACTAACCTTGTCATCCATCATATTTTTTGTACAAAAAGCAATTCTCGCCACAAGGAAAAATGCGGCAAATCCTTGCCGCACAAGATATTCGGTGTGTTCGACACAATGTCGCAATTGGCATACCGATGAAAGAGGGATGACATTTTTCCTGTTTGCGAGCGATGGCCGTCCCGTCACTTTCGGGGCGGTCATTGTCATTTACGGACAGCCCTTTTCATATATATTTGGTAAGGAGGACGCAAGATGAAGCCGACAAAACTGTATCCTTTGTTTTTTATATTATGTTTTTGCCTGATTCCTTATTTTTGCAACGGATTCAAAGCAGAACCGACCGAAAGTGCTCCGCAAAATGATTTCAAGGTCACGCTGTTGCGCACCGAAAGCAAAGAGGTGCAAGAAATCCCGCTGGAAGAATATCTTTGCGGTGTCGTCTCAGCGGAGATGCAGGCAAATTTTGAAAGTGAAGCGCTGAAAGCGCAGACCGTCGCCGCCTGCAGTTACACCCTTTACCGTTACGAGCACCAAAAAAACGACCCCGATGCAAAAAGTGAGCATCCCGACGCCTACGTCTGCGACGACCACACCCACTGCAAGGCCTATCTTTCTAAAGAGGAGGCGCGTAAGCGTTGGGGCGCCGGCTGGTTTGACAAGTATTACGAAAACATCACCACCGCCGTGCGACAAGTATGCGGACAGGTCATCACCTACAACGGGCAGACCATAAACGCCGTTTTTCATGCCATTTCCAGTGGTCGCACCGAATCGGCGGAAAACGTATGGGGCACACCCGTCCCCTATCTTGTTTCGGTGGACAGCTCGGTCGATACGGTAGTGGCCGGATATGAGACCGTGGTATCCTTTACCCTTGAGGAAGCAAAACGCCGGTTGCAAACGCTGGACATCCCGTTGGGAGACGACCCAAAAAAATGGTTTGAGCCGCCATTGCTGGGCAGCGCCGGCAGTGTAGACAGCGTTCGCATCTGTGGTGTGGACGTTAAAGGCACAGACGTGCGCAAGGCGTTTGATCTACGCAGTACCGCCTTTTCCGTTTCCGTAAATGAAAAAAACGTCATTTTCACCGTGCACGGTTACGGTCATCAAGTGGGAATGAGTCAGCACGGGGCAAATGAACTGGCAAAGAAAGGAAAAACCTATGCCGAAATCCTGCAGCATTATTACAGCGGTGTAAAAATTCAAAATTATAATTTTTAGTGTTGCATATTTTTCAGCTTCGTCGGCAAAGATAAGGACGGAGGTAGAATATTATGAATGCAAACAAAATCAAAAGCGTGGCTCGCTTTATCAAAGAAAAGAAATACTACTTAGCCGTGACAATGTGTATTTTAACAGTAGGAGCCGTGGGATTGATCTCTTACAACAAGGCCCAAAACATCTGGGATGACACCACTCTGCCGGAAAATACAACGCTGGATGCGGAGGATGCATCCATCCCGCAGGAAAACACCCCGGCTGACGACAGTCTGAGCGCATCCAAGCCCACAAAACAACCGGAGAGTGCTCCGCAAAAGGCCAAAGAATATATTTTGCCCGTGGATGGAACCATCGACGTAGGCTATAGTGAGGATACGCCGATTTACTCCAAAACGCTGGCCGACTGGCGCACCCACAGCGGCATTGATTACGTGGTGGCGCTGGGCACCGAGGTTAAGGCCGTCAATGACGGTGTAGTGGAAAAGATCGTCACCGACGATTTGATGGGAACGTCGGTAACCATTCGACACACAGACGGATATGCCAGCACCTACGCCAATCTGGAAAACGGTATCACGCTGAAAAAAGATCAGTTGATCTCCCAGGGAGATACCGTAGGTAAAGTGGGCAAAAGCGCCATCATTGAGGTGGCGCAGGAGCCGCATCTGCATTTCGAGGTCAGCTATGACGGCAAGACAGTCGATCCGTTGAAGCTCTACGACAAATAATGCTTGTCCCTCCTCTGCTTTTATGGTATGATAAGAGCAAAGGGAGGGATTTTGCATGAATACGGAAAAAACCGTTCAAAATTTGAAACGAAACCGAATGAACGTAGTGGTTGTCGAAAACAAAGAGCAGGTGCTTACCGTTTTGCAACAGTTGATGCCGGAGGGCAGCAGTGTCACCCACGGCGGCTCGGTAACACTGGAACAATGCGGCATCCCCGATTGGTTACGACAACAGAATTATCAATATCTGGACCGCACCGCCGTGGCCGACCCGCGGGAGGTGTATCTGACGGGATATGGAGCAGATTTCTTTTTGACCTCCTCCAACGCCATCACCGAAAACGGCGAGCTGTACAACGTGGACGGCAACAGCAACCGCATCAGTGCCATTGCCTACGGTCCGCAGCGCGTGATCGTCATTGCCGGCACCAACAAAATCGTGCCTGACCTGGAGGCGGCCGCCCGCCGTGTCAAAACCGTGGCAGCGCCCAAAAATGCGGCGCGGCTGCACTGCGATACCTATTGCGCCGTTAAGGGGCAATGTGTCAGCCTGCAAAAGGACGCTCCGCAGATGACTGACGGCTGTCAAAGTCCGGGACGGATCTGCCGCAACTATCTGATCAGCGGCCCGCAAAGGGATATCGGGCGCATCACGGTCATATTAGTCAATGAAAATTTAGGATACTGATGAGTAAACCTCCTGCAAATGGTAATACTAAATAACAGTATTAACGATGCAGGAGGTTTTTTATGAATTTAAAAGGGAGCAAAACGGAAGCCAATCTGACGGCCGCCTTTGCCGGCGAAAGTCAAGCACGCAACAAATACACCTTTTATGCGGAGCAAGCACGCAAGGAAGGCTATGGTCAGATTGCCGATCTGCTGGAGTTGACCGCAAAAAACGAACAGCAGCACGCCGAAATCTGGTTTAAGGCTCTGTGCGGCGGCAATATCGGAGAAACTGCCCACAATCTCAGAGATGCGGCGGCAGGCGAGCATTTTGAGTGGGCAGAGATGTATGCCGGCTTTGCCGAGGAAGCGCGCAAAGAAGGCTTTACAGAGATTGCCTATCTGTTTGAAGCGGTAGGCAAGATCGAAAGCGAACACGAGCAACGTTTTTTGAAACTACTTGAAAACGTTCAGCAAAACAAAGTGTTTAAAAAAGATGAGAGCGAAAACTGGGTCTGCTCACACTGCGGATACGTCCACAACGGAAGCGAAGCACCGGGCATTTGCCCCGTTTGCAAAAATCCCCGTTCCGGCTTTGCCCTGCAGGCCAAAAATTACTAAAAAAACGGATGAGCGTAGGCGTTGTACCCGTAAGGATACAACGCAACGAAATAAATCCCTTGCGGGATTTGTGAAATACGCTTTGCGCGTGAAATATTGCTCCGCAATGTGAAATGCGCTGCGGCGCATAGGGATTTATTTTATTTCACATCAAGCAAAGCGAGATATTTCACAATGTGTCTTGACACATTATTTCACGTTTTGCAATAGCAAAACATTTCACTAAATATATTTCTTTTAAAGATAGTAAAAAGGATGTATAGAAATTCTACACATCCTTTTAATTTTGTCTCATACCGTAACAAGCAGGGAAAATGTATATCATATTTTCCACTTGTTAGGCGAACCTAAAACCCTTTTACAAACAAATATCATCTGTTCGATAAATTGGAATTTACGTTTTGGATTTGATTATATTTAGCATATCCTTGTAGGAGATTCCATTGATTGCAAGCACTCTGTTTTGCATAACAGCAAAACTCACGAACATACAAACAATACCTAACAGACAGTCTTTTCCTGTTATCATTTTGTTTGTTATTAAATAGTAAATGTTGAAAACAGATAAAGCCAGCATCATATATGCCGTGCCCATTCCTGGGGTATAAAATTTTTTTGATTTGGACAGTTTGACACCCATGGTATGTACCAAGCCTTCAAAAACGCCAAGAAAGACAGGTATCAGAGTCAAAAATACTACTGAGTCCAAAAAATATGGGATGATATGAATAAGCAGAAGTAAAATTATTACTGGTATGTGTGATAGTTCCTTTGCATCCTCACTAAATTTCTTGCCTATCATTCCTTCCATGATGTTTACAAATCCACCAGGAAATCTATTTTCTTCCCACTCGTGTAGTGTAAAAAGAAACACATATGCTACAAGCATTTTTTGTGTCAGTGATGGTGCTGTATTAAAAATTGCAACCATTGCAACAAAGGTAAACATCAATGTAGTTAGGATTTCAAGATTGTACTTAATAAGCAATCGCCTCATACCGAACGCTCCTTTTCGTGATGGTTTTAGGTAAACCTTTCTACAAATTCTTATTTATCGGTCAGTTGTATTATAGCATAACTTGACTAACAAATAAAGAGAATATTAAAAACACCCACAGCTTTGAGAACTATGGGTGTTTTCGCATCTTGCTGTACTGTCCTTAATTGTACGGCTCCTACTCATCCGTTTTTTCAGTTTATTTATTTCGAAGAGCGTGAGCTTTCAACAGAGCGATCTGCGTTTTGGCGTCGATGATCTCCCCAGACAGCACGAGAGCCACCGCCTCGTCCAACGACATTTTATGAACTTGCAGAAACTCATCCTCATCCGGCTTGGGAGGCATAAATCCGTTACATTCGGCCATATAAATATATATAATTTCCGAATCGTACGCCGGGGTGGGCGCAAGGATTCCCAGATCGATCAGTTGGTCGGTCGTGCCGCCGACCTCCTCCCGCAGTTCGCGCAGGGCGCATTGCTTGGGGTCCTCCCCTTTTTCCAGCTTGCCGGCAGGAATTTCCAGTGTGATACGGCCGATGCCGTAGCGGTATTGCTCCACCAGCAATATCTGTCCGTCGTCATCCATCGGCAGCACACCGCTGCCACCGTTATGCAAAACACGATTCCGATCCGTCAAATGCTGATTGGGCAGTTGTACAACGCCCTGTGTGACCCGAAAGACCGGACAAGTATAGACTTCTTTTTCCTCTACCGTAATTTCCTTCAAATCCAAAACAATCACTCCTTTTGCAATTAGGTTAGCCTAAAAAAGAAAATCTGTCAAGAAAATTAACATTTATTTTCTTGACAAAAAGGCAAAGCTATTGCATAATTATTATGCATTAATATATTCAATATGTGAAGGTGAAATATATGGCAAACCAAAATTCCGCCGATCAGGAGCGCACCATGGCGTTCACAGCCCACAGCACCCCTGAAAGCGCGTCGGCGCCCCGTACAACGGAGCGTAAGCGAAACAAACACAAGAATAAAGAGAAAAAACCAAGCAAGTTTGCAACCTTTTGGGATATGCTGGTCGGCCGCAAAAAGACCAGAAAGGTCAAGGCATACTTTTACAGTTTTTTTGCCTGTGTGCTGATCTGTCTGATCTTCGGCAGCTTTTTGATGTACGGCCCCATCGGATTTTTGCGGGAGACGCTGGTCACCTCTGCGATGACTACCTACTCTCACAAATACTTTGCCCAATGGTTTTACGATGCCGAGACCATTTCGGCCATTATGGCGCAAAATGCGGTCAGCCCGCCCAGCGGCTCCACCGACACCTCGCAAATTAAGGTCAACACCAATATGAAGGCCGAGGATATCAAGATCACCGACGTCAGCCGCAGTGGATTTAAGGGATGGATGATGGAAATTCCCGATCCCTCCTGGGTGCGTCTGGGTGTACCGCAAAACTTTGGTAAACACGGCACCAAGCTGCCCAACCTGGTCACCGACTACAACGCCATTGCCGGTATGAACGCCGGCGGCTTTGCCGACAACAACGGTTTCGGCAACGGCGGCACACCGGTCGGTATGGTTGTGGTTGACGGCGATATCATCTACAATTCCTCTGCCACCTATCATAATCTGATCGGCTTTAACAAGGACAACGTTTTGGTCATCGGTAAATACACCACCTCCGAGATCAAGGCCCTGAACATCCGCGACGCCGTAGAATTCACCCCCGCATTGATCATCAACGGTGAGCCTGCCGCCATTTCCGGTAACGGCGGCTGGGGTTACGCCCCCAGAACGGCCATCGGCCAAAAGAAAGACGGCACGGTGCTGTTTCTGGTTATTGACGGACGAAGCGCCGTTTCTGCCGGCGCCACCATGCGACATCTGCTGGATCTGATGCTGGAATATGACGCTTACAACGCCGCCAACCTGGACGGTGGTTCTTCCTCGGTACTGATGCACAACGACTCCGTACTGAACAATCCCAGCGGTTCGGACTCTGACGGTATGCGATTCCTGCCCAACGCTTGGCTGGTCATTGATCCCAATAAATATCAGTTGCCCACCGACCGTCCTCCGTATACCACACGAACGAAATAAATTTGCTTATAAAAAACACCGCAAGGATATTTTCCTTGCGGTGTTTTTCTATATCTTCAGTTTTTGCCACCAGGGCAATTTGCCTCTCTTGTGATGCAAACGATAATACAATTCGTTGAAATAGATCTCAACCTTGTGCAACTGGTCCTCCACCAATTCCTGTTCGCCGAATTCGGCCTTTTGGAAAATGGGGATCAGATCGGCAAGCGAGTTATCCGTTTGCAACAGTTGATCGGCGCGGCGAGCAAAGTCCAGCTCGGTCTCGTTCGTTTGCTGTACGATCATTTTCAGCTGTAACCAGCGTAAAATCAGGTGATGCATCCGCTGTACCAGCAAATTGGCGCCGGCAGGCTGACCATTTTGATCGGGCGCCTTGACAGCATCGTATTTTTTCTTGGCATTCATCAGCGCCTTGATATACAGTACAAGCGCCGCGGCAAGCAACAGCGCCGCCACGACGGACAGCAAAACGATCAGCAGGATCTGCAGACCCTTGCCGCCGAAAATGCCGTAATTGACGGACAGTTCGGGCATCGTCTCGTTATCATCCGGCTGTTCTGCCACACTGAGCGTATGACCGATCTGCTCCACCTGGTCTCCTTCACCGTCACCCTCTACCGGTTCTTTTTCCAGCTCCAGAGCATAATAACGCGCATCAAATTCCCCTTTGGTCTCCTCCATATTCGGTGTGGGATCAAAGTTCATCCAGCCCAAACCCGTAAAGTAGACCTCTACCCACGCATGGCAATCGCTGTCCATGACCGTACGGCTGTATATGCCGTCTTTATTGGGTTCATTATTCGTCGTCTCCATACGGTAACCGTTGACGTAACGGGCGGGATAACCCAGCGAACGCACCATCAACGTCATTGCCGTAGCATAGTAGGTACAATATCCCTCGCGCTTGGTATTCAGGCTGTACTCCAGTTGCTGCATTGCCGTGGCATCCTTCAACTGTTCCGGCTTGAGCGTATAGGTGAATTTGGTATTATCTCGGAAATACTGTTCGATAGCCAATACCTTGGTCAATTGGCTGTTATGCCCCTTGGCCAGTTCCTCTGCCTTGTTCTGGAAGCTGACGGAAAGGCCGTTGGCGTTAAGATAATGCTTTTTGACGTACTCGTAATACGAGCGTTCGTTTTTCTTGAAGGTCTGGAAATTCTTGGACTGAATATCCGAGGTATCCAGCGTTAACAGCGTACGGTATTTGGCCGCCAAACCATGCAGGGCACCCACGTATCCCTTACTGGTGACAATGGGAATAAAGGCATCCGCCGTGTAGGTATTGTAGGACGGACGTTTCTCCTCAAACTGCGCCATTTCCTTCGTGACGAAATTGGCCGTGGACAGCGGCTCGGTCAGCGCGGCGCCGCCATAAGAGGGCAAATGCGCCACCAAACTCTTTTTAAAACGCGCCTTGATCTCAAGTTTGTCCATTTCAAAGCCATAGCTTTCCTGCGTTTCCATATCCAGACGTTCGTCCACGAATACTTTATGCAGTTGATAGGCAAAGGAGTACGGATCCGCGTCTTTTTCTACCGTACGGTCATAATCCTTTTGATCCGCCTCGTCCAGCAGAGACCAGCCTTCCGGCGTGAAGGCATCTGAAACCCATGCGCGCAGATATACCTCTTCATTTTTTTCGGATTTTACGTAGAAAACCGGTACGTTATGGATCTCGGGAATCTTCATGACGTCCAGTTTTTCCCCTTCCACCATATTACCGATGGCGTTATCCGGTGTCTCCAGACGGGCATAAAAGACCTGATTATAAACGTAGCGACTACCTTCATCCAGATAAGCGCGTATCTCCTCCAACTCGATCAACGGTGTACGCAACGTAATCAGTGCGATCAACAGCATCAGCACCACCGAGACACCGGCGGTACAAATACCGTACAAACCGCTTTTCATCGTGTAGGCAAAACGCTCGGCGTTTTCCCGCTTGGTAAACAGTCGTTTCCACCATTCTTTGAAGGAAACGGGATCCAGATGGCGCGCCGTCAGCGTTTGCATATACAGGCCGAAAGCACAGGCAAGCAGAATAGAAAAGGCCACCGAGGAGGGCACCAAACCGATCATAAATCCGGGCACCATCACCCCAAGAGATACCGCCACCGTAGGCCATACGCGGGGGCGTTTCCACGCCAATGCCACGTACCAAACGGCAAAAAAGATGGCAAGCACGATGATCACGTGGCGGAAATAGGACATGACCAGCATTTCATCCTCCAGCAGAGCCTCGATCTCCTTTTCGCTGGTGATCATATTACTGGTATAGTTCCAACCACGCATTTTCATAATAACGAAAGCCAGGTCATAGCAAAAATACAGCGCCTTTTGCAGGGTCTCAAAAAAGCTTTGCAGGGTTGACCAAAGAATGGCCGTCAGCATTCCAACAACGCCCACGGCAATACTCGCCGAAATCTTATTAAAGCAGGCCGCGGCGGCGAGCAACGTAGTCAACAAACAGAGCAGGATAATTTCGATAATCGAAACGTTCATTGCCAGGCTGGTGGAAACACACAGCACCGTCGACAGCACTGCAAAATAAATGAGCACCAACTGCATAACACAGCCCAGCATCCCGCCGGCGGCGGTGTGGGACTGAACGGTAAAGCTGACGTTTTGCCGGATGCGTTTGAATCGTTTTTTCATCATACCACCCTGCCTTTCTCCACTTCTTCCAGGCTGAGCATCTCCAGAGTGATATCCTTGGCGGAGAGTGCCATCGCCTCGGCAGAGCAGGTATTTTCAAATGCAAACAGACGGATGGGACAATGCAGTGCATTCTGCAAGATCTCCACACGGCTGAGCTTTTTGTCATTCAAACGACCGGTCACAATGCACAATGCCTGCACGTTACTGATCTCACTAAGCGCACGGTCAAGCGCCTTTTCAGATTGCATGGGGCACAGCCCCACCTCTTCATAGGCAACGCTGAGACGTTGGGGTGAATCCACCAAACATTCATGCAGACCGCCCCGTTGCCACATCATAGACACAGCGCCTACACGGTCCTGCAGGTCACGGCAGAGAGACAGCGCCGTCTCCACCATTGCATCACCCAAACGGCGGGCGTGATGCGTGTTGTATTCCGGGTCGGTCAGATCCAGCAACAGATACATCTGCTGTTGCCGATTGACCGTATAGGTCTTGACCAGCAAATTCTCCTTGGCCGCCGAAAGATTCCAATGCACGTGACGCAACGAATCATCGTCGGTATAATCCCGCACGCCAAACAACTCGGTACCGTCACCGGAGGAGGTGATGATATCCGTGCTGGTGCCGTCCTCCAGATAAATATCCTGCATAAAACGGACGTCTGAGGGCAAAAATCGGGGAGTAACGTACAATTTGTATTTTTGGTCGATCTTATATCTGATTTTAAACAAACGGAGAAAATCGTAAATTTCAACCGATTTGATTCCCACTTCATATTTTCCGCGGTAGGCATATTCCAACGGGATCTCGATCACCGTACGGGAAAAAGGACTGAAGCCCACCGGCAAACGGCGAATGACGCTCTCCTTCCCTTCCGGGTCGTTTACGATACATTCCAGCTGCATCAAGGGCGAAATCAACGGTGCGCCGCACTTTACCTCCACCAACAGATTGGACCGATGATAGCGATAGACCCGTGAATGGGACAATTTGGTACGGATGCCCACCGATGAATGACACAACAGCAGCATTCCGCCCGACAGCAACGGCAACACGATCACACAAACCAACGTAAACAGTGAAACCGAATCGTATAACGCCTGAGAAAATATAAAAGAAGCAATCAAAATCGTAGCATAAATAATACGGCTTTTGATCATAATTATTTCTTAATCATCGGAGTTTTTACGTTTTTCAGTACCAACTCCACAACATCCTTCACTTCTTTTTGCTCGATCTTTGCCTCAGCCGTCAGCACAAGACGATGACTAACCACCGATTCAAACAGGTGCTGTACGTCCTCGGGCAACACGTAATCTCTGCCCTGCAGGAAGGCATACGCCGCAGAGGTCTGCATCAAGGCAAGAGAGGCGCGGGGCGAAGCAGCCAGTGCCAGTTCGCCGCACTGACGGGTCTTATTGACCAGAGCGACAATATATTCCACCACCGCATCGTCCAGATGGATCTCACGGATGATACTTTGCATATGCAGCAGATCTTCTTTGACTGCAACAGGATTAACGTCCGCCAACGGATCGCCGGTCTTGCGGGCGGTCAGGATCTTTGCCTCCTCATTGGGCGTAGGATAACCCATGGTGATCTTCATCAAAAATCTGTCCAGCTGTGCCTCGGGCAAAGGATAGGTGCCGATATAGCCGGTGGGATTCTGGGTAGCGATAACCATAAAGGGGTTGGGCAAATCTCTGGTCACACCGTCCACGGTGACCACGCGCTCCTCCATAACCTCCAGCAAAGCAGACTGGGTCTTGGGGGAAGTACGGTTGATCTCGTCGGCGATGAGCATATTGGTCATTACAACGCCGGGCTTGAAAACAAATTCACCTGTCTTTTTATCCATCATCATAAAGCCGGTAATATCCGTCGCCATAACGTCAGGGGTAAATTGCTGGCGTTTGCAATCCAGACCGCAGGCCTTGGCCAAGGCCTTGGCTACCGTAGTTTTGCCGACACCGGGAACGTCCTCGATCAGCACGTGACCGCGGGACAGCAGAGCGACCATCAACATTTCGATAGCCTCTTCCTTACCGGCAATAACCTTTTTAACCTCACTGATGATATTGGAGCAGATACTTTGCGCCTTGATAAGTCCTTGTGCGTCCATATTATTTTCTCCTTTTAAAGCATATACTGCAATTATATAAAATTATAATGCTCTGTGCAATAGTTTTTTGCAGAATTTACAATTTTCGGCAAAAGAAAAAGCCCACCGAAGTGGGCTTTTAATTTGCTTATTTTGCGGCTTTCTTAGCGGTCTCAACCAGAGTTGCAAACGCTTCCATATCGGAAACAGCAATCTCAGCAAGCATCTTGCGGTTGAGGGTGATGCCGGCCAGCTTCAGGCCGTGCATAAACTGAGAATAGTTGATATCGTTCATCTTGCAAGCGGCGCTGATACGGGTGATCCACAGGCTTCTGAAGTCTCTCTTCTTCTGCTTGCGGCCGATATAAGCATTGGTCAGGGAGCGCATAACTGCCTGATTCGCAATTCTGAACTGCTTGCTCTTGGCACCGTAGTAGCCCTTAGCCAGCTTTAAAATCTTTTTTCTTCTTTTACGGGTGGTCAAAGCACCTTTAACTCTAGCCATTTATCTCGTCCTCCGTCTTCTTATTTGTAAGGAATCAGCTTTTTAACAGCTGCTGCATTGGTCTTGTCGCAATAAGCCTCTTTTCTCAGGCCTCTTTTACGCTTGGTCGTCTTTTTGTTCAGGATATGAGAACGAAAGGCATGACCTCTCTTGATCTTTCCGCCTTTGGTGATCTTAAATCTCTTTTTAGCTCCGGAATGTGTCTTCAGTTTTCCCACTTGAATTTCCTCCTTTATTTCTTTTCTTTCAGTGCCGGATTCGGCGCCAAAATCATAATTAGATTGCGGCCCTCCAGCTTCGCAGGCTTTTCGATAACCGCATACTCTTCAGTCAGCTCGAAGAAACGCTTGGCGATTGCATCACCCAGTTCGGTATGTGCCATTTCACGTCCCTTGTACTTAACAACCACCTTTACCTTGTCCCCTGCCTTCAGGAAACGGATGGCATGGCCGGCCTTGGTATTGATGTCATGGGTATCGATCTTCAGCGTCAGCTGAATCTCCTTCACCGTGACGATATTTTGATTTTTACGGGCTTCCTTTTCCTTTTTGGTCTGCTCGTAACAATACTTGCCGAAATCCATGATTTTACATACGGGCGGCTGCGCCTTGGGCGCAATTTTCACCAGATCCAGATTTTGGGCGTCCGCAATGCTCTGCGCCTTGGCAATATCCATAATTCCCAACTGACTACCGTCAGAGTCAATCACACGAACTTCCTTGTCACGGATCTGACCGTTGATGCTTAAATCTTTAGCGCTAATACTTCAACACCTCCTGAAAAATTGAAAAACGGACATAGAATGTCCGTTTTCCTACAGCAAATGCATTAACATTTTTTGTATTGACCGCCGGTCACTGACTCGTGCCGGGGTGAGAACAGACATACTATCCTACTTCATTGCTCAAATATTTTAACACACGTAGCTGACGCTGTCAAGTGTTTTTTTAAATTTCACGAATAATTCCCATCGGGGTCTGCTGACGGGACTGACCCAGCGGGTTATCCTTCAGCACGCGAACCAGCCAGGCCTTATCCATTGAGGGCTCGGAAACGCCCAAAATAACGCCGTCGATATCGTTGACGTCGATGATGGCAACCTTATGTCCGCCAATGGCAGCAGAGGTTTCCTTGGCAACGCCGTCGGGATCGGTGGGGCCAAGCACTACGTATTCGTTATACGGAGGCAGGGTGCAATCACAGGGGCCGTCGATGGAACGAGCCTTGGCGCCGGCAATATCATAGAAAATGCCGCGTTTACCAAACAGCTTGCCGATAGCGGAGCAAAATGCCGCCCACAAAATTTTCATCGTACCGCATTCTCTGAAGGCCATTTCCATGGTTTCGGGAATGGACAGGCCGATACCATAGGGGGATTTATAAACAAATTTGCAAAGCAATCTGGCCAGCGGACGCGCCTTGATCTCCTTCATGGGAATGGCGCGCTCCTGGGTGCAGGCAACGCATTTTTCGGAAATGAAGAGGATGTCCCCTTCCTGCATATGTTCTGCCGCAAATTCCTTTGCAACCTCGGGAATGCTATCGCCCTTACCGACGACCTTGGTTTTGATCGGGATGCGCTGATAGGATTTACCGTCTACCTCGATAATCAGATTTTTGCCTTCATTTGCTAAAATTTCTGCCATTGTTTCGTTTCCTTTCTCTTAATCATTATTTAAAAAACAGGGGAAGTTCTTCCAAATAGATCAAATCGTCCCGCTTGGCGGCGTCGCCCTCGGCCAGAATAGCCATACGGCCCACGATATTACCGCCTGCCTGCGTGACCAACGTCTCCAGCGCCTTGAGGGATTCGCCGGTGGAAATAACGTCATCCACGATCACCACACGTTTACCCTTCATATATTCAGCGTCCTTACCGTCGATGCACAATACCTGCTGATGATCGGTAGTGATGGAATTGACCGTAACGGTAAATACGTCAGTCATATACAGTTTCGGGCCCTTGCGCGCCAGAACATAGCGGTTGATCCCCAGCTGTCTTGCCATTTCGTGGATCAACGGAATGCCCTTGGATTCGGCGGTGATGAGCACGTCGTGCTCGGGCAGTTTTTTATTCAGTTCGCGGGCACAAGCCTCGGTCAGCTCGACGTCACCAAAAATCACAAAGCCCGCAATATCCAGATGCTCGTTGACCGGACAGATGGGCAGATCCCGTTCCACACCGGCAACCGTAATATGATAATACTTTCTATCCTGCATTTTTTCGTCCCCTTTTAACACATTTTTTCACTGAGCTGTTCGCCGCCCAAAATATGAAAATGAAGATGCTGCACGCTTTGGCAGGCGTGCGTACCACAGTTGGTGATTACACGGAAGCCGTCTCCCAGGCCGAGTTCCTTTGCCACAGTGGGGATCGTTGCAAAGATATGCGCGATCACATCGCTGTTTTCTGCCGTCACGCAGGCGGCGGAAGCAATATGTGCCTTGGGAATGATCAGCACGTGAACCTTTGCCATTGGGTTGAGATCGTGAAAGGCCAGACAAATTTCGTCCTCATACACCTTATTTGACGGAATCTCACCCCGGGCGATTTTACAAAAAATACAATCCTGCATAGCATTTTCCTCCTATTTCAGCATTGCTTCCACAGCAGTGACAGTACCGTTGACCGCCGCTTCGATTTTTGCGACGTCACCCACACCGGCCATTGCCATATCGGGCTTACCGCCGCCCTTACCGCCAGTGATGGCGGCCACAGCGGCGACCAGCTTACCGGCGTGAACGCCGGATGCAACCGCATCCTTACCGCAGGCGGCGCAGATGGTACCCTTGCCGCCATCCACACCGATGAGCAATACAACGATGTCAGCGGCCTTGTCCTTCATTTTTTCCGCCATACGGCGCAGAGCATCACCCTTTACATCCTTCAATGCAGTGGCGGCGACACGTACCGCGCCCACTGCGAGAGCGCCGTCCAGCAGTTCCTGCAGACCGCCCTCGGCCAGTTTGCTTTCCAGCGCGGCGATCTTTTTATCCTTTTCCTTGCCCTCGGCGAGCATTGCCTTACACTTGGCGTGCAATTCACCGGGCTTGTTGACCTTCAATTCGGCCAGTGCGGTATGTACGATCTGTTCCATCTCGTTCAGGCGATCCAGTACGCCGGTACCGGTAAGCGCCTCGATACGGCGAACACCGCTGGCTACACCGTTTTCAGCAATAATCTTAAACAGACCGATCTTGCCGGCGTTATCAATATGCGTACCGCCGCAAAGCTCGATGGATACGCCGTCCACGTTGACTACGCGGACCGTATCACCGTATTTTTCACCAAAAAGCGCCATAGCGCCCAGTTTTCTTGCCTCTTCGATAGGCATTTCACGAACGTCCACGTTTTTACCGTCCAGAATGGCGGTATTGACCAGCGTTTCCACCTTTGTGACCTCCTCGGCCGTCAGCGCAGAGAAATGCGTAAAGTCAAAGCGAACCTCTTTTTCGTTAACCAGCTGGCCCGCCTGCTCAACGTGGGTACCCAGCACGGCACGCAGCGCCGCCTGCAACAGATGGGCGGCCGTATGGTTACGACGGATGGCATTGCGGCGTTCAACGTTAATGGAAGCTTCCACCGTGTCACCCACGGTAAACACACCGGCCTCCACGTGACCGAAATGAGTGTACAGACCGGAGGCGTTCTTTTTGGTATCCTCTACCACAAAACGGCTTTCACCGCTGACGATCACACCGGTGTCACCCACCTGGCCGCCGCTTTCAGCATAGAACGGTGTCCGATCCAATACGATAATACCCTTGTTGCCGGCGCCGATCATCTCAGCGCTCTCACCGTCTGCGGCCAGAGCAACCACTGAAGCGGTAGCAGTATTGTTCTCGTATCCGACAAAGACGGTAGCCGTATCCGTTTCAAAGGCAATTTCGCTGCTCTTCCAGCTTTCGCCGTCGGAGGCCTTGCGTCCCTCGCGGGCGCGCCGTCTTTGCTCCTGCATCAATTCATTAAAGCCTTCCTCGTCCAGATCCATATTCTTTTCTGCCAGAATATCTTTTGTCAGATCCAACGGGAAACCGTAGGTATCATAAAGCTTAAAAGCATCCTTGCCGGAAAGAGTGCCGCCGTTTTTGGTCAGCTCTGCCAGCATGGAAAGGCCCTGATCGATGGTCTTGGAAAAAGCGGCCTCTTCATGGGAAATGACCTTTTTGATCAATTCCTGCTTATCAATCAGCTCGGGATAGCCGTCTTTATTCTCTGCAATGACCACGTCACACAGTTCGGGAAGAAACGCGCGGTCGATACCGATCATTTTGCCGTGACGGGCAGCACGGCGGATCAGACGACGCAGTACGTAGCCCCGACCCTCATTGGAGGGAGTGATGCCGTCACTGATCATAAAGGTAGCGGCACGGGCATGGTCGGTAATGGCGCGGATGGAAATATCGTTTTGCTTATCCTTGCCGTAGGTCACGCCGCTGATGGCGCATACGTGGTCGAGGATGCGACGGATGGTATCCACCTCAAACATATTGTCCACGCCCTGCATAACGCAGGCCAAACGCTCCAGACCCATACCGGTATCAATGTTTTTATGCTCCAGTTCGGTATAGGTGCCGTCGCCCATATTGTTGAATTGGGAGAAAACGTTGTTCCAGATCTCCATATAGCGGTCGCAGTCACAGCCCGGCTTACAGTCGGGAGAGCCGCAGCCGTATTTTTCACCGCGGTCAAAATAGATCTCCGAGCAGGGGCCGCAGGGACCGGTGCCGTGCTCCCAGAAGTTATCCGCCTTGCCCAGACGGACGATATGTTCCTCCGGCACGCCGATGATGTTTTTCCAGATATCATAGGCCTCCTCATCCTCTTCATAGATGGACGGCCAGAGCAGGTTTTCGGGAATTTCCATAACCTCGGTCAAAAACTCCCAAGACCACTTGATGGCCTCGACCTTGAAATAATCACCAAAGGAAAAGTTGCCGAGCATCTCAAAATACGTACCGTGACGGGCGGTGTGACCCACACGCTCCAGATCGGGAGTGCGGATACACTTTTGACAGGTGGTGACACGGTTGCAAGGAGGGGTAACCTCCCCGGTGAAATACTTTTTCATCGGTGCCATACCCGAATTGATCAACAACAGCGATTTGTCATTTTGCGGTACCAAAGAAAAACTGCCCAGGCGCAAATGCCCCTTCGACTCGAAAAATGCCAGATACTTTTCTCTGATCTCGCCTAACCCCATGTACTTCATTTTATTTTCCTCCAAAAACAGAAAAAGCCCCCTGCTCAAACGGGGACGGAAATTCCGCGGTACCACCCCGATTGCACAAAGTGCCTCCTTAATTTACCGTTAACGCAGGCAAGCGTGTCCGTTCGGAAAGCGGCGCGTCCGCCGATGCTTCCCGGGAGGCTTACAGCCGAAGGCCCCCCTCTCTGTTGCGAAAGCAATGCAGGCAGATCATCTTTCTTCATCACAGACATTACATATTCATACAGCGTATATTATATATCATATATCGGCAATATGTCAATCCTTTTTTACAGAAAGAACAGACTGACAGAGCTGCCGAAATACCGGAGCGCAGGTCTTGCCGCCGGAGATACCGTCCTCGGCAAACACCGCGATGGCAAATCTGGGTTCCTCTGCCGGGAAAAAGCCGGCAAAATAGGTGTTGAGTACCTCCCGCCCGTCCTCGGTAAACACGCCCGTCTGGGCGCTGGAGGTCTTGCCACCGGCACCACCGTGGGTGGGCATTGCCGCCTGACCTGTTCCTTTTTCCACTGTGGCCACACACAATTGCCGCAACCGCTCGGCCGTTTCTGCAGACACCACACGGCAGCTCCGTTCCATCCACTGCTCGCTCTTAATTTTCCGATCCACGTAAAAGCCTTGAAAACAACCGGGTGAAAGCAAATAGCCGCCGTTACCGCATACCGCCGCCAGCCGCGCGATCTGCAAAGGCGATGCCATCAGATCTCCCTGACCGATGCTGAAATTGGCCAGTTGCTTTGCGCTGTTGCCCGTTATATCAGGCAAAGTACCTGCCGAAGCGTACAACCCTTTGGCGATCTGCATACTCTCCCCAAAGCCCAGACGTTTTGCCATTTCCATCACCGTCTCTCCGCCCAACAATTGTCCCAGCGCAATGAAATAGCCGTTGCAGGATTCGGCAAAGGCGCCCTCCAGATCCTGCTTACCATGGCCATGCGCTACAGGGCAGGTAAAGGTCCGATCCCCCACCGTGATCCCGCCGCCGCATTCAAAGCTGAAATCCCCCATATCCTTTTCCAGCGCCGCTGCCGCCACCACGATCTTAAATACCGAGCCCACCGTTTGCGCCGTCAGCGCACGGTCGATCAGTTCCCCCTGTCCGGAGGTGAGGTATTTTGCCACCTGCTCTACGTCAAAATCCGGACGGGAGGCCATAGCGCGGATCTCGCCGCTATGAATGTCCAGCACCACGGCAGCTCCTCGCTCCACGTACGTATCCATCGCCGTTTCCAGCGCTTTTTGTATGGTCAGATCCAGTGTGGTGATGACACCGTTTTTACTGCCGTGAGCGTCGCTTTCCACCGCCATTCCCAATCCGAGCAGTGGATTGTTGCGGCCGTCCACACTGTACTGCAGGGTCTTGTTTTCGCCAAAATAAGACAACACGCTGTCATAGCATTTTTCCAATCCCGTGACACCGTCCAGATCGCCGTTGATATATCCCACCAAATGGTCAGCCACGTCGCCATAGCGCCGTACGCCTTCATAGACGTACATTCCCGCCGTTTCCTTCGGCCGCTCTGCGCTGCACAGTACAAAAGGTCCTTCTTTATCCAACCGCCCCAGCAATTGCTCCGTTTCCAATCCGCACAGCCCAGCCACCGCTTCCGCCTGCTCCCGTGGGAATTGCCGTGGATCCAACAGTAAATAATAGCATTTTGTGCCGTTGGTAATAGGGCACAAATTCCGGTCGTAGATCGTCCCCTTCAGGGAATACAGCTCGGTACTGCGCTGGCGGCTGCCCGCCACGCTTTTTACCCGTTCCAGCGGACCGGCCAGCATCAGATATCCCAAATAAATCACCAACAGCATTGCCGCTGACAGAAAAATCCATTTTACGATCTTTGCGCGTTTCAACATAGTCGTACACCTCTTTTCCGTTAGTTTTGACAGAAAGAACAAAAATATTGATTTTTGTCACGATCCTTGTTAAACTGAAAGCAGAAAGGAGCCGATGATATGAAACATTTTTTAATTGCCGGCAAGGGATATATCGGCGGCGTACACGCTGAGGTGGCCCCCCTGCCCGCCGAATATCTGGTGCGCCGCCCCGAGCAGGTAGAGCCGGGCGTTTACACCGATTTTGATACAGCCGTTGCAAGCAAACCGTTATTTTTAGATATTTGCACCCCCAATGCCGCTCACGAAGTCCACGCCCTGCAAGCGGCAAAAATCGGTCTGCCCGTATATTGCGAAAAGCCGCTTGCCGCCGATCTCGAGTCCGCAGAACGCATTGAAAAGGCGTTTGCAGAGGCGCGGCTGTACAACGGCATGGCCTTTAATTACCGTTTTCTGCCCTGCGTCCATTTGCTGAAGGAGTTTTTAAAGGACGGTCGGCTGGGCAAAATCATCTATTATAAAGCATCGTTTTTACACGATTCCTACGTGCTCCCCCGTTCCAAAGTCTGGCGGACGAGCGCTGCTGCCGGAGGCGGCGCCCTGGCGGATCTGGGCATTCATTTATTTGATCTGTGCCGCTTTGTCTTCGGTGACAGCCGTGTTACCGCCTGCGAAAAGCACACCGAATTTCCCGACCGCACCGAGGTGGACGAATATGCCCGCTGCACCCTGCAGAGCGGCGCATACAACGGATATCTGGAGATCTCCCGTATTTCGGCCGGCAGAGCGTGCGAAAACGGCATTGAGGTCTTTGGGCACAAAGGGAGCGTACGCATTTTGTTTGACCGCCCCTACGAACTGGAGTTTTACGATATAGAGGCCAAACAAACCGTCCGTTTTACCGCTGATAAAGCGCTCTTGGATCGGTTACACTATCCTGACCAAAAGCACGATATGGGAATGTTTTACGGCAGTCACAAAGCCGCCATTCTCACCTTTATTGAAGGGCTGGAAAGCGGCCGCATTTCCAACGTACTGGCCACCGCCACAGACGGTGTTTTCGCCCAGAAAATGCTGAAAGATGCCCTGCAGTAAACAAAATTGTACACAAAAAAGACAGCCTTGCGGCTGTCTTTTTTACTTATGTTATCGATGCCATTCCAGCACGTCCACGCTAACGTCCTTACAAGGAACGAAGGTGAGCGAGGCGATCTCCTTTTCGGGATGAGGATCGACGTAGGCGGTTTTATAGTACGTTTTGCCGCCGGAAACGAAGGGCAAGGTACTGTAGGAAATCTCATTGAGCGCATTATCACTGAGGTTGGCCGCATCGTCAAAGCCGGAATTATCAATTTCATCCCCCATTTCACAGCGAATGCCGCAATAGGAAACGTTTTCACCGTACACGACCGGCAAAGAAGCGGTGCTACCGTCAGTATATTCCACACGATAGGCGCCCAAGCCGTATTTTTCCGGTTCGATAAACACACCGTCATTGAAAGAACGGAACGGGATATAATGGTCGGTGGTATGAGAGACCCATATCATATTTTTCGGTTGCAAACTGCCGTATTTCAGACGGAAGCACTCCTCAAAGGTCGCCTTGCGCAGATAGGGACGCATCGGGTCGTCAAATTCGGTCGACCACAGCGCAAAAGCGCCGTAGATCAGATTGAAATACTGGTTGTTACGTTGCATATAGATCGGCTTGTTAGAGCCCCAGTTGGAGCAGGCGCCGCCAATCGCACCGAGTTCACGCCGACGCCGCCAATCGCTGAGGCTGACCGCCGCCATATTACCAAAGGCCATGGCATATCCGTGGGTATGATAGACGTAATCGTACTGAATGCCAAAGGGAGCATACCAGTTGAGCATCACGATATCTCTGGGTAGCATATCCTGACAGTAAAAGATAACGGGCAGCGCTTCATATTCCTTACCATCGGAAGAAATGCGACGACCGCCGGTACCGCCGTAATGCTTGCCCTCTTTTGTAATAACAGGCAACAGTTTTTCACCCCACATGATCGTGCGGATGCCCCGTTCAGCCAGCCAATCGTGCAATTTGATGATATCATTTGCATACAGCACATGCGGCTCGGTATCCTTACAGCGAGGGCAAACGCCAATGCTGTACATCTCATCATGACCGATGTTGACCCAGTTCGGTTGAAAAACATCAATAATTTCTTCCAAAATATCAAACACGATAGGATAGGTATCCGGATGATTGGGACAATAGGTGTCGGGATAAGGATCGTCTTGCCGTTCGGCGATCTCGGGATGCGCCAGACAGATATAATCGCTATGGGACATGGTGGGCACCTCGGGATATACCTCCAGCCCGCGGCTACGGCAGTAAGCCACCACCTGACGAACCTCCTCCTGCGTCAGAACGTCCCCTTCCGCATTATCGGTGTGAATGGAGTTTTTTGACCATGGCATGGAGGACTGAATCTCACCGGCGCGGCCGGAATAACGGTGGGTCTCCACCACAAAATCCTTCCACGCCGCATTGATCTCGGGATGGCGTTTGTATTCCATCGCGCCGCCGACCTCCAGAGAGATCGCGTTATATTTGTAATAAACGATGGTATCCACCATCTTTTTAAAGTCATCCATGCCGCTTCTGGAAGGCAGAAACACACGGTATCCGCGGAAAGCGCAGTCAGGCGCATCCATCAGCAGACCGTGGCAAAGTTCGCCTTCACCGATCATCTGTTGCAACGTAACGGCGGCGTAAATAACGGCGCGTTCGTTCTCCCCATACAGGGTCACCGTATCACCCTCTACGGCCACGGCATACCCCTCTTCACGAGGGAGCTCACCAAACGGTTCGGGTAGAGCAGAAACACACACGATCTTTTTGATCTCGCCATCCTGCGCCTGCGCCACAAGCTGTTCCAGAACGTCGGCCGCATAGCCCTGCGCACCGGTTATCGCGCAATGGCGATCTAACGAAACCGCATCACCCTTATTCCAAAATCTGGGTTTAAAAAACATATTTCTTCCTCCCTATCGTTATTTTTTAAGTATATTTCCCTGTTCCAGCTGTTCCACCAGCCATGCGATGGGATGCCGATCAATGGGCGGCGCCACGTAATCGGCATAATCCTGCAACGCCTTGTAATCACTATCCACCGCCACGGCAATATCGCTGGCCTGCAACAACGTAATATCATTTTCATAATCACCGATGCCAATGATGGTCGTATCCGGCGGAAGCATTTCACGCAAAAGTTTGATACAAACGCCCTTACCGGTTCCGTGAGCGGAAATTTCAAGCAAAAAATCGGTACTGCACATATACTGAAAATCCGTATATTCCGTATAATCCTCTGCCGCCTTCAACGCGCCGCCCGGCTCAAAATGAATCACTGCCTTATAAATCGGATCCTGCAGAGCGCGAATCTGCGCCTCCAGATCGGGAGTATCGGCGGCAAAGACCATATGGTCTCTCTCCAAATGAAAATTTACACGCAAAATATTGTTATAACGACCGACAACATCCATCACCCGATCGATCACCGAAGTATCCAGCGCCTTTCTCCAGACCAAACGATCGGTTTTCGGATCGTAGATCGTGGTGCCGTTACGTACGATACAGTACGTATTCAAGGGCAATTCAGGAAAGTTTTCCATCAAAAAGCTTTCTGCCCGACCGGTGGTGGGAGCAAACAGACCGCCGTTTGCGTTAAAATACCGCACCGCCTCCAAATGCTCGTCGCTGAGTTTACCGTGCTTTAACAGCGTACCGTCCATATCGCTGAATATAGCAAATCCGTCAAAAATACCCATTATTCCTCCCAGGCAGCGGCACGTTTGACCGCCTTATGCCAACCGTACAGTTTGCCCTCTCGCTCCGTTTCGTCCATTTTACCGACGAAGGTATTTTCAATGGCGATCAAGCGGTGCAGTTCCTGCTCGTTTTTCCAAAATCCGACGGCAAGTCCGGCCAAAAAAGCCGCGCCGCGCACCGTTGTTTCAATAATGCGGGGGCGAAGCACGTCAATACCGGAAATATCCGACTGAAACTGCATCAAAAAGTTATTGGCGCAAGCGCCGCCATCCACCCGCAGTGAGGTGATCACGGCAGACTTTTTCATCACTTGCAACAGATCTTCTACCTGATAGGCAATGGATTCTAATGCCGCGCGAATGATATGATCCGCGCCGGCGCCACGTGTCAGTCCCAAAATAGCGCCACGGGCGTACATATCCCAATAGGGCGCGCCCAACCCCGTAAAGGCAGGCACTACGTATACGCCACAGCTGTCCTCCACTGACAGAGCCCGCGCCTCGGTCTCCACCGCCGTGGTAATCAGATGCAGTTCATCCCGCAACCATTGTACCACGGCGCCGCCGATAAACACACTACCCTCCAGAGCGTAGGTGATCTTGCCGTTTCTGGCCATAGCAACGGTGGTCAGCAGACCGTCCTTGCCCATCTCCACACATTCCTCACCGGTATTGAGCAACAAAAAGCAACCGGTACCGTATGTATTTTTGGCCTGTCCCTTTTCAAAGCACCCTTGACCGAACAGCCCTGCCTGCTGGTCACCGGCAATACCGCAAATGGGAATGTTGCCGGGCAAGGCGGTGGCCGTTCCGAAAATACAGCTGCATTCCTTGACTTGCGGCATCATTGCCCTGTCAAAACCGAAAAATTCCAACAGCTCGTCATCCCACTGACCGGTATGAATATTAAAAAGCATCGTACGGGATGCGTTGGTATAATCGGTGGCGTGCACCTTGCCTTCGCTCAGACAATAGAGCAACCAGCTGTCAATCGTACCGAACAGCAGTTCACCCCGCTGTGCCTTCTCACGGGCGCCCTCGGTATGCTGTAAGATCCACTCCAGTTTGGTAGCGCTGAAATAGGCGTCGGGCAGTAAGCCGGTTTTTTGATAAATCTTATCGCACATCGCGCCGTTTTTCAGTTCCAGTGCCCGATCGCTGGTGCGGCGGCACTGCCAGACGATCGCAGGACAAATCGGACGGCCGGTGGTCTTGTCCCAAACCACCGTGGTCTCCCGCTGATTGGTAATGCCGATGCCGGCAACGTTCTCATAAGCGATACCCGCCGAGGCAATGGCATCATCAATAACGCGACGTGTGTCCTCCCAGATCTCCCAGGCATCATGCTCCACCCATCCCGGGCAGGGATAATGCTGTGTCAGTTCCCGCTGTGCCGAGGCAACCATTGCCCCGCCTTTATTGAATACAACGGCACGTGTGCTGGTCGTCCCCTGATCAATGGCCAAAATAAATTTTTTCATAAACACCTCAAAAAAGCAAAAAGAGAGGACAGTGTCCTCTCTCTTTTATTTACCAAGATTATATCTTTTCTTAAATTTGTCAACACGACCGCCGGTATCTACCAGCTTCTGTTTACCTGTAAAGAAAGGATGACATTTGGAACAAATTTCCACCTTCAGCTCCGGCTTGGTAGAACGGGTCTCGAAGGTTTCACCGCAAGCGCACTTAACGATGCACTTCTGATAGTTGGGATGAATTGCCTCTTTCATTTATTTCACCTCTTTCTGTCATTTTGTCATATAGCATTAAATATTCTAACATAACGTTTTTGAAAATGCAAGAATTTTTTTAAGAAATTTCAATTACTTTATCCAGATGAAAACTGTATATATATAATTTAGATGCATTTTTCCCCGTCAGCTGCTGCATTCCATAGCGATACAGTTCCAGCTGCAGGCCATAACGCTCGACAAACTGCGCCTCTCCTTGCAGACGATCGGTCTTGTAATCCACAATGATCAGCTGACCGTCCTTTTCATAACAGCAATCCAGCACGCCCTGCAACAGCACCGGATCCTTTTGGGAACAGTCCGCAAAGATCTCGCAGGCCGGCAAGGTGAAGAAAAATCGCTTTTCCTTTTGCAGGCTGTCCGAGGCGATCATTTCCTCAAACAGCGGCTGGGCAACAAAGCGATCGATCGCCGCCTGCGGCACCAATGACAGCTCGCCTTCCGTCAAAAAGGCGCTTTCGGCCAGACGTTGTTTTTCCTTTGCAAAGCCGTCGGGAGCTGCCAGCGTCCGAAAATCGGCAAACTGCATAAATTTGTGTACCGCATTACCGACGGTATTCCCGGTGACCTGTCCCGACAAAAAGGACGGCGTACGGCGGCCGAAGCTGTGCGGGATCAACGGTAACGCCTCCGGATCCTGTTCCCGCAGACCCTTGACCTCCGAAACGCTGAGCTTGATGGGCAATTTGGTCTGCGCCGCATAAGCGTATTCAGTTGTCGCCAACTGCATTGCCCGTTGCAGATCGCCCTGCAGGCGCTGCTTATATTGCTTTTGCCGCGTGGTTTGCCCCAACTCGTTACAAAACACCACGTCAAAACGGCAATCTGTATTTTGCGGTGTAACGGGAACGTGATAACGGTCATACAGCGGTTGCAGTGACTGCTGATCCCGCAGGGCAAACAACAACCATTTCAGGATACTGGGTGAACTTGCCAAAAACTCGCTGGGATGATCTCCCTGATACAGCGCCACGGTTTCAAGCAATCTGGCCGCCTCTGCATCCTTCAGCGCCGTTACAAGATACAAATGCGTCTTAGGACGGGTCAGCGCCACGTACAAAATACGCATCTCTTCGCTGAGAGCCTCCCGGGCGTTGTTTTCCTTGAGTAAATTGAAGGCAAGAGAGGGATATTCGGTAAAATCAGCATCCCGCCGCATTTTCAACGCCGGTCCGAACTCGCTGTTAAAAATAATACTGTTTCTTGAGTCCTTATCCTGCATCCCTTTTTCCAACCCCACCAAAAAGCAGACCGGATATTCAAGTCCCTTGGATTTATGCACCGACAAGACCTGCACGCATTGGCCGGCATCCTCGCCGCCACGGGCGCCGGGCAGGATCTTGTTCAGGGCGCTCATTTTATCCAGATAATTCAGAAAAGAAAACAGCCCTTTATAAGAATCCCGTTCATATTCGGCGGCGTAGCGCAACATCAACTGCATATTGGCCACCCGTACCCCACCGTCGGGATAAGAGGCGATCCTCTCCAGAATATGGGTGCGGGCAAAGATCATCTGCAACACCTCATCCGTCCGTCGGCCGACGGCAGCACGGCGCAGCGCCTCCATCTCTTCGAGAAAAGCGGCGCTTGCCCCGTCCACCAATGCCCGCTTTTTCAGGGCATCGTAAAAGGTGGTATATTTGTCGGCCGCACGGATCTCCGCCAGGTCACGGGCAGAAAAGCAATAAAAATCGGAATACAGCAACGTAACCAGCGGAATATCACGGTACGGATTGCTGATGACCTGCAAAAAAGCACGCAGCATCTTGACCTCCCACAGATCCAGAAACTGCTGATCCTGATTGTTATTGACACAGTGAATACCTCGGCGCTGTAACGCATTTTCAAAATGAACGGCCGTATTTTTGGCCACGCGGCAAAGGATTGCCATATCACCGTATTCCAACGGACGCTCCCGACGCTGTTTTACGTCATAAAAGGGAGTGCCGCGCAGAGCAAGGATCTTTTCGGCCACGTAATCGGCCTGTTGCTCCAATCCCGTCAGTTCCTCAAATTCCTCTGAAGAAAGCTCGCCGCTTTCCATCAAGGCCAACTCGACCGTACCACAGCTTTCCTCCGGATACAGACCTCCGGTATTCAGTTGTTCGGTTTCATCGTATTCGATCTGTCCCAGACGACTGCTCATTGCCACACGGAATATTTGATTGGCAAAACGCAAAATATCGGGATGGGAACGGTAGTTTTGATTAAGATACAAAAAGGAGGGTTGTGTGATCTGTTCTTCCTCTGCCGGAACGGCCATCGCCTTTTTTTCCAAAAACAGCTCGGGCGCAGCGGCACGAAAGCGATAAATACTCTGCTTGACATCGCCTACCATAAACATATTTTTGCCGTCATCGGAAAGGGCGCGGAAGATCATATCCTGTTTGCGGTTGGTATCCTGATATTCATCCACGATGATCTCATCGATCTGTTCACGCATGGACAACGCCACCGCACCGGGGCACAACGTATCGGTTTCGGCGTCGTACGATTCTACCAACAGGCCGACCGCCAGACGCTCCATATCCGCGAAGCTGATCATAGATCGATCCCGCTTGGCGGCGGTAAAGCTTTCATCCAGCTCCCGCACCACGGCAAACAGCGTACTCAAAATGCGCGCGCATATCGCAGAATCTGCCAGATGCGCCGCCCGATCTTTATGGAATATGGCGCTTTGGAGTGACTGCACCAGTTCCTTGGCATACACACGGTAATTGGCGCAAAGGGCCAGTTGCTCCTTAAACGGCTCGTACACCTTGCCGCGAACATTCCAGCTACACAGCTTCAATCCGTGAAGCTGATCGTACATTCCGTCAAAATCCCGCCGCTTGCAGGCATCCAGCGCCAAGACAAGCGCCTCACGCTCGCTTTCCAGCGCGACAAGCAATTTGCTTTCAGCCAACGGCGCCAGAGACGTATCGTTCAAAATAATATCATACTGCAGTAATGCCTCCTGCAGTTTGGCAGAAATCTGCCGATACAGCAGATCACCCGTAAGGATCGCAAAGATATCCTCCACCGGCGTAAACTCGGTTTGCGGGAAAGGTTGATCCTCATAGAGCTTGTAAGCCGTGCGCAGTGTTTCAAACAGCTTTTGATCGTTTCTGCCACCGCTGAAAAAGGCGATCATTTCCGCCAGCCGTTCGTCGGTGGCGGCACGAGCGTACAGCTGCTCCACCAGTTCCTCCAGCAAGCGCTCAAACATAATGCCCAGCACCGACTCATCCCCGATATTGACCGAAGGATCCAGACCGATCAGTTGAAAATTACGGTCGATGATCCGTTTACAAACGGCGTGTACTGTGGAGATATTGGCTGCAGGAAGCAACAGCATTTGCTGCTGCAAGTGGGCGTTTTCCGGCTGTGCCTCCAGTTGATCCTGAACAGCCCGCTCGATCTTCTGCCGCATTTCGGCGGCGGCCGCCTCGGTAAAGGTCATGATCCACAAGCGGGAGATATCCCCGCCGGACAGCACCTTTTGAATCACACGCTCGACCAACACGGCTGTCTTACCGCTGCCGGCGGCGGCGCTGACCAGCAGAGAGGCGCCGCCGGTATAAATTGCCTTTTTCTGTGCAACCGAAAATTCCATTTACGCCTCTCCTTTCGTGATTTTTTCAAAAAATTCGTCGGGAGTGACCTTTTTATACTCCCGCACCTTGTTTTTGCCGTATTCAAAGCGGCAAATACCGTCAAATTTACAATATTGACAAGCGTTGACCCCTTGCTTCATGGGGCAGACCGCCACGTCACCGTCGGCCATACGCTGCATGATCTCTTTGGTTTTATCGGCAACGAAATTGCCCAGCGCATCCATTTGCGCATCGGTGGCAAGCAGGGCGCGAGCGGCAAAGGATCCATCCTTTTTTAAGGGACTGCCGCAAAACTTTTGCCCCTCACTGCCATCCAGTGCGTGCAAAATATCCACGTCCCTGACAAACAGTCCTCTGCGACGGAAGGCAGAGGCCAGCGCCATCTCATCCGAAGTCGCATCCGTCTCCTTCTCCTCAAACACCGGCACTTCCGCCAAAAAGTATTCCATAGCGGCAATGCGGCTGTGTTCGAAGCCATGCTCACTCTGCAACATTTTGCTGTACAGCGGCAGCTGCAGCTGATAGCCGTTATAAATCATACCCAGGTCCATTTTTTTGTCCCCGGTCTTATAATCCACGATCTTGATCCATTGTCTGCCGTCCAGTTCCGCCACGTCCACCCGATCGATGGAGCCGTTAATACGGGCGCGCATTTCGCCGTCCAGCGGAATGGTCGTTTCAAATTTAAATTCCTGTCCCAGCGGGCGGAAACGGCTGGAACGCAACTCGTCCAACGCACTGCGTCCCACCAGTTGCATCGTTCGGCGGATCCGATCAAACAAATGGTCAAAGCGAGGGGCAGACATATCCTGCATTTTTTCGGCATAATAACGACGGGAGACCTCCGCCAGATACTCGTCCACCCGGGCGTAATCCCACGTAGACAGGTCCCCGCTTTGGGTGATCTCCCCAAGCAGATGCTCCATTCCGTAGTGGACGAAATCACCCACGTAATTGGCGGCAAAGGTGACCGGCTCGGTCTCCTGCAGACGTAATCCGTAATGGAGAAAATAATGGAAGGGACAACCCACAAAGCTTTCCATCCGGCTTTGGCTGGCGGAAAGGCATTTGCCGTAGAGCGCCTCTACCACCTCACGGGGCAGGTTTTCCTCATTGCGCTCCTTACGGCGTAAGGCCTGCACGTCCGTTCCGGTATATTCTTTCAAAAATCGGGCAACGTCCGCAAACTGCTCGCTCTGTTCGGGCAAGAACATCGCCGCCCGCATCAGATCTTTACAGTGGGTCATCTCCCCCGGATCCTCCGACACCTGCAGGTCGATCAGTTTATCTGTGATGCGCCCCAACAGCGTTGAGGGCAGCTGCACCTTACCGTCGGCGGAAAAGGCGCTGAAGGTAAAGGTCAGGCTCTCGGCTGCGGAGGACAAGGTGCGATACAGACAAAACTGTTGTTCTCTGCTGACAGTAAGACTATCTTTGGACAACATCACATTTTCCGCACGCAATTGACGGATATCCTCGTCGGTGATCATATTACTGCCGTTGACACCGGCCGGGAATTTACCGGCCACAGCGCCCAACACGTACATATGCTTGACCTGACCGCTGCGGGCGCGAATCATATCGCCGAAATGCACCTGATCCATATAGGCCGGCACCACGCCGAAGCGATAACTGCGCAAACAGACCTCCATAATATCGTGCAAGGTCTTACGGCTGATTTTAGCATCGCCCAACACCAGCGCCAGCTGATCCAACAGTTCGATGAGCAGATCGTACAGGCGGAGCCACTGTTCGGCCGCTTCACGGTTCTGCTCGCCCTCCGCCAGTTTCTTCAGCCGCGCTGAAACGCCGTAGTTTTCAAGCAACCGCCATACGGCGGCCAACAGTTCCCGGGCGCTGCCAACGCGGGTATCCTCCACAAACTCGATCAGCGGACCGATGAGCCTTGCGCGGTATTCGTTGATCTGCGCCAGCAGGGCGTCTGCCTGCTCCTTACTCTCTCTGGCATCCAGACCGTAGGGATTTTGCGTCCACTCCATCTCCCACTTCTTGCCCCGCAGATTCCACATATAAACGTAGTTTTCCAGTCGCGCCACCTGCTCGTGATCCAATCCGCACAGATAGGTAGCGGCCAGAGAAAACATATCCTCAAAGCGATAATTGTACTCCACCGCATCCATAGCGTGGAGAATCATGCTGAACAAGGGACGGCTGAGCACGTCCACCTTACGGTCGGTATACAACGGAATATCCAGTTCGTCAAAGATCATTTCCACCGTATGCTGATATTCCTGTTGTACGTTGCTGACCACGGAAATATCCTGATACCGACACTCTCCCGACAGTACCCTGCGACGGATGTCCTGCGCCACCAGACGCACCTCGCTGTCCGGACCGGCGGCGGTAAAAATACGCACGCTTCCGTCGTCAGCCAGCGGTGTTTTGGGCCGCTTGGCAGAAAACAAATACCGTTCCAGCACCGAAAGACTTTCACTTGCAAAGCGATGGGTACCGGCAAGCTCCGTCCTCTTACAGGGCAGACCCAGTTGCTGACAGAGTTGTTCCAGTCTGGAAAGATGCTGCAGCGTCGGGGCAAACAACCGTTGCTCGTTTGTATCGGCGGTCAGCGTCAGCGCACAGTCCGATGCCTGCAAAAACATATACTCCAGCACCTGATATTCCTGGGCGGTAAAGCCGCCGAAATTATCGATCAGCACCAGTTTGTTCTCAAAATAAGGATGCGCCGCCAGCAGGCGGCAGGTAGTATCCAGGTCGTCAAAATGATCCCGATAGTCCTGACGGCGCAGCGCATTATAGCTCTCATAGATCAAAAACAGATCCTGATATTTTTGCCGTGTTCCCTCTTTTTTCAGCAAGGGTATAATTTTTTCTTTATCGGCGCGATAGGCGGCAAAATCCTCCATCACCGACATCAGTTTTTCGTAAAAACGTACCCGATCGGCGCTCTTACGGTAATAGGTCAGCCGCGGCTTGACCTCCTGAACGGCGCGGTACAAAATACCCAGCCGCGCCACGTCCCCCAATCGGGGCTTGGCGCCGCCGCCGTAGATGCGCATCAGCGTATCGCTCAATCGACGGAAGGACAGCACCTCCATACCGTCGCCGTATTCCTCCTGGCAGGCGCGCTCTGCATTCATACTCTCCTGCTCAGGCACGATCAGACAGACCGGACGACCCTGCCGGATCGCCTCACGGGCAAGGGTGAACAGATATGAACTTTTTCCGGAGGCACTGCGCCCCAATACAAATTCGATCATTTTCCTTTCACCTCCGCCTGATACCAGGTAATGACCAGATCCAGCATTTTACCGTAGCTTTTCATTCCGTCCTTCTGGTCGTTGGACTGCAGATAGGTATCATAGATCTGTGTGGATGTATCCGCCACGACGGTGTGACGGAATTGCTCCCAATAGGCGTGATCGGCGGCATCATCCGCCGCAACGCCGGCGCTGACGGTGTGGGCCACTTCCACCGCCGCCTGATAATCCTCATTTGCCAGACGGTTGAGGGCATAGCCGAAGGCGGACATATAGCCGGAATACAAAAAATCTGCCCGCTCGGACTGCATACAGGCCAGAAAGCCCAGAAAATTGGCCTCATCCTCCCGCATAAAGCCCTTGACGTGGGACAGCTCGTGACACATAGTGGCGGGTACGGTATAAGCGGCCATATCCACGTTGATGTTGCTTTCCAGCGTCAGGGGCATATAAACGCCCATGGTCAGCACCCGACTCATCACCCCGGAAAAAACCATCGGTTTATTCCGGACGGCCACGGTGCCGATACCGGGATGCTGTTCGGAAATTTTATTAAAGCAGGCCTGCGCCTCGGCAGAGATATCCCACCAGCTTTGCTGTGAGAGCATGGCAACGCCGTTTTCATCCTCCTGCAGGCGGGCCCGTTGGGCATTGCTTTGCTCGGCCAGCCACCGGGTGACCTCCCGCAGTTCCTCCACGCTGTATTCCCTGACCGAAAGCTGCAGATAGGTGGCTGCGGGGGTACGGTAATAGCACAGCCCCATCGTCAGCACAAAACCGAGGTAGACCATACTACCCACGCACAGAAGATTTACACCTGCGCGATAGACGATATGTTTCCACGCCGCCCGATTTTTACACACCCATACGATCACAAAGGTAAGGTAAGTCAGCCCGCCCAATACCGCCGCCACGATCAGCCATTCGCTGAGAGAAAATGGCAACAGAGAAACGGCGCGACCGATGGTATTTTCGAGAAAAGTATGGATATATCGCATATAAAAGCTTTCCACCCAGCCGTTCCAAAGACGGGCGGCCAACGTCAACAGCAATCCCACGGGAAAGCCCAACAGCAAATACATCCGTTTGAATTGAAAAAAGCGTTTCAGTATTCTCACGTCACACCTCAAAAACATAATATATTTTCATTTTACCACAAATAATTGCCGCATTCAACTTGTAATTACCGAAAAACAATAGTATAATAAACTCAAACAACACAAAGGAGAAAAAACAATGCCTCTTCAAAATAAAAAAGCCTTTATCAGTGATATGGACGGTGTTATCTACCACGGCAACGAGTTGTTGCCCGGTGTCAAGGAATTTGTGACCTGGATGGAGGAAACGGGCAAAAATTATCTGTTTCTGACCAATTCTTCCGAGCGTTCCCCCAAGGAACTGCAGCAAAAGCTGGCCCGTCTGGGTCTGCAGGTGGACGAGTCCCATTTTTACACCTCGGCCCTGGCCACCGCCGCCTATCTTTCCGCGCAGACCCCCGGCGGCAGTGCCTACGTCATCGGCGAGCCGGGCTTGCTCAACGCGCTGTACAATGCGGGCATTACCATGAACGATATCGACCCCGATTACGTGGTGGTGGGTGAAACCAAAAATTACAACTATTCCGTTATCTGTAAGGCGGTGGAGCTGGTCAACCGCGGCGCCAAGCTGATCGGTACCAACCCGGATATGACCGGCCCGGTGGACGGCGGGTTGATCGTTCCGGCCACCCGCGCTCTGGTAGCGCCCATCGAGATGGCCACGGGCACCAACGCCTATTTCCTCGGCAAGCCCAATCCCCTGATGATGCGGTGCGGCCTGTCCCTGTTAGGCTGTGATGAAGAGGACATCGCCATCATCGGCGACCGTATGGATACCGATATTATCGCCGGTATTGAATCGGAGATCGACACGGTGTTGGTCCTCAGCGGTGTCACCGCCAAAGAGGATCTGCATCGTTTCCCCTATCGCCCCAAATATATCTTTGACGGTGTGGGCGACATCGTGCCGAAAGCATAATAAAACAGCGCTTGCATGATGCAAGCGCTGTTTTTTCATCAGGATTCACAAAAAGCGGCGGTCGTTTCGACACAAATCATACCGATTTTTTGTACACTCTGCCATATTGTGGCGCCGGAAAGAATATGTTACAATGAAATCAGAAAAAAGAAAGGCGGTGATTCCCGTGAAGAATGAAAACCCGGTAGAACAGCCACTTTCCCGTTTCTTTGCGGGAAGAAACGCCGGATAAAGTGCGTTGTTTTGCCTCTTGCTATGATGCTTTTAAACATCCGAGAGGAGGAAAACCACCAGAAATAGCAAAGGCCGCAAATTATTTCATGAATGGAAGTACCGGTAGCAATTATTTTAGACGACCGACTAATTACTTTGCTCCACTTACAGGCGCTTTTTGGAAATATACTGTAGTACGAAATCGTCCGTACGGAAGCAATACCATAACACCATTATATTACTAAAGGGAAAGGAGCAGAGCAAATGAAAAAACGTTCTATATATACCATAATTTTGTTTTTTATCCTGATGATTGGATTATCGCTGAGCACGTTTGCTGAAGTGGGACCGGCGTTTTATTTTGATGGCAACGATCCGGAATATCAGCAATTTTTAAAGGATCGCTCACTTCCCGAACAAGCGTCGCGATCCTTTGCACGGTGGATGAGAATCAACAAATATTTCGGCGGAAAAGAAGAAGATTTTAATATCAATGACGTTTCCCTTGACTTTTCAAAGGGTGTATGGATCACCCACGGCTGGACCAAGGAGATGCTGGCTGAATTTTTTGACGTACAGGACAAGGCCTCATACCTACATCACAAAAAAGACGTAGAAAAGGATAGAACACTGTCTCATTATATTCATATACCGGTGTACTATCAAGGCGTGTTTGACAAGTATGGATATGCCAACGTTTATTTTTACGAACAGAGTTTGGGCGAATATAAGGAAGGAAGCAATCCAATGATTGAAGAATTGACCGACATCATCGTAGAGGAGCGATTGCTGGCTCGCTTTAAGGAATGGGGGCTGGAAGGATATATACCGCAACATACTGTATCAGCAAACGGTCTCACCTTTGTTTTGTGCCAAAACCAAGGACAGAATATTGCCGTGTACGTCCCTTCGAGCACACTCGTCACTTATTTTCCGGAATATGATGAACGGCTTTCCCGGCAGCGCACGTTTACAAAAAATCAACTTGTGGCAGTCATCGAAGAGTACGAAAATTTTCTTGCACAAAGAAGGGCCAAGAATGAACCGATCCGCGCTACCGGCGGAACAATGGATCTATCAGAGGATGAAGGCCCCGCGGTCAGTCCGTGGCTGTGGGTCGGAATCGGCGGCGGCGCGGTGGCGCTGGCGCTGATCGTACTGATCATCGTCCTTGCGGTTAAAAAGAAAAAAGTAAATACATAAGCAAAAATGCCTGCGCTGTTGCGCAGGCATTTTTTATAATTTTATAATATTGTACCGCCGCCCAGGACGGTGTCACCGTCGTAAAAGACGATGCTTTGACCGGGAGCGGGACGTTTTTGCGGCGAATCGAAGAAAACGCGCGCCGTATCATCCGTCACGGTGACGGTGCAGGGCACCTCGGGCGCCTGATAACGTGTGGCCGCCATACAATGGAAGGTGGACGGCAGCGTATCAAAGGCGATCCAATTGAGTTTTCCTGCGGTGACGGCGTCACACAGCAGTCCCTCCCGTGGAGCCACCACCACCTGATTTTCCGCCAAATTCTTATGAGTGACGTATCCGGGGCATGGCAAGGCAAGGCCCAGCCCGCGCCGTTGACCGATGGTATAATGGATCAGTCCCTTATGACGGCCCAACACCTGACCGTCCGGGGTTACAAAGTCGCCGGGCGGATACGCCTTGCCCGTATAATTACGGATGAAGGCGGCATAATCGCCGTCGGGTACGAAACAAATATCCTGACTGTCCGGCTTTTGCGCGGTGGGAAGAGACAGCTTTGCCGCCAAGGCGCGCACCTGCTCCTTTCCGTCGGTATCACCCAAGGGCAGTAAGGTATGAGCAAGTTGCTCCTGGGAGAGAAAATACAACACGTAGCTTTGATCCTTGCGGGGGTCTTTTCCCTTTTTGAGCAACCATCTGCCGTTTTCAAAGACAATGCGGGCGTAATGCCCCGTGACCACCTTATCACAGCCCAGTTGACGGGCGACCTGATGCAGATGGCCGAATTTCAGATACCGATTACAGTCGATACAAGGATTGGGCGTTCGTCCCTGCTCGTAGGCCGTAACAAAGCGATCGATGACCGCGTTGGAAAACTGTTCGGTACAATCCAGCACCTGATGGTCAAAGCCGAGAGAGGCCGCCACGCGAGCCGCATCCTCCGCTTCTGCTGACGTACCGCAGCCGCCTGCCGTCACGGCAGAATGCAACAGCATCGTCAGCCCGATACACTCATAGCCTGCCTGCAGGGTCAGGGCGGCGGCCACGGACGAATCCACGCCGCCACTCATTGCAACCAATGCTTTCACGCTTAAAACTCTTCTTCCAGCGCCAAAATTTTATTGACCCGATTGAGGTGACGTACGCCCTCCTCGGTCAGGCCGTCAAAGGGCGCCTTCATAAAGGCATCCAGAATACACAGCATGATCTCCTCGCCGATGACACGGGCGCCCATACACAGAACGTTTGCGTTGTTATGTCTGCGGGTCATTTCGGCAGAGAAGGTATCCGAGCAAACAGAGGCGCGTACACCCTTGACCTTATTTGCCGCAATGCTCATACCAATGCCGGTGCCGCAGATGAGAACACCCAGATCGCTTTTTCCCTCGGCCACGTCGTGGGCAACCTCCTTTGCGCCGTCCACGTAGTCAAACCAAAATGCACTGCCATCCTCGGGCAGCGCCACACGGTACTCGATACCGTTAGCTGCAAAATACTCACAGCATTTTTCCACGTAGGCCACGCCGGCCTTGTCACAGGTGATGGTTACTTTCATTGTTTTGTTCCTCCGTTTTTTTCTTGTTTTTCACGTTCCGCCTGACTCAGCCGCAGATAGCGCAGACCAAGCTCGGCAGACGATACTGCTGAAATTTGTTTTGCGGCGGCGGCCACGGCCCCGCCGGTGATGAGAGGCTGAACCGGTAAACAAACCTTTGCCTGCATCTGCTCACTGAGCAGATATCCGCCGTCTCCGGGAACGATGATTTTTTCCCCGTCGGCCAGAAACTGCTCCATTTCCCTTTCCAGTTCCGTCACGCTGATGGCGCGATCCTCTATCAATTGTTCCACCGCGCCGCCCGTGATCCGATAGGTGGCGGTATAGGTCTGCGCCCGACGGGCGTCCATCATCGGAATAACGATGCCATCCTCCCCCACCGTATGGGCCAACGCCAGCAGGGTGGGTACGGGATAACAGGGCTTTTCCCCCGCCAGACCCTTTACGGTGGCGCAACCGATGCGCAGACCGGTAAAGGAACCGGGGCCGTTGGTAACGGCAAATCCATCCACCTCATCGATCTGCCGTCCGGCCTGCGCCAACGTGTCCACGATCAACGGCAACAGCGTTTCGGAATGGGTGAAACCGTTATTGATAAAATTCTCTGCCAACAGCACGCCATCCTCACACAGGGCGACTGCCGCGCTCTTGGCCGAGGCGTCTACACATAAAAGTATCATTTGACCTCCTCGATCCGAATGATCCTTTCCCCGTCGGCCGCGCCGTGACGAATGTCCACACGGATATAGCTTTCGGGCAAATCTTCCTCAATATTCTCGCTCCACTCGATCAGCAGTACACCGGTATCCAGATAATCAAAATAGCCGGTAGAATACAGCCCCTCATACCCATCCACACGATACATATCAAAATGATAGATAGGCAAGCGACCCTGATATTCGTGGACCATTGCAAAGGTGGGACTGGTCACCTCATCGGTACTGCCCAGCGCCTGACACAGAAAACGGCTGAAGGTGGTCTTGCCCGCCCCCAGACCGCCGAAATAGGCAATTACGGTGGGGCCATTGATCTCTTCGGCCAGTTTTTGCGCCACCGCCTGCGTTTCTTCCAAACTGAAAACACTGTATTGTTCCACGTCATCACCTCACAATTCATTTATTTTACCACATAAAACAAAAAATTAACATAGTTTTTCTTATTTTTTATTGTTAATTTTGATTTTTTTGTTATAATAGAGATATCAAGTGGCAAAGGAGGTGCCGAAATGCGCAGAATATTAACATCGTTTTTCTTCAAGGTCCGTGATCTGATGAGTCAGATGGACGGCTTTTTAGCGTGCATTACCGCCATCTGTTGCTGCTACGGTATGCTGTTGATCGCCACCGCCACGCACAGCTTCGGCACCTATAAAAATCTGATCGTGCAGGGCGGCGGTATGCTGCTGGGACTGATCGGTATATTTATGATCGTGATGATCGACGTGGACAATCTGTCCAATTTTGCAAAATTTTTATATCCCTTGGGACTGGCGCTGTTGGCCATTACCCTGTTTATCGGCACCGAACGGATGGGTAACAAAAACTGGATCATTTTAGGTCCGGTCAGTATCCAACCCTCCGAGTTTGTAAAGTTGATTTTTATCATTACCTTCGCCACGCATTTAAGTAAGGTACAGCATCAGATCAACCGCCCCAAGGCGTGGATCCCGCTGATGCTCCATTTCGGGCTGATGTTCGGGCTGGTACTGCTGCAGGGCGACCTGGGAACGGCGTTGGTATACGTATTTATTATGATCGTAATGATCATGGCGGCCGGCCTGCACTGGCTGTATTTTGCCGTGGGCGGCACCGCAATTTTAGTGGGTATGCCCTTCATTTTTGAATATCTGTTAAAAGATTATCAACGGTTGCGTATTCTGGCGGTATACGACCCGGACGTGGACCCGCTGGGATACGGTTATCACACCATGCAAAGTAAGATCACGCTGGGCAGCGGCGGTGTTTCGGGCAGCGGGCTGTTTCAAGGGGTACAGACCCAGTTTGGCATCCTGCCGGAAAAGCAGACCGACTTTATCTTTTCAGTGGCCGGTGAGGAACTGGGATTTTTCGGAGTGGCCATCATTATACTACTGATAGTTGCGTTGTTGATCCGCATGGTATATATCGCGCGCAACGCCACCGACGATTACGGCAGTTACGTGGCCATCGGTGTGGCGGCCATGTTTTTCTTCCAAGCGGCGGAAAACATCGGTATGTGCATCGGTCTGTTGCCCGTCATCGGCATTACCCTGCCCCTGTTCAGCTACGGCGGCTCGTCCATACTGACCTGTCTGTTGGCGGTGGGTATGGTGATGAGCGTTAATTCAAAACGCAAGATCGGCGGTATTTTCCAAGGGCGCGGCGCGCGGCACATCGACTTTCTTGAATAATGAAAAGGCAGAAGAAATTCTGCCTTTTTTTCTTGCAGAAAATTTTGGCGGCATTGCCTTTTAATACACTCTTTTTTCAGTGAAAAACGGGATAAAATAACACTGAAAGGAGGTGAAAAGAACCATGGCCAAGAACAAAAACACCAACAAAAAAAGCAACTCCTATGACAACAAAAAGAAACAAAGTTTTGACGATCTGACCCGCTATCAGGCAAAAAACGAAGTAAAAAATCAAAACGAGCAGAAAAACGAACAAAACTATCGCTAAAAATACGGCGCGCTGTTTGTTCGTTTGCGCTGTTGATGGCGACGATATACGGTCTGCTGTATTTTAGTATACCCGAAAGTTTTACCGCCTTTGCAGGCGAAACACAGCGACTCAACACCAACGTATACACGCTGAGCACCGCACGGGTACGGGACAGCGGCAACCGACAGCCGTCGACTGACACGCCGGAGCATTACGTTGCCAAGGTCAAAATTTTGGGATTTTTGCCCATTAAGACCGTAACGGTGGACGTGATCACACGACAGGAGATCGTTTTAGGCGGACAGCCCTTCGGTATCAAGCTGTATACGGAGGGCGTCATCGTGGTAGGCTGCGGTAATTTTCTTTATAAAGGACAAACGGTTAATCCGGCCTACGAGGCGGGCATTCGTGTGGGTGACCGTCTGATGCAGGTAAATGATACCAAAATTCTGTCCAACGAACAGCTGCAAGGCATCATTGCCGGCATCGACAGGCCGGTGACCTTTCAAGTGATCCGCAAAAACCGCAAATTTACCGCCACCGTGACACCGGTGGTGCCTGACGGAGAAAATACGCCCCGTCTGGGGCTGTGGGTGCGGGATTCCACCGCAGGGCTGGGCACCGTCACCTATTACAACCGCACCACCGGTAATTTTGCCGGGCTGGGACATTCGGTGGCAGACATTGACACCGGTGAGATCATGCCCTCCCAACAAGGGAGCATCGTGCAAGCGAAAATAACGGATATTATGAAAGGAACGGCCGGGGAAACCGGACAGCTGATCGGTGTATTTGAGGATACGGTATACGGCCCGTTGATCGCCAATACCGAGCAAGGCATCTTCGCCAAGGGGGGCGGCACGGTCGCGCAGGAGGCTGACACCCTGCCCATTGCCCTACGGGGCGAAATTGCCACCGGTAAGGCGCAGGTATATACCCAGCTGGATGAGGAAGCGCCGCAATTTTATGATATCGAGATCGAAAAGATCTACAACAATCTGCAGGAAAGCAAAAATATGGTGATCCACATCACCGACGAGCGTCTGCTGGCCAAAACGGGCGGCATCGTGCAAGGTATGAGCGGCTCCCCCATCGTACAAAACGGAAAACTGATCGGGGCGGTAACGCACGTCTTTATCGATGACCCCACAAAGGGCTATGGCATTTTTATTGAAAAAATGCTGTTGACGGAAAACGAACTGATCAATAACTAAAAAACGTGCTCTTGGGCGGTGCTCCGCCCAAGAGCACGTTTTTTATATGAAATTATGCTGCCAGCATAAGACTTTCATCGGGGCAAAATGATAAAATGCAGATGGTAACGCTTTTACGTTTTCGGTCATTTACAAGTGCCTTTGTCCTTGTAGAGCGACAATAGAAATGTCAAAAGCGTTGACATATAATATATATTGAATAGTATTACTCAAAAATATGTGGAAGGAATTTTAACCGTGAACAAAATGATGAGGACAGACCACATAAAACTCAACGGAATATACGGAGAACTGGCAGAGATGTTTGACGAGGAGACCGCCAGACATTTTTATGAAGAATACCGGGGCCAACAGATCACCTTCCCCATGGAATTCTATGACAAAGAAAGTATTTATGCGATGATCGTGGCGGAATATAACGGCACCAACATCAAACAATTGGCCGCAAAATACGATTACAGCGAACGATCTATCCGCAGGATCATCAAGCAAGGGGCATCATCGGCGTTACGCCGTTTATAAAATAACGTAATATTGCAAAATATCGGGAGGAAACAAAATGCAAAAGAAAACAATCGTAAAAATCATCATTGCGGCAGTGATTGCCGTCCTGCTGATGATCGGCATATCCATCGGCGCAGCGATGATCATCCACAATCAGGACGATGCGCCTGCGGCAACGACGGTCAAGGGCGGTCTGTCCGCCTACGAGCTGGCCGTGGAGTCCGGCTATGAGGGCAGTATCCAGGAGTGGCTGGAGTCGCTCGGCGGCAAATCCGCGTATGAAATTGCGGCGGAGCACGGCTACAGCGGCAGTGAAGAGGAATGGTCGGCGGCATTGCAGGTGGCCATGAACAATACCGCCAAGATCAACAGCGCTAAATTTTCTTCCGAAGGCGAGCTGCTGATCACGCTTTCCGACGGCACCGTACTCAACTGCGGTAAAGTAGCCGGTACTGACGGTAAAAACGGAAATGACGGCAAAGACGGCGCTGATGGAAAGAACGGCAAAGACGGTAAAGATGGCGCCGCCGGTGTGGCCGGTGCCGACGGTAAAGACGGTAAAGACGGCACGAATGGCAAAGACGGCGTTGACGGTAAAGACGGCAAGGATGGCGTCGGCATCATTTCTGCCAGCGTAAGCAAAAACGGCGAGCTTTTACTGGCATTATCCGACGGCATTGTCTACAATCTGGACAAGGTGGTCGGTCAGAACGGTAAGGACGGAATTGGCGTTACCAAAAGTGAGATCAACGAAAAGGGTGAGCTGATTCTTACCTATTCTAATAAGCAGACCGCCAATCTGGGCGTTGTGATCGGCGCCGACGGCAAAGACGGCGTTGACGGCAAAGACGGTACCGATGGCATCAGTGTCATTAAAAGCGAGATCAATTCCAAGGGTGAACTGATCCTCACCTATTCGGATCAATCCATACATAATCTGGGTCTGATCGTCGGTGCCGACGGTAAAGACGGCGCCGACGGTAAAGACGGCGTTAACGGTAAAGACGGCGTGAACGGTAAAGACGGTACCGACGGTAAAGACGGTGCCGACGGCAAAGACGGTACCGATGGCATCGGCGTTGCAGCTGCCGAGATCAACTCGGAAGGGCAGCTGGTGCTGGTATATACCAACGGCCAACGCTCCAACCTCGGTAAGGTGATCGGCGCCGATGGCAAGGACGGCGTAAACGGCACAGACGGAAAAGATGGTGCCGACGGTACGGACGGGGCAGACGGTAAAGACGGTGCCGATGGCATCAGTGTCATTAAAAGCGAGATCAATTCCAAGGGCGAACTGATCCTCACCTATTCGGATCAATCCATACATAATCTGGGTCTGATCGTCGGCGCCGACGGCAAAGACGGCAAGGACGGTATCAACGGTACTGATGGTAAAGACGGCATCAACGGTACTGATGGTAAAGACGGCATCGACGGTAAAGACGGTGTCGGCATTGAAAAGATCGACATCACCGACGACGGCAAACTGAATGTCACGCTGACCGACGGTACGCTGTTGGAGCTGGGCACCATTAAGGGCGCTGACGGCGCTGACGGCGCTGACGGTGCTGACGGTGCCGACGGTAAAGACGGCGAGGACGGTATCGGCGTTACCAAGAGTGAGATCAATGCAAGCGGTGAGCTGGTGCTCACCTATTCCGACGGTCAAAGCGTAAATCTCGGTACGGTCGTCGGCAAGGACGGCGCCAACGGACAAAATGGCACGAATGGCGCCAATGGCGCAGACGGTGCGGACGGTAAAGACGGCGCGGACGGCATCGGCGTTACCAAGAGTGAGATCAATGCAGGCGGTGAGCTGGTGCTCACCTATTCCGACGGTACCTCTGCCAATCTGGGCGTTGTGATCGGCGCCGACGGTAAAGATGGCGTTAACGGCAAAGATGGCGCCGACGGTAAAGATGGCGTTAACGGTAAAGATGGCGCCAATGGTAAAGACGGCGACGACGGTAAGGACGGTATCGGAATCAGCGGCGCTGCCATCAACGGGACGCAGGAGCTGGTCCTCACCTTCTCCGACAATTCCACCGTTAATCTGGGTCGGGTCGTCGGCAAGGACGGTGCGGACGGTAAAGACGGCGCAAACGGTCAGGATGGCAAAGACGGTGCGGACGGCAAAGACGGCGCCAACGGTCAGGATGGCAAAGACGGTACCGACGGTGTCGGCATTCAAGGTGTTACCATCTCCGACGAGGGCGTACTGACCGTGACCCTCACCAACAGCACCGTGCTGACGCTGGGGAATATTAAAGGTCAGGATGGTCTGGGCATTACCAAAAGTGAGATCAACGAGCAAGGTGAGCTGGTGCTGACCTATTCCAACGGCGCCGCCACCAATTTAGGCAAGGTCGTGGGCGCAGACGGTAAAAATGGTACCAACGGTAAAGATGGCAAAGATGGCGCTGACGGCAAAGACGGTACCGACGGTGTCGGCATCCAAAGCGTCACCGTTTCCGACGAAGGCGCCTTGAGTGTTACCCTCACCAACGGCACGGTGCTGGCGCTGGGGAATATCAAGGGCGAGAACGGCATCGGTATTACCAAGAGTGAGATCAACGAAAGCGGCGAATTGATACTCACCTATTCCAACGGTACCTCTGCCAATTTGGGTAAGGTCGTAGGCGAAGACGGCAAGGACGGTGACGACGGTGTCGGCATTCAAAGTGTCACCGTTTCCGCCTCGGGTGATCTGAGCATTCTGATGACCGACGGCACCCTGCACGAGCCGGGCAATATCAAAGGACCCCAAGGCGAAAAGGGTGAACAAGGCGTACAGGGTGAAACCGGTGCGACCGGTGCGGACGGTGCGGACGGTGCGGACGGCGCAACGGGTGCCACCGGCCCCCAAGGCCCCCAAGGCGAAAAAGGCGAGGCCGGCAGAGGCATTGCCGACGTGGAGATCAAGGACGGGCATCTTTATATCACCTATACCGATGATCCCGGAAATCCTGTTGACGTGGGCAAAGTAACTGCCGATAATGAAATTACAAATGAAATTAGCTTACTGACCTTTACACTTTTGGAGGACGATACTTACAGTGTTGCGCTGAATTCGACATATAAAACCAGCGCCATTTCCGTTGCCATTCCTGCGGAATACAACGGAAAAGCAGTGACGACGATTGCAAACGACGGATTTAACGGAGCCACACAGCTTGCAAAAATCAGCATGCCGAACAGCCTTTTATCCATAGGTGATTATGCTTTCTACAAGTGTGTAAATCTCAAAGAAATAGTTTTCTCCAAAAATCTAAAGACAATTGGTTTGAGTGCTTTTGGTTTGTGTGACTCGCTTGAAAGGGTGGAGTTGCCGGATTCTGTAACAACAATGGAGGCTCAAACATTCTTTAGCTGCGATTCCCTTACAGAGGTTGTTTTGCCATCCGGACTCACAACCATTCCTGACAATTGTTTCTATAACACATCATTATCTATCATTCAAATTCCGGAAAGTGTCACGTCTATAGGTGCCTATGCTTTTCAACGTTGCAGTTCGCTCAAAACAATTACGATTCCGAAAAACGTCCAAACGATTTGGAACTCCGCTTTTATAGATTCAGGTTTAACCACCGCATATTTCGAAAATCCGAAAGGATGGAAATATAAATACGGTAGTCAAAGTTCATCTTCATCAACATTGAACAATCTGACACAATCCACCATGGAAAACCCAAGTTCTGCAGCGACAGTATTGTTAAGCAAAGAACATACTTATTCTTCTCAATCAGGAAATATGTATAGAATTTATGTGCGTAATGAATAAACGAAAGGAGCATATTATGGGCACTCTATTAAAAATAACAAATAAAGAAATCCTAAAGCAAGCAGAAAAAGAAACCGGCAACGCAATCTACTGTGTTACCGAACCGATGTTGGAAGAGCTTTTAGCCGCTTTCCCCGAAAACAAAGAGGCTTATCAAATTGCCGCAAAGGTCTTGCTGCTGGACAAATTATATGCTACACAATTATTCCGATACAAAAAGCTGGAGTTTTTGCCGCAGTTGGTTGAAAACATCCGTACGATCCCCGATTTTGATCGTCGGGTAGCAAGCGGCGATCCTTCGGTGGTCTGCGAGATCTATCGCGGGCTTGAAAACAGATTGTTTTCCTTTGCCACAAAATACTGTTGTTTGCACAACACCGTGGTTTACGGCAGAGATGATTACAGCATTTACGATTCTGCCGTTGCCAAGCTGTTGCCAAAATACGCAAAGCTTGTTGGAGTAAAACTGACCGGCGCACAGCTTGATCGTTGGTACAAAGAAGACGACTACGCCGCCTTTAACGCCGCTGTTGATACGGTATTAAATGCGGCGGGGATCGACGTTGCAAACAGGAAGCGCAAATTCGATCTTTTCCTTTGGAGTCAGCGAGAAAAATAATTATAAAAAGCAGGTCGTATGACCTGCTTTTTATAATGCTTTATAGAGTTTTTCAGCAGAGGGATAGCGCTCGTTGGGGTTGATATTGGTGCATTTCCGCACGATGCGGCCATAGCGGCCGCGCGCCAGCGTATCGGTGGGATATTGTCCCGTCAGCAGTACGTTGAGCAGTACTCCGGCGGCGTAAATATCCGTACGCTCGTCGCTTTCCTTCAGGCCAAGCTGTTCGGGCGAGGCGTAGCCAACGGTCCCCATTACCTCGGTATCCCGACTTTTGCGGCTGATACGGCGCGCCGCATTAAAATCAATGAGCACCACACGTCCATCGGCATCCACAATGACGTTCTCGGGTTTAATATCCCGATGTACGATGCCGTTTTGGTGCAGGACCATCATGGCGCCGCACACGCCGGCAAGCACCTTTTTTGCCCCATTTTGGCGGTAACGCCCCGTTTCCGCCACCTGCGCCACCGTCAGGCCGGAGATATATTCCTCCAGGACGATCATACCGTCCTCACAGTGATACACGTCATACACCGTCGGCAGATGGGGACAGCGAAAGGTGCACAGCGTAAGATACACGTCGTTGGGGCTGTCCAGCTGACGCAGGATACAGTCCTGCCCCGTTTTCCGATGGCGCACCCGCCAGACCCGTCCGCCGTTACGGCCGGAAAGGAGGGATACTCTGTCAAAAAACTTCCAGAATTGATCCAGTTGTTGCTCGCAAGTGCTCATCCGTTCCACTCCTCAAATACCGCATCATAATAATCGTCTGCAATATTCCGATAATAGCGAAAATCCCGATTACCGCAAGTGTAGGCGCAGTGAATGGTCAGCGTGCCGCTACGCTGCTCCTTGGGGGCAAAGGCAAGGTCGCTGACGTAAATGGAGGTAGCTGAAAAATAGATATCCGTCAGATTAACGCAGGCGTTAAACGCCCGATCCTTTACCGTGCGCACAGAGGCGGGCAGATAGACCTGCTTTACCGTATTTTTCACGTTTGCGGCGCAAAAGGCATCCGATTGAATGGTAATGACCCTTTTACCGTCGATGGTAGCGGGCACACGGTAGATGCCATCCGATGCAGGCGTGGCGACCCCCGTAATGACAACGCAGTTATCCACCGCCGCCGTCACCTGAAAATCATCCACACCGTAGCGGGCATCCCGATAGAGATACACCGCCTCGGTCACAGCGGGCGCGGCCGGGGTGGTACTTTCCGGCTTGGTAACCGGCGTGGTAGTGCCGGCGCTCGGTGTAGTGGTGCCGGTGCTCGGCGTGGTAGTGCCGGTGCTCGGTGTAGTGGTGCCGGTACTCGGCGTGGTATTGCCGGTACTCGGCGTGGTAGTGCCGGTGCTCGGTTTGGTAGTGCCGGTGCTCGGTGTGGTAGTGCCGGTGCTCGGTTTGGTAGTGCCGGTACTCGGTTTGGTAGTGCCGGTACTCGGTTTGGTAGTACCGCTACTCGGTGTCGTTGTACCGGGCGTAGTGGTCGACGGCGTCACGCCGCCGGCAGAAGAGTCGGTATCCTTCCCCGGGGTGGTGGCATTCGTCCCCGTCTGGGGTGACGACGCCGTTCCTGCCGTACCGGAGGACGGCGTTTTACCGTCGGTTACGACCGTACTGCTCCCCTGTTCTCCGTCTGTCATAGGCGGCAAGGGACCTTCGGGGCCGGTCACAGGTTGCTCGACAATGGGAGAGGATTCCGGTGACGTCGGCAATTCCTCCGACGGTCGCGCCCTGACCGTTTTTACGATCCAGACGACCGTAAGGGTGATCAGCGCGGCGGCCACAACAAAAACGGCGCACCAAAGAAACGGCATCCATTTCCTTTTACGGAAACGTGTCGGATCCATGCTCGCCTTGACATCCAGTTCCTTCATACAGTATAGGCAGATGCGTGCATTTTCTTCAATTGCGGCATTACAGTGGGGACAATTTTTCATCCTATCGTTTCAAACCCGTATTCATACAATAATTCATTGATCTGCATCACGGTAAGGTGATTACAGATGCCATACAGCAAAACACTGTCAAAGGGCAATTTGACGTACAGAGGAGAATATCCTGCGCAACGCAACAGCCGTTGCGTCTCTTCCAGGGAAAGCTCCATTGCCACGGACAGGCAAAGCAGTTTATTCCGTTCGGGGACACGCAGACCGGAAAAGATCTGGTAAGCATATACCTCCGACAGCTCGGAGCGCCGGATCACCTGCGCCTTACTGAGATTTTTTTCCGTCAAAAAATGCTGCAGCAATTCAGCCAGGCTCTCACGGACCATATAGTCCTTATTTTCATCGTAAAAGGCCTTGAAATCGGCGCAGAGCCCCAGCTCTTCCACAATTTTTGACGTGTCCTTACTCATGATATTCACCTCAAAATATAGAATATCAAAATCTGCATTTTTTGTCAACTACCGTCGACGGCACCGTTGGTGCGATCGTCGAACGTTCGATTAGATATAATGGGTACCTGCCCATAAATGGGCTGCACAGCCTGCCTTGGCTCCCTCTGACGAGGGAGCTGTCCGAGCGTCAGCGAGGACTGAGGGAGAGATAACGAAACTTCCCATTCTGCCCCTATCCTCTCTCCCTCCGTCTTTTTGCTACGCAAA
>JAZQDW010000029.1:0-6154 GCA_045546995.1 Eubacteriales bacterium
TCTTCGACCTGCCAAGGTCAGAATTTTTTGCTTGGCGAAGTCGAAGAGTGCAGTTATACTAACGTATTACAAACGATGAGACAAGATCAAGTGAAAACATTATGCCTTGGCAGGCATATTGGTTCGACTCTTGTCACCTTATGTAAATTTCCCGAACCGAGGTGCCAAATGAAAAAAGAAACCAAGACCAAATATACCTCCATCGGCGGCAGCGCCCTGATCGAGGGCGTTATGATGCGTTCCCCCCAACGGACCGCCATTGCCGTGCGCCGCGCCGGCGGTGACATCGTGTTGAAGGTCACGGAAAATGCCAAAGAAAACGCCGTGATCGGTAAGATCCCGGTGATCCGCGGTTTGTACAGCTTCGTCCGTTCCATGATGCTGAGTTATTCCTCGATGATGTATTCAGCCGATATCGCCATGGAGGACATTGAGGAGGAGACCCCGCCCGAGACCCCCTTTGAAAAATTCCTCACCAAGCTGTTCGGCAAGACCGGTATGGCCATTTTGGGCGTTGTTGCCATGATCTTGGGTGTTTTGCTGAGCATTGCGCTGTTTATCGGTCTGCCCAGTTTGATCGTCGGTTTTATCACCGACGTGATCCCCGGATTTGATTCCTTAAGCGACAGCGCGCAACGCCTGATCCGTTCGGGCAGCGAAGGCGTACTGAAGATCGCCATCTTTTTCTGCTATCTGTTGCTGGTCTCTCAAATGAACGATATCAAACGGGTATTCCAGTATCACGGCGCCGAACACAAAAGCATTTTCTGTCACGAGAAAAAAGAGCCGCTGACCCCGGAAAACGCCAAAAAATTCAAGCGGTTTCATCCCCGTTGCGGCACCAGCTTTTTATTCTTAACCCTTTTGGTGGGTGTATTCATTTCACTGTTTATCCCCGCCACCGTGCCCACCCTGTGGCGTACACTGATCCGCATCTGTCTGATCCCCGTTATGATGGGCCTGGCCTACGAATGTATCCGACTGGCCGGCAAGTATGACAATCTGCTGACCCGTATTTTGTCCGCCCCCGGCCTGTGGTTCCAGCGGATCACCACCAAGGAGCCGGATGAAAAGCAATTGGAAGTGGCCATCGCCGCCCTGAACGGCGTGCTGTTGGACTATCCCCTGGATACCGAAATGATTTTGACCGAGGACGGATACACCGTCCGTGAAAAGGAAGAAGAGCAAAGTGAAAGTAAGTCTGAAGCAGATCTATAAAAACGCCGAGATCATTTTTATTGAAAAAAACATTCCCGATGCCAAAAACGAGGCGTTTTATCTGATGAACGCCCACATCCCCTGCACCAGAGGGGAAATATTGATGAATACGGAGCGGGAGCTGGACCCTGCGGCCATCGATCGCTTTATGATCGACGTATCCAAACGGGTGCAGGGAATGCCCCTGCAATATCTCATTGGAAAATGGGAATTTTACGGGCTGGAGTTTCTCACCCTGCCCGGTGTGCTGATTCCCCGTGGGGATACCGAGCTGTTGATCGACCACGCTCTGCCCCTGTTACGGCAGATGGAGCGCCCCCGCATACTGGATCTGTGCTGTGGCAGCGGTTGCATCGGCCTGACGCTGGCAAAACTGGTACCGCAAGCGGACGTGACGCTGGTGGACATCTCCGCCGTGGCCATGGATGCCACACGGCGCAATGCGGCGCTGCTCGGGGTGGAGGAGCGTTGTCATTTCGTGCAGGGCGACATTCTGCTGGCCGGCACCAATTATTTTCCCGACAACACCTTTGATATGCTTCTGTCCAATCCCCCCTATATCAAGTCGGCCGACCTGCCCACCCTGTCCCCCGAGGTTCGGCACGAGCCGATGGAGGCGCTGGACGGCGGCATGGATGGCCTGCGGTTTTACAGAGCCATCGCCGCCGACTGGACCACCCCGCTGAAAAACGGCGGACAGATCATTCTGGAAGCCGGCTATGACACCACGGCAGACGTGGCAAAGCTGTTGGAGGAGCATCCCTTCACGCAGATCGCCACCCACAAGGATCTGGGACAAAACGACCGCATGATCACCGCCACGCTGACCAAATAAAAGGAGAAATACCATGAAATATGCACATCTGAAAAGCGGCACCGACATCCGCGGCGTTGCCGGCGGCGAGGGTCTGACCTTTGACGGCCCCATCACCCTGACCCCCGACATCGCGCAGCTTTGCGCCGCTGCCTTTGCAGGCTATCTTGCACAACAGACCGGCAAGCAACGGCTGCGCATCGCCGTAGGTCACGATTGCCGCCTTTCCTCCCCCGCTCTGGCGGTCGCCGCCGAGCAAGGACTGTGCGCCGCCGGCGCAGAGGTGTTACACTGCGGTGGCGCCACCACCCCATCTATGTTTTTTGCCACCCGTTTTGCCGACACCGATTGTGACGGTGCCATTGAGATCACCGCTTCTCACCTGCCCTCCGAACGCAACGGACTGAAATTCTTTACAAAGCAGGGCGGTCTGGACGGCGCGGCCATTACCGCCATCCTCACCGCCGCCGAGACGGTGACCCCCGCCGAGCAACCGGGCAGCATCCGTCCCTACGATATTATGACCCCTTACAGCAACGAACTGATCTCCCTCATGCGGGAGCGCACCGGTATGGAGCGCCCCTTTGCAGGTCAAAAGATCATTGTCAACGCCGGCAACGGTATGGGCGGCTTTTTTGAAGAAAAGGTACTGCGTCCTCTGGGCGCCGACACCGCCGGCTCGGTCAATCTGACCCCCGACGGCACCTTCCCCACCCATATCCCCAATCCGGAAAATGCCGCCGCTATGGAGGCCACCTCCCACGCCACCGTAGCCGCCGGCGCAACGTTGGGCATTTGCTTTGACACCGATTGTGACCGCGCCGCCGTGGTGGACGGCAACGGCCGCAGTATCAATTCCAGCTCCCTCATCGCCCTCATCGCCGCCATTATGCTGGAGGAGACCCCCGGCATCACCGTGGTGACCGATTCGGTGACCAGCAGCGGCCTGAAAACCTTTATCGAGGCCAAGGGCGGTAAGCATCACCGTTTTAAACGGGGCTACAAAAACGTCATTGACGAGGCCATCCGTCTGGAAGGCGAGGGCATCAGCGCTCCGCTGGCCATCGAAACCAGCGGACACGCCGCATTGAAGGAAAACCGATTTTTGGACGACGGCGCCTATTTGGTGGTCAAACTGCTGTGTAAGCAGGCTACGATGGGCGCCGGTCACAGCCTGACCGAGCTGATTGCCGAACTGAAAGAGGCCAAAGAGGCCAAAGAGATCCGCCTGACCATCACAAAAGAGGATTTCCGCGCCCACGGGCAAGCCGTTTTGGACGCCTTTGCCGCCTTTATCATCCGCTACGGTGTCATCGAGACCCCCTCCTATGAGGGAGTACGGGTCAACTTTGACAAGGACCACGGCGAGGGCTGGATCTTGATGCGCCTTTCGGTGCACGACCCGGTGCTTCCCATCAATATCGAAAGCGATCAGGTGGGCGGTGTCAGCATCATCGAGGGCTATTTACAGGAATTTTTAGCCGGACAGACCGATCTGAAATAAAAACGGGGCGCACTCTGCAAAGAAGTGCGCCCCTTCCTATAAGTACAAAGGAGTCTTTTTTATGATTTTGAAAACCAAACGGCTGATCCTGCGCCCTTGGCGGGAACGGGATGCCGCCGCCCTGTACCGATATGCCGGCGACCCGGAAGTCGGCCCGGCGGCCGGCTGGCCGCCCCACACCGACGTGGAAAACAGCCGTCACATCATCCGCACCGCGCTGGCCCACCCCGAAACCTACGCAATCTGTCTGCACGGCGAGCCCATCGGGAGCATCGGCCTGAAATTCGGCGCCGCCACCGACCTGACCGACCGAAAGGACGAATGCGAGCTGGGCTATTGGTTGGGGAAACCCTTCTGGGGGCAGGGGCTGATGCCCGAGGCCGCCCGGGAGATACTGCGCCACGCCTTTGAGGAGTTGGGCGCGCGGGCGGTCTGGTGCGCCCATTTTGACGGCAACTACAAATCCAAACGGGTACAAGAAAAGCTGGGCTTTGTATTTCATCACACCAGCGATCAGGTGCCCGTACCGCTGTTGGGTCAGGTGCGCAAAGGTCACGTGCGGCTGTTGACCAAAGAGCATTGGCAAGAAATAAATCAAGGGTGAGGCACAGCCTCACCCTTTGCTTTTATGTTGTTGGCGGTATTGCAGGGGCGTCATACCATATTCACGACGAAACAGCGCCGAAAACTGGGCCGAGGTGGAAAAGCCGCAATCATAGGCAACGGCCGTACAGCTCCGTCCCTCCCGCAACAGCCGCTTGGCCGCCTCCAGCCGTTGCAGCAACAAAAACCGACGGGGCGACATCCCTACCTGCCGACGGAATTTGTGCTGAAAATAGTCATAGCTCAGGTGCAGACGGGCGGCGCAATCGGACAGCAGGATCCGCTGGGAATAATTTTCTTTTAAAAAGTTGATGACGTATTCGAGATCCTTTTCCTCCCCGCCGGCCCGTTCCTCCCGACGGATGAGCAACCACAGCTCGGTCAGCTTTGCGGCGATCATCTCCCGATATCCGTAGGGCTGGCGGCCGCTTTCCCGCAACAATTCCCCCAAAATGCGGTGCACCGTCAACAGCGGATCGCTTTTACACAGGGTGGGCAGTATCTCCCGTGCCTCGAACATCAGGCAAATCACCCGTCCGTCCTTTGCGTGCCGCTCGTCGTGCGCCACACCGGGCGGAATGAGCAGAAAGCTGTTTTCGTGAAAGGAATACGGCTCCCCCTGCACACACGTATCTCCCTGCCCCTGTACATAGTAAACCAATTCATAATAATTATGCTGATGGGACGGCACCGTATGTCCCAACGGCCGATCGGCCGCCCAAATGGAAATAAACTGCATTTTCTGTCACCGCCTCTCTGAATGATTTTAGTATATCTTCTTTTGCATCCCTTGTCAAGAAAACCAGTTAATATAAAAAATGAACGAAATCATTGTAGGAGATATCTGCCGTCCCGAGTATACTGAAAGCAAAGGATGGAGGTATATGATCATGAGTCAAACAATTTCCCGTTATCCCACCGTACCCGCCGGCAAGATCGACGTGGTGCTGGACACCGACGCTTACAACGAGATCGACGACCAGTATGCGATCAGTTATTTGCTGAGCTACGGAGAAAAACTGAATATATTGGGGCTGTATGCCGCCCCCTTCTTTAACAGCCTGTCTGTCTCCCCGGCAGACGGCATGGAAAAAAGTTATCAAGAGCTGAAAAATCTGCTGGTATTGGCCAAGCGGGAGGAGCTGTTGGGGCTGATCAAGCGCGGCTCGACGCAGTATCTGCCCGACGAGCGCACCCCGGTGGAATCCGAGGCCGTCGACGCATTGGTGGCGCTGGCAGAGGCTCACAGCCCCGAAGCGCCCCTTTACGTGGTGGCCATCGGCGCCATCACCAACGTAGCCAGCGCCCTGTTGAAAAGCACGGCCGTGCGGGACAACTGCGTCATCGTCTGGCTGGGCGGACACGGCGTGCACGTTGACAAGGCCGCAAGCGAATTTAATATGCGGCAGGACATTGCCGCCGCCCGTGTGGTGCTGGGTAGTGGCGCGCCGCTGGTGCTGTTGCCCTGCAGAGGCGTGGTGGATCACCTGACCACCACCAAATACGAGCTGGCCCATTGGCTGGAAGGCAAAAACCCCTTGTGCGATTATCTCTACCGTCACACGGTGGAGGCCGCCGAGAGCTATGCCGCCGGCAAACCCTGGAGCCGTGTCATTTGGGACGTCACCGCCGTGGCGTGGCTGGTCAACGAAGGCGAGCGTTTTATGAAGGGCAAGCCGATGCCCGCCCCTGTTCCCGAATACGACCAACGCTATGCCGCCGACGGATATTCCCATTTGATCCACTACATTTACCAGATCCAGCGGGATGCCCTGTTTGAGGATCTCTTCCGCCGTCTGGCCCAATAGCACTCCAATAAATATCCCCCCGCATAGGGAGGATTTCATTTTCGGGCATAGCCCTAATACTACCGGCAGCACCGGGGTGTGCTTTTGATTGGCCTGCCGGCCGTGCATTGATTACCAGCTGCCCATAAATGGGCTGCACAGCCTGCCTTGGCTCCCTCTGACGAGGGAGCTGTCCGAGCGTCAGCGAGGACTGAGGGAGAGATAACG
>JAZQDW010000030.1:0-8657 GCA_045546995.1 Eubacteriales bacterium
TAAGGTGACAAGAGTCGAACCAATATGCCTGCCAAGGCATAATGTTTTCACTTGATCTTGTCTCATCGTTTGTAATACGTTAGTATAACTGCACTCTTCGACTTCGCCAAGCAAAAAATTCTGACCTTGGCAGGTCGAAGAGTTTCGTGCAAATGGATTTTTTTGAAAGGTGAAGTGTGCAATTTGCAGCAAGGCTGGCGCCTTGCAAAAATGAACACAAGCAAGGCAGAAAAAGCCATTGCGCCAAACCATAATGGGTTCGACTCTTGTCACCTTATTCGTGTCGGGTGTTGGAGCCGTAAACGTAAAGTTTACTGCCGCTGGTCTCGGGGCCGCGCTCCCGCTGGGTTTGACGCAGGGCGTCCAGTCGGGCCAGCGTTTCGGCGGAAAGGGTGGGCGCCGGCGTCAGCCCGAAGAATTGTTTGTAGAAGTTTTCCACGGTGGGGGCCAGCGCGGAAAGCGCCTCGGCCACGTCCTCGCCCCACAGGTGACGACGCATCAAAATGCCCTCGCCCACACACAGGCGCCAGGTTTCGTTAAAATAGTGTTCGTACAAAAATCGGGCGTATGCAGTCAAGCGGTAGGAATGGCTGTAGGCGCGGAACTCATTGGCATTACTGATGGGCACCTCCACAGCGATACTGTTTCCTGCCAAAACAGCCGCCTTCACCGCCTCGGGGGTGTTATCCTCTGCCAATACGATGGTAAAGGCGCGGCCGAAATAATATTCGCCGTCGTGATGATGGCAGTCTGAGCTGGCCACCACGGGAATACGATTGCCTTGCAACAGTTGCTCCTGCCACAGGGCGTTTTGCAGATTGTCCTCATGGCAATATCCGCCGTTAAACAGCTCGAACACGTCAAAGATCTTTGCATCAAAGAGCAGCTTGCAAAAATCCTCGGAAATATTGTAATGATCGGGTTTCCAGAAAGGATGGGCAAAGATGGCGATGCCGCCCACCTCATGGATGGCTCTGCACGTCCAGATCGCAGAGGCAAAGCGATAACGATACGTTTCGTCCACGTGGGACAGCGTCTTTTCGATCTCTGCCACCTCGGCCTTAAATTGTTCGGGATGATGAATATAGCGCTCGCACACGCTCGCAGAGCCGCCGATATGCACGATGTGCACGCCCGAGCCGGGTGTATGCACCTCTTCGCCGGACATCATACAAATACCAAGGTCGACCCCCTCGTACCACTGCTGTTGATACAGGGAAGTGAACATTCGGTTGTGGTCGGTCAGGGCGTATACGTCAAAGCCCTCCTCCCGATAATTGGAGGGGACCATCGGCACGCCGTCGACGCCGTCGGAGTAATAAGAATGAGTATGGAAATCGCCCTTCAGCGGGCGCAGGCCGAACAGGTCCTCCTGTACGGCGTACAGGGCTACCATCGTACCCTTACCATTTTCTCCCTTTTCACGGAAGCGCAGAGAATACTCCTGTTCTCTGGTGGCTGTGAGTTGTACCTTCAGGCAGCCGTCAACCACCTTACAGGGCAAATCATACGGCGGTAACGGAGCGTGATAATCCAACTGATCCTCCCGCAGGCCAAAGACGGCCGCCTCATACTCCTTTTCAGTCGAAAAGTGATAGGCCAGATCCCGCGGGTATACGGTAATCTCCGTCTCCTTCCCCACGCAAACAACGCTGGGATAACACATAAAACGAACGTGGGCATTTCTCATAATTCTTTTCTCCTTTTACAGTGCGTGCGGCGTGAAGATATAGGGCATCCCACACAATTTCAGCAACAAAATGATGGCAAAGGGCAACAGTATCGTCAGCGGAAAATACCACCAGGGCGACAGCTTACGAAAGGTCTTATCCACCTGCGCCTTTTGCTCCAGCTGTTCCTCGGGGGTCTGGTCGGAAAACAGTTCCCCGCGAATTTTCTGCAACGGCGGATACAGCCCCCAACGGCCGTCCTTTTCCTCAAAATAGATACGTGCCTGAATGCCGCGGGCCGAGAGATAAAACACCAACGTAAAAAACAGACTGACGGCCATGGCAACGTACCAGAAAAACAGAGCGTACACCGCCGTATTGATCACCAGCGCCAGCCCCGTCACCTCCAGCGACAGGAAGGGTGACTGATGAATATCATATCCCAGCGGCGTGCGACGGATGATCTGTGTAATGAGCACAAACAGAATACCGATCAGCACGCAGGGCCAGCAGACCTTGCCCGCCATCCCCTGTATATCCCAGGGCAGATAGGTCCATTCGATCACGTTATTCATTGCGGTTGCTCCCTTCATTTTTTATCATTGTAGCAAACCCCTCTCTAAATGTCAAATCCCTTTCCGCAAAAAGTCTTCCTATTTATATATTAGAGCAAAGAAAAACCGCCGCAGTTGAAGGGCGGGGTTGCAAAGGAAAGTCTTCTTTAATAAAAATGAAATTTGGCACACAAATTTCCTGCTTGCAACAGTATAAGACAAAACTACCCGAAGAAGAGAAAATTAAACTCTTTTTCGGGTAGTAATTTTTATATAGTGATATTCTGTGCTAAACGCACAGAGTGATATTTCCCGTTCGGGAAGTGATATTGAAATCTTACGATTTCAGTGATATTTTATTCGCCAAAAACTGCCGAAGGCAATATCACTTGAACTTTAGTTCAAATATCACTGCAAAGCAATATCACTCGCCGTAAGGCGAATAAAACTGCCCAAGTGTCCTTTAGAACACTTGGGCAAATGCGGTGGTTTTTTATAAAATTTAGTTCCAGAAGCCGGGGTTGCGCAACAGCTGTGTAAAGATGGTTGCAACCTCTGCGCGGGTGGCATAACCCTGCGGATCAAAGCGATTACGCTCCTTACCGGTGATGATGCCGGCAACCTGGCAAATCTTGACGTCCGTTGCGGCCCAGGAAGAAATATCAGCCTGGTCGGCGAAGGTCTTTTCTTCTGCCACGGCATACAGCTTGAGATCGGCAAACTTGATATAGTTTACCATCATCTTGCAGATCTGCTCACGGGTGATGGGGGCGTTGGGCTCGAAGGTGTAATAGCTGGTACCGCTGACAATGGCGTTTTCAGCTGCCCAGGCAACTGCGCCGGTATACCAGGCGCCAACCGCAACGTCCTCAAAGCGAGTGGTGACGTCGTTGTCCGTCGCGGCGCCGTCCAGTCTGCTCAGAACGGTAACGAACATAGCGCGGGTCATCTTCATCTGAGGCGAGAAGGTGGTCTTGCCGGTACCTGTAAACAGACCCAGCAACAGCATCGTGTCTACGCTCTCATTCTTGATAAACCAATCATTCTTGCTGACGTCCTCGAAGATGGTCAGCGCGGCCTGCTCGGGAATGATCAGGCTGATGGGCTCTTGTGCGTTGGGCTCACCACAGATCTCACAGACGCTCATGGTCACGCCCAGAGAGCCTCTCTCGGAGGGCAGGATCACTTCGTCTACATAGCTGTGCTCGTATGCGATCACTTCGCTGTCCATAACCTTGTCACACTCGGTGCAAAGGATCTGGCGCTCACCGTCGGTACCGGCGGCGCAATCGGGCTCGGTGGTAACGGTCCATTTACCGGGGGTATGCAGCAACTGCGGCAGTACCTCGGTCTTGGTGGCGCCGCAAACGATACATTCAAAGTCCTCTGCGCCGGCGGCGGTACAGGTGGCTTCTACCACGTTTACGCTTTCAAAGCTGTGGTCCTTCTTGGCAAGTACGATGCTTTCCAGCTCGTAGTCGCAACGGGTACACAGTCTGGCGCGCTTGCCCTCCTGTGCACAGCTGGCGTCGGTAACGGTCTTCCATTTACCGTCGTCGTGGCCCAGCTTCTCAACAGGTCTCTCGGCCTGCTTCTCACCGCAGAAGGTACAGTTCTGCACTTCCACACCGGCGGTGGTACAAGTGGCCTCGACCTCTACGATCCAATCGGAGTTGATATGATCGGTCTTGGGCAGGTCGGTATGCTGCAGAACCTCACCGCAAGCGGCGCAAACCAGATCCTCATAACCGGCTCCCTGACAGCTGGCGGGCACACCGGTGGTAGTGGTATTATCATGCTCGCAGGTGCTTTCGGACAGATCGGCCTTGGTATAATAATAATTAAGGAAAGAAACGGGACGATCCTGCGTCAGCGAGCCGGAAGCGGTGTTGGTGTTGGGCGTAACGCAGACGCCGGCCACCTCGGCATAGTTGCCGCCAACGTTGATGTTGTTGTTGTTCTTGCGGGTTTCGATATCGGAGCTGACGATCATGGGAACGTCTGCCTTGGTGCTGATAAAGCGGTTTCTCTTGAAGGTGTAGTTATCACCGCGATCGGTGTCCTCCAATGCCAGAGATACGCCACTGCCAACGACGACGAAGGCCTTATTTGCGGCGGAAACGGAGGCATCACCCTCATAGATCAGGTTATCCTCGAAGGCAAAGGTGAAGGTATCCTGATCAACGGACAACTCTACGACACCGACGGTCTCGGTGACGGCGGCGCTGACGGTGTTCAGGAATACGTTTTCGCTGACGGTAACGTCGATCTCGCCGTAAGCGGCGGCAGACTTGCTTTCATCAGAGGCCAGCGCAAAATCTACGGTATAGGCCTTGGTGGCGCCGTCCAGCAGGTTACCGGTAAAGGTAAAGGAAGCGGGGATCTCGGTGGTATCGTCCACAACGTCGGGCAACGTGAACTTACCTACGCGGCTACCACCGTGGAAATAGCTGTTCTGAATGGTAACGTTATTCAGACCGGAATAGATCAGGTGGTTTTTGGTCAGATTAACGGCGCGCATATTTTCGATGGTCACGCTGCCGAAGATGGCAACGGTGCTGTTGGCGCTGGTATCGCCGAAGCGGAACGCCGCATCGTTGGTCAAGCCGTCGACCAAAATGTTTTTCAGTTCGATGGCAACTTCGCTGTTGTCAACCTTTTTGCCGTTATACAGGCGACCGGTCTTATTAAAGGCAACGCCGTCTACGGTAAAGGTATCACAACCGTCGGACACGGTCCACAGACCGGTGATGACGGTCTCCTTGCTCAGATCGCTTCTGACGGCATCCCAAACCTTCTCATCAGCGGTCTTTGCGTTGGGATTCACGCCGGCCTGCGCACCCTTGACGGTAACGTTCTTGGCAAAGGTAACGCTTTCGTTGTAGGTGCCGGCAGCCATCAGGATGGTGGCGCCGTCTTTTACTGCTTTATAAGCTTCGGAGAGTTTGGCATACAGGTTGTGTCCTGCTACGAAGGAATAGGTCTTGCCTTCCACAGTGTACTGCTTGGCATCACCGATATCCAAATCGGCAGCGGCGGCATCTACCATCACCGTGTTGGTGTCGGGGTAGATATCGTCGGGCAGTTTGTCGGGGTTGGCAGAAACGATAAAGTTGATCTTGTAGAAGGTGCTCATATGAGGCAGAGCGCCCAGGATCATAGCATAAACGTTCTTGGTGCCTGCATCACAGCTGAGCACGCCCAGAGACTCGCCGCCGAATTTCTCGGCAGACAGCGCCAGGGTACCGGCGGGGGTGGAGGCGGTAAAGGCGGTTGCGTCGATCTTGGTACCGGCGGCAACGTTAACGTCGATCACGTAGGGATCCTCGGCCGTACCCTTGCCACTCTTGGCGCCGTAGGGATAGTTGTTGATCTTGGAAATGGTGGGGTCCTCATCACCGAGACGAATGGTGACGTACTCTACGTCGCCGGAATAACCGTACTTGGTGCTTGCCAGGCCGTTCTGGTTGATACCACCCAGCAGATAATGTACATTGAACTCGTTGGAGAACTTACCGGCGCCGCTGTAACTACTCTCGGAACCGTAGGCGCCGTGACCCTCGACGATCTTACGGCTATCCATAACTTCACCGTCGATGCTGAAGGTATAAACGTTGTCACGGCATTCCAACTTGAATACGTGGTTGCCGGTAATGGCGTTTCCGGTGTAACCTCTCCAGAAGTTATCCGTCCAGCCGGAATCACGGAACAGTCTCCAACCGGTATCATTGGTATGATACACGAAAATAAAGTGAGGCTGATTGTTGGCGTCCGTAGTCTTGGAAAACTCGTCCGCGGAGGACAGCAGCATAGAGCCGTTGCCTACGCCGTTGCTCTTCCACTCGATGCTCCAGTAACCGTCGCCATCCAGGGTCAGGTCACGGGACATTTCCAAAGCGGTCTTGCCGGCAAAGCCGGAATTGCTTTCGGAGGCGGGCGTCAGAACAATGTCACCGGCCGTAGTGGTGGGTTGATTGTTCTCGAAGGTCCAGGTGTATTCTTCCGTATTAATGCTGTCAAAATTCTCAGCCGCATTACCCACTACCTGAATGTTGATGGTAGCAATGGGAGTGGTATTATCGGAACAGGAGTAGATCTCCATTTTACAGGAGGAGCCGGGCGTTGCATCCTTCTTGATGGCAAAATCGTTTTCGCCGTCGAAGTTTACGATGCTGTCGCCGACAAACTTATAACCAAAGGTATCGTCCGAGGTCCAGCTGGAAGGACGGGTGCAATAGTTATAGAAATCACCGGCCTTGACGTACAGCGTCTGACCGTCGGCAAAACCGATCTGGTTGAAATATGCCTTGGCAGACGTGGCAGGCTCCAGCACCTGTTTGCCGCTGTAGATTCTGGCGGCGTTGGCGCCGGTGTGCAGGCCGTAATAGTTTTTACCGACCTGATTAAAGTGCAGTTCATCATAACGGTAGCTGCCCTCTGCCTGAGAGAAGGTCTGACCGATACGGGAAGCAACGAAATAATCGTCAAAATCCTCTGCCAGCTTGAACTGCGCGGTACGGGTGGAGGCGGTAATACCAACCGGTCTCCAGGCAACCATCATATCCATACAATAGTCAAAGCCCAGTATGTCGGTCATATAAGTACGGAAGGTATGTGTGCCGGCCGGATAGTTGGTGCCCAGGGTGGTAAAGGAATTGGTGTTTTTATTCACGGCAAAGCCGTCATAGTGCTTGGACCAGTGAGAGCTGACCTCAGCGCAGCCCTGCAGGAAGAAGTAGGAACGCAGGCGGGTCTCATACTTACTTTGGAAATCGCTCTTGTTCCACAGTTCATATGCCTTTTCATAAACGGCATTGATCAAAGCCCAGGTACCGGAACTACTGGTGAACGAGGTGCTGACGCCGGGCAAAAACTGAGCGATGCCGGTACCGGAAATACCGGCATTCATCACCAGGTTCTTCTCACCGGTCTTTTCATACAGCGCCTTGGCAATACCGGGCTCCACGCCGCCGACGGCAGCTTTACCGTTGTCCTGCGTCATATTGGTAAAGGAAGCAGGTACGGTCAAAGAGCTGATGGGACCGAAATAGATGCCGGTACCCTTCTTCGGCGCAACGGACTGCGCAGGATCGTTGTAGTTGTAAGCAGAGTTGGACTGACCGGTGACCAACCAAATGCCCAGTACGGCGCGAATGGTCTTGGTGATGGTCAGGGTCTTGGTGTCGCTGCCGAGGGTGGCAGTGATGGTAACGGGTGTGTCGGAAACCTTCACCACGTGGATCTCACCGTTGCTGCTAACCGTAGCAATACCGGTATTGCTGGAGGTATAGCTGGCGCCGGACAGACCGCTGTTCCAGGTATAATAGTCGTCATACTGCAACACAAATCCCAGGGAGGCGTCCTTCACAAACTTGATGGTGTAGGTGGTGCCATCCTTGATTACCGTGGCGTCTGCCTCGGTAGCGGTGTCGGGCAGCTGTGCCTGATAGACGGTGGCGCCGGTACAGCTTACCTGCGGTACACGGGGACGACCGTCGGGGATCTTGACGGTAAAGGTATTACCGACAGCAGTGCTTGCTGTCACCGTGTTGTCATCCAACACGATGCCAAGAGCGTCCAGAGTGGTGGCTGCAGATGCAGTATTGAAGCCGGTGAACAACGTGGCCATCATACAGATGGTCAGAACCCAGCTCAATAAAACCTTGATTTTCTTCATAGAGCTCTCTCCTTTGTATTTATATACTTATACTCTTTTATTATATATTATAAGTGTCAAAATTTCCATATCTGCTTTTACCAAAAAACAAGGTGTTTTTTTGTTCAGTTTATACAAAAAATAAATATCCTCCCGCATAGCGGGCATAGCCATAATACTACCGGCAGCACCGGGGTGCGCTCTTGATTGGCCTGCCGGCCGTGCATTGATTGCCGGCTGCCCATAAATGGGCTGCACAGCCTGCCTTGGCTCCCTCTGACGAGGGAGCTGTCCGAGCGTCAGCGAAGACTGAGGGAGAGATAACGAAACTCCCCATTCTGCCCCTTGGCTCCCTCTGACGAGGGAGCTGTCCGAGCGTCAGCGAGGACTGAGGGAGAGATAACGAAACTTCCCATTCTGCCCCTATCCTCTCTCCCTCCGTCTTTTTGCTACGCAAAAATCCACCTCCCTCGACAGAGGGAGGCGAGGCACAAGTTGCCCTCTGCTCCTTATTTAGACCGTTTTTTTCCTGCTCATCCTAAAGCCCTATCGGGCCACGCGACGATCGCGTGGTTTTCGGTTACAATAAAAAGTGAGGTCGGCAGACCTCACTTTTTCAGCGTGTCAAAGAATCCCCTTTGACACGCTGGCAGACTGCCAAAAAAGGCGTTGCATTTCGCCGAGAGGACTTCGTCGGCGTACGTGGGTACGGTAGAAGTTCTATCGGCGGAAAACAGTAAATCCCTTGCAACGCAAGGGAAAGAAGGAATTAATTTG
>JAZQDW010000031.1:0-12514 GCA_045546995.1 Eubacteriales bacterium
CAAATTGCACACTTCACCTTTCAAAAAAATCCATTTGCGCGAAACTCTTCGACCTGCCAAGGTCAGAATTTTTTGCTTGGCGAAGTCGAAGAGTGCAGTTATACTAACGTATTACAAACGATGAGACAAGATCAAGCGAAACATTATGCCTTGGCAGGCATATTGGTTCGACTCTTGTCACCTTAATCAAAAGGAGATTGCCTTTGGGTGCCCTCACTTAGGGAGAAATCGGTTTTGAAGCAAGTCCCGAAGAATTAAACAAAAGCCCTTGTAATCCATAAATTACAAGGGCTTTTATATATTCAAAACTGCGAAAGCATCCTAAGATAGCGGATTTTGGATGCAAGTCACGGCACAAAAAGCCCGCCATCCTGACGGATGACGGGCTTTTTTAACATAGTATTGCGCCAAAACACGTTATTTTAGGGCGGTTAATCCCTAAATGAGGGCACCCTTAAGCAATCTCCTTTTATATTTCCCTTGCATTTTTATAAAAACCGTGGTACAATGTTGAAACAAGCGTAGATAAAGAGAGTAACTTTTCTGCCAACGGCACAGCGAATCGGGGAGGGTGGGAGCCCGATGCAAGTAACAGAAGAGGGAAGATCACTTTGGAGCTGAGCGCTGAAAGGCAGTAGGCGTCTCCGGTATCCTACCGTTATCAAGGAAACATATGATGGTATGTAATGGGTGGTTAGCGCTTGCTCGTCCTGTTATGGACGGGCATTTTTTTATTAAAGGAGATTTTGAGTATGTATCAGAAAATTTCCCCCAACGTAAACTTTGTAGAGGAAGAGGGTAAGATCGAGCAGTTCTGGAAGGACAACGAGATCTTTGAGAAGAGCATCGAGACCCGCGCCAAGGGCACGCCCTACGTGTTCTATGACGGCCCTCCCACCGCCAACGGTAAGCCCCATATCGGCCACGTGCTGACCCGTGTTATTAAGGATATGATTCCCAGATACCGCACCATGAAGGGCTGTATGGTTCCCCGTAAGGCGGGCTGGGATACCCACGGCCTGCCCGTTGAGCTGGAAGTGGAAAAGAAACTGGGTCTGGACGGCAAGGAACAGATCGAGCAGTACGGCCTGGAGCCTTTTATCGGTCATTGTAAGGAAAGCGTATGGCAGTATAAAGGAATGTGGGAAGACTTTTCCTATAAGGTCGGCTTCTGGGCGGATATGGATAACCCCTACGTCACCTATCACAATGACTTTATCGAGTCCGAGTGGTGGGCGCTGAAGCAGATCTACGATAAGGGTCTGCTGTATAAGGGCTTTAAGATCGTGCCCTATTGCCCCCGTTGCGGCACCCCCCTGTCCTCCCATGAGGTAGCCCAGGGCTATAAGACGGTCAAGGAGCGCTCCGCCATCGTTCGCTTTAAGGTGATCGGCGAGGATGCTTTCTTCCTGGCCTGGACCACCACCCCCTGGACCCTGCCCTCCAACGTGGCCCTTTGTGTCAACCCCGACGAGACCTATTGTAAGGTGGTTTCCGAGGATAAGACCTATTATATGGCCGAGGCCCTGCTGGATAAGGTATTGGGTGAAGGTAATTACGAGGTCAAGGATCGCTTTGCGGGCAAGAGCCTGGAGCATAAGGAATACGAGCCTCTCTTTGACTTTGTCAAACCCGTCTGTGAAAAGCAGAAGAAAAAGGCGCATTTTATCACCTGCGATAACTACGTTACCATGACCGACGGTACCGGTATCGTTCATATCGCCCCCGCCTTCGGTGAGGACGATAACCGCATCGGTAAAAACTACGACCTGCCCTTCGTGCAATTTGTCAACGGTAAGGGTGAGCTTACCGAGGAGACGCCCTATGCCGGTACCTTTGTCAAAGATGCGGATATGCTGGTGCTCACCGATCTGGACAAAGCGGGGCTGCTCTTTGCCGCGCCCAAGTTTGAGCATGATTATCCCCATTGCTGGAGATGTGACACTCCCCTCATTTACTACGCCAGAGAATCCTGGTTTATCAAGATGACCGCCGTGCGGGACAATCTGATCAAAAACAATAACACCATCAACTGGATTCCCGAGAGCATCGGTAAGGGCCGCTTTGGCGATTGGCTGCAAAACGTGCAGGATTGGGGTATCAGCCGTAACCGTTATTGGGGTACGCCGCTGAATATCTGGACCTGCGATTGCGGACATATGCACTCGATCGGCTCCATTGCCGAGCTCAAAGAGATGAGCGACAATTGCCCCGAGGATGTCGAGCTGCACCGTCCCTTCGTGGATGCCGTCACTTTAAAATGTCCCGAATGCGGCGGCGAGATGCGCCGCGTGCCCGAGGTCATTGACTGTTGGTTTGACTCCGGCGCCATGCCCTTTGCCCAGCATCACTATCCCTTTGAGAATAAGGATCTCTTTGAGGCCCAGTTCCCCGCCGACTTTATTTCCGAGGCGGTGGACCAGACCCGTGGCTGGTTCTACTCTCTCTTGGCCATCTCCACCCTGATCTTTGATAAGGCCCCCTTCAAAAACGTTATCGTTTTGGGCCACGTGCAGGACGAAAACGGACAGAAGATGTCCAAGTCCAAGGGCAATGCTGTCGATCCCATGGAGGCCTTGCAGACTTACGGTGCCGATGCCATTCGCTGGTATTTCTATACCAATTCCGCCCCCTGGCTGCCCAACCGTTTCCACGGTAAGGCTGTTGTGGAGGGTCAGCGCAAATTTATGAGCACCCTGTGGAACACCTACAGCTTTTACGTGCTGTATGCCAATATCGACAAATTCGATCCCACCAAACACGAATTGGAGTATGACAGCCTGTCCATTATGGATCAATGGCTGCTGTCCCGCCTGCACACTACCGTGGGCGCCGTGGACGACCATCTGGCAAACTATCGTATTCCCGAGGCCTGTAAGGCACTGCAGCAGTTTGTGGATGAGATGAGTAACTGGTACGTCCGCCGCGGCAGAGAGCGTTATTGGGCGCTGGGTCTGGAGCAGGATAAGATCAATGCTTATATGACGCTGTATACGGCGCTGGTCACTACCGTTAAGGTGGCCGCCCCCATGATCCCCTTTATGGCAGAGAACATCTATCAAAATCTGGTGCGCTCGGTGGATGCCGACGCCCCCATCAGTATCCATCTCTGTGATTATCCCGAGGCAGATCTCACCAAGATCAATAAGACGCTGGAGGATTCCATGGAAACGGTGCTGGATATCGTGGTGCTGGGCCGCGCCGCCCGTAATGCCGCCGCCCGCAAAAACCGTCAGCCGCTGGCCTGTATGTTTGTACAGACGGCCGAGTCGCTGGAGAGCGCTTACGTGGATATCATTAAGGATGAGCTCAACGTCAAAGAGGTGGTATTCACCGATCAGATGGACGGCTTTATGAGCTACTCCTTCAAACCCAATTTCAAGACCCTCAAGGGTAAATACCCCGCCCAGATCGGCGCCATTCGCGCCTTCTTGCCCGGCCTTGACGGCAACGCCGCCAAAAAGCAGCTGGATATGATGGGCGTGCTGCGTTTCACCTTGGAGGACGTGGAGATCGAACTGACGGCCGAGGATCTGCTCATCGAGGCGGCGCCTCGCGACGGCTTCTATTCTCTGTCCGATCACGGCATCACTGTGGCGCTGGATACCATCTTGACAGACGAGCTGATCGCCGAGGGCAACCTGCGCGAACTGGTCAGCAAGATCCAGACCATGCGTAAGGAGGCCGGCTTTGAGGTGATGGATCACATCCGTGTCACCCTGGACGGCGACGCAGAGCTTTGCGCTCTGGCCGTCGGCGATGCATCCATCGCCTCCGACACGCTGGCTGACGCCATCATGGCCGCCGCCCCCACCGGCTACGTCAAGGAATGGGATATCAACGGTAAAAAGATGACCATCGGCGTGGAAAAAATCTAAATAAAAAGCAAGCAAGGCGCAATTTTGCGCCTTGCTTTTTCGTTATTCGCTATTTACTGCTCGTTTCCAACTTGGACAAAAATTGCTCCAACCCACGCACCTTTTTACGCTCTTTATCCCAAAATAAGGCGTTTTTTCCAATAAACACCCCGATTTTCGTCTGTTTGCACAAATAAACAAAGCAATTTTTGTCTAAATATATGTCTTGACTGCAACGCATATAAATGGTAAAATTTATGTGTATCGGTATAGCCTATCGATACAAAATGTTACGAAACGAATTGCGTATTGCGCGATTCGATGAGTGTATATTCGAGGAGGAAACATTATGCTGCAACAAATGAAAAAACCGGTTGCTTTGCTCAGCGCTATTTTAATGTGCCTGACTATGTTTACCGGCATCGTGCTGCCCCAGATTGCAGAGACTGCTACGGCCGTAGCAGATCCTTATGCGTCCGTGGCCGGCCACGTAACCCAACTGACGGTTACCGATGGTAAAGTTACGCCTGCGGGCGGCTCTGCCATGGATGTACCCGAAGAGTATCTGGGCCTTGAGATTTACGAGCCCGATGCCAGAGTCCTGTTCTGGGACCACGATTGGACGGCCGCAAATCTCGGTATCACCGATGCTGAGGGCACCTATTTCTTCGCTCGCTACGGCGACGGCGTAGAATGGGGTAACGGCAAGGTTTACCTCTTAAAATGGCGCGTCAATGCCTTTGGTAAGACGCAGTATAAACCCTTGACCAAAATCGACGGCACCCAGATCGATGCGGCCGGCAAACACAGCGGTTGGTCTGATATGATCAATATGCTGCATATGAGCAAGCCTGTCATCGGCGCCGATAACAACTGGTACGTAATGGCCTTCCCCGCCAGCTTCGGCAACTCCACCGGTTCCACCGGCGGCGGTAACGAGGTTATTTTCACCACGCCCGATTTGAACGATACGGTCACCTCTGTTACCCAGCTGACCGCGGCTGACTATACCACCGTTAACTTCTTCGGTCCCCAGGCCGGTAAGAGCCCCTCTATGGGTGAGGTGGGCAACGTTACGGTCAACAACAAGCGCGGTACTGATACTACCCGTGAAACCGTTTTCGGTTCCACCTTCTGGTCTCCCGTGGATGCCATCTGGAAGTTTGACGGTATTGCCCAAAAGGGTACTTGTAAGCTGCACCGTAACCCCCAGACCGACAAAAACCACATTTCCGGTATGTACATGAACAACGTGTACATGGAGTTGACCAGCGCCGGCAACCCCTTTATCACCTACGGTAATAACAACAAGACCGATCTGACGGCGGCTGTGTTCCATATGACCAACTGCTACTATAACAGCAAAATTACCCATAATTGTGGTAGCATCAACTACATTCAGGGTAACGACGTGCTGATGGATAACGTTGTTATCAACGGTCTGGAGAATATCGACACCGCTTCCACCAGCGCCACCGCCCCCTTGACCGGCAGAGCCGGTCTGTCCCTGCGTTTCCTGCCCTCCTTCGGCACCGCTGCGGACACCGCTTTCCTGGGCGAGTACAGAAACGACTATTACGGCCAGATCTCCAACTGTACCTTCAACTTCAAAAAGGTCAGAAAGGCTATTGAAGTTTACAACGAGCGTTTCTCCACCTACGACAGCGCCTTGATGGTCATTAAGGACAACTACGTCAGCGGCTTTAATCAATACTTCTATGACAGACTGCGTGATTCTGATTCCAGTACCGGCAACTCCACCACCACGCTGAGCACCGAGATCACCGGCAACTTCATTCAGTTCCGCGAGGACTCCACCGAGCATCTCAACGGCATCACCTTTAATATGTGTAACGGTGAATATACCGACGGTGAGTACGCCATTGTCAAGGACAACACCATCGTTGCCACCCAGACCTACGGCACCAACGATTATCACGTAACTGACGTTCAGGCCTGTAACACCTTGCTGGATCTGTCCTCCAATCTGTTTTTGGATCATAAGGGCAACGTGCGCGTGCCCCGTTCTTCTTGGTGTTCTTCCGGATTTACCACCAACGCCAAGGTTTGCACCGATATCTATGCTTCCGACGAAATGAGCGGCGGTATCAACGAGCTGTTCACCGTTCTGGATGCCAAGCAGAATCTGTTTGTAGCCAACAGCTATATTCAGACCGTTCTGCCCGGTTCCTGCAATTACCAAAAAGAATACGGCACCGAGATCGTCGGTTCTCTGACCGTTATGGCCAAGGCCGGTGTTACCTACAACACCAAGGATCTGTTTATCTTTAACAATCCCAACGTGGCCTATGCCGGTGTGTATTCCGACAAAAAATGTACCACTCCTGTTTCTTCCTTTAAAACCGGCTTTGACGAACTCTACGTTAAGGCTGAATATCAGGCCGGCACCACCAAGGCGACTGCGATCTTCAAACTGCACGAGCCCATTGAGTACCACTTCGTATCTCTCTCCGGTGCCACCAGCTACACCTTCCCCTTCGACGGTGTAACCTACACCGGCGGCCAGACCGCCTCCAACGGCGTAGCCGCTGTATTCCATAACACCTTTGCCAAGGCGGCCAACGCTTGCGTGGCCGACCGTCCCGTTCCGGTCAATGCAGCCGGTTTGGACATTGATTTCCAGGAGTCTGTTATGGTTCTGACGCCCGGTACCTACACCGTCGATCAGGGCTTCAACTACGGTTGCCCCATCGTCGGTCCTATGCTGGGTGTCTCTCCCTCCGACGGTAAGACTGACGTGGTGCAGAACGGCCGTGCTGTGGACGCTTCCAAGGAAGCTGTGCTCAACGCCAAGCTGACCTTCCATCCCACCGACAATCCTTATATCGCCATCGGCGGTATCGCTTCTGCTTATACCAGCAATCTGGTGAAGATCAACGAGGATAAAGATCTGGCCAGAACCGCCCACGTTTCCATTCAGGACTTCTGCTATATCGGCACCACCAACAGCAATTTGTGCCTGTTGGGTGTCAACAGCGGTAAGTGGGACTGCCGTATTACGCTGGATAACGTTTACTACAAGACTTCCGGCACCGCTACTCCCATCGGTGACCACCACGGCAGAATGTGTCGCCTGACCAATTCTTCCATCACCATGACCGGCAGAACCGGTAGCTGGATCTATCAGGCACCTTCCAAGCCCGATACCCTGGGCTTCACCCCCGCCTCCGCCGATCTGGTCATTGAAAACAACTACATTGCCAGACCTGCGGCAACCGCTTACGGTCTCACCCAGCGTACCTCTTATTACAACGTGGATGCCACCGCTTCCTATGCGCATGGCTTCCGCCTGCTCTACAACAACAATAACGTTATTGACACCAACATCGTATTCCGTCTGATGTACACCAATTCCGACGGTTACTTTGAGATGTGCAACAACAGAATTTCTTCTCCCTCTTCCATCGGTACCAACGTGATTGATACCTACAAGGCATTGAGCGCCTTTGACTTTAAGACCAAGATCGAGAAGAACGTGATCCTCAACCGCACCAACCCCTGGAGCTTTGCCGCATTTAACACCGCCGCCACCGCCAGAAATCCCCTTCCCGACGTAAACGAGAACTTCTACGGCGATCTTAACTCCAAGGTTATCACCGTTCCCGATAACGATTACATCAACATGGATACCTCTTGGTACTATGTAAACGAGGCCTGCACCGTTAAGTCCAGCGACATTGAGCTGACCAAGGGCGGCTTTGTCGGTGTGGAGATCGTTGACGGCTTTAAGGATTACGAGGCGATTCTTACCGCCACCTCCGGCCGTACCTACGGTTCCTCGAACTTTGCCGCTGCCAATGCCGAGGTAACCGGCATTTACAGCGATCCCGCCTGCGAATATGCTTTGAACGAAGTGAATTTCGAAGGCACCGACAAGGTCGTATACGTTCGCGTTTCCAAGGACAACTACATCGCCACCTGGAAAGTTACCTTAAAACTGGCCAGCGTTTGGGGCGAAAAGGGTCTGGCTCCCACCGGAAATGAGACCTTCGTTGACCTGTCCACCGCCGACAAGTATGCTTCCCGCGCCGGCGGTAATGCTTACAAATTTGTATTCCTGTCCACCAACTGGACCGATTGGGCCTACACCGATGCCACCCTCACCACTAAGTCCAATACCATTGAGACCAATCTGGAAGAGGGTGTAGACGGCACCGACTGGAATGCGATGTCCGGAGACTCCTCCGCCACCGCTGACCCCAGAGAATTGAAGGTGGGCACCGTATTCTATGCCAAGATGCCCACCACCGGCATCATCTACAAGCTGACCTACGGCGTCACCGCCATGAACGCCCTGCATTGTAACACCGGTAACTTTGCCACCATCGTATTCTTCCCCGGTTTGTACAACAAGAAGATGGGTTACGACTCCGCCTCGGCCAGCTATGATTACAGAAAAGATGCCACCGGCGCCGGTTGGGTTGGCCTGTTCCGCGGCGAGCTGAGCGCTTGCACCGAGTTTAACATTCTCGGTCCCCAGGCCGGCATCCCCGGCGGTAACGTTGAGGCCGGTACCGGTCGTGCCTGTACCTCCTACGCCGGCACCAACAGCGTGCTGGGCGAGGCCGTATTTGCCTACGGCACTCCCTTCTATCTGATGAACGGCGCTTTGGGCAAAGATGACGTCATCAATATTGACGGTATCGGCGGCGGCTGGGGCTTCCGTTTGAGCACTGCCGCAGGTACGGGCGCCAGCAATATGTACTCCAACTCCGACACCTCTACCATCAATTTCAAAAACTGCTCCTTCCGTGCCTTGGACGGCGGTCAATACTTCTTGCAGTTCCATGGTAATGGTGAAAGCATTGACACCAACCTCAACAATGATAACAACGGTACCGGCAACGGCCGCGCTACCAAGCACAATCTGATTGTCAACTTTGATCGCACCTGCATTGAGTTGGATGCAGGCGGTAAGACTTACGGTCTGGCCAAGATGTCTGCCAACCAGATCCACTTCAACGAGTGCGTACTGCTCAACAAGCGTGGCACTGCAAACAACAGCGATCCCTACGGTTTCTATATCAATCCCGTTCGCGGTGATAAGAACGCCACCAAGGTGGACGTCAGCTACACCTGTGAAAACAGTTACGTTAACTGGCAGAACGGTTACCTCTTCGGTGTATACCTCAACGGTACCACCGGTCTGAACAAGAACAACCGTAACAAGATCGAGGTTGCCTTCCGCAACAACACCATCGTTGATCCTGCCAAGAACACTACCAATAACTCCCGCGCCGCCCTGGCTTCCTTCTATACCAGCGCCACCTCGGGTAACAACCTGGCAGATGCCGCCGCCATCACCGAGATCGAGATGACCGGAAACACCATCACCAACACCGCCTCCGGTTATCCCACCTACGGCTATATGATCTACGGCTTTGACGGCCCCAACGATAACTTCAGCAATTACAAGAAGGTAAACATCAGCAAAAACACCTTCAAGGGCTACAACAATATGTTCATCTATTTTGATGACTATGATCTGGCCGACAATATTTATCTGGATACCAACGGCAGATTTATGTCCGGTCGTTTCCACGCCACCGGCTCTCTCTGCTACACCTCCGACATCGTACTGGCTCACGATTACAGCAAGCATGCTTCCGACTTTAACGTTAAGGCCGGTATCAAGATGAACGGAAACCTCACCTGGGCCCCCGGCGCACTGGATATCACCGGTAACGCCACCCGCGCCTACACCGCCGGCATGACCGCCAGCGACGTGGAAGGTTCCCTGGTATTTGGTTCCGATAATATCAAGGTAGTTGACCTCTTCGAGCAAGACGGTATCACTCCTGCCACCACCCTGGCGGCCGATACCACCTATCGTTTGGTTCTGACCTACAAGGATTCTCCCGAGCTGGTCAGCGTTGTTTACAACGTTTATATCGAGCCCGACACCGCAACCATTCCTGTTTACAACGGCGAAAAGGTATTCTATGATCCCGACGTCGCCGGTATGAGTGACGGTAGCCGTGTGGTTCGTGCGCTGGACGGTGTGAACTATCAGTTCACCGTAGGCAAAAACGTGCACGCTTCTCTGGATGACTTTGAGATCATCACCGGTCTGACCGATGCCAACGGCAACGCCGCTTGCGCCCGTCACGTATACCTCTTTGCAAAAGAGTATGGTAACGTGAAAGGCGCCTTGGGTCTGGCCGATCCTTATCGCCACACCACCACCTACTTCTACGGTGCCAAGGCTGGTGTCAGCGCCGTTAAGATGAGCGGCGGTATCGCCGTGGACCGCGCCGACAACCGTAAGGATCCTGCAACGGAAACCGTATTCCGTGATGCTTCCTTCACCGCCGGTTACCAGTCCAACTTCGTATTCGACGGTATTATGTTTGCCGGCTTCCTCAACGTTGGCGACTCCTCCCCCGAGAGAGGTTCCTTCATCTCCGAGTTTGTTGTCAAGAACTGTGCTTCCCATCCCGATGCCCCCGTTTACGGCAACGGCGACAGCTGGAAGTGTTTCGCGCTCAACAACGCCACGATGATGTACGCTCTCAAGTTCTACAACAACTACTTTGAGGCCGAGGACACCGGCCGTTCCGGCCACCTGATCGTTGCCCGTAGCGGTGCAAACATTGATATTTCCAACAACGTATTCTATCCTTTGGGCACCAACACCGGCTTTATCTTTGATAGTGTTGAGGATTACACCTATAAGGGTGTGACCAACGCCCAGCTGACCTCTCACAATATGACGATTGCAAACAGCACCTTGGGCGGTCGTATCCTCATTGATTCCATCAAGTCCAAGAAGGGTCTGACCGGCGACCTCCCCGTTGACATCAAGATCATGAACAACAAGTTCGATCTGGTCAATCAGGCCTACGCCATCCAACTCGCCAACTACTCCGGTAGTGAAGAGATCGGTATCGTTGACTTTGACGACACCTCCATTGAGATCAGCGACAACACCTTCACCGGCGGTCCCAAGACCACCGAGGCCATCTACGTTTACGGTAAGAAGACCGCAGGTCTGGATGATAAAGAGTTCAAGGCCTTCAACATCATGGGCAACACCTTTATCACCACCGACGAGGCTCCCATCGGCTACGCCATCAACAACGTTTCCGACACCGTGATCGATGCCTCCAGAAACACCTTCGTTGGTTTCGAGTCCAACTACGGTTACAGAGTCTACGAGCCCGCCGCGGCTAAGGAACTGCGCATCATCAATGAGGATAAGTTGAATCTGGGCTTGACCGAGCAGAACGTTCTGTTCTCCGGCATCTCCAATGCCACCTTCACCATTGACGGTGTGGATTACAAGGCCAACGCTGTGGCAAACGACGTAACCGTTGCCAATGCCGCCGCTTCCGGCGCGCTGGTTGCCGACGGTACCACCATTACCGACGTGGCAACGATGGATGACGGTAACGCCTACGCCTTCAAACCCGCCAAGGGTATGATGGTTAAGATCACCGATGAGGAAGGCAACGTTTACTACAACGCCATTCCGGTTTCTACGGATAAGAACAATGCAAAGACTACCTTCACCGCGCAGCTGACCACCATCGACAATACGCCTGTTGGTGAAGAGTTCACCGTAACCGCCTACGGCGAGCCCATTAAGGTCAATATCAACGCTGACGATTGCTCCGTTGTTCACGACTTCGAGGCCGGTAAGGCGACCCTCACTTGGAGCGCCAGCTTCAGAGGTAAGCACTCCACCTACATCACCGATCTGATCAACAAGTCCGGCTTTACCATCGTTGAGTACGGTATGTACTACGCCAACGATGAGCAGGCCATCTCCGACGTGGCGATTGCAAACAGTTATGTAGACGGTAAATACACGGTAGGCAGCGACATCCTCGGACAAAAGGCAGTTTATGAAAGCGATATGGCCGGTCTGACCAGCGTCAAACTGGACTACAAGCATCAGTTTACCGCCACGCTGCCCGATGAAACCGAAGCCCGCTATGGCAGAATGTATATGACCTATATGGTCGGTGACACCACCTACACTGTTCTCAGTGATGCCGTCACTCTGACCATGTACGTTGCCAACTAACACCAAACTCCCCTTGCGGCCCGTGAGGGCCGCAAGGAGCGATACTATTTTGATAAGGAGAATTATCATGAAGAAAGAATATATTGCGCCGGAGTTTGAGCGTCTGGATCTGACCGGACCTGCGATGATGGATATTGTCATCAATCCCGGCACCAACCCTTCTGACGGTTACGGCGAAGATCCCGATTTTGACGAAGAGTAAACAAACCATCCGTAAGTAAACAATAACGCGGGGGAATTCCCCTCGCGTTATTGTTGCGTAAATCACGGGGGGATGTTTACCTTCTCTCAAACTCTTTTTTCCTGTTTAGAGGGTTTATTTTGCATTACCCCCTTGACAAACCGAGTAAAAATAGGTATAATCATTTTTGTTCCATATATGGTGAACGACATGCTGGTGTGGCTCAATGGCAGAGCAGCTGATTTGTAATCAGCAGGTTGATGGTTCGACTCCGTTCACCAGCTCCATATGGGAGTGTTCCAGAGCGGCCAAATGGGGCAGACTGTAAATCTGTTGTCTACGACTTCGGTGGTTCGAATCCACCCGCTCCCACCAACAAAAAAGCAAGGTTTGGCTCACCAGCCAAAAAGACATTTTTTTGTGTTG
>JAZQDW010000032.1:0-26642 GCA_045546995.1 Eubacteriales bacterium
GGCCGCGGGGTGGGGGGAGGGGCGGGGGGTAGAGGCGCGGGGGGTGGGGCGGGGGGTGGTGGCGCCGGGACCCGTAGCACCGGGATCGGTTACGCCGGGGGTAGTGGCGCCGGGGTCGGTTACACCGGGAGTGGTTACGCCGGGATTGGCGGCGCTGAACTCTTCGTCCTCATCTCCACCGGGACGGCAAGCGGCCAGCAGAGATACGGTCATTACCAAAACAACCAGAAGGACCAGAACGCTTTTAAGTTTTTTCATAATCTCACTCTCTTTTCATAATTATAATTTTAGTATAATGAACCCGCACCAATCGTACAACCGAAAAAAACGAAAAAACCTCTAAATTTCAAAACGCATTTACAGACTGCGCAGCAGATCTCTTGCCTTGATAATGTCGGCGACCTGCTTTTCACCCTTGATTTCACGCTCGATCGTGATAAAGCCGTCATAGCCGTCCCGACGCATTCTCTCAACGAGGGCGGGGAAATCGGCCTTGCCTTCGCCAACAGCCACTTCTTTGCCCAGATTGTTGCCGTCGGTGGGGAAAACGCCGTCTTTAATGTGCATATCTCTTACGTATTTGCCGAAGGTATCCCAACTGTCCAGAGCGTTGGCCATACCGTAGAGGATGACGTTGGCGGTGTCAAAGTTGATCCCCACGTTACCGGTGCCGATGTCCTCAATGGCGCGCAGCAGGGTGACGGGGGTTTCCTGACCGGTCTCGAAGAGGAAGGTCAGATCTTCTTCCTTCAACTCGCGGCAGAGCTGGCGCAGAGCGCCGATGGTGCCGACGTAATCGGGGTCACGGGGATTGGTGGGCAAAAAGCCTACGTGGGTGGCAACGTTTTTGGTGCCGATGGCTTTGGCAAAGGGAATGGCCTTGCGCAGATCCTCCAGACGGGTGCCGCGATAGGCGGCAGGCACCAGACCCAACGTTACGGGGCCGTAGGTGAAGTTCCATTCCTTGGGACCGGTCCAGCCGGCCCACAGAGTAGATACCTCAATGCCGGTCTTTTCCTTGGCCTGCACGATCTTGGCGGCCATCTCGTCGGTATAGAGATCCATATCCCATACGGTGATCTGACAGCTTTGCAGTTCCATGGCCTTGATCTCTTCAAACTTGGCCAAAACGTCTACGTCTTTTTTCAGTTGAAACAATACGCCTAAATTCATCATTACAAGCTCACTTTCTCGCCGTTCTTTGCGGCGCTTTCCATCAATTTTTCAACACGGACGACACTGGCCATGGCGCTTTCGGGGGTGCTGATCTGATTTTCCATGCCACGCACGATGTCGGCGAAATATTCCTGCTGCTCTTTCATTCGGTTTTTGTGCTCGTATTTCAGCTCGAAGGCCTCGCCGTCACAGGGATAAACGGTGATAACACCGGCGGTATCGGATACCACGGTGGCCTTCTCAAAGTTGACGCGATAGCTCATGGAGAAGGGCCAGCCATCGCTCATACCCCATTCGCCGACGGCGGTAACCACCTTGTCGTCGTAAATGAAGGAAGAGTGAATGGAACGGCAGGCGCACTCTTCATCACCGGCCACGCCGGCGCTGACGGCCTGCGGCTGACCGAAGATAAAGGGAATGATGTCCACGTCGTGGATGTGCATATCCAAGGAAACGCCGCCGCTGCGGTTGACGTCGGGGAACCAGTTTTCAAAGCCCCATCTGGGCAGGGCGCTCAGACGGTCGAAATAGGCGGAACGGACCTTGCCGTATCTGCCGTCGTCCACGATGGCCTTCAGTTCCAGATACAGCGGCTCAAAACGCAGACACATACCCACCATCAGCTTTTTGCCGGTGCGCCCTGCAGTGTCCAGCATCTTTTGACATTCCTCACGGGTCAGACCCATGGGCTTTTCGCACTGTACGTGACAACCCTTTTCCAAGATCTTGCAGGTGTACTCACAGTGGAGATAGGTGGGCAGACAGATGTCAACGATGTCGGGTTGCTCGGTGTCGATCATCTCCTCCCAATCGGTGTAGCGATGAATGGATGCCGGCAGGGTGTCGTCGCCGGTGTCGATGTTCATTTTGACCTTGGCCTCAAAACGGGCGGGGTCAATGTCACAGATGGCGACCAGAGTGTTGTCGGTCTTGCCCTCTTCCATGGTGTCCAGATAACCGCGCAAATGGCTTTTGGCGATGCCGCCAAAGCCCAACATACAAATTTTCATATTTTTGCCTCCTAAAATTGATAAAATGATCTATTTTCATTATAATGGCCTTTATTTAGTAAAGCAAGCACTTTTTGACGACACTCTCTTTCAGGGAATGGGGTGTCGTGTGCGCCGGTGGGATACGGGCGCGGGCAACAAGGGCAAAGCGTAACGCATCAAGAGAAATCTTTTCGTTTTTTGTTTTTATAAACTTCCTTGTAATTTTGCCGGAGTTGTTGTACAATTTCATTATAAGTGCAACTAAATTGATGCACAAGTGCGAAAAGTGCGGAAAATTTTAACTTTTGTGCAATTTTTTGGAGGAAAACGGGATGCGCTATGAAAACCTGCGATACGGCAACGATATTTTGCCGATGATCTTTCGGTATGACAGCCTGTATTGCCATCTTCATTCGATGAATTCTCATTGGCACGATGCGGTGGAGATATTGTGGATCACCCAAGGCTCGCTACGCATCTATAATGGAAATAATCGTGTCGCGTATACGGCCAAAGCGGGGGAGTTGGTGTGCGTGCACGCAGGTCATATGCATCTCTACGAAGCTATTGATGAACCATGCCGTTATTATTGCATCATATTTCCCCGGCAGGCGTTGGACAGCCGGGCGCTGTATCAATCTGCCTTGCCCCGCAGCACAGATGATGCTGTCGCCAAGGCGTGGATGGAACAGCTGGTGGATACACTTAAAGCCCGGGCGCCCTTTTATCGGGAAAAGGGACGCGGTCTGCTGGCCCAACTGTACGTGCGGCTGGCGCAGTTGGGCGGGGAGGAGCAATTCGGACAAGAGACCCGCCCCACCCTCCTGGTCAAGAGCACGATGGAATATATTAATAAGCATTTTTTCCGGTCACAGCTGAACGTGGAGCAGATCGCGGCCGCCGTGGGGGTGAGCCGTTCCCATCTGTGTCACACGTTTAAGGCGGTCACCGGGCAAACGGTGAATGCGTATCTGCACGCGCTGCGTTGTGATCGGGCGAGGCGGTATCTGCAGGACGGCGCCACTGTGGCTGTGGCGGCAGAACGCGCCGGCTTTTCCTCCCACAGTTATTTTACCCGCGCTTATCGGCGGCATTTTGGGATCCTTCCCAGTAAAGATCGGCAACGCTGATCGGGTAAAAAACGGTTTTTTCCGCCCGAGGGCACTTTTTTGTTGCCAAACGGGGGGAATATATGGTAATATATTATATTATACTGAAAGGATGAGACAAATGAGAGGAAGCACGGGATTTGTAAAGCCCGTATTGATCATATTGGTTGCAGTGGCCGTCGTGGTCGTCCTGGCCTTTGTGGCGGCAGGGATGATGGGCGGTAACAAGGATCACGGAAAGGCTGTGGATTTTACGGCGACAGATATCAACGGGGACAACTATACCCTTTCCTCTGCCTACGGTAAATGTCCCACCGTGCTGGTCTTTTTGGGGAAGGTCACCGCCGCCGACGGTAAGGAGGCTATGACGGGGGACACCCTAATGAAGCATTTGGATGAGGCCATCGGCGATACGGACGTACGTACCGTGGTGGTGGCTCGTGACGATGACGGCAGTTTTGTACAGTCCTACTTTAAAGAAACGGGCGTGCAGGCGGACGTGATCTTGCCGGATCAGGAGCTGACGATCAGTCAACTGTATAACGTGACGGCTTGTCCCATTACCTATTTTATTGACAAAAACGGCTCGGTACGCAGTGTCAGTCTGTCCAATCTGACCCGTAGCGCCGCCCAAAAATACGTGGGTTACATTACCCAATAACCATTGAATTTTTTGAGTAAAGGAAAGAAAGCTCTATGTCGAAAAAACATTATTCCGATACCACCGATCAGTTGCACCGTTATGCCGAAAAGAGTCTGGAAAACTTTGGGATCGATCCGTCGCTGTACACCTCTATGCAGGTCAAGCGCGGCCTGCGTGACCTGGACGGTCGCGGCGTTTTGACGGGCCTGACCGAGATCTCGGAGATCAACGCTTATAAAAAGACCCCCGAGGGGCTGGTCCCCTGCGAGGGTGAGCTGTATTATCGCGGTATCCCCATTCGGGATCTGGTGCACGGCTTTTCGGATGAGAACCGCTACGGGTTTGAGGAGACGGTATATCTGCTGCTGTTCGGCAGTCTGCCGGATAAGGAGGAGCATGAGGAATTTTCCCGTCTGCTGGCCTCTTACCGTACCCTGCCTACCAACTTTGTGCGGGACGTGGTGCTCAAGGCGCCCACGCCCGATATTATGAACACCATCGCCCGCAGCGTGTTGACGTTGTACGGCTATGACAACAATGCGCTGGATATCTCCTTACCCAACGTATTGCGGCAGTGTATTCAGCTGATCGCAACCCTGCCGCTGGTATCGCTGTACGCCTATCACGCCTATATCCATTACGTGCAGGGCGGTAGCCTGTATATCCGCAATCCCGATCCGGAAAAATCCACGGCGGAAAACATTTTGTATCTGTTGCGTCCCGACGGTAAGTACACCGATCTGGAGGCAAAGCTGTTGGATCTGGCGTTGGTATTGCACGCCGAGCACGGCGGCGGTAACAACTCCACCTTTACCACCCACGTGGTCACCTCCTCCGGCACCGATACGTATTCCTGTATCGCCGCCTCGCTGTGCTCTCTGAAGGGTCCTCGTCACGGTGGCGCCAATATCAAGGTAGTGCAGATGTTTGAGGACATCCGCGCCAACGTCAAAAACTGGGAGGATGACGAGGAGATCCTGGCCTATCTTAACAAGATTTTGGAAAAGCAGGCCTTTGACGGCAGCGGTTTGATCTACGGTATGGGTCACGCCGTATACTCTCTCAGCGATCCTCGTAGCGAGATCCTTAAGGAATACGTGCAGGATCTTTCCCGTGAAAAAGGACGTGAAAAGGAATTCGCGCTGTATACCAACGTTGCCCGTCTGGCCCCTATTGCCATCGGGAAAAAGCGGAAAGTGTACAAGGGCGTCAGCGCAAACGTGGACTTTTACAGCGGCTTTGTTTATTCTATGCTGGATCTGCCCAGCGAGCTGTATACCCCCTTGTTTGCCATCGGCCGTATCGCCGGTTGGAGCGCCCACCGTATTGAGGAGCTCATCGGCGGCGGCAAGATCATCCGTCCCGCTTATGAAAACGTGGGCGCCCGCCATCCGTACGTAGCGATGGACGAGCGGTAACACCCGGAAAGGAAACTGAAATTATGAGTAAAATTACCATTATCGGCGCTGGCTCGGTCGGTTCCACCATTGCCTATACGATGACCGTTTCGGGCATCGCCACCGAGATCGTTATGATCGACGTCAACGCCGAGCGCGCCATGGGTGAGGCCATGGACATCCGGCAGGGCACACCCTTTTCCACCTCCACCACCATCTATGCCGGCAGTTATGCCGATGCGGCAGATTCCCAGATCGTGGTGGTCTGTTCGGGCATCGCCCGTAAGCCGGGACAGACCCGGCTGGAGTTGGCGCAGACCAACGTGGATATTACCAAGACCATCATTCCCGAGATCGTTAAATACGCCCCCAACGCCATCTACGTCATCGTGGCCAATCCCGTGGATATTCTGACCTATACCTTCTGTAAATGCTCCGGCCTGCCCGAACATCAGATCATCGGTTCGGGTACCATTCTGGATACGGCCCGCCTGCGTACCCGTCTCAGCCAATACTATAATATCAATCAGAAAAACGTACACGCCTACGTGATGGGTGAACACGGGGATTCCTCTTTCATTCCCTGGTCACTGGCCAATATTTCCAACGTGCCCATCGGTCAGTACCGTGAATCCCTCAACTGCGGGATGCGCAGCTATCCCGAGATGAATTTTGAAGAGGTGGAAAACTACGTCCGTCGCAGCGGCGCCAGCGTCATCGAGCGCAAGGGCGCTACCTATTATGCGGTCAGCTCGTCGGTCTGCCATATCTGTAAGACCATTTTGGGCGGGATGGACACCACTATGACCGTTTCCACTATGATGCACGGCGAATACGGCATCAACGACGTCTGCCTGTCCACCCTTAACGTGGTGGGTGACGAGGGCGCCATTGCCAAGGTTATGGTTCCCCTCAACGAGCAGGAGATCGCCGCCCTGCACGCCTCGGCCGAAACGCTCAAGGCCGTGATCAAAAAGCTGGATATTTAATAAATATGAAAGAGCGAAAAGAAGCGGTGGCGGCCTGCCTTGCCTTGGGAGATGTATACGAGGATCACCCCTTCGAGGATCAAAACTGGACGCTGATGCGCCACTGTGGAAACAAAAAGACCTTTGCGGCGATCTATCGGCGGCAGGGACAAATTTGGATCAACTGTAAGGCGGCGCCGGATTGGAACGACTATTGGCAGCAGACCTATGCCGCCGTCGTCCCGGGGTATCATATGAACAAGCTTCATTGGTGCTCTATCATCCTGGACGGCAGTATGAGTGACGAGGAGATCATGGAGATCATCGAGGACAGCTATCACCTGACCCGCCCGAAACTCAAAAAACGCCCCCGATAAAGAGATCAAATATTTTAGCGGTAAATAAAACCAAAAGCCGGGAAGTTTTTTACTTCCCGGCTTTTATATTATTCAGAAAAAATAGAAGTGGACAGCAACTTTGCCGGCTCCACCTCCAGCGCATCGGCAAGATTGTACAAAATCTCCAATGAAAATGGGCGCACAACGTTGGGCGCTTCAATGGAACTCAGGTGAGAACGGCTGATACCGGCCTTTTCGGCCAATTGCTCTTGTGACATGCCGCGCATTTTGCGTAAGGCGGCAATGGTAATGCCTAATTGAATAAACCGATCCCGGTTTTTAAACGTTGTATTCTTTGCCACAATTCTCACCTCTTTAAATGTATTATACCTTGTTTGATAATACATTACTGCATTACAAATTGTGCGCTTGACTAATATATTGAGCAAATATATAATAATTTATGTAATTGCACAAAGATAGGAGACGTAAGAGGATGATTTGTACACTTTTGGGAAACCGCGAGTGTCCGGGCTTGCAAGAGGAGAGGTTGGAACAGTTGTTGATCGATTTGATCTGCCGTCAAGGGGTGAGGCGCTTTTATGTGGGCAATCACGGCAAATTTGACCGTAAAGCGGCGGTCGTGCTTCAAAAAATATGTCAGAAATTTGCGCACGTAGAGTATACTGTTGTACTGGCCTATTATCCAACGGATGCCTGTTTTGTCAAAGACCATCCCACGATTTTGGCGGACGGTGTGGAAACTGTGCCGCCGAAATTCCGTATCGTTTACCGAAATAAATGGATGATCCGGCAGGCGCAAATCGTGATTTGCTATTTGCATAATATTGCCGGCAATACTCGCGATATGGCGGCGTATGCACGGAGCAAGGGAAAAGAAGTTATCGAAATAGATTGACGTTTTTGCGGTAAATAAAATCAGAAGCCGGGAAGTTTTTTACTTCCCGGCTTTTACAATAGCCTATATTTGTAAAAAGGATACGATCAGTCTTACGGCGCGTTCGGCGGCCAGCGCCAGAAAGGCAGGGTATTCCATGGCCGCATCGCCCGACAAGCTGTCGGAAATGGCGCGTAGCACACACAGCGGCGTGTGATTGACGTAGCACACCTGAGCAATGGCGCCGCCCTCCATTTCGCAGGCGATGGCGTCAAACGCTCTGGCCAGCGCCCGCTTGTCCTCCGGCTCGGCAATAAACCGATCGCCCGTGGCGATCAGCCCCTTTGCCACCGGATAGGAAAGGCCTTCGGCCAGACGGAAAAAGATGTCGGCCAGCGCCGGGTCGGTGGGGAGCTGTACGACGTTGATGCCGCTGATGAGACCTTTAGGGTCACCCAACGGGGAGGTATCCATATCGTGCTGAACCAGCGCAGTTGCTACGGCAATGCCGCCGATAGGCAGACGGTCGGTGGTGGAGCCCGCAACACCGGTGTGCAGGATCATCGCCGGATGATACTCCAGGATCATGGTTTGGGCGCAGATGGCGGCAAATACCTTGCCCACGCCGCAGGCGGCAATGACGACCTCTTTGCCCTGCAACCACCCCTGATGAAAGGTGATCCCGCTGATCTCCTTGGCCGTGGATTCTTCCAACTGTGCGATCAATGCTTCCACTTCGGCGCGCATTGCGCCGATAATACCGATAATCTTGCTCATTTTGCACCAATTCCTTCCGTTTTTCATTATCATATCATACAAACCCATAACGGTCAAGGTCGCAGGGGCTGTACCTTTTTAAAAAAGATCGGGTATTTTGCCCGACGGACGCATAGATACCTATGAGGTGTTTTTTATGAGTTTATGGCTGGGCGGGCTGTTTTGTATGTTTACCGGGATGATGATCCTGATGAGCGCCGCCGAACGACTGCCGCCGCAACACATTAAAAACAAATGGCAGGGGGCGGCCATCGGTCTGGGGGTGACCGCTGTATTGCAAAGCAGCTCGGCCGTGTCCTGCTCGGTCTGCGCTCTGATCCAGGCAAAAAAGTTGGAGTTGTCTGCCGCCTTCGCTCTGCTGATCGGCAGTAATATCGGCACCTGCGTTACGCCCGTGCTGACGGCCTTGGGGCTGAAAACGGGGGACGGGGGCGTGCTGTTTGCGTTGGTGGGACTACTGGCGCTGTTGTGGCAGGGGCGCTATCCCAAATGGTGCGCGCCGGCAACCGGCTTTTGCCTGCTGATGTGGGGGATGATGGTCATGGCGGCCGAGCCGGCGTTTTTTATGACCTTGGCGAAAAATGAGGTGTGGCGCAAACTGCTTGCCCATCCCTTGGGCGCGTGGGCCTTAGGGCTGACGGTGACGGCTTTGCTGCAAAGCTCGTCGTTGACGGTGGGGCTGTTGCAGGTGTATACCTTGAGCGCGCCGCTGCCGATGTCGGCGGCGCTGCCTTTTTTGCTGGGGCAAAACATCGGCACCACCGCCACCGCGCTGCTTGCCACCCTGCACGCCGATGAGGCGGCAAAGGCTTGCGCGCGATATCATTGCGGCTTTAATCTTCGGGGCAACGCCTGGGCGTTGCCGCTGGCGCTGTTGGCCGCGCCGATGCTGTCCTTTGCGGCCACACCGTTGCGGTTGGCGATGGCGCATTTATGCTTTAACGCGCTGACGGCGGTCGGTCATTTGCTGTGGGACCGTCGGGTGATGAAAAAATCTTTTGTAAAAAACAAAAATCCTATTGCAAGTTGCGCCGAATAAATATATAATGTATATGTATGAGCTATAAAAGAAAGGAGCAACATCAATGAATTATTCCCTTGAAGTACAAAATATGTGCTGCGTGGCCAAAGGCCCCCATCACGGTCCTGCCCCCATTCCGGAGGAAGGCAAGTGGGTACAGGCCAAAGAAATCAAAGATATTTCCGCATACACCCACGGTGTAGGCTGGTGTGCACCCCAGCAGGGCGCTTGTAAGCTGTCTTTGAACGTCAAAGACGGTATTATCGAGGAAGCCCTGGTGGAGACCATTGGCTGTTCCGGTATGACTCACTCCGCCGCTATGGCCGCGGAGATCCTGCCCGGCAAGACGCTGTTGGAAGCGCTTAACACCGACCTGGTTTGTGATGCGATCAACACCGCTATGAGAGAACTGTTTTTGCAGATCGTATACGGTCGCAGCCAGTCTGCCTTCTCCGAGGACGGTCTGGTCATCGGCGCCGGTATGGAAGATCTGGGTAAGGGCGAGCGTTCCATGGTTGGTACCATGTACGGCACCAAGGCCAAGGGCGTCAGATATCTGGAAATGACCGAGGGCTATTGCACTCGTATGGCTCTGGATGAAAATGATGAAGTAATCGGTTATGAGTTCGTTTCTCTGGGCAAAATGACCGACTTTATCAAAAAGGGTATGGAGCCCAATGAGGCTTATCAGAAGTCCATCGGTTCCTACGGCAGATTTGAAGATGCGGTCAAGTATATTGACCCCCGCAAGGAATAAGGAGGTAAAATACTATGGCATTATTTGAAGGATATGAGAGACGAATTGATCAGATCAATCCCGTCCTGAAACAATACGGCATTGCCTCCATCGAGGAATGTAAAGAGATCACCCTGGCAAAGGGAATTGACGTAGACAATATCATCCGTTCCACCCAGCCCATCTGCTTTGAAAATGCTGTTTGGGCTTACACCATGGGTACCGCCATCGCCATCAAGAAGGGCTGCACCAAGGCTGCTGACGCCGCTGCCGCCATCGGCGAGGGCCTGCAGGCTTTCTGTATCCCCGGCTCCGTTGCCGCCAACCGTCAGGTAGGTCTGGGCCACGGTAATCTGGGTAAAATGCTGCTGAGCGAAGAGACCGACTGCTTCTGCTTCTTGGCAGGCCACGAGTCTTTTGCCGCCGCTGAGGGCGCCATCAAGATCGCTCTGAACGCAAACAAAGTTCGTACCAAGCCCCTGAGAGTTATCCTCAACGGTCTGGGTAAGGACGCCGCTTATATTATTTCCAGAATCAACGGCTTTACCTACGTTGAAACCGAGTTCGATCCCTACACCGAAGAGGTAAAGGTGATCGAGGAGAAGCCCTTCTCTAATGGCCCCCGCGCCGACGTTAAGTGCTACGGCTCCGACAGCGTTCCCGAAGGCGTTGCCATTATGAAACTGGAGAAGGTTGGCGTTTCCATCACCGGTAACTCCACCAACCCCACCCGCTTCCAGCATCCCGTTGCCGGCACCTACAAAAAGTGGTGTAACGAAAACGGCAGAGGTTATTTCTCCGTTGCCTCCGGCGGCGGTACCGGCAGAACCCTGCATCCCGACAATATGGCTGCAGGCCCCGCTTCCTATGGTATGACCGATACCCTCGGCCGTATGCACGGTGACGCGCAGTTCGCAGGTTCCTCCTCCGTTCCCGCCCACGTAGAAATGATGGGCCTCATCGGTGCAGGTAACAACCCCATGGTTGGTATGACCGTCGCTTGCGCCGTTGCAGTTGAAGAAGCCAGCAAATAATTTATAAACCGACAACAGTCTGTGCCGTAAGGTGCAGACTGTTATCATATAAAGGAAATAACCCCGTTTGCTACGGCGCAAGCGGGCGCCGTTGCAGTTGAAGAAGCCAGCAAATAATTTATAAAACCGACATCGGCTCTGCATAAGCGGAGCCGATGTGTTCTTTACGATAATACTTTTATCAAAGCATGATAGGAGCACGTGATATGAAAAAGAGAATCATTAGTTCGATTTTGGCATTGCTAATATTGTTGACATTGGCGCCGACCAACGCATTTGCGACGGACGAGATCAATTTCAACGATATGACATCGCAGGAATATGCCCGGTGGAAACAAGCCTATCTTGCATCCCAGGCCGTTTCTTTGATGAGCAATGATTTATACGATCAAAATTATGGATATATCCGTAATGATTATATTGAGGCGTACGTCGATGAAAACGGACGGTATACGATGGGCACGACCGGCGGTAATCCAAATAGTTCAACGGATGATCATTCGTTGTTGCTGTATGGGCATCCGGGTGCAAGCACCAGTCAGACCCTCATCAGAATTGATGGTGTGGATGAATATTTTTATGCAGAAAACGTCACCTTTTCTGCCGATGGTAAGCAAGTGATTGCCACCGCAACGTATGATAATGTTTTGATTACACAGATTATTTCCTTTGAAACGAATACCTACACCGGAAATGAAGACGTTATAAGCATTAAATATATACTAAAAAACCAAGGCTCTTCTGCAAAGCAGATTGGCGGCCGTATTATGTTGGATACTATGTTGGGTGATAATGACGGCTCTCCCTTCAGAGTTTCTAATGTGGGAAATATTGTAGATGAAAAAGAATTTTCGGGTGACCATATTCCGCAGTATTGGCAGTCTTTTGACAGTTTGACCAATCCTCGAGTAATCTCTACCGGTACATTTTACCGTACGGAAAGTGAACGGCCGGATAAGGTGCAGTTTGCAAATTGGTGGAACATTCGTGGATCCGGTTGGAATTTTAGAGTCAGCGCTTATGCCTCTGTGACAGGGGATAGCGCGGTGGCGGCCTATTATAATCCGCGGACGGTATTGCCCGGTCAATCACGGACGATTGCTACCTATTATGGTATCAGTGATTTTCTGCAATCGGAAATGGATGACGATATCAACGTGCGTGTAACGGCCCCTTCGTTTTTGGGTGGCACCGGTTCGGCATATCTTAACAATCCCTTTGATTTGTCCGTGTATGTTGCCAACCATATGGAAAATACTATTAACAACGTAACGGCAAAGTTGGTTTTGCCCGAAGAATTGGAGATTAACGGTTCCGATTTGAGCAGTAAAACCATCCAAAGTCTTGCCGCAGGATATGAATCTTCTGTTAAATGGACCGTTCGTGCATTGCCGCAAACAGCGACAAAGACGGTTCCGTATAAGATCGTTGTTTTCGGCGATGGTATAGAAACAAAAGAAATTCCGCTTACTTTGCAGTTGTTTTCCGTTAATGATCGGTACAGAACGATCACCTTTGATTTGAATGGCGGCGAGGGTACGCCTCCGGCTTCACAAGAGGTTTTGATCGGTCAAAAGGGAACCGAACCGCCGCGTCCTACCCGAGCCGGATACGTTTTTAAGGGTTGGTATGCCAATCCGCAGTGTACGGGACTGCCCTGGTTTAACGCATTTAATATCGGTGCGATCAGCAGAGTGCTGGAAGACATCACCCTGTATGCCAAGTGGCAACCGTTTGAGTTGAGCATATCTGATTTATATTCCTTTGATAATACTTATTCAGACTTTAATGATACCTATGCGATGTCAAAGGAATATTTTAACATTTTAACCCAAGGAATGACCAAGGCAGAAAAAGAGGATATGGAAGATAGGCGCGACAGTGAATGGGGCGGCTCCTGCTTTGGTATGAGTGTTACTGAGGCACTGATGATGATGGGTGCTATGGATGCGGAGTTCTTCAAAGATACGGAAGATGAGGTCAATTGTGCCGCTGACCTGTATGCACCGGTCGATAATTCTAAGGTTGAGGGCATGGTGAATTTCTATCATTTGTCCCAACATTTGGATTCGGTGCAACAAACCAAGAATACCGGGAAGTCACAACAGCAGTTGTTGTCAGAGTTGGTGACACAAGCAATGAATATTGACAACACCGGTGAATTGATTTGTATTTCGATGTCCAAATACTCAAATGTTTTGGGCCTCTTTCCAAAGCGTGAAAGTGGGCATGCGGTAATTGCCTATGATGCGGAAAAACTGAGCAACGGAAACTATAAGGTGAAGATTTTAGAATCCAATGCACACGATTTGATCTCCTCCTATATGATCGTTTCCGCCGACTATAAAGATGCGACGTTCTATTGCTCTTGGGGTAGCTATAACGGTATTGACGTTTCAGATGGAACGCTGAAAATCAACGGTCTTTCGCGGCCATGGGAGTACAATTCCATTCGGTTGCAACAAGAATTGATGAACCGCGGAATGACGGTTGCGCCCTATGCGATGCGCTCGACTGAGGTTGTCCCGGATATGATAAAAATCTCTTACGACAGCGCAGAGATTGAAACGAAAAACGGTCTTGTTGCAACCATTACCGACGGCGGCGTGGAAAAAGATGAGATCCATTTGGGTGAAACGTTCGGTAGTGATGATAACAGTGTCTTGTATTGGCATCCTGACAATCACGACTATTATAAGATCACCTCTAAAGAGAACGATACGGCCGAATACCAAACGTCGGTGTTGTTTGCGGATGAGGAGCGTATCGAGGTTAACACCAAAGAACCCGGAGCAATGGAATTTGAAAAGGGCAGCGGTGTGACGGTCACAACGGCAACGGACAATGAAATGGCCGTTACGATCACCGGAGATACGATATTCTTTGACAATTGCAAAATTGTGAACAAAACCAATCAAATGTCTGTTACAAAAGCGGCAGACGGATATACGGTATCTTCTCCCGACGGGTTTTCCGGCACCATTTCCATCGAGTTGGGCGACAGCGTTTCTTCTATGAATATCGAAACAGAGGATACGCAAATCAAGTTGTTACAAAAAATGCAAAATGAAGATCTTGTTTTGCAGGTAAACGATGCGGACGAGGCACCCATCAATGTAATTGAGCCGGAATATAACGTGTATTTTTATACGCACGGCGGTTCGATCGTGGAAGACGTTACCAACGTTGCCATTGGCCAAACGATACAGCGCCCGGAAGATCCTACCTTTGAAGGCTTTGTGTTTGCCGGTTGGTATAAAACGGCAGAATGTTTGGACGGTGAAGAATGGGATTTTGAAAATGACGTTGTAGAAGGTGACACCACCATTCATGCAAAATGGGTGGCAGACGAGGATTATCTTCATAGTGTGACCTTTAAAGCAGAAGGGCATGATGACGTTATTATCTTGGTCAAAGACGGTGCAACGTTGGAAGACTTACCGCTTGTTCCCAAAAAATATGGCTTTGCAGGCCAATGGGACGTACAGAATTTTGAGAATATTTCTTCAAATATGACGGTCAATGCTATTTATGGGGAAACGAATGCAATAACACCTATAGCATCGGTGGATGGCGGCACTTATGCCTCCGCGCAAAGCGTCACACTCACCACAACCACGTCGAATGGCGCTATTTATTATACCCTGGACGGAAGTACGCCCACAAAAAACAGTAAATTGTATACGCAACCTATTACGGTAGCCACCTCGATGACTTTGAAGGCAATCGCGGTAAAAGAGGGAATTGAGGACAGTGCCGTTATGACGGAAAAGTATACCATAGCGTGGAATAATCCATTTAAAGATGTAAAGAAAAAAGATTGGTTCCATGATGCTGTGCAATATGCATATACGTACCGGCTGTTCAGCGGAACCTCTGCCAAGACGTTTGGCCCAAATGAAACGATGACACGTGGAATGTTCGTTACCGTATTGGGCCGCCTTGCCGGTGTGCCCAATAATAGTCAAGTGACCACGGCTTTTTCCGACGTGAAAAAGGGACAATACTATACCGCTTATGTCAAATGGGCAAACGAAAACGGCATTGTCGCCGGCCTTACCACCACCACCTTCGGCCCGGATAGCAATATTACGCGTGAGCAAATATGTGCCATCATTATTCGCTATTGTAGTTATGCCGATATTTCATTGCAACAGATTAACCCCGGCATTTCGTTTAAAGATTCTAAAAATATTTCGGGGTATGCGCGCGCCGCGGTCAAAGTGTGCCAGATGGGTGGACTGATCCAAGGCGAAAAGGTCGGAGGCGGTTATAATTTCCGGCCTAAGGGGAACGCCACACGTGCTGAGGTTGCAACCATTATTATGAATTTTTCTAAAATTTATAAATGATCAATTGATTTGTAAATAGTTTAATCGATTTTTTAAAAGAGAGGGTGTTTTTTAAAAATGTCAAGCCTTTCTTTGGCAATGATTTTGTTTTACTTTGTATCTGCAGCGATTACGATTGTAATAACGGTGCTGTTGTATTTATTGGACATTATGCTGTGGCCCCTGTTCGGTATCATCGGCGTGCTTGTTTCATTGCCCTTTTTGGGGACTGCTTCTTCCATGATATCAAATATGGTATATTTGAAAAAGAAAAAATTGTGGAGCGAGATGGAATGTGAGCAGGTTGAGCTTATAACAGAAAAATTTGGAATATCAGATAAGTACATTTTTAGTTATCAGCAGCATTTGGCATTGCCGATTCGCTATATTGCCAATATAAAAATCACCAAAACGTCGTACATAAATAGTCTAAAGGGTCACTGTGGTTTGGTGGTCACCATGCAGGGTGGGGAAAAATTCGTGCTGTTTCATTATGGGGCGATTGCCTCTAAAAAACGGCTCCAAGAATTAAAGGTTATTGAGGCAACCATCAATCAAAAAATAGTTCGATGAAATTTCAAAAAACCGTAGCGCTTTCTTGGTCTCCCTGTGATTGAACTTGCGCCGCCCGCAGATGAAGAAGCCGGCAAATAATATTTAAACCGACACCGCCTCTCTAAATCACGGAGCTTTATTGAAAGGGGAAGGATTTATATGAAACTACGAGTTGATTTTAATAAGACGATCGGCCGGATCAAGCCCATGCACGCAGTGGGTCAACCGCCGATCAGCGCCGGTAGTGAGGGAATTGATACGGAGCTGTGGCAATATTTGAAAGATGCAAACATCCCTTATGCGCGGATGCACGACGTTGGCGGATCGTACGGTGGAAACGTGTACGTTGACATTCCCAATCTTTTCAGAAATTTTGACGCCGATGAAAGGGACCCGGGGTCGTATGACTTTGCTTTTACGGACGCCTTGTTTCTGGCAATGGCCGAATATGGCCTGGAGCCCTATTTCCGACTGGGTGTGACGATTGAAAACGCACATCAAATTAAGGCATATCGCATCTTTCCGCCGAAGGATTTTGCCAAATGGGCAAGAATTTGTGAGCATATTATACGTCATTATAACGAGGGCTGGGCCAACGGTTTTTATATGGGCATCCGGTATTGGGAGATATGGAACGAGCCGGATAATGAAGAAAGCATTGAACTGAATAATATGTGGAAAGGAACGGCAGAGCAATATTATGATTTATATGCCGTTACGGCGACACATCTGAAAAAATGCTTTGGCGATACCATCAAAATCGGCGGATACGCTTCCACCGGATTGTATCTTGGATATATGCAATGGGAAGACAAATATCGCCTGCCGCATCAGAAAACCCAGTGGGAAGAGCGAGCCATTTATCATACGGAATTTTTCAAAGGTTTTCTTGAAAGAGTCGTAAAGGATCAGCTTCCCATTGATTTTGTTTCCCATCACAGTTATATGACGGTTGCAAAAACACTGCAGATACAGCGGTATGCAGAGCAGATTTTGGAAGAATACGGCTTGGGGGACGTGGAAATCCATCTCAATGAGTGGAATACCGACCGCACCGCAGAAACCAGAGGCACGTCACAGGCATCGGCCAACGTTGCTGCAATGATGATGGCGATGCAACACACCAAAATGGAAATGATGTGTTATTATGATGCCCGCCTCGGTACCAGTGTGTATGGCGGTTTGTTTAATCCCTTGCTGTGCGCACCGTTTTGCACGATGTATTCTTTTATTGCGTTCGGACACCTGTACCGTCTCGGACAGGAGGTATGCGTTGATGGCGTGGAGGGTGATGTATACGCCCTTGCCGCAACCAACGGTACGGAAAAAGGCGTGTTGATCACAAATCTCGGAGAAGACTGTATCATCACTACGGATTTGGAACCCGGTTTTCAGGTTTATAAAATTGATGTTGATCACCTGATGACCCGCATAGACGTAGATTATGGCAGCTTCTCCATTGCCAAAAACGAAACCATTTTCTTGAAAAAATAAAAGAAAGGGAAGGAGAAACCGGATATGAACGTTGATTTTAAAAACGGAAGAGTTGTAACGGAGTGTATTTTATGTGACGAAATACCTTATGATGTTTCCAATAATGCCATCAGTGTGCAATTCAACGGTCAAAGCGGCATCAATTTTTACCAAAAAATCAATGATTTGGTGGCATTTGAGGGTCTCTCAACCTTTAAGTTTTTCATAAATGATCATGAAATTTCCTTTGACACGCCGAAAAGTGTGGAGAATATAGGCAGAACACAAACAGTCGTTTACCATACCGCCATTGCGGAAATTAAAACGGTTTCCGTATTGGATCAAAGGGCACAGGCGGTGATTACCAAGTTGGAGGTCCGCCCCACGGAGCGCATCTCGTTGGAATTGGCGATTGTTATGTGGAGCGCAGTTTCAAAAAAATGCGAACGCAGAGAAGATGGCAGTTTTTATTATGGGGATACCGGTTTTTCTTTTGCATCGGATGCAGGCTTTGTCTGCGAAGCGGAAAACGACGCGTTGTTCTATCATATGGATCCCTTTGACAAGACCCAAAGTTTCCATATTGTATACGGGTTTTCTGCGGACAATCTCCTTGCCGTTTTGCAAAATGCCGACAGATATATTCAGCAAGCGTTTTATGAGATTGATGCCATCAAGCTTCCGTCCGACGTTGTCACCGAGCGGGATCGGGCGCTATATTATGCGGCGCATTTTTGCGCATTACAAAATTACAAGGAAATCGGGGCCTTCAAGGGATTTATGGCGGGATGCAAATACGTTATTCCGGCAAGAACCTATTTCAGAGATGCTTATTTTACGGTGCTGAGTATGTACAACGGACATCGGGATAAGGTCAGAAATGAGATTTTGACCCTGAGCCGCGGCATTGATGAGGATGGCAACTGTCCTTCTGCCGTCAAATACGATTTTTCGTCTTTTTGGGGGCGTCATTTTGACAGCCCGTCGCTGTATATCCTGATGGTCTATGACTACGTCAACAATACCGGTGACCTTTCGGTTTTGTCCGAAAAGGTGGGAGCGTATACCGTTTTAGAGTTGATGGAGCGAGTATTGGATCAATTAAGTCGTTTTTGTGACGAAACAGGCCTTTTGGTAAAACAGGGGCCATATAATCGTCGCGACTGGGCGGATGAAGTCAATCGGTACGGTTACGTTACCTACGACGAAATTTTATATGCGCGTGCTTTGTATGGCTTTGCAAGATTGTTGACGGCGGCGGGCAAAGCGCAGCAGGCCGTGCATTACGATCAGCAATTTTTGAAGGTGAAACAAGGCATTCATCGATATTTGTGGATGGAGGACAAGGGATACTACGTCAACTACACGGACGGAAATTTCGTAGAAGACAATTTGTCTATTGACACAGTATTGGCGGTTATTTTCGAAATTACCGATCCCAAACAATCTGTTCGTCTGTTGGAAAATTGCATGAGACAATTGGACAGCCGTAACCATACCGCTATGGAACCCTTCGGGACGTTGAGCGTGTATCCTTTATATAAGGATATTCACGCCACGGTCAACAAGTCCGCCCGGCCCTTTGACTATCACAATGGAGCCGAGTGGCCCTATTGGTCTGCATTGCTGGCCTATGCATTGAAGAAGTATGGCTTTGCCTATGAATTCCCGCTTAAAAACTGGTTTTTCTATAATTTGGATCGTGGAAACTTTACCCCGATTGAATATTTTTCACCGTATTGCAAGGACGGTTCTTTGTTGCAGGCCTGGTCATCTGCGGCGGCCTTTGTCTATGATGACACCCATCAGACTTTTTTTAAAAATAAATTATAGAAGAAACAACACAGATTCTGCTGTGTTGCGGCGAATGAAATGATAGTGCCACAAAATGAAAGGAGAAAAACTATGAAAATCAATCCGTTTGCGGCAAATATGAATGTGGTTCCGGCAGAAAAATATGCCGAAGAAAAACGGGCTTGGCAGGGCGCACCTTCCATCGTTCGTACCAAGGGCGGCCGCCTGTTGGTGGGATTTATGAGCGGAGGCATCTATGAGCCCGATCCCCGAAACTGTTGTCTCTTGGTTTATAGTGACGATCAAGGGGAAAGTTGGTCCGCGCCGGTGTTGGCGATTGAAAGCCGCCCGGACGTGCGGCAACGGGTCTTTGAGATTGAACTGTGGATCGCACCCAATGGAGCGCTGTGGCTTTTTTGGGCAGAAACTCCCTATGAAGCAGGGCTGGCGATGCCCGATTATACCCAGAAGATCGATATGGAAAACGATTCCGAATATCATCGCTTAGAGGCACAGGTACAAACCTGGTGCGCCGTTTGTGAGGACCCCGATGCACAAGAATTGGTGTTCGGTGAACCGCGGTGGTTGTTTAATGCCGTAAATCGCAATCATCCTTTCGTAACGAAAAGCGGTCGCTGGTTGTTTCCCACCTATCTTGCTTCTCCGCGGGATTATTATCAGTTTTATTATTCCGATGACGGCGGCAAAACCATAAAGAAAACCGAGCCCCGCACGGGCAGACCCGGCGGGCGCAACTATGATGAGCCGAGCTTTTATCAATTGAAGGACGGGCGGATCGCCGCCTTGATGCGCACCACCCATGAGGGGATGCTTCGGATGTTTTCTTCTGACGAAGGCCTCACCTGGAGTGAGCCGGAATTCTTTATGGAAGTGGCTTCTCAACGGCCTTGCTCCGGCAATGACCATGAGGGCGGTGTTTGGTTGATTCCCAGCATTCACCCCAAGAACCGTAACGGTTTGCGGCTGATGTATTCTGCCGACGGGCTGGAATTTGAGGATCGCTTGATTCTGGACGATCGCACCAGAATCTCTTATCCCGAATTTGTGTGGGATCCCGATGGGACCATGTATGTGACCTACGATCGGGAACGGAATAATAAGATCAATAAAAGCTGGGTCACCGGCCTTTCGGAATCGGCCAAAGAGATTTTGTTTGCCCGTGTCTCCGCCGACGTCTTGCAATCCGGCGAGATCACCTCCGAAACCGTTCGCGCCCGTATTATCACCAAGGCGAAAATTAACGAACTGGATAATTACCTCAGCCGTGAGAAGTAATACAGCGTGAAAGCCGGAGAGCGGGACAAAAACGGTTCTGTCGTATTAAAAATAAAAAGGTGAGCAGAAAAATCTGCTCACTTTTTTATATTTTCATCCTCTATATACTGCATAATGTCTTCCACATTGCATTGTAAAATCCTGCAAAACATCTCAATGGTATGGGTGCTGACGCTTTCATTGCGTTTCAAGCGGGTGATCTGTGCGGGGCTGATGTTATATTTTTTGATCAGGGTATATTGTGTGATCTCTTTTTCCTTCATGGTTTGCCACAACTTATCATAAGAAATCATAAAAGTAAGCCCCCTTCTATTGACATATTAACCGAATTTCGTATATAATCATATTAACCAATATCGGTCTATATTATTGTTTGAAGGAGACAAAAAATGAAAAGAATTATATCTATGTTGCTGGCGGCAATGTTGTTGCTTGGCATGATGCCCACCTTTGCTTTCGCTGCCACCAGCGGCACCACGGGTGATTGCACCTGGACTCTCAACGGCACCGAACTGACCATTTCCGGTAACGGCGCGATGGGAAATTATTTTTATAATTCTCATCCATGGGGAGAAAACATCACATCAGTGGTGATAGAAAACGGTGTCACCACCATCGGTGAGGATGCCTTTTATAATTGCGAAAGTTTGACTTTCGTTACCATTGCCGATAGCGTCATTACCATCGGCTCTTCTGCCTTTTTTTCTTGCGACAGCCTGACTTCCGTGACCATTCCCGACAGCGTCACCACCATTGGTGATGATGTCTTTAAGTTTTGCGGTAGCCTGACTTCCGTCACAATTGGCAACAGCGTCACCTCCATTGGTAATTACGCTTTCCAGGATTGTAGCAGTTTGACCTCGGTGACCATTCCGGACAGTGTCACCACCATCGGCTCTTCTGCCTTTTATTTTTGCGACAGCCTGATCTCGGCGACCATTGGCAACAGCGTCACCGCCATTGGCTTTGATGCCTTTTCTCATTGCGACAGCCTGACTTCCGTCACAATTGGCAACAGCGTCACCACCATTGGCTATGATGCCTTTTCTTATTGCGACAGCCTGACTTCCATTACCATTCCCGACAGTGTCACCACCATCGGTGCGCGTGCCTTTCTTTCTTGCGGCAGCCTGTCTTCTGTTACAATTGGTAACGGCGTCACTTCCATTGGCGCGAGTGCCTTTTCTTCTTGGATCAGCTCTGGAAGTGTGTATATCACCGATATTGCCAAATGGTGCGCTATCAATTTTGCTGATTCCCATTCTAATCCTTTGTGCGATGCTGAAAATCTGTATCTGAATGGTGCGTTGATTAACGATTTGGTGATTCCTGACGGTGTCACTACCATCGGTGATTATGTCTTTTATGGTTGTGGTAGCCTGACTTCCATCACGATTCCCAACAGCGTCACCACCATCGGCTCTTCTGCCTTTTCTTCTTGCGACAGCCTGACTTCCATTACCATTCCCGACAGCGTCACCACCATCGGTGAGTATGCTTTTTATAATTGCGGCAGCCTTAAAAAACTTGCTTTGCCTGCTTCAATTACAAAAGTTGAAAGCAGTGCTTTTAAGTATTCCGGTGTTAAGGTGGTATATATTCCGAAGGAAATCACCTTGATTAAAAACGGCGCATTTGACGAGACCGAGATTAACTACGTTTATTACGGTGGTAGTGAGGCAGATAAAGAAAATCTGACCATTCTGCCCAATAATGATTCGCTGAATAGCGCAACGTGGGTATATAATGCAACCGGACTTCCCCAGTGTCAGTACGGCAAGTACGTCTACAACAATGATGCCACTACCACGAAGGATGGGACCAAGACCCGCACCTGTTCGGTTTGCGGTGACAAGCAAACCGTGACGGCGGAGGGGACAAAAATTCAAATTAATCCCTTCGGTGACGTAAAGAAATCGGATTTCTATTACACTCCTGTTTTGTGGGCGGTGGAAAATGGCATCACTTCCGGCACCAGCAAGACCACCTTTGGCCCCAATGAGGCCTGTACCCGTGGGCAGATTGCCACATTCCTGTGGAGGGCAGCAGGTTGTCCGGCTCCCAAAACCAGTAAGAATCCCTTCACCGATGTAAAGAAGAAGGATTATTACTACAAGGCGGTTCTTTGGGCGGTAGGTGAAGGAATTACCTCGGGAACCAGCAAAACGACCTTCGGCCCCAACGAGGCCTGCACCCGTGGTCAGATCGCCACGTTCTTGTGGAGAGCAAATGGCGGCAAGAAAGTAAATGCCTCCAATCCCTTCAAGGATGTAAAGAAGAGCGATTACTATTACAACGCAGTCCTCTGGGCGGTAAAGAACGGCATTACCGCCGGCGCCACTAAAACCACCTTCGCTCCAAATGATGCCTGCACCCGCGGCCAAATCGCAACCTTCCTCTATAGGGCATACAACTAAAAAGAATAGCACCGAGGAAAAACCTCGGTGCTATTTTTGTTCCCAATATTTTTGAAAGTGCGCTTTCAAAAGCATGGAAGAAAAGTAAGTAAAATCAAACGCCATAGACGACAGAAGACGTTCTGATTGTCTGACAAAATAAAAAGTGAGCAGAAAAATCTGCTCACTTTTTGATTTAGTTATAATTTCGATACAGGAAGGTGACGATCTGGCCGCGGGTGCAGGCATCATTTGGAGCGAAGGTGGTTTTAGTGGTGCCGGCGGTGATGCCGTTTTCCACCGCCCACAGCACGGATTTGTAGTAAAAATCCTTCTTTTTCACGTCGGTGAAGGGATTTTTGCCCGATTTGGGAGCGGGGGAGCCGGCGGCTCTCCATAAAAAAGCGGCGATCTGCCCGCGGGTGCAAGGCGCGCTCGGGGCGAAGGTGGTCTTGGTGGCGCCGGCGGTGATGCCGTTTTCCACCGCCCATAAAACGGCTTTGTAATAATAATCCTTCTTTTTCACGTCAGTGAAGGGATTGTTGCTGCTCTTCGGCTCGGGACAGCCGGCCGCACGCCACAAAAACGTTGCGATCTGTCCGCGGGTGCAGGCATCATTTGGCGCAAAGCTGTTTTTGGTAGCGCCGGCGGTGATGCCGTTTTCCACCGCCCATTGGACGGGGGTGTAATAGAAATCACTCTTTTTCACGTCACCGAAGGACACGGTAGAAAGCTTGGGAATAACGGCGGTCTCCAGCAGAGTGTTGCAGGACTTGCACCGCTTTTCCTTCAGGCCCGTGGCGGTGGCGGTGGCGGGTTGCAGGGTGATCCACGGCCCTGCTTTATGCTCTTCGTCGGCAGGGATCTCAATGGTGTCCATCACCAGATCGCAGCCGGTGCAGGTGGCCACTTTCCGGCCCGGCATACAGGTGGGCTGCTGTACCACTACGTAGGCGCCCTTGGTATGTACGCCGGTGGCGGGAATGGTCCAGCGGGGCTTATCAGTGGCGCCGCAATGGATGCAAATGATGTGACCCATGCCCGGTTCGGAGCAGGTGGGTTCCACGTCCACCACGGGGTGGAGAATGTCCGGCTCGTGCATCTCGGTGGGCGGAATCCGCACGTCCACTGCAATCGTCGCGTCGCAGTACCAACAGACGGTGTATCCCACACCGGCGGTGCCGCAGGTGGGCTCCTGGGTGGCGATGGTTCTGCCGGGGGTGTGTTCCTCTTCACCCAGTCGAACGGTGCAACCGGGGGTTTGGCATTTATAATAATGATGGGTGTCGGTGGTGACGTAGTCTCCCGCAGGAAAGTGATTGCCGGTGGCCGGGATGATCACCGTACCCATCTCGATACCGCACAGCGCGCAAGTGTATTTGCCCACGCCGGTTTGATAGCAGGTGGGATGGCTGTCGATATAATAGGCTTCGGTTTTGACATGCTGGCACGTGGCGGCATGGGTGGGAACAAATGCGGTGAGTATTAACAGGATGGCGCAAAACAGGGAAAGAAAGTGTATGACTTTTTTCATTTTGATAAACCTCCTTACATTCTATCTTTATTATATAACCGAACGGGCCGGAATACAAGCAAAAATTATCGTCCCACTGCGTGGGCGGCGAAACGATCTTATGTTCGAGCGCCTGAAATCGGCGCCCGAACATAAAGTCTGCGCCTTCCCTTCGAGGGGAAGGCTGTATCGCCACCGTTGGGGAAGGGCTAATCATTTTGCCCCATAAAAAACCGACTCTGTTTTCAGAGTCGGTTTTTGTATGACGTTTATTCAATACCCTCGGCTTCGGTCAGTTCGGCCAGCTCCAGTAGGATGGAGGTGGTCCAGATCTGACAGTTGATCCAGTAGTTAAAATGGCCGTAGGAACAGTTTTCCCCCATAAAGAAGGTGGGGATCATACCGTTTTCCTCCTGATGGCGGGTGATGGCATCGGCCAGGGCCATGGCCTTTTCCAGATACAGCCGCTCGCCGGTCATACGGTAGGTATTCATAAATCCTCGGATGATGGTGGCGGTGCTGGAATCAATGGGCCAGTAGCAGAGATATTGCTCCAACCCCGCAGGCGCATGGCCTGCGTTATCGGGGGTGCGCTCCGACCAGTTGGGAATCCGGCCCCATACCACGAACTGGTCCTCCACATAGCGCATCAGATCCTTGGCTACCTCCACCGTTTCGGGGGTGGGGTTTTTGGCAATATGGCCGATCATTTCATTGGCGGCAAAGTGGGTCAGATTACGGTAGTTACCGGTGACGGGAATGTCCTCAAACTGCCCCTCCCAGTTATAATTCTCCAGACAGGTTTTGCAAATATACTGATAATGGGCGTCCGACAGGGTGCGCCAGCACTCCTCGTCGGTGATTCGGTACAGCGCGTCAAAAAATTTCACAAAGCGGAATTCAATACACAAATTGTCCTTCAGCGGCTTGCCGGTGTTGACGTCGTACAACAGATACCAGCTGCCCTCGGGGCGAATATTCTCCTTATAGAAGTTGGCAATGGCCAGAGCGGCGTCAAAATATTTCTGCTCGCCGACCGCCTTATACAGCGCAAGATAGGCGTTACCGGCCGCCACGGGATAGATCATCATGGTGGTATTTACACAGCTTTGGGCGGCAGGGGCTACCTCGTTGACCACGTCCGCATCCAATCCTTCAAATGAATAGGTGGGCGGCAGTCCCTCCAGCGGATGGCCCTGGGGGAAGGAGATGGAGATCATATAATCCGCCGCATTCCGGGCGATCTGCAGAGCCTCCTCCTTCTTTTCGGGGGACATAGTGATGTAATCCACCATAGCCAGAATGATGCTGGAGTTCATTTTGGCGGGATAAACGTGGTGGGCATAATCGGGCTTGGGCAGGCCGTGCTTCAACCAATACTGCAAAATATCGTCGTTGTAAATAAAGCGGAAAGAGGACAGCGCCGCCTCCCGATAAGAACGGGCGCGTTTGGGCAGCGCCGACCGTCCGGGAAAGGGATCGCATTTAAAGAAGGTACGGGCGCCGATGAGATAACGCACCTGACCGCTGTGTTTGCCGATGGAATGGACCGTCAGGGACACAAAGCCGGTGGGAATCTCCCGCCAGATGGGGGCCAGGGATGCGGTCGGCTGATCCGCGTCAAAGGTATGCGTATCTCCGTTGCAGTCGGTGGCGGTAAAACGATAGGTTTTGCAAGATGGGATACAGGGGAACTGAAAGGCGGGAGCGAAGGTAAACTGGGTGGAATTGATGTTCCAGAACAACCGTCCTTCTACGCCGCCGGGGTGGGCGGCCGTTGCTTCATTGCAGTATTCCTGCAGAGCCTGCTCTTTGTATACGTCCATAAATATACCTCTTTTCTCTTTGAATACGTAGCGCCAAAAGGATGGGCTTTCTTTGCCATCATTATAGCATCTGTGGACAAAAAGTCAATTGCAAATTGCAAAAAACACCGCCCTTGGGCGGCGCTCCGTAGAGATCCACCGGTTTTTGTATGTAAATTTTGACAGCCATCTCGTCAAAAGCCTCGGAATACGCCGGTATTCCTGCGTTTTTGACTTCACCGCAAACAGAATTTCCTATCCAAAAACTGCCTTAAGCAGTGGAGGAGCATCCGAACACGCCTGAAAGTGCATAATTTCGGTGCTTTTTGGATTATCGTCGTCGGCAGGCGTCAGCCTTGCCTCCTCCTCTGCGCCAAAAATCTCTTAAAA
>JAZQDW010000033.1:0-19924 GCA_045546995.1 Eubacteriales bacterium
TCCATCCCAATACCACCATGGAACTGGATGCCCTGATTGTTGCCGAGGGTGTTACCCTGACCCACTGCGGCGACATGATGACCACCATCATTGAAAATCATGGTACCATCGAGAATTACAATATGATCAACAACCGTGAACTGGTGGTCAACAATGGTACATTCCGGAATTTCGGTACCCTGAATGTCTGGACCGACTGGGAGGGCAATGCCCCCATCGAAGCCATGACCCAGGAGGAACTGGAAGAAGCCCTGGCAGAGGCAGATGGAACCTATTATCTGGAATCCGCTGTCATCCTGGAACGGAATATGATCCTGAGCAGCCCGCTGATGATCATGCAGACCGGTTCCCTGACAGTTCCCGAGGGAATCACGCTGACGGTAGAATACATGGCTGACAATGGCTCTGCGCTGATCGTTTACGGTGGCGGCGTTCTGGATGTGCAGGGCGAACTGGAACTGCACAACGGCCAGACAGTCAATGCATTCAACGATTGCAGTGACCAGCTTCCTGTTATCAACGGTGTATCCCATGATAAGATCACCCTTTCCCTGCATTATGGCGCAGAACTTCAGGTGGCCATCGAACTGCTGAACGTCTATGCAGACTATGCAGGAACATCGATTTTTGCAATTCTGTCTGAGGATGAGGAACTGACAGAAGATCTGACCATTCAGGAAAATGATCATCTGGGCATCTATGGTCCCGGTGCGCTGACGATTCCCGAGGGTGTGACTGTGACAGTCGACGGCAGCATGCACAACAGCCTGGATTCTGTGATCCGGAACAACGGCACTGTCATCTGTAATGGCACCATTGATGTTTACGGAACCTGGGAGGGTAACGGCCCCGTTCTAGTGTACCAGTCTGACGACAGTGACAGTGCTGCCGTTACCGGTATGCCTGCGCAAGTGCAGTATGTCTATTATACTGTTAATTCTGCCGAAAACCTTATTTCTGTTGTGGAAGAACTGAGCAACGAACCCTATGCCATTGCAAGAGTGATCCTTCAGAGTGGCAGTGCTGCACTGGCCGGGGATACAACCATCCCCGAAAATATGATTCTGGGTCTGCCTGGAAGTGAACTCATTGTCCGGGAAGGTGTTAGCCTGACAGTGGATGGCAAGATTGAAGTGGCTCTGGCCGGTACCCTGGATGTGCAGGGCGAACTGGCCGGCAGCGGTATGATCGTGGTGCAGTACCATGATGGCATTGAAAATTCTGTTGTAAACGGTGTTCCCAACAACAGGATCTACAATGAATTCTACTATTACTGCAATCTGGATGCAGCTGCCGAGCTGTTGAAAGCCCATACCGGCTATGCAGGCAATATAACTATAGGACAAGCATGTCTTGTTGCATACGGATGTCTGATTGTGACTGCGATTTTTATCAGCGTATTCGTCATGCTTTTGTCCGAGCTTTTTAGTAGCAGTATTGCCGCAATGTCAGTTACCACCGGCATGATCCTTGCAGGAATGATTATTCAGATACCGGCACAGTATCGCATATTGGGACAGTTATGGGATTATCTTCCTACCTGTTTTCTGTCCATGTGGAACACCTTTGATAGCCGTTTGATTTCTATGTTTGGAATGCACTTCACCTCATATCAAATCGTTCCTTTGATCTACGTTGTCGTCGCATCGCTGCTGGCATTCCTCGGAAGCTGTATCTATTGCCGCTGTCAGATTAGCGGAAGATAAACGCATATCTGTTATAACAAGCAGTTGCATCACAACCACCTGACACAATTCCGCAGGCGATTTTGCAACTTTTTCTGCAACAAAAATTTTGATAAATGAAATAATGGGTGGAAAACTGGGTACAAAATTGCCGTTTGGGATAATATTTAGGGCATAAATAAGCCAAAGAAGAATCCTAAAAAAGAGTGGGAATAATTTCGAGGTTGTTAAAAACCCGGCGTTTTTGTGGTTTTAAATGAAAATACAAAGGAGGTTTATAATGAGCAGAATATCGGTAAACTTTAATAATATTGTAGGTCGAATAAAGCCTATGCACGCTACGAATAATGGGCCTGCAAGTTGTGCGGGTAGTAGAAGAGGAAATTTTGAAACCTTTTCGGCGGCGGGCATACCCTATGTCAGAAATCATGATGCAAGCCTTAGTGAAGCCTACGGCAGTCAGCATGTTGTAGATGTGCATTGTATATTTCCCGATTTTTCAAGGGATGTAGATGACGAAACCGCATACGATTTTGCCCTTACCGATGCTTATACCAAAATTATAATTGATACGGGTGCCAAAGTGTTTTACCGATTGGGCGCCAGTATTGAACATTGGCCCCGTAAATACGGAACAAGAGTTCCTACAGATTTTCTCAAATGGGCAGAAATCTGTGAGCATATTATTATGCACTATAACGAGGGCTGGGCAAACGGTTTTAATTACGGAATCGAGTATTGGGAAATCTGGAACGAGCCCGACCTCGATGATGAAAACGCTCAAAACAAGCGTACATGGGGTGGTACAAAGGAACAGTTTTTTGATTTTTACGAAACTGCGTCAAAGCATCTGAAAAAAAGATTTCCCGCTCTTAAATTTGGCGGTCCTGCCTTGGCTTTCAGGGTGGATTGGGCTGAGGATTTTTTAAAGGAAATGCAAAAAAGGCAGGTTACGATTGATTTTTATTCGTGGCATATATATTGCTATAAACCCGAAAGAATAGTTAAAACCGCTGAATATATGAATAATTTGCTTAAAAAATACGGTTATCAAAATGCAGAATCTATACTTAATGAATGGAATTATGTGAGAGATTGGGCAAACCCGCTTGACTATATCAGTGTAATCAAGGGCATAAAAGGTGCGGCTTTTTGTGCGGCTGCTATGTGTTCTGCTCAAAACAGCGATTGCCTTGATATGCTTATGTACTATGATGCAAGGATCGAAAAGAGTTGGAACGGTATGTTTTCTAGTGACACTCTTTTGCCACTTAAAGGCTATTATACTTTTAAAATGTTTAATGAACTTTATATGCTTGGTAATGCGTGTGAGTGTAGCTCTGATGATAAGAGTTTATATGTTTCGGCGGCTAGTGATAATAATGGAAACAATGCTGTTTTAATAACCTATTATACAGCCGACGATTGCTTGGCAGAAAAGAAGGAAATTCAGTTGAATTTTGGCGAAAAGAATAGTAAATACGACATGTTATTGCTTGACACTGATCATGAATCGGAAATTGTTGCTACTGTACAGTCAGGGGACGTTGTTTCACTTCTTTGTAATAGTGTTTGCCTTTTTATTAAAAAGCAATAACTTGGCAACGAAAAATCTAATAGTCCATAACTTATGGATAATACAGATAATATAAATCCCACCAGCGAAAATACTTAAACAGAATTGTTTAAGTTGTGTTTTTCGGGAGCAAGTGGGAATAATATCTAATGGTTTACAAATGCCCGAAATCACTTGCAAGTAAGGGGTTTTGGGCATTTGTCGTTTTGCATAAACTGTGGTGTTTTATTGTAAAAAATGCTTGAAATCTATGACGGAATTGATTATAATATTTTCAAGCTACGATTTAAAAAGGTGAATTGTCATGAAAGACTCAAGAAGTATCGAAGAACAAGTTGCTGAACTGACCGAACACCAAAAGGACACTGTGGTAAAAGTCGGAATTTGGGGAAGCGTTATTTTATGTGTTACGACGATTCCGATGTTGTTGATGTTTTTGTCCGGCGTTATCATGATGGTCGTTTCTCCGCTGACGATGACGGATACACTGTTTACCGTATGGTTAATATTCGGGGCGTTAATCGCTGTATTTGTTATTGTCTATTGGGTGGTAATTAAAGCGGCCTTTCCTTATTACAGTGACAAAAAAGCACAGTATATAATAAAAAGCTGTAAAAATAAGTAAAACGTACAATTGTTATGCCCGAAATCTTAAAATGATTTCGGGCATATTAAATATTTGTCGGAGGAAAATATGGCGTTTGATTTTAAAAAAGAACTCAAAGAATTATATGTTCCCCAAAATAAGCCGGAAATTGTCCGGGTTCCGGCTGCAAATTACATTGCCGTAAGAGGGAAGGGCGATCCTAATGATCCGGAGGGCGCATACCAACACGCAATCAGCATTTTGTATGCGGTAGCGTATACCTTGAAAATGAGTTATAAAACTGATTATAAGATAGACGGATTTTTTGAATATGTTGTGCCGCCGTTGGAAGGTTTTTGGTGGCAGGACGGAGTAGATGGCGTAGATTATGGGAATAAAGCATCGTTTCGCTGGATCTCTGTGATTCGGTTGCCGGAGTTTGTGACAAAGGCGGATTTCGATTGGGCGGTGCACACTGCAAGTAAAAAGAAAAAACTGGATTGCTCTGTAGCAGAATATCTGCGTATTGATGAGGGCCTGTGCGTTCAGATTATGCATCACGGATCTTTTGACAGCGAGCCGATCAGCGTAGGATTGATGGATGAATACTTAGCGCAAAACGGATACGTTAGTGATTTAAGCGAAAGCCGCCTGCATCACGAAATTTATCTGTCGGACGCCCGCAAGGTGCCGGTTGATAAATGGAAGACCGTAATTCGTCATCCGATCAAAAAAATATAATTGTTTTATACTGTATTTGCTTGAAAAAAGTGGCATCGCAAACTCGTTGACTTTGTGTCTCTGAATGCGTATAATAAATATATGTGTATTTAAGGATGGTCAAAGTATGAAAATTTTTAAAAAATGCACGGTTTGGCTTGTAATGTCAGTGTTATTGCTGACTTTCAGCGTCAGTGCTTATGCGAGTAAATCTTTTATATATTTTAAAGACGTCAAACGTGGCTCTTGGTATTATAATGACGTTGTTGATATGGTCAGTTACGGATATTTTTATGGCGAGGGCGATCTGACGTATAAGCCGGGGAATTTTATGACTCGAGCTATGTTCGTGACTGTGTTGGGCAGAATATTTGGCTTAACGCCGGAATATTACAGCGGCAAACGATATTTTGCTGATATCGGCATTGATGATTGGTTTACGCCATACGTGAATTGGGCGTACGAATACGGCATTACGGCAGGAACTTCTCATAAAAAGTTTTCCCCAAATTTGAAAATTACGAGAGAAGAAATGGCAACGCTTTTGTTCAGGAGTTGTCAAATTATGAATACACCTTTGAAAACCGTACGCCCGGTGCAAAAATTTGTGGATGCAAAATCCATTTCTTCGTGGGCAAAAACAGCTGTGAATTATTTGAGTCGATCCGGCATTTTGTACGGTGACACACAACAGCGATTTAATCCAAAAAGCTCAACGACCAGAGCAGAAGCAACCGCCTTGTTCAGCAGATATCTTAATGCTGCGGAATTGCCAAAAAGAAAACTGAGTAATTATTTACCGGACACGCCGTGTATTCTGCACGCCGGGGGTCTTGCTGACGGCGTTATGTATAGTAATTCTAAAGAGGCGTTATCGCAGTCTTATGCGGCCGGTGCGCGGTTGATTGAAATTGATTTCAATTACACATCTGACGGATATCTTGCATGCATTCACGATTGGCACAACCGTTTTGCTCCCGAGATCAAACCCAACGTGGCTCCGAGCTTGAATTCCTTTCTTTCCATGAAGATCTTTAACAGGTTTACGCCGATGTGGTTGGGGTCGGTTGCTGAATTTATGAACGAACATTCGGACGTTTATATCGTCACTGATATCAAGGAGCAAAACGTTCGTGCTGCGACAGAAATCAAAAAAGCGTATCCTCATTTGATGGATCGTTTTATTATTCAGGTATATAGCGAGCAGGAGTATCATGCGATTAAAAAGCTTGGATTTGATCATATTATTTTCAGTCTTTACAAATTAACCTGGGCTGAAAAGACGGATTTTGATCACCTTGTAAGTTTTGCAAAGAATAACAAGATTCTTGCATATACTTTCGATTATACGTTGCTGTCTGTTTCGGGTTACTATGAACGAATTTCCAAGGCCGGTGTGCCGCTGTTTGTGCATACGATCAACACTGCATCGATGCAAAAGGACTATTATAAAATGGGCATTTATGGGATTTACTCGGATATGCTGTTGAAATGAGGGAAAAAATGAAAGCAGTTGTTGCGATTGACTCATTTAAAGGTTGCCTGGATTCAATGGCAGCCGGCGATGCTGTTAAAGAGGGGATTTTGCGGGCTGATTCTGCCAATTCCGTTGCCGTGTTTTCGGTTGCTGATGGAGGGGAGGGGACTTGCGCTGCGCTGATGCAAGGCCTTGATGGTCGCTTGCGTAGCATTGCGGTTTCTGATCCTCTCGGTCGAAAAATTGAGATTGAATACGGCATTTCGGCTGATAATACCACTGCAGTGATTGAAATGGCCGCTGCGGCCGGATTACCGTTGCTTCAAGCTTCTGAAAGAAATCCGATGAAAACCACTACGTTTGGCGTGGGCGAGATAATTTCAGACGCCTTGAATCAAGGCTGTCGTCGCTTTCTCATTGGCTTGGGCGGCAGTGCCACAAATGATGGCGGTGTCGGCATGCTTCAGGCATTGGGATTTGAATTTTTGTCGGCAGACGGAACTCGGGTTGAAAAAGGCGCCATCGGTCTAAAAAATATGAACTGCATTGACCTTTCCAACGCCGATAAACGCTTGAAAGAGTGTGATTTTCGTGTAGCGGTAGACGTGGATAATCCTTTGTGTGGCAAGGAAGGCTGTAGTGCAGTTTTTGCGCCGCAGAAAGGCGCAAATTCGGATGATATTCGTTTGATGGACGCTTGGTTGAGGAATTATGCGGATTTAACAAAAGCACGGATCGGAAAGGATTTTTCTGCTTTGTCGGGCGTCGGAGCAGCGGGTGGTATGGGATTTGCTTGCGCCGCTTATCTTGGCGCGCACCTCGAGCCGGGAATTGAAATCGTGCTTAGTGAGATCGGCATAGAATCGGCCATCGCTGAATGTGACGTTGTTGTGACGGGCGAGGGTAGACTGGACGGTCAGAGTGTACACGGAAAAACGCCTGTGGGTATTGCTAAACTTGCTAAAAAATATGGTAAAACCGTTATAGCTCTGACCGGCACGGTCGGTAGTGGAGCGAATGCTTGTAATCAATTTGGTATTGACGCTTATTTTCCCATACTTGATATGCCGATGGAATTGTCGGAGGCGATGCGGCCGGAGGTCGCGATGCGGAATTTGGCAAGAACGGCTGAGCAGTGTTTTCGTTTGCTGGGAAAGATGAGAACAAAGTAAGATGAAGTGTGAAATTATTGCAAAAATTTATAACGGATTTACTGAAAAATTCGGTTTGCCCCGACAAAGCGGATTGACTGAGGCAAGGTCTGTAATTATTTTCGAGCCTAAATACCGAAACGCCGATGCATTGCGAGGGGTGGAGGAGTACAGTCATCTTTGGCTGATCTGGCAGTTTTCGGGTTTTGAAAGGCAAAAATGGTCGCCTACGGTACGGCCGCCGCGGCTGGGAGGGAATAAAAGAATGGGAGTTTTTGCCACCCGTTCGCCCAATCGGCCCAATCCAATCGGATTATCGGTGGTAAAGGTGGAAAAAATTGAACTTTCCGGACCCGACGGACCGAGTATTACTGTCAGCGGTGCCGACTTGATGAATGAAACGGCTATTTTGGATATTAAACCGTATTTGCCCTATGCTGACAGCGTTCCGGAGGCTACGAACGGCTTTGCCGGGGAGCACCTGCAATATGCATTGCAGGTACAGGTGGCCGACGAAAAACTCGATGTGCTTTCGGAAGAGGATAAGAAGGTTGTTTTCGGTTTGCTTTCTCAGGATCCGAGACCCGCTTATCAAAACGATCCCACTCGTGTATATTCGATGACTTACAAGAAATATACCGTTCGGTTTACCGTTTGCGAGAAGGTGCTGAATGTGTTGGAAATTATATGTGAGGATGCACCCTAAGGTGCATCCTTTTGTTGACTTTGGCGTTATTATATTATAAAATATTAGTTAAAGATATTTTTGGAGTGTTTGGATGTATCAGGTACGCAAGCTGGAATATATTATTGATGAACAGTGGGATGGCGAGACGGTAAAGGCCTTTTTACGGCATAAAGGTTTTTCTGCCCGTGTGATCAGTGGATTGAAGAAAAATCCAAAGGGCATTTGTATCGGCAATAAGAAAGTGACGGTGTTGAAAACACTGCACTTGGGAGATCTGCTGATCATTCGTATACGAAATCGTCCGGAGGATGAGGCAGAAAATCAGATTCACCCCACCGATATTCCGGTGTCTGTTTTATATGAGGATGAGGATATTGCCGTAGTAAATAAGCCGGCGGATCTTCCGACGCATACGGCTCAGAATAATCATGATCATACGCTGGGCAATGCGATGGCCTATCATTGGCAACAACAAAACAAACGCTATATTTACCGTCCGGTCAGCCGGCTGGATAAGGATACGACGGGCGTGCTGATCGTGGCAAAAAATGCACACGCCGCCGGGGTACTGGGCGGCGCCTTAAAGAAACGGGAGATTTGCAGAAGATATATTGCTCTCGTCAGCGGGCGACTGGAGGGCGAGGGTACAATTGACCGGCCCATTTTGCGATGCGAAGATTCGATTATTAAACGTCGAGTCGGAACGAAAGAACAGGAAAACGAGCAAACAAAGGCGATTACAAATTATAAGGTTTTGCAGGCGGGTGACGATTATTCTGTGGTACTTTTGAAACTTGATACCGGTCGGACACATCAAATTCGGGTGCATATGGCTTCCATTGGTCATCCTCTATGTGGAGATTGGCTGTATGGGCGCGAAAACGAGCTTACAGACCGCCCGGCGCTCCACTCTTATGATGTTTTGCTCTTTCATCCGATTGGCGGTAAAAAGATGAGATTTGTGGCTGATGTTCCGGAAGATATGATGCAATATATTACTGTGGATTTGTCGGAGGTGTAAAATGAAATTATTGGTTTTTGACGGAAATTCTATTATAAATCGTGCCTATTACGCCATTCGTGGGTTGATGACCAAGGATGGGTTTGCCACCAACGGTATCTATGGATTTTTGAAACTGTATGAAAAGTATTTTGATCTTGTCAAACCGGACTTGGTTGCAGTGACCTTTGATCTGCGCGCCAAAACCTTTCGCCACAAGATGTACGATGAGTACAAGGCGCAGCGAAAAGGAATGCCGGAGGATCTGGCGGCACAAATGGAGCCGCTGAAAAGCATACTGCGCGCAATGAACGTGTGCATTCTGGAAAAGGAAGGATATGAGGCGGATGACCTGATCGGAACTCTGGCCGCCTTTGCGTCAAAAAAGCAGTACGAATGTTATATTGTATCCGGTGATCGCGATGATTTTCAATTGGTAAACGAATATACTACGTTATTATTGCCTGTTACCCAAAAAGGATCAAGTGAAACGGTGACGGTTACGCCACGCTATATTTTTGACAAATACGGATTGAACCCTGCCCAGATGATTGAACTGAAAGCGATTATGGGGGATACCTCTGATAATATCAAGGGTGTGCCCGGTATTGGTGAAAAAGGCGCTTTAGATCTGATTTTGCGGTTCGGATCGCTGGACGGTGTGTATGAAAACATCGATAGTGACCAGATCAAAAAAGGCGTGCGTGAAAAGTTGATCGTTGGTCGCGAAATGGCATACCTGTCTCACAAACTGGCTCAAATTTGTTGTGAGGTGCCCGTAGATATATCCGAGGAATTGCTGGCTGTCCGGGAAGCGGACGGTAAGGCTCTTTCCGATTTGTTGTTGCAATATGAGCTTACCAGCTTGCTGAAAATTCTGGGTGTTTCCGAAACGGTCGAAAAACCGATTGTCAAATTGTATTCGGATGTTTCTTTGGATGAATGCGCTGAGTATTGCCGTGAGAACGGTATGTATTTTACGTATTCAATTTCAGAAAACGGTATTGCGGGAAACGTTGTATATCAGGATGGTATATGTGAGTTTTCGGATATTTTACCGTTGCTTACGGATGAATGGATACGCAAGATTACATTTGATGCCAAGGCATTGTATACGTACTTGCTGGATCGTGATATGGCGCCCTATGAGCCATATTATGACGTTATGGTGGCACAATACGTGCTGGACAGCACCATGTCCGGTTATGGGCAAAAAAACGTTTTAAATCGCGTTTTACAGCGCGAAGCGGAAACGGATGCTGAATTTACGTCCGCTATGCCGGAACTCTATCGTTGGCAGCAGGAAAAAATTGAAGAGCGTGGCCAAAGGGAACTGCTATATAATATTGAATTTCCACTGACGTTGGTGTTGGCGGATATGGAGCGTGTCGGTTTTAAGGTCGACCGCCAACGCTTGTTGGAATACAGTGAAAAAATTACGAAAAAAACAGCGGAATTGGTTTGTCGGATCATTGAACTTGCCGGTGAAGAGTTTAACGTTAATTCGCCCAAACAATTGGGATTAATTTTGTTTGAAAAATTACAGTTAAAGCCGGCCAAAAAGACAAAAAGCGGCTATTCCACCAATGTGGATGCCCTTGAAAAGGTGGCGCAGGCGCATCCGATTGTTCCTATGGTGCTGGAATATCGAAAGTATGCAAAACTCAAATCAACGTATTGTGACGGGTTGCTGAATTTGTTGGACGATGAACAAAAAATTCATACCTCTTTTCAGCAGACGGTTACACATACGGGACGAATTTCTTCCACAGAACCGAATTTGCAAAACATCCCCGTGCGCACGGATATCGGCAGGGAATTGCGGGCGATGTTTGTGGCATCGGATGAAGATAAGATTCTGGTTGATGCTGACTATTCGCAGATTGAACTGCGCGTACTGGCTCATATTGCAAATGATGAAAATATGCTGGAGGGTTTTCGACAGGGTGCAGATATTCACACTTCTACTGCCGCCCGTGTGTTTGACGTACCTATTGAAAACGTAACTGAATCAATGCGCAGAGCTGCCAAGGCGGTGAATTTCGGTATTGTTTACGGCATATCTGATTTTTCACTGGCGCAGGATATTCACGTGACCAAAAAAGAGGCAAAGGCATATATTGAGAACTATCTTGCCGAATACAGCGGTGTTAAGCGCTATATGGAGGAGACGGTCGCTTTTGGTAAAGAGCACGGATACGTGCGTACTATTTTCGGACGTCGCAGAGAACTGCCTGAACTGTCCTCCTCCAATTTTGTCATGCGTTCTTTTGGCGAACGGGTGGCAATGAATACACCGATTCAGGGAAGCGCCGCAGATATTATTAAAATTGCGATGGTCAATATATTTAATCGCATGAAAAATGAGGGGCTTGCGGCAAAACTGATTTTGCAGGTTCACGATGAGTTGATTATTGAGGCTCCGAAAAGTGAGATGGACGTGGTTTGCCGGTTGTTGAGCGAGGAAATGGAAAACGCTGCGCAATTGAAAGTTAGATTGATTGCCGACGTTCATTGCGGAGAGAGTTGGTATGATTGTAAATGATCTTATAATTGATAAGATGCGCACGGAGGATATTTCCGTTATTGCGGCTGCTGAGAAGCGGCATTTTTCAACACCCTGGACGGAGCGGGAACTGCAGGCACATCTGGATGGTGAAACCACTGTGTTTTGGGTGGCTCGACTTGGAGAAACCGTTGTCGGGTATTTGGGACGCAATCATAGCTTTGAAACCATGGATATTTTAACGATCTGTGTGTTGGAGGATTATCGCAGAGCAGGCATTGGCCGTGCTTTGCTATCATTTTTAGAGCAGGAAGCGGCTGAAAAATGCGTTCAGCGCATTTTGTTAGAGGTGCGCCCGAGCAATAACAAGGCCAAAAGCCTATACGAGCAATTTGGCTATACGCTTTTGCACGTGAGGAAAAAGTATTATACCGACCCTGTGGAGGATGCGCTGATAATGCAAAAGGAGATAGAGCATTGAAAATATTGGCTATTGAAACGTCTTGCGATGAAACTGCGGCAGCAGTTGTGGCAGATGGACGAGAGATTCTGAGTAACGTAGTATACAGTCAAATAGAGATTCATAAGGAATATGGCGGTGTGGTACCGGAAATTGCCTCCCGATATCATATAGAAAAAATTTCTTTGATCGTTGAGCAGGCACTGCAGGAAAGCGGATGTACGATCGATGATATCGATGCAATTGCGGCAACGGCGGCACCCGGATTGATCGGTGCACTGTTGGTTGGGCTGAATTTTGCCAAATCCTTTGCTTTTCGTCATCATAAGCCGTTTATTCCGGTGCACCATCTTCGTGGGCATATTGCGGCAAACTATCTGGCTCACAGCGAATTACAGCCTCCGTTTCTTGCGTTGGTTGTGTCCGGCGGGCATTCTCATATCGTAGCGGCGGATGATTATACTGATTTTCGGGTGATCGGCAAGACCCGTGATGATGCGGCAGGTGAGGCGTTTGACAAAGGTGCGCGCGTGTTGGGACTGCCGTATCCCGGCGGTGTACATATGGATCGGCTGGCACAGCAAGGCGATATGACTGCAATAAAGTTTCCCCAGGTTAATTTTGAGGATGCTCCGTATGATTTCAGTTTTTCCGGGGTCAAGACCTCTATCGTTAATTTTGTTCATCAATGTGAAATGAAGAAACAGACGTATGCGGCGGCAGACGTGGCCGCCGGTTATATGTATGCGATCACAGAGGTGCTTTGTGAGAAATTTGAGGCTGCCGCCAGATCTTTGGGCTATAAAAAATTGGTTGTGGCCGGCGGCGTAAGCGCTAACTCCATGTTGCGCAATAAACTTGAAAAAATGGCAAAAAATAACGGATTTGAGTTGTATGCACCGCCTCTTTCGCTTTGCGGTGATAATGCGGCTATGATTGCGGCACAGGCATTTTTTGAGTATCAAAAAGGGCATATTGGAGATTGGTCTCAAAATGCAAAACCGTCTATGCCGATAGATGATGATTTTATGTAAACCAATTGAATAAAAACTTGTTTTTAAAACTATCGTTTGCGAGTTGTGTATAATTTGACAAAATACGCTAAAACCGTTGCGGGACATAAAGTGGCCCCCTGTGGAAAAGTCTGTGGAAAATGTGAATAAAGTGTTTTGCTTTACATTATTTGCCTGAATTATGTATACGTTTTTCCTTGTAACAAGTTTTGTGTTTTCTCATAGAATGTAATGATCTTACATTTGGGAGGAGCGAAATTAATGGGCTGCAATTGTCTGAGAAATCTCTTTGATTGTGATACCTTGACGGTCATCGTTTTGATCCTTGCAATTCTGATGATTTGCAATAGCTGCAATCACGATCATTGCTGCTGAAAAAAACAACCGGGTCACCATGGGTGACCCGGTTGTTTTTTATTTGGGTGAGTTATACTGTGCTTAGTTTGACACTTCATCATTCGTCAAATAAACCGATTTGTTGTTCGCCGCTGTCTTGCTCTTTTAAAAGATGGCCGACAGCAGGGATGTTTTTGGTGCGATAATAGGAAATGTTTTTGATTTTGGTGCCGGCAAGTAATTCAACCTTGTACAGTTTGTGGCGTCCTTTTTGTATCATTACGTTAACGCCGATGCTGTTTTTGGTACTTTTTGGTGCAATTAAAGCGGTATTTACGATCAGCACTTTGTTATTGGTGGAAGTAAGTGCAATATCAGTATCTTCCGTCAGATGGATGGCGGCTGCAAGCGGAATCTTATCCGAATAGGCGTTGATCAATCGTTTACGGTTGGTGACGGTTTTGTACGTCTCAAAAGAAATCTTGGCGGCTTTGCCGTTTTCAAAGCAAAACAGCATATATCCGCCATAATTACCGGCAATGGTCATATATACGACGTTTTCGCCGTTTTCCATTCCCAACTTCGCCGGCAGATAATCACCCAGAGCACTGGCTTTTGTGTCGGCAAAATCGTATACCTTGGCTTTATAGCAATTTTGTTGGTTTGTAAAGAAGAGCAGTTCTTCCTTGTTGGTGGTTTCGATCGTCTGGAACAGTGAGTCACCGTCTTTGAATTTTTGCTCGCTGTACATACGCAGGGAATTGGGTGTGATTTTCTTGAAATAACTCTCCTTGGACAGGAACAACGTTACGGGATAATCCTCGATATGCTCTTCCGTATCGATCTCTACGATCTCATCCTCGTATATGATTTCGGTCTTTCTGGGAGCGCCATATTGCTTTTGAATCCGCTTCATATCGTCGATGATCAGCCGATCGATTTTTGCCTTGCTCTTTAAAATGCCTTCCAGTGTTTCGATTTCTTGCTGCAGATCGGTTATATCTTCCAAACGTTTGAGAATATACTCTCTGTTTAAATGCCTTAATTTGATTTCGGCAATATATTCGGCCTGAATTTTATCAATGGCAAAACCGATCATCAGGTTGGGGACAACCTCTTCTTCGTGCTCGGTTTCGCGGATGATCTTAATTGCCTTGTCGATATCCAGCAGGATCTTCTTCATGCCCAGCAGTAAGTGCAGGCGATTTTTTGCTTTTTCCAGCAAAAAGTAGGTGCGATTTTTGATGCATTCCCGGCGGAATCCCAGCCACTCTTCAATGATTTCTCTGATGCCTAAAACACGGGGCGTGCCACCGATCAGAATATTGAAGTTACAACCGAAATTATCCTCCAGCGGCGTAGATTTAAACAGCTTTGCCATAACGATTTCCGGCTTGGTGCTGCGTTTAAATTCAATGTACAGCTTCAAACCGTGCTTGTCCGAAAGATCCTTTACGTCTGTGATTTCCTTCAATTTGCCGGCCTTGACCAGCTCGACGATTTTATCGTTGATGGCTTCGACTGTCGTGGTGTACGGGATTTCATCGACGATGATGGCGTTTGCCTTGGTATCGATGTGGTATTTGGCGCGCAATTTGATGGAACCTTTGCCGGTCTGATAAACTTGATCGATTTGCGATTGAGAATAAATGACTTGAGCGCCGGTGGAGAAATCCGGCGCGGGCATGGTCAACTTGAAGTCGTGTTCCGGATTTTTGATGTATTCAATTACTGAGGTACATACTTCATTAAGATTGAAGGAACAGATGTTGGACGCCATACCAACGGCAATGCCTTGATTGGGCGTGATCAATATGCTGGGGAAGGAGACGGGGAAAAGAGTGGGCTCTTTCATTGTGTTATCGTAATTGGGGACAAATTCAACCGTCTCTTTGTTGATGTCGTCAAAAAGCTCCTTGCAGATGGGGGCGAGTTTTGCTTCGGTATAACGGGCGGCGGCGTAGGCGGTGTCTCTGGAATAATGCTTACCAAAGTTACCCTTGGACTCGACCAGCGGGTGTAAAAGCGCCTGATGACCACGGGTCAGTCGGACCATTGTTTCGTAAATGGCTGCATCACCGTGAGGATTGAGTTTCATGGTTTCACCAACGATGTTGGCGGACTTTGTGGTTTCACCTGTTAATAGTCCCTTGAGATACATGGTATAAAGAAGCTTTCTGTGAGAAGGCTTCAACCCGTCGATTTCAGGAATGGCGCGCGACAAAATAACACTGAGGGCGTAGGGCATATAATTGTCTTCCAGTGTTGTGATGATATTTTGTAAAATGGGCGGGGATTCGACGTATTCCTTGCGCTCCACTTTCTTCTTTCTACTTTGTTTCAAAACATTCTCTCCTTAGGACAAATCGACTTCGTCCAGATATTTGTGTCCGTTTTCGGCAATATACTCTTTTCGACCCTCCAGATTGTCACCCAGCAGAATATCAAACATTCTTGCAGTGGCTTCGGCATCATCGGGCATGATTTTGACCAAACGTCTGGTTTCGGGATTCATAGTGGTTTGCCACATCATATCGGGCTCGTTTTCACCCAAACCTTTTGAACGTTTGATGATTATTTTATCGCCTTCGTATTTTTTGAGATATGCGTCTCGTTCAGCATCGGTATAGGCAAAATAAGTTTCTTTTTTTGTTTTATTGATGATCTCGAACAGGGGAGACTCGGCGATATAGACGTAACCTTCTTTGATCAACGTAGGTGCCAGGCGGTAGATCATTGTTAAAATCAAGGTACGGATCTGAAAACCGTCTACGTCGGCATCGGTACAAATAATGATTTTGTTCCAACGGAGATTTTCAAGATTAAAACTTTGAATATTTTTGCTGTTTTTGGCTGAGATTTCAACACCGCAACCCAATACTTTCAGCAGATCGACAATAATATCACTTTTAAAAATACGGCTGTAGTCTGCTTTGAGACAGTTAAGGATTTTACCTCTGACGGGAATGATGGCCTGAAATTCAGAATCGCGACCTTGTTTACAAGCGCCCAATGCAGAGTCACCCTCTACGATATATACTTCTCTGCGAGAGACGTCTTTTGTTTGACAATCAACGAATTTCTGAATCCGGTTGTTGATGTCGATACTGCCGGATAAAGCTTTTTTAATATGGAGCTTTTCTTTTTCAGACCGTTCTCGTGCGCGTTTGTTAACCAAAATTTGCCCGGCAATTTTCTGCGCATCCATAGGGTTCTCTATAAGAAACGTTTTAAGGTGTTCCCGCAGAAAATCAACGGTGTACTTTTTGATTACGTCGTCGGTCAAGGCTTCTTTGGTTTGTCCCTTAAAAGAGGCGTGCAAAGAAAAGCAGTTTGATACGTATGCCAGACAATCAGCAATGTCAGCGAAGGTTATCTTGGCTTCACCTTTGTTATATTTCCCGTTTGTTTTTAAATAAGAATCAAACTCGGCGACGAAAGCGGTACGTAATGCCTGATCGGGGGAACCGCCGTCTTTTAAGAAACTGGAATTGTGGTAATACTCCAGCATAGTGACGTGGTTTGAGAAGGTAAAGCAGCAAGTCAGTTTAACTTTATTTTTTTGCTCTTTGGATTTTGCCGGAATAATTTTTTCATCTTCCCAGTAAACCGATTGGCACAGTGCGGTGTCTCCGACGTTGCTTTCAATATAGTCGATGATTCCGCGCTCATAAAAATATTCGCTGGTCTCAAATCCGCTTTCTGTTTCATAACGGAAAATCAGTTTCAAGCCGGCATTGACGATCGCTTGTCTGTGCAAAACGTCTTCAAAATACTCTTTTTCAATGGCAATGTCGGTAAAAACTGTATCGTCAGGTAACCATCTTGTGATTGTGCCGGTACGTTTGTGGTTCCATTTTTCGGATTTCAAACCGCCTATGTTTTCGCCTCGCTCGAAATGAAGCGAGTATTTTTGGCCGTCACGGTATACGGTAACGTCCATGTATGCAGAAGTGTACTGCGTTGCGCAGGCACCCAGGCCGTTCAAGCCCAAAGAATATCCGTAACTGGCGTTGTCGATTTCTTTGTATTTTCCGCCGGCGTATAATTCGCAATAAACCAGCTCCCAATTGAATTTCTTTTCGATCGGATTGTAGTCGACCGGAACGCCGCGGCCAAAATCCTCCACTTCGATGGAATGGTCGCGGTAAAGAGTGATGATGATTTCCTTACCATAGCCCTCTTTTGCTTCGTCGATCGAGTTGGCCAAGATCTCAAAGGAGGTATGTTTGCAACCGTCTAAAGTATCTGAGCCTAAAATGGCGGCAGGGCGTAATCGTACACGGTCAGCGCCTTTGAGCTGCTTGATTGATTCGTTTGTATATTCGTTCTTTTTTGCCATGGTGGCCTCCGTTATAAAAATGTACATTATATTGTACTATATTGTTGAGAAAATGTCAAATTTTTGGCATATCTTGTGTTAAAAAACAGGCATCCTACTTTTGGGATGCCTGTTTAAGCTGCGTTTATTCAAATAAATTTTCATCAATTACGGCAGACATAATTGCCTGATATTTTTCGGTGGGAAATTTTGCGAATTGATCGGCAATAATATGTGCCTGCATTTCATCAGGAACCAGTACCTTGTATTCCAATAAGGTCTGCTGATTTTCCGTAAGACGGCATACGACGTAATAGCCGGACTCTGCAGCTACGATATCGGTGTGTGTGCTGCTGTCGATTTTGATTTTTCCCAAAACCTTCGTCAGCGCGGCAAGTGTTTTTTTTCTAACGTTAAAGGGGAGATTCTTTTCATAAAGCTTCTGGGTTTGAATACCCACTTCAGTAATGATAAACTGATCCTGTTCATCGAGAGAGGCATAGTCCAGCAAGCCTTCCTCCAACAGTTCTTGAAATGCCTGTGAAAAATCAAAATAATTGACCAATCCGTCGTGCAAAACGATTTCCGTAAAATGCTCTTGCATCAAGGGACGAGCCGCAGAATTGGAAATATATAAAATGAGTGCTTTGACGTCTCCAACAGAATGAAGACCACCGTGTTCAACCATAGTGATTCCTCCTTTTTAAACTATTTTAACATATTTTATTGCAAAAGAAAAGATATTTGTTATAATAAAAATATAGTTTTGGAGGTTTTTTATGTTTTGGCGTAAAAAGAAACGGGTGGATGCCGCTTTGTTAAAACTGCACCATCAGCCGATCCGATCTATCAGTTTTAAAGATCCAACCAATTATCGGGAGACAATTTTGGGACGCGATGGTGTTGTTAATCTTACAGAGGACGAGTTGATTATTGTTTGCGGCGAAGCAGAGGTGTTCAGAAGATCGACGGCTTGTCTACAGATGGCGGAACTGATGAGTCGTGATGGTTTTACTCTTCGCGATCTCAGTGATCCGGATGGTATAACTTATATGGTTTATTTTGTAAAATAGAGGTAATAGATGGAAAATTGTAAATTTTTTGCGTTGATCTCAAGGATGAAATATGTCAATCGTTGGGGTTTGATGCATAATGACAGAGAAGAGAATTTGATGGAGCACAGCTTTGAAACGGCGGTGATTGCCGGTGCTTTGGCAAACATTGAAAACACAATGTTCGGCGGAAACTATGATGTGGACAGAATTACCCAGGCTGCTTTGTTCCATGATGCTTCTGAAATTGTAACAGGGGATATGCCCACACCGGTAAAATATATTAATTCAAGGATGAGCAGTGTTTACAAGGACGTTGAGCAACGGGCGCAGCAGCGCTTGCTGTGCGCGTTGCCGCAGGAACTGCAGGCGGTTTACGGTGACTATTTTGTTCCGGACGACAAAAGTGTTGAAATTATTAAAGCTGCTGATAAAATCAGCGCACTGTTGAAGTGTATTCAAGAAGTCCGGACGGGGAATAGGGATTTTGAAACGGCGCTGAAGAGCACGGAAGAAAAAATTAAAATGATCAAATTAAAGAGCGTGGATTATTTTATGAAAAAAATGCTTCCGGCATATACGCTGACGTTGGACGAACTCAGTGTTTTGTGAGGTGATGGTGAATGGCGTTTGAGGTTCGAAAGGGAAACCGATTTTTAAATATCATACTTTGTTTACTTGCCAATTTTGTTTGTTTTGGCGTTTGTTATTATACCGGTATCGGCGTGCGTATTGAGCACGTGGGCTCCTTTTATGCAGCGGCTGCTTTCGGTATGGTTCCTGCAATTATCGTAGCGATCATCAGCCAACTGGTGTACGCTTTGTTTTATTTTGGTTTTTCTAATATTTTAATGCTGATTCCTGTGTTACTGATATTGTGGCTGATTCGTACGGCTGTTAATTACGGCTGGTTGGACACTATCGTTTCAAGTCTTGGTTCGATGGTGCTTGCTTCGCTGATTAACTCAATATTGGTGGGGCTGATCTCGTTGTTGATTGGCAGAGATGCGTTTTTGATGGGATGCTGTTGGTACGACATTTACAATCTTCTTTGTGGACAGGCGGCTTATTCAACATTTGCGGCTACGGTTGTTACAGTTGTGCCGTATGTGTTACTTAATACGTTTTTTACCTGGATTTTGGCGTTGTTTGCATATCGCATCACGCCAAAACAAACAACGCTTGGATTTTCGGAAAACAGATTTTACAGACCTTAAGCAGTGGAGGAGCATCCGAACACGCCTGAAAGTGCATAATTTCGGTGCTTTTTGGATTATCGTCGTCGGCAGGCGTCAGCCTTGCCTCCTCCTCTGCGCCAAAAATCTCTTAAAATTCTGCGCTTTCAGGTCGCAG
>JAZQDW010000034.1:0-25311 GCA_045546995.1 Eubacteriales bacterium
CAGAATTTTGCCGGAGCCGATTTTTGCATCGGCAAGGCATAAAACGCAGCCAATACTTTGTGTATTGGCGAGTATTTTAACACAGCTGAGGTGAAAATCGGCCCGTCAAAATCGGGTTCGGATACTCCTCCGCTGCTTAAACAGTAAAAATCCGAAACACGTTTGCAAACGTGTTTCGGATTTTTTGCGTCAGGAAAGAAAAAAAGGTGGTTTTTGGGGTGGGAATCGGTATTTTTTTGTTGTTTTAATTGACAAAAAAGGGACGATATGGTTTAATATTATTAAGTTAACAATTTGTTCATGATTGGACAAAATGTTGATAAAATTTTGAAAGGAGATATATCCCTATGCAAAACACTGTATACACTGCACCCGTTGGACAACTGAAAACCAATAAAGGCCTGCTCAAGACCATTTTGCTGTCTGCAATCACCTTTGGTATTTACGGTTTGGTTGTTATGTCTGCTGTCTCTAACGAGATCAACATTGTTGCCTCCAGATATGACGGCAAAAAGACCATGCATTACTGCCTGTTGACCTTTATCGTGGCACCCATCACCTGCGGTATCGCCGGCATCGTTTGGTCCCACAGAATTTCCAACAGAATCGGTAACGAGCTGGCAAGACGTGGCATCGCCTACAACTTCAGCGCCACCGATTATTGGCTGTGGAACGTGCTGGGATCCTTCATTGTTGTCGGTCCCTTTATCTATTTGCACAAAATGTTCCGCGCCATGAACCTGCTGAATGCCAACTACAATATTAACGGCTAAACTTGAGTGGTATCAAATATCCCCGTCCTTCGGACGGGGATATTTTTGCGTCGCTTTCTATATAAAAGAATATATTGAAAAAATATAAAGAATATGATAAAATAAAAATAACTATGCACAGCTTTGTCTGCGACGTGTAGAGGAGATGTTTTTTTGAGCAAAACACAACTGAAGAAAAAACTAAGCGCCTTATGGACGGAAAAACGTCCATTTACCAAACGGCTGCTGTATGCGGCGGCGGTAATGCTGGCCTTTGTGTTCACCTTTTTGTTTTTCGGACCGCTGGAAATGGTGGCCTTCAGCGGCAATTCGTTGTATTACTCCTACAAGGACGTCATCAGTCTGCTGGCGCTGACGGCAGGTGTCGTCTGGTTGGCCGTTTCGCCGTTGCTCGCCCTGTTGCGGGGAAAGATCTATAACTACGTTTTGTGCGCGCTGTTTGCCGTGACGGTCTGCGGCTATATCCAGGGCGGATTTTTAAACGGCGCCCTGGGGGCGTTGACCGGCGATGCCGTCGTATGGCAGGAGCATCGGGGTACCATGCTGCTCGGCCTGGGCGTTTGGCTGGTCATTACGCTTGCGCTGCTGTTTTTGCTGTATATCAAGAAAAGCTGGTGGCAAAAGGTCGCTTTGTTTGTGTCCATCCTGCTGGTGGTGATGCAACTGGCGCCTACGGTGGGCATCCTGTTCGGCGCCTATCAGGATGCGGCGGTGGAGGATATCAATGCCTATGCCCTCACCGATGCCGGAATGTATGAATACGGCAACAAGGATAATATTTTCGTGTTCGTGCTGGATCGATTGGACTATGACTATATCGAGCAGGTACTGGCAGAGGATGCTGACTTTTTTGCGCCGCTGGACGGCTTTACCGCCTATACCAATGCCACCAGCGTATTTGCCCGCACCCAGCCGGCACTCAACCATTTGCTGACCGGCAGTGACGAACTGGCTTATCAGATCTCCGAAAACGAATATTACACCCGTTCCTGGACGGAAGGAGAGAAGGACTTTTTGAAGGATATCAGTGAGGCGGGCTATACGGCCGAACTGTATTCCAATATCAAATATCTGTTCAGCGATGCCGACTATGCCGCCCGCTACGTCAAAAACGTCAGCAACGGCAAGGGGGACATCCGACAAGGGACGATGCTGAAAAAGATGATGCAGCTGTCCACCTATAGGTACGCACCCACGGCTATCAAGCCCTTCTTTTGGGCAGACACCAATTATTATAACGACGTTTTTGCGCCGGCAGAGGTGGAAAAATACACCTTTAATGATGCCGCCCGTGCCGTCGGCTTTACCGCAAGTACGGCCGAGCGGAGCGAAAAGACCTTTAAGCTTTATCATTTCTACGGCCCCCACGCTCCCTATACTATGAAAGCGGACGGCACCTCCGATGGCTCGGAAACGGATGTGCTGGCCCAGACCAAGGGCAGCTTTAACAATCTGTACAAGGCCTTTGCGCAGATGAAAAAACTGGGGATCTATCAGGACGCCACCATTTTGATCACTGCTGACCACGGCGCCGCCATCAACGACAGCAAACCGGTCAGCAAACCCACCCGGATCGGCCTGTTTTACAAGCCGGCGGGCAGTGAGGGAACGCCCCTTATCCACTCTGCGGCGCAGGTGAGCACCGATAATATTCCCGCCACCCTGCTCAAGGCGGCGGGCGCTGACTATACCGCTTACGGTAAGGCACTGGACGAGGTGGGTGAGACGGAGACGGTGGAACGCGTTTACTACAAATCCGTCACCGATCCCAAAACCAAAAATGAAAAACAGGTGTATCAGTACAGCATCACAGGGGACGCCTCGGATATGAACAACTGGAAGGTAACCGATGTGCTGGAGATCGAACACGGCTTTTATTGATAGGAGGTCAGAAAAATGAAGATTATCGAATGGGTCGGCATCCCGCTGGCAGCGCTCTTGGGCTGGTGCTATGATCTGTTGCAAAACTATGGCTGGGCCATTATTGTCTTTACGCTGCTGACAAAGGTGATTTTGTTTCCCGTTTCTATGTGGGTGCAGAAGAATTCCATTGCCATGGTGAAGATCACGCCGCAGATCAATCGACTGAAGATCAAATATTACGGTGATAAGGACACCATCGCGGACGAGACCCAGGCATTGTATAAGGAGACCCACTATCATCCCTTTGCCGGCATCGTACCGATGTTGGTACAATTGATCCTGCTCATCGGTGTGATCGGCGCGGTGAAGAGCGTGGTGGGCGAGGCAGATACCATTCTGACCGCCATGCCTTACGAGGCAGGCGGCTGGAGCTGGCTGATGCCGGTGGCTGCCGGTGCGGCCGCATTGGCGCTGGGTCTGGCGCAGAACAAATTCAATCCCCTGCAACGGGAGCAGGGCACGGCAGAGCAATGGATGACCAACGGCTTTTCCATTGCCATCTCCCTGTTTCTCGGATTTTTCGTTTCGCTGGGCGTAGGTATGTACTGGATCTTCTCCAACCTGTTCAGCATCGTACAGCAGCTGCTGTTAAACGTCATCATCAACCCCGCCAAATACGTGGATTATGAAGAGCTGGCCGCCAGCAAAAAAGAACTGGCCGAGATCAACGATCTGGCCGACAAGGTCTCCAAAGAGGACAAAAAACGAGAAAAGGCGGATTATAAACGGTTTTTCTCGGTGGCCAACAAGCATTTGGTGTTTTATTCCGAAAAAAGCGGATTTTATAAATACTTTAAAGACGTGATCGAGTATCTGTTGGCAAAGAGTAACGTGATCGTCCACTACGTCACCTCCGATCCCAGAGATCAGATCTTTGCCATGGCAGAGAAGGAGCCGAGGATCCATCCCTACTATATCGGTGAAAACCGCCTCATCACCCTGATGATGAAGATGGATGCTGACATCGTGGTGATGACCTGCCCCGATATCGAAAATTATCATCTCAAGCGCAGTTACGTGCGTAAGGATATTGAATATATTTATATGTTTCATTATCCCTTGAGCACCCATATGGTGTTGCACACTGGCGCGCTGGATCATTACGACACCATTTTCTGTGTGGGCGAGTTCCAGTTTGACGAGATCCGCGCCTCCGAGCGGGTGTACAAGCTGCCGCCCAAAAATCTCATTGCCGCCGGTTACGGCCAGCTGGAACAACTCTATGAAAGCTATCAGAAGATGGAGAAGGTACAGCGCACCAATCCCAAGGTGCTGATCGCCCCCTCCTGGCAGTATGACAACATTTTGGACAGTTGTATTGACGAAATGTTGGAGGCGTTGCTGGGCAAGGGCTTTGAGGTTGTCGTCCGTCCCCACCCCGAGTACGTCAAGCGCTATAAACCCCGTATGGACGCCATCGTGGAGCGCTATAAGGGCAGAGAGGCCGACGGTCTGACCTTCGAGTTGGATTTCACCGGTAATAACTCCATCTTTGACAGTGATATTCTGATCACCGACTGGTCGGGTACCGCCTACGAGTTTTCCTTTGTTACCCTCAAGCCGGCTGTCTTTATCGACACCAAGCCCAAGATCAACAATCCTGAGTACGTCAAGCTGAATATCGAGCCGCTGGAGTTTACCCTGCGCTCCCAGGTAGGTCTGCAGGTCAAACCTACCGAGCTGGCTGATCTGGATCAAAAACTGCGGGATCTGCTTGAAAACGGCGAGAGCTACGCACAGCAGATCTTGGCCATTCGTGAAAAGTATATTGCCAACTTCGGCAACAGTGGTCCCGTGGGCGGCCGTTACATTCTGCGGCAGCTGAAAAATCGGGCAAAAAAACAGTAATCAATATTTTGATATAAAAAGGAGATCGTGATTATGAAAAAAGCATTGAAATATCTTTATTTTGCACTGTGTTTTGCCATCATTCTGGCATTGCCCTGTAACGCTTATATCGATCCCAGCGTGTTGACCTTTGGCGTGCAGATCGTTGCCGCCGTTGCCGTTGCCGTAGGCGCAACCGTGGGTATTTTGTGGCGTAAGGCAAAGAAAAAGGTACAAAACAAGCTCGGTATTGACGAAAACGCCGGTAAAGAGGTGGAGGACGAGATCGAGTTTGAGGACGATGACGAATAAACAGTATTGATCAAAACAGCCCCGGATCCGTAGGCGGATCCTGGGCTGTTTTTTGCTTTATTTGTCAAGTATATACCAATGATCGGGGGCGGGAGCGCCGGTGTGCATTTTCAGCGGAATGGCGATGCCAAGGCCGGTGTAGTTAGAATAATAACTGTCAAAGTGAGTTGCCATATAGGCCAGCTCGCCGGTGGGATCGTCGCATACCTTGCAGTCAACGGAGTGATTATTGGGCGCTGCCAAGGTGGAAAGGTGGCTATAGCGGAAGGCCATCCGCAACAGACGGATGTTGTTGCGGCAATCGGCGCGTGTGGTTTGCTCCAGGGCGGCATCAAACAGCGCATAGACCCGTTCGGTATCGATCTGCTCGATAAAGAAGGAGCCGGTCTTATCAATGGGCACCTGTCCGTCCAGTGTTTCCTCATACAAACGCAGGATCTCCTTTACCGTTTCGCCGCCCTCCCCAAACAGGACGGTCAGTCGCGCCAGATGGTCCTCCAGCGACAGGTCGGTGTCGTAGGCGGTACGGGCAAAGCAGTAGAAATTGCACAAATTGTTCCAGTGGTTAAAGCATTCCATCTGCGTGCCACTGCCCTCAATGCCGACCTCCGCCATGTGACGGAAAATATTTTGCATTTCATCGGCGGCCGGCATCACCTTTTGACGGTTGCCGAAATTACCCATATAGTAATCATAGTAAACGGTGTGATTACAATGCTTGCGGAAGGAAAGGAGATTTTCATCAAAGACCGAGCCGACCAGCGCGCTACCGTCCGGCTTGCCGCAGGGGCGTAGCCCCGCCTTCGCCCAGGTGGCCATATCGATGCGGATACCGTCGCACAGGGTGATCCCTTCGGGACAGGTCCATAGATCTTGATATACCAGAACGTCGATCTTAACGTCCGGTCGCTGTGCGGTGACCAGACGGGCCAATTCGTTTTCAAAATACAGATAGTTTTCCATTTTGGAATAGGGGGCGCAATCAGGACAACAGCATTGCCCCTCACTACCGTCATGGGGCCAAAAGGCGATGGTGTCCACCAGGGGATTTTGCTCCAGCCACTGCAAAATATTGTTTGCCACTGTCTGCACGCAAGCAGGGTTGTGACTGCACAAAAACCATTGACCGTTGTAATCTTCGGGGCCTTTGGGCAAATAGCGGCTGCCGTCGGGCATCAGACGGTAAAAATCGGGATGCTCTTGGGCGTAGGCGGTGGAAAAATGGGCGTTGCCGTAGGGCGGCAGCCAGGTGGAAATGGCCTGATGATGGCCAACCGCCAGGCGAATACCTCTTTTGGCAAGCTCGGGCAGCATTCCCAGTTCTTTCATCTGTTCATAACAGCCTACCCAGGTCAAAATGCGGTTAAAACGGTTTTTTGCCAACCAATCGATGAAGGGGACGGTCAGACCTCTGTCGGCATTACCCACCCAAAAATGGAACTGCACGATGGCAGTACGGTAGGGAAGATCGGCGCTCTGCTTTTCGTACTTACCCGTGGGCAGAGGCAGGGCTACCTCGGTGGGGATATATTCACCGGCGGCTACTTCGGGGTCGGAATAGGCGGCAAAGCTGCAGCCCGTGTAACGCTCTAAAAATTCATATACGGCATACAGCAGACCGCGACCCTCGTTGTCGGGACTGCCCTCCAGCGTCACCGTGTCCTCGGTGATGCGGATACGCATTCCCTCGGGACCGGCCAGGTCGTCGGCGCGGCCCAGCACGAAGTTGTAGGGGCACCCTTCGGGCCACAATTTGGTCACGTAATGGGTCAACTGGTCGGCGGCAAACTGTTCTACCGCAGTGGCTTCGCCGCGTAAATTGACGTTGTTCATAGTCTTACCTCTTTTCCGTTTACGTAGACGGCGCAAACGTTGATATTTTCATCCAGTACGATCAAGTCGGCATCCCGTCCCGACGCGATCTGTCCGCAGTTGAGTCCTAATAATGCGGCCGGTACGGTGGCGGCCATATAGACGCTATCCTCCAGCGGGATCCCCGCCTTTTGTACGCAGGTGCGCAGCAGGCGGTCCGCGGTGGCAATACTACCGGCGAAAGCGCTGCGATCTGCCAGTTTGCAGACGCCGTCCTCCACCAGATAGGGTACGCCGTTGAGCTGTCCTTCCTTTTCCTCTCTGCCGGCGGCGCTGAGCGCGTCGGTAATGAGGGCGACACGCTCCCGTCCCTTGATCTTCACGATCATTTGTAGCAGATCGGGGGGCAGATGGGCGCCGTCTGCAATGACCTCCGCATACAGATCGTCCTGCAGAAAGGCGGTCTCGATCACGCCGGTGCGGCGAAAGCCGCCTACGCGGGTGACTCCGGAGGTGCAGGAATACAGATGGGTCACAAGGTTACAGCCTCGTTGATGAGCACTTCTCATTTCTTCACCGGTGGCGTCGGTGTGCCCGGCGGCCGGCAGTACACCTGCTTCCAGCAGGGCGGCCAGAAAAGCGCCGTCCGGATCCCGTTCGGGTGCATAGCTCCAGCGGCGGATCCAGCGGCCGAAGCGTGTAAGCAACGGCTGATACTCCTCCGCCTTGGGGGCGGTGATAAAATCGGTATTCTGGGCGCCGCATTGCTGCGGTGCAAAATAGGGGCCTTCCAGATGGATGCCCAGCACGTGGGCGGCCGTGTGCTCACTTACCGTGCGCAGGCGTTCCAGCGCCTCGGCCATATCTTCAATGGGAGCGGCGGCCAGGGTGGGCAGCAGGGTGGTGGTGCCGTGGGCAAGATGATAGTGGATGGCCTCTGCTGCCTGCGCGGCGCTGCAGCTGCCGAAATCGTGTCCGACGGCGCCGTGCACGTGCAGATCGATGAGGCCGGGGGCCAGATATTGCTCCCCCAGTTCGATATACTCATCCGCCTCCGGTTTGGCTTCGGTGACAGACAAAATTTTATCTTCGGCGATCCGTACGTATCGCTCGGCTATACCGTCCGGCAGGATGACCCGACGGCTGTGAAAGCATCGCTTCATTTGGCCACCTCCGCTGCACTGTCTCCGTCACAGTACAGGGTGGCGCCACCGTGCAGGCGCAGGGCGGTGGCGGGGCAATGCTCGTCAATGTGTTCGGTGGTCAACAATTCGCGTACGGCGGCCGCCTTGGTGGCGTAGGGCACCACACAAAACATTTGCTTGGCGGCGGTCAGGGCGGGGATGGTCAGCGTCAGGGCAAAACGGGGCACGTCGTCAATGGTGGCAAAGCATCCGTCGTGTACCTGCTGTTGCCGACAGGTCTGATCCAGTTCTACCGGCTTAACCAGCGCAGAGTCGTTGAAATCTGCCACGGGCGGATCGTTAAAGGCGATGTGTCCGTTTTCACCGATGCCCAGTACCACGATATCTACGGGATACTGCTCCAGCAGCGCGCTGTAACGGGCGCATTCCGCTTGAGGATCGGTGGCAGAGGCGTGGATAAATTCCACACTGCGGAAGGGCGCTTTGTTAAACAAATGCTCCTTCAGATAGGTCTGGAAGGAGGCGGTGGAGTCTGCCGGCAGACCGATATATTCATCCATGTGGAAGGCACGCACCCGCTCCCAGGGGAGGTCCATCTCCAGCAGGGCGGACAGGGTGGTGTTCTGCGAGGGGGCGGCGGCAAAGATCATATTGATCTCCTCCCGCTCTTGTAACAGTGCGCCCATGGCATCAGCAATGTCCCGGGCGGCCAGACGGCCCATCTCCTCGGCAGTGTCGGCAATGACGACCTTCAGTTTATCTTTGTTTAAAGTGATCATTTTGGTCACATCCTTTCAATGGTATCATACCGCAAAAACCCCTAAAGAACAATTGATAAAATACTCAAAATATATTGCAAAAAATCTACAAAAATGCTACAATGGTGCAGGTGATTATATGAAGGAATACTTTTTTTCATCGGAATTTTCATATTTACATAAATTAACACATCGGCCCCAGCACAATGAGACTGCATTGCACCGCCACGAGCAGTACGAGCTGTATTATCTCATCAGCGGCAACGTGGAGCTGGTAACGCAGGAGGGTAAAAGCCTGTTGTTCCCCGGGGCGCTGGTGCTGTTGCCGCCGGGACTGCAGCATCGGTTCGTTGTGCTGTCCGAACTGCCCTACGAGCGGGTGGTGATCAATCTGCCTCAACTGCCGCAGGCGGTGGACGAAAAGCTGTTTGCCGGGATCCGTCTCATTGACGTGCAGAAAAACAACCGTTTGCTGGCGGTGATGGAGCGTCTGCAGGACTACAATCGCCTTTTCGACGGTCAGCGGCGGGAATATTTACTGGGGGCGTTGATTACCGAACTGCTTTTGTTGTTGCAAAAAACGGCGGTCCCGGTGGAGATGGATCAGGGCTATGGCAAGATGATGAGTCGCGCGCTGGCCTATATCGAACAGCACATTACCGAGATTGAGGACGTGGACGAGCTGTGTCGGGCCTTAAGTGTCAGCCGCGCCTGGCTGTATCGGGAATTTGAGGCGGCGCTGGGCATCAGCCCGAAACGGTATATCAATCACCGCCGTCTGGAGATCGCCCGCCATCTGCTGGGATTGGGGGAGGACGCCACCAAGGTAGCGCTTCGGTGCGGCTATCGGGATTACAGCGCCTTTTACCGCGCCTACCGCACCCGCTATGGACATTCACCGCAACAAACCGTGTATTATCAAGGACAGGGAAATACGTTATGAAGCTTTGGATCAAGGATAAGGCATTTTACAAACAGGCGGCGGCGATCGCCATCCCCATTGCCCTGCAGGGGCTGATCACGAACGGGGTCAATATTATGGATACGCTGATGGTGGGCTTTTTGGGGGAGACCTCCCTTTCGGCGGTGTCGCTGGCCAATCAGTTTATCAATATTTTTCACATTTTCTGTATGGGCATCGGCATGGGAGCGTCGGTGCTGGTGGCCCGCTATTACGGAATGAAGGATCAGGGTTCGCTGAAAAAGACGGTGACCATTATGATGCGGCTGTGTCTGTCGCTGGCGGCGCTGTTTTGTCTGGTTACCGCCCTTTGTCCCGAGCTGATCATGCGGATCTACACCGAAGAGCAGGACATCATCGCCATCGGCACCCGATATCTGCGGTATTCGGTGGTCAGTTATTTTTTGTTGGGACTGTCGCTGACCAGTACCATCGTTCTACGCAACGTCGGGCAGGTTCGTCTGCCGCTGTACACCTCCATTGCCGCGTTTTTCATCAACGTGGGCGCCAATTACGTATTTATTTTCGGCGTGGGGAAGGTGATTCCCGCTATGGACGTGGCGGGCGCCGCGCTGGGCACCCTCATTGCCCGCATTTTCGAGTTTTGCGTGATCTGCGGCTATCTGCTTTGCAAGGATGCGCAGATCGGTTTCCGTCTGCGGCATTTGTTTATCAAGGTGGGCGGAATGTGGAAGGAATATATTCGCATTTCCATCCCTGTGCTCATCAGCGACGGTATTCTGGCGCTGGGCAACAATTCGGTGGCTATGGTCATCGGCCGTCTGGGGGAAAGCTTTGTGGCGGCCAATGCGGTCACAGCGGTGACCCAGCAGCTTTCCTCGGTGGTCACCTCCGGCTTTTCTCAGGCGGGCGCCATCGTCACCGGCTATACGCTGGGAGAGGGGAACCGTAAAAAGGCTCACGCCCAGGGCTATGCCTTTTTGGGACTGGGTATTCTGTTTGGGTTGATCGCCGCCGGTATTATCTTACTGCTCAGTGAGCCGATGATCAGCGCCTACGATCTTTCCCCGGCTACCGCCCGCATTGCAAGGGAGTTGATGCTGTCCATCAGCATCATCGTGGTATTTCAGGCCACCAATTCCATTATGACCAAGGGGGTACTCCGTGGCGGCGGCGACACCAAGGTATTGATGCTTGCCGATAATATTTTTCTGTGGGTGGCCGCCCTGCCGCTGGGAATTATCGCCGGACTGTGGTTGCAGTTGCCTGCTTTTTGGATCTATTTTGCGCTTAAGAGCGATCAGGTACTGAAAGCCGTCTGGTGCATCATCCGCCTGCGCAGCGGTAAATGGATCAAAAAAATCCGCACCGAAAGTGAAATTGTTGCAGAAAAATCAAAAGCCGGATGAAGGATATCCTTCATCCGGTTTTTTTATGGGGTTTCAGTGATGATAATCCTTCATCCGTTCGCTGTATTGGGCGTACAACTTGCGATAGCGGAGGTATTGCTTGCGGGAGAGCTTGCCGGCCTGATAATAGGCCTCCGTCTTTTCACCCAACAGCCGGCGTTGCTCGTGCGCCGCATCCTTATAATTGTTGGACAAAAAATTGTTAAGTTCCTTTAGGATGCGATTGAGCTCCAAAACTGCCTTGAAATGAAACATAGCCTTCTCCTTTATTCATTTTCAAACTCATCGAAGTGATAGCACAGCGTTTGCGTCGAATGGGCGTCGCCCGTCAACAGCAGGGCGCCGCCCTGCCGACGGATGTAGTCCCGTATGGGTCGGTCGGGGTAGGGGGCCGATCGGTATCCCCGCGCCATGGCGCCGGTATTGACCTCAAAGGGTATGCCGTAGGGAATAAGCTTGTCCACCGCCGCCTGCCACGCCGCTACGTAACGGGAGTGGGTGGTGTCAAACAACTTGTCCCCCTCGTTAAATTTGGTCAGCAGATCCATATGCCCGATGATGTGACAACCGGTCTTGCGCACCACGTCTGCCACCGTTGCAAAATAGGCCTCGGCCAGAGCGTAATAGTCGCCGCCGAAGTATTTTTTGACGTTTTCCTCAAAGGGCGGATCGTCCACCGGCATATAATCTTGGCCGACCTTGACGTAATGGACTGAACCGATGATATAGTCGTACCCTTCCGTGGATTCGGCCGAATAATAATCCTGCTCGATCCCTAACAAAATGCGGATGCGGTCTCCGTACACCGCTTGCAGACGACGCACCTCTGCCCGATAGGTGGCGGTGCTTGCAAGGCTCATACAATAGCTGGTATCGAAAAAAGTGTGGCTGTGGCCGGTAAAGCCCAGCGTGTCCAGCCCCTTTTCAATGGCGGCGAGCACCATTTCCTCCGGGGTGTTTTTGCCGTCGCAAAAGGCGGTGTGGGCGTGCAGCTCCCTCATTTGGTCATTTTCTCCTGTTTTACTTTATGGTCGATGACGTGGCGGGAGGCCAGTTCTTTGTGGATATCCTCCAGCGAAATGCCCGCCTCCACCATCAATACCATGACATGATAGGCCAGATCTGCGATCTCGTATACCGTCTCGGCCTTGTCCTCGGCCTTGGCGGCGATGATGACCTCGGTGGATTCCTCGCCCACTTTCTTGAGGATCTTGTCCAGACCCTTTTCAAAGAGATAGGTGGTATAGGAGCCTTCCTTTTTGTCGGTCTTTCTGCCTTCGATCAGGCCCATCAGCCCTTCCAGGGAAAATTCGTGCAGCTGCTCGCTCTGCCACAGCGGATTTTCAAAGCAGGAGGTGGTGCCCAGATGGCAGGCGGGCCCGTCCGGCTCGACCATAACCACCAGCGCATCCTTGTCGCAGTCAGCGGTGATGGAGACAATGTGCTGATAATTTCCGCTGGTCTCCCCCTTCAACCACAGTTCCTCTCTGGAACGACTCCAGAAGCAGGTCAACCCCTTTTCCATAGAGATCTCCAGACTTTCTCTGTTCATATAGGCCAGGGTCAGCACCTGTTTGGTACGGGCGTCCACCACGATGGCGGGGATCAGCCCTTTTTTATCAAATTTCAGTTGATTGATATCGATCATCGGTATTCTCCTTTATTTACGGGTCGGGATGCCTGCGCGGATCATGGCATCCTTTAAATCATGAATGGCAACCTCACCAAAATGGAAAATGGAGGCGGCAAGCCCCGCATCCACGCCGGGCAGGGTGTGAAACAGCGTGATAAAATCGCTGGTACAGCCGGCGCCGCCCGATGCAATGACCGGCACCGGCGCTACCTTGCATACCTCCTGCAACAGTTCCAGATCAAAGCCCTGTTTGACGCCGTCGGTATCGATGGAGTTGACCACCACCTCACCGGCGCCGTTTTCCACACAGCGGCGGATCCACTCGATGGCCTCCATCCCCGTGTCCTCACGGCCGCCTTTGGCAAAGACGTGGAAGACACCGTCCACACGCTTGACGTCCACGCTGAGCACCACGCATTGGTTGCCGTACCGCTTGGCGGCCTCATAAACCAAATCGGGATTACGGATGGCGCCGGAATTCACGCTGACCTTATCCGCGCCGCAGGCCAGTACCCGTTCAAAGTCGGAGACGGCATTGATGCCGCCGCCCACCGTCAGGGGGATAAAGACTTGCCGCGCTGTTTCCCGCAGTACGTCGGTAAACAGCGCTCGCCCCTCGTTGGAGGCGGTGATATCGTAAAAGACCAGCTCGTCTGCCCCACAGGCGGAATAATACTTGGCCAGCTCCACCGGGGAGGAAACGTCCCGTATACTTTCAAAATTGATTCCTTTGACCACTCTGCCGTCCCGTACGTCCAGGCAGGGGATAATTCTTTTGGTGATCATTTTACCACCTCGATCGCTTGTTTTAAATCAATGGCGCCGATATAGTAGGCCTTGCCGATGATGGCGCCGTACAGACCCATATCCGCCAAATTTTGAATATCCTGCAGATCGGACACCCCGCCCGAGGCCACGATGTCCGTTGTAAACTGTTGGCTGAGTTGCTTGTACAGAGCCAGATTGGTGCCCTTCATGGCGCCGTCCTTGGAAATGTCGGTACAAATGATGGTACCCACGCCCATATCCTGCATTTTTTGGCAAAATGCAAAGGCGTCCAGCTCACTGCGCTCCGTCCAGCCCTTGATGGCTACGTTGCCGTCCTTGATGTCTACGCCGACGGCGATTTTTTGGCCGTATTTTGCAACGGCAGCCTGTAAAAAATCGGGGTCGGCCACGGCGGCCGTTCCCAGAATGACCCGATCCAGACCGGCGGATAAATATCGGTCCACCACGTCCATACTGCGGATGCCGCCGCCGATCTCACAAAACAGACCGCTGTGCTCCTTAATACGCAAAACCGTGTCCAGATTGGGGGTGGCGCCGCTTTTGGCCCCTTCCAGATCCACGATATGGATATGGGTGGCGCCGGCCTCGGCAAAAGCGCGGCCGATCTCCTCGGGATGCTCGCTGTAAACCGTCATTTGGGCGTAATCGCCTTTCAGCAGGCGAACGGCTTTGCCTTCATACAGGTCGATGGCAGGAAAGAGGATCATTTTGCTCCCTCCATTTCACAAAAGGCTTTTAAGATGGACAGACCTACGTTACCGCTTTTTTCAGGGTGGAACTGACAGCCGCATACGTTGCCGCGCGCTACGGCGGCGGTCAGGGGGGCGCCGTATTCTGCGGTGGCGATAACCTCGCTGTCGCATTCGGTGGCATAGTAGGAATGTACGAAATAGACACAGTCCCCTTCGCTGACGTATTTCAGCAGGGGGTGCAAGCGGGTCAGATGCAAGGCGTTCCAACCGATATGGGGGACCTTCAATCCCTCGGGGATCACGTCGGCGATGGGACGAACGCTGCCCTCCAGCAGTCCCAGCCCTTCATGTTCACCGTACTCATAGCTTTTTTCAAATAACAATTGCATCCCCAGACAAATTCCCATGATGGGTTTGCCGGTAGCGGCCAGTTCTCGTACCAGGTCTGCCATGCCGCTTTCTCGTAATTTTTTGGCCGCATCCGCAAAGGCGCCCACGCCGGGCAGTAAAATGCGGTCTGCCCCACGGATGACCTCCGGGTCGGCGGTGACCACTGCCTCGGCGCCGATAGCGGCAAAGGAGCTCTGCACGGAAAACAGATTGCCCACGCCGTAATCGATGATTGCGATCATTTACAGGACCCCCTTTGTGGAGGGAATGCTGTCGGCAAAACGGGCATCCACGGCCACGGCCTGCCGCAGTACGCGGCCCACGGCCTTAAAGGCTCCTTCGATGATATGATGGGAGTTATTGCCGGCCAACTCGCGGACGTGCAGGGTGATATTACTGCTACGGACGAAGGCAAGAAAAAACTCCTCCACCAGCTCGGTATCAAAGGTACCCACCTTGGGGGCGGGGATGGGCAACTCAAGACCCAGATAACTGCGGCCGGAAATATCCACTGCCGCCATAATCAGCGTTTCGTCCATGGGCAAAATGATATCACCGTAGCGGGTGATGCCCTTTTTATCGCCCAGCGCCTGCGCAAAGGCCTGTCCCAGCGCAATACCGATGTCCTCCACCGAATGGTGGTCGTCCACCTGCGTGTCGCCCCGGCAGCTTACCGTCAGGTCAAAGCCGCCGTGACGGGCAAACAGGGTGAGCATGTGGTCCAGAAAGCCAACGCCGCTTTGAATATCGGCGGTGCCGCTGCCGTCCAGCGCCAGCGTCAAATTGATGTCGGTTTCCGCAGTGGTGCGGCAAAGGGTTGCTTTTCTCATAACGATTCCTCCAAAATGTCGGTCAGCGTGGCGATCAGCCGTTGCATCTGCTCGGCTGAACCGATGGTGATCCGATTATAGCTGCGTAGGCGTTCGGTGTCAAAATGTCGCACCAGAATGCCCCGCTGTCGGAGCTGTTGGTACAACTCCTTTCCATCCAACTGCGGATGGGTGGCAAAGACGAAGTTTGCAAGGCTGGGCAACACGGTAAAGCCCAGCGTTTGCAACGCTTTTGCGGTATAATCACGGTTTTGGGCAATGGCGGCGCAGTTAGCGCGTGTGACGGCGTCATCCTCCAACTGCCCCAGCCCTGCGGCCATGGTCATCCGATTGATGTTATAGGGGTTTTTGGAATATTTCAGCGTGTTCAGATCCTGTAACAAACTCTCCTGACCCACGCCAAAGCCCAGACGGGCGCCGGCCATGGAACGGGATTTGGAAAAGGTGCCGGTGACCAGCAGATTGTCGTATTTTTCGGTCAGCGGGATACAACTCTCTCCGCCGAAATCCACGTACGCTTCGTCGATTACCACCACGCGCGCGGGATCGGAGGTGACGATCTGCTCGATCTCACCGATGCTCAGGGCAATGCCCGTGGGGGCATTGGGATTGGCGATAAAAACGGTGCCCTTGGCCTTACAGTAGGCCTGCACGTCCATGGTGAAATCCTCCCGCAGAGGCAGGATCGTCACCGGGATGCGGTACAGATCGGCAAACACCTTGTAAAAGCCGTAGGTGACGTCGGCAAATACGGCGGGATGCTCGCTATCGCACCAGGCCATAAAGGCATACTCCAATATTTCATCCGAGCCGTTGGTGGGCAATACCCGTCCGGCATCGACCCCCAGCCGCTGTCCCAGCTTTTCCCGTAAAAGGGTGCATTCCGGGTCGGGGTACAGCATCAACTGTTCCGCGGCCTGCGCCGCATAGGCTTGCGCCTTGGGGGAAGGCGGGAAGGGGGATTCGTTGGTGTTGAGTTTGACGTATTGTTGATCGGTGGGCTGTTCCCCCGGAGTGTATGGGGTCAGCGCCGCAAATTGTTGACTGAAAAACTTGCTCATTTTTGTTCCTCAAGACGGATGGTGGCGCTTTTTGCGTGGGCGGTCAGTCCTTCCTTACGGGCAAAAAAGGCCACGTCCTGACCCACTTGCGCCAGGGCATCGCGGGTAAAGTAAGTATATTGTGTCTTTTTGATAAAATCATCCACGGATAGGGGACTGGAAAATTTGGCGGTACCGCCGGTGGGCAGGGTGTGATTGGGACCGGCCAGATAATCACCCAGCGCCTCGGGACAGTTGCGTCCCATAAAGATACTGCCGGCGTGGCGGATGGCGTCCAGATAATCAAAGGGGTTGTCCACGCACAGTTCCAGATGCTCGGGGGCCAGTTCGTTGGCGATGTCGATGGCCGCCCACAGCGTTTCGGCCACGATGATCTTGCCGTGATCGTCAATGGAGGCGCGGGCGATCTCACGTCGCTCCAACAGGGGGATCTGCCGTTCCAACTCGGCCTGTACGGCGGTGGCCAACTCCATTGAATCGGTGACCAATACGGCGCTGGCCAGCTTGTCGTGTTCTGCCTGGGACAGCAGATCGGCCGCCGCATGGCGGGGGTCGGTCTTGCCGTCGGCAACGATGAGGATCTCACTGGGACCGGCGATCATATCAATGCTCACGGCGCCGAATACCTGCTTTTTGGCTTCGGCTACAAAGGCGTTGCCCGGGCCGACGATCTTGTCCACCTTGGGTACGCTTTCGGTACCGTAGGCCAGGGCGGCGATGGCCTGCGCTCCACCGACCTTGAAGATCTTGTCCACACCTGCCACACTTGCCGCCGCCAGAATGACGGGGTTGACACTGCCGTCCTTGGCGGGCGGGGTGACCATGACTACCTCGGGACAGCCGGCGATCTTGGCCGGAATGGCGTCCATCAATACGGTGGAGGGGTAGGCGGCGGTGCCGCCGGGGACGTACAGACCCGCCCGATCCACCGGGATGATCTTCTGTCCCATAACGATGCCGCTTTGGTCATTGATGACAAAGCTGTTACGCTTTTGCTTTTCATGAAAATGACGGATATTTGCCGCCGCTTTTTCAAGAATTGCGATAAATTCCGGCTCGACGGCCTCTCGGGCCGCGCGGATCTCCTCCGGGGTGACCTGCAGCGTCTCGAGCGCGGCGCCGTCAAAGCGAAGGGTGTATTCCTTCAGCGCCGCATCTCCTTGCGAGCGAACGGTTTGTATAATGTCGCTGACGATGGCGGAAACGTCCACCGTCGGGGTCACGCGGGCAAATATTTCATCGGCGGAAACCTCGCCGCAGTTGAGTATTCTGATCATAATTGTTTCTCCGTTAATTTTGTTTTCAGCCGGTCGATGGCAGCCGTTTTAAATTTGTAGGCGGCTTTGTTGGCGATCAGACGGGCGCTGATGGGGACGATGGTCTCCCGCACCTCCAGATCGTTTTCCTTCAGGGTGGAGCCGGTCTCGACGATATCCACGATCACGTCGCTCAACCCCAAAATCGGGGCGATCTCGATGGAGCCGTTGAGGTGGATGATGTCGATATCTCTGCCCAGCGATTGATAATAATTACGGGCAATGGCGGAAAATTTGGTGGCTACCCGCAAGGTCTTGGACGGGTCGTCGATAAAGGTTTTGGGCGCGGCAACCGCCATACGGCATTTGCCGATGTCCATATCCATCAGCTCGTATACGTCGGGGGCGTATTCCAGCAAAATATCTTTGCCGGCCACACCGATGTCAGCGGCGCCGCGGGCTACGTAAATGGCCACGTCCGACGGCTTGACCCAGAAATAACGCACACCGGCCTGCGGATTTTCAAATATCAGTTTGCGTCCCGGCTCCAGCAGGGCAGGACAGTCAAAGCCGGCGGCAGCAAACATGGCGTATACCTTTTCGCCCAGCCGGCCTTTGGGCAGGGCAACGTTCAGCATATCATTCATTTTCAACGGCCCTCCCGTTTTCAAATCGTAAGATCTTTCCAAAGCGCAGTTCATCGGGAATACGCTTTTGCAGCATCACACTGCCCTCTCGACGCAGCTCGTCGGCAACCTGTTGCAGGGCGGCGATATCGTCGGTGGAACGGTACAGCAACAGGATATCCGCATCGGGAGCGGTCTCCCGTTGCTCCAGTCGCTCCAGACGGGCGGGGTACAGAGCAAAGCCGATGGCGCCGCCCTTGTGTCCCATCTGTCGCATCAGCTTGTCATAGCGACCTCCGGACAATACCTGCTCGGGTACGCCCCGGACAAAGCCTTTAAAGACAAAACCATTATAATAGTTCATATCGTCCATGACGCTGGGGTCGATGTGTAGTCCGGTCTCGCCTGCAAACAGGTCGGTCAGCGCCTCCAACTCGGCCAGGGCGGCCGAATGGGGCAACAATTCCTTCAAGCGGGGCAAAACGTGTTGCGGGGCGCCGTACAGTCCGGTCAACTCGCACAAAACGTGACACAACTCCTGCGACAGATTTGCCCGGTTGCACAGCGCGCGCAGTTCGTGGGCGTTTTTCTGCGCCAACAGGGAACAGATCTGCTCCCGCAGGGCGTTGGGGACGTCGGTCAACAGCTCCTCCAGCAGTCCCAGATGGGAAAGATCCAGTATGGCGTTATGTCCGATGGCCTGCAGGGAATCCATGGCCAGCCGCACCACCTCGTAGATGCAGGCCGGATCGATATCACCCATACATTCCAGTCCCATTTGGGGAATCTCCTTGTAACAGCCCTCGTTTTGCGCCACACGGTAGACGTTTTCATTATAATATACTTTCTGGACGGTGTCGGTATCCTCGGCCTGCTTGATAATGGACAGGGTCACGTCCGGCTTGAGCGCCATCAGCTTGCCGCCGATGTCGGTGAAGGTGATTACTCCTTCGTGGGTCAGCGCCTCTTTGTTGCGGACGTAAAAGTCGTATTCTTCAAATTTGCTCATCCGAAAGGGGCGATAGCCGCATTGCTCGTATCGTTCCCGTAACGTCAGCGTCAACAGTTCCGATTTCTTCAGGGTCATTTTTCGGCCTCCTTCAGGCGTTGAAGCGCCTCCCGATAGCCGCCGCTGCCGTAGTTGAGACATTTGCTGACACGGCTGATGGTGGCGGTGGAGATGCCTACTTGCTCGGAAATAGTCTGATAATTGACCCCTTGCTCCAGCAGAATGGCGGCATCCAGCCGTTGGGCCATGTCCTGCAGCTCCTTAATGGTGCAGACGTCCTCAAAAAATTTGTAGCAATCCTCACGTGTCTGCAGGCCAACGATGGCATCAAACAGACGGTCGATAGATGGAGATTCAAAACGGTTCATAGTATGCGACATCCTTTCGCTTATCATTGTTTGTCATTTTACCACTTTAGCATTCTAAAGTCAAGGTTTTCTTTATTATTTAAAAATATATAGTAAAACTGTTGGTTTTTTATTGACTTTTGGCGGTGCAAAAAATATAATGAAATTAACAAAAAACAAATGATAAAGAGGAGGATCTTCTTATGAGTAAGGTATTTAAGGTCGGCATCGTCGGTTGCGGCGGTATCGCCAACGGCAAGCATTTGCCGGCGCTGGAAAAACTGCAGAAGGCAGGCAAGCTGCAGCTGCTGTATTTCTGCGATATCATTGAAGAGCGCGCAGAAAAGGCCGCCAAGAAATTCGGTGCCGAAGGCGCCAAGGTGACCACGGATTATAAGGAAGTGGTTGCGGCAGATCTGGACGTTATCCACGTTTGTACCCCCAACCGTTCCCACAGCGAGATCAGCTGTGCCGCCATGGAGGCCGGTAAGGACGTACTGTGTGAGAAGCCCATGGCCATCAACGCCGCCGAGGCCAAAAAGATGGTCGAAACTGCCAAGGCCACCGGCCGTACCCTGTCCATCGGTTATCAAAACCGTCAGCGTCCCGAAAGCCAATACGTTAAGGCAGAGGCCGAGGACGGATTTTTCGGTGATATCTATTTTGCCCGTGCCTATGCCGTACGGCGCAGAGCCGTTCCTACCTGGGGCGTATTCCTCAACGAGTACGAGCAGGGCGGCGGTCCCCTCATCGATATCGGCACCCACGCGCTGGATCTGACCCTGTGGACCATGGACAATTACAAGCCTAAATACTGTGTCGGCACCACCTATCACAAGCTCAATAACCAGACCAACACCGGCAATGCCTGGGGTGACTGGGATCCCGAAAAATTCACGGTAGAAGATTCTGCCTTCGGTTTTATCGTGATGGAAAATGGCGCCACCATTTCTTTGGAGTCCTCCTGGGCGCTGAACACCCATCACAGCTGTGAGGCCAAGTTTGCCGTTTGCGGTGATAAGGGCGGCGCAGATATGAGAGACGGTCTCATCCTCAATACCATCCGTCACGGTAAGCAGATCAACATCCATCCGCAGGTCAGCGCCAAGGGCGTTGATTTCAACGACGGTGTGACCGAGAGCGCTTCGGACAGAGAGGCGCGTCTTTTCTATGAAGCGTTGGAAAACGGCACCACTCCCGTGGTTACGCCCGAGCAGGCATACGTTGTCTCCCAGATCCTGGAGGGTATTTACATTTCCGCCAAGACCGGTGAGCCTTACTATTTCAACAAATAAATAAAAAAAGAGGGATGCCGTCGGGCATCCCTCTTTTTTATCTTTATTACAGTTTGTCAATGATCACTTTGTCCAGCAGCTCGTGATAATCCTCCAAAACGATCTTGGCGTTTTCGTTGGTTTTGCAGTTAGCGGAGGAAATGGCCATGGCATGGCGAAGCATATCCTCGGGGCCGCGGCCCATAGAGAGACTTTCGGCAATACTGGCCACCATAGCGTCGCCGCAGCCGATGGTGCTGATAATCTCCACCTCCGGGGCGTTGCTGCGGTAAACGCCGTCCTTGCAGATCAGCAGGGCGCCGTCCTTGTCCAGCGAGATCAGTACGTTTTCGACCCCCATTTTGATCAGGGCGTCGGCGTAGGTGACGATCTCTTCGGTGGTACAGTCCTCCTTGCCCAACTGCTTGCGGATCCGTTCTCTGTTAAACTTGATCAGCTTGGGTCGCTTGGTGCAGGCTACGTCCATCATTTTGTCCTGCGTGTCGATGAGGGTGGGCAGACGATAGGTGGCGATGATGGACAGCATATTGGAAAACATCTGGGGGGTAATGCTGGGCGGCACACTGCCGCAGACGGCTACCATATCACAGCCTTCCAATACTTGACTCAGTCGGCTCAAAAACAGGGTCCATTCCTTTTCGGTGATGATGGGGGCGGGCTCCAACAGCTCGGTCTCGTTGCCGGCGGCATCGGTCATATGAATATTGGTACGGGTGTTGCCCTGAATGCTGACAAAGGCGTTGTTGATGCCCTTTTCCACAAACAACCGCCGGAATTCTGTGGCGTGATTGTGACCTAACAGACCGGTAACGGTGACGGGATGGCCCAGATCGCTGAGCACCTTGGCCGCGTAAACGCCACGGCCGGCCGCCAGGGAACGGCGGATCTCAATGGGATTGACCTGCCCCAGGGCAAAATCGGGGGCATAAATGAATTTATCCAGTGCCGGATTTAGGGTGATGGTCAAAAACATTGTAAAAAACTCCTTTTTCTTTTATTTTATCATACCTTTTCTGAAAAATAAAGGGCTTGTTGTCAAAAGTGTCCTCTTTACAAATTTTTTCGGGAAAGATATAATAGAAAAAAACGAAGGGAGCCGAAAAAATGAGGGAAGCCTTATTTGCCGCCCTGGCGGCCAAGGAAAAAGAATATATTTCCTTTTGGGAGGACGTATGTAATATAGAGAGTCCCACCAAGGACAAAGCAAGGGTGGACGCCGCCTGCGATTACGTGGTGCGCCGCGCCGAAGGCTACGGTTGGCAGGTGGAGATCGATCCCCAGCCCGTCAGCGGCAACACGGTTTGTATTACGATGAACCCCGATGCTCCCGGCGCCCCGGTCTGTCTGTCGGGGCATATGGATACGGTGCATCCCGTGGGTGCCTTCGGTACCCCTGCGGTCACCCGTGACGAAACCAAAATCTACGGTCCCGGCGTCTGCGATTGCAAGGGCGGGGTAGTGGCCGGCTTTTATGCCATGGCGGCCTTGGCCGAGATCGGCTTTACCGCCCGCCCTGTCAAATTGATCCTGCAGACCGACGAGGAGGTCAGCAGTATGACCAGTCATAAGAGCACCGTGGAATTTATGTGCAAAAAGGGCGAGGGTTGCGCCGCATTTCTCAATTTAGAGGGTGCCAAAGCGGGACAAGCCACCATCGAGCGCAAGGGCATTGTGGGCTTTACCCTGGAGATCACCGGTCGTTCCGCTCACTCCGCCCACTGTACCCGGGGCGCCTCCGCCGTCACCGAGGCGGCCCATAAGATCATCGCCTTGGAACAATATAAAGACGATAAGGGGCTTACCTTTAATTGCAGTCTGTTGGAGGGCGGCGAGACCCGTAACACCGTACCGGGTCATTGTTCCTTTTCGGTAGATATTCGTTTTGTGGACGAGGCGCAGTTGGAACAGGCCCGTGAGGTCGTCAAAGAGATTGCCGAGCACACCACCGTGGAGGGCACCTCTTGCAAGGTAATTCCCCTCAACTATCGCCACGCCATGCCCCGTCGGGAGCAAAACGTCCGTCTGTTGCAACAGATGAACGAAATTTGGAAGGCAAACGGACTTTCACCGCTGGCCGAGGGCGCCAGTGTGGGCGGTAGTGACGCCGCCGACGTCACCGTTTACGGTTTGCCCTGTGTGGACTCCTTGGGCGTGTTGGGTGACAAGATCCATACAAGAGAGGAATACGCTCTTCTTTCCTCCCTCAAAGAATTTGCCACCCGTCTGGCCCTGATTGCTATGTATCTATAATAAAAACCACCTTTTTTGCACACACTATTTGCAAAAGAGGTGGTTTTATTTTGAAACTGAATAAAGAAAATTATCCGGAATACGTGAAGAAAAAGACACCCAATTCCCCCTTGCCTGCCGATTGCCTGCGGGCTTTTTTGTTCGGCGGCGCCATCTGCACTGTAGGGGAGGCGGTGCGGCAGGGCTTGCTGTCGATGGACGTTTCTGCCGAGCAGGTCAAAAGCTGGGTGCCCATTATTATGGTCTTTCTGGGGGCGCTGTTGACCGGGCTTGGCGTATATGACAAGCTGGCCAAATACGCCGGCGCCGGTACCATCATTCCCATCACCGGCTTTTCCAATTCCATCACTTCCTGCGCCATGGAATTTAAAAGCGAGGGGTTCATCCTCGGTATGGCGGTCAAGATGTTTACCATCGCCGGCCCCGTGCTCGTCTACGGCACGGTAGCGAGCGTGGTGTATGGAATTATATATTGGATAACAACCCTGTTCTAACGCAAAAGGCTTGACCAATCGGTCAAGCCTTTTACCATATTGCTTTATAACAACTTCCATTCATTTTCTTTGCTTTCTCTAACAGCAATTTGTCCGCATTTGAGATTTGATACTTTGCTAACACTTGGATCAATATTGATGATCTCTTGCAGAGCGATTACTCGGGCATCTTCTGTTGTGTGATTCTCTCCGCATAGAAATTGCCAATCACCCTCATCATCGTGTTTAACATATAGAATCGGCTTGTTATCATTGATAATATGTAAACAGGTAAATACTGCTTGATTTTTAGGTTCTTTGAATTTGTGTTTCTTGAAAAACTTATCAAACATCAAATAACACCTCACTTCATTTTATTATACCACACCGCCGGTTTAATGTAAATATTTTTGCAAATCACTGTGCCCTATATTGACAGCAGAGGGTTTTGTATTGGGTGTTGGCGCCAATATGTTTAAAATCGCAGGACCGGTGATTGTTTACGGTACGGTGGCGAGTGTGGTGTATGGTGTTATTTATTGGATTTGTACCATAATGTAGGGGCGGCAATCTGCCGCCCGCAAAAAAACGCACAATGAAAACGGGCGGCTATTAGCCGCCCCTACGTTTACATATTTTCAAAATCCAGTATATCGTATGCCGTGTCCAATTTCATGGGATTGTTTTCAATATATTCCCACACGGCGCGATAACCTCGATCGTTTCGTATCACCCGGTCGATGAATGATTTTTGCCAAATAGATCGGCCAATCTGCAAGGAGACCTGTCGTTTCAGCTGACCTATAACGGTGGGCAATGTAGGGGCGGCAACCTGCCGCCCGTTATCCATAGCAGAAATTGTAATGAGCAAATGAATGTGATCCGGCATAATGCAGAATTTGTCCACAGATATGCGGGTATAACGCTCCGGAATTTGAAGAATTGCGGATTCCACCGTCTCTCCAATAGCGGAGAGGGTATGACGCATCGGGCGGCAGGTTGCCGCCCCTACGTTGTGCCACAGAATCGGGTCTCTGCCCTTGGTGCAAACGGTTACAAAATATGATCCGGGAGAGGAATAGTCATATTCCTGCAAACGTATGTTTTTTCGTTTTGGGAAAAGAACGTCGTTCATTTGTGCTACCTCGCTTTCTTTCATTATACCACACCGCCGGTTTAATGTAAATTTTTTTGCAAATCACTGTGTCCTATATTGACAGCAGCAGAGGGGTTCATCCTTGGCATGGCGGTCAAGATGTTTTCCTGTTGCGGTGCCCGACATTTGCCTGCGTCGTCGGCGCTCCTTGACCTCTGTCGACCGCTGCCACTCACTCGGCTCCCTTCATCCGCCACCGGCGGCGGTCCCCTCGTTCCCCATCGCCGGCCCCGTGCTCGTCTACGGCACGGTGGCATCGGTTGTTTATGGAATTATTTATTGGATAACAACCCTGTTCTAAAATAATAAAAGAAGGCAAATTCTTGCCTTCTTTTAAAAACAGAATTCACTGCCTTAAGACAGCTTGATTTGTATATGGGCGATGCTATGCTTGGGTAAAACAACCTTTTGTAAAACCATATCACTTTCCAAAGGCAGTGTGCTTTGTTCGAACACGGTATTAGGCACCACATCATCGGAAGAATAAAGCGTTGCGTTGGTAATGATTCCCGGGTTGGAGAAATAAAAGGTCTTATTTTTGTCAAATGTTCTATTGATGAACGTGCAATTTAAAACATCCTCTTTAAGTGTGGCAATCACATCATCCTGAAGTGCGCAAACCT
>JAZQDW010000035.1:0-13019 GCA_045546995.1 Eubacteriales bacterium
AATTATACAAATTTAATTCTGCACGACAATCATTGCAATGGGTTTGGTCAAATTTTCCTTGAAAATTTGTAACCAAATCGAAGATTTGGCGTCGAAACAGTAATAGAAGTTACTGTTTCGACAAACCACAACCATTATACCTCAATTATATATAAATTTCGATATCAAACAAGGCTATTTTCGCTATAAAACACTTGATTTTCGATACTTAAAACGTTAAAATAAATCAGAGGTGATATCATGCTTCCCGAAAATCTTGCAATATCAGTTACCGATGTTTTAAACTATCATCAAAAACGCGAAAAAGTGTTTGTATCGGCGCGCACCTATTCGGCCCTTACATTAAGACTTAAAACGCCGGGCAAATATATATGCAAAGGAAAAACGATCGCTTTTGAACCCGGAAGTATCTGCATCATTCCCGCAGGTGTTGCTTATGAGCGAAATAATTTGGAGGAAGATATCCTGGTTGTTCATTTTCATATGTTCAACTATATAATGGAGGAAATTCAGGTATATAAAGTGCCTGACGCCGAAAAATACAAAGTGTTGTTTGCAAAAGCATTAAGCATTAAATATGAAAATGATGTTGGTTCTACCTACCGCATTACATCGGTTGTATATGAAATTTTATCCGAACTTACCCGCGATGTCGGTTTTACCGCCGATATGAAAGATAACCGAATTTTGGAATCTGCCGAATATATGCGCCAGAACTTTTGGGACGCTGAACTTTCAATTGAGAATCTGGCGAAGCAGGCGTGTGTTTCACCTGCTTACTATCGTCGGGAATTCAAACGGGTATATGGCACGTCTCCCAAAGACTATTTTGACACGCTACGCATACAGTACGCAAAATCACTTTTGGAAACGGGTTATTTTTCTCAAAAAGAAATCAGCTTGCGCTGCGGTTATACAGACGTGGGCTATTTCAGAACCGTATTTAAAAGAAAAATAGGAAAGAGCATTAGGGAATATCTTGCGGATTCCACAAGAAACGACTACTAATGTATAATGGTTGTTGAAGTTAGAAACAGCGCCTTTGGCGCTGTTTCCACGTTCGGTAAGTATTATAAACAAAAGCGAGGTGAAATCACCTCGCTTTTATTATGGATCGGTCAAAATTTTTGGGGGAGGGGTAATTGCTTTTAAAATTTCAAACTCGAAATGTAAAAAGGGCGATGACAGATTTTGTCATCGCCCTTCGTATTTAGGGATTATGATGCCGTGGCGGCAGTCACATTTTGTCAAAGCGACGCAGCATTACAGCAGCCTGCGCACGGGTGGCGGTTTCATTGGCAGCAATATATTTTTTACCGCCGCTGGGAATGCCGCGCATGATTTTTGTTTGAATTGCCCATTTTACGGCAGGCAAGGCCCAGCGACTTACGTTTTCGGCATCATCAAAGCCGGCAAGGGTGGTTGCTTCGTCGGTCAAAACGTCTATACCCTTATATTTCGCATAGCGCCAAAGGATACTTACCATCTGTTCTCTTGTGATAAGATCCTCGGGTCCGAAATTACCGTTGCCGTAGCCCGCTACCAATCCTGTCTGACTTGCCCAAAGGATTGCTTTGGAATACCATGCTTTGTTTGCGGTATCGCCGAAAGCGTCGCGGCCGCTGACGTTGGGTCTGCCCTCCAGGTTATAGAGGATCTGTACCATTTCCGCGCGGTTAATTGCTTTGCCCGGCGCAAAGGTATGGTTGGGATAGCCTACCATATATCCGTTTGTGATAACGTAGTCGACACCGTGATGATACCATGCTTTTACGTCAATATCCTTAAAGGGAAGGCTGGGGCAGGTGTTGTTTCCTTTACAGCCGGCCGCAAGGATTGCAACAAACTGTTCCAGTTTTCCTTTGTTTTGTTCATTCAGGATTTCTTTTTCCCGATCACTCAACGTATCATAGGCAGCCTTGACATCGCGAACGATTGCCTCGTCGATCTTGTTTTGCGGAGTTACACTGTCGGGCAAGGTTTTAAGAAGCTCATCGACTGCCGCTGCGTTTTCGATGGATCTTAACGCATCGTCTATCCGTTTGATCTCGTCTCTGATGGTATTCGTTTCGTTTTCGGTGTAGTTTCTTTCATAAACTGCAAGCGCCTGCTCCAAGTCCGCCTTGGCTTTTTCCAAATCGGTCTTATCTTCCGGCGCTACGTTTTCAGCGGTAACGTCCCGGACCTTTTGGATGTTTTCGGTGTTGATTGCTTGTCCGGCATCGTCGATTCGCTTTGCAAGCGCAGCTGCCTGATCCGCAATTTCCTTGAGAGCTGCTTTTTCTTCCTCGGTGGCATCGGTGGTATCTACCGCCGCCACAGCCGCCTGCACATCGTCCACATCACCTTCATGACTGCTGTTGACGTTGTCCGTAGTCAAGGCGTCGATCGGCACAGAAAGGTTGTCGATCGGCTTCATTGTAACCGTAACGATGGTAGCGATGCCCGCCGCGTCAGTAGCGGAAATAACAAACTCCACGTCGGTATCGCCGGGAAGAGAAAACTCGGAAGGATCGAAAACCGGAGTGCCGTTTACAGTAACGGTTTTAATATTTCGATCCGTAGCGCTGACTTTTTGCGTTGTGTAATAGGTCTTGCCGTTTTCAACGCCGCTCACCACGGGAGCCGTCTTGTCGTACTCGGCGCCATTGGTGGAGAGGAATGTGACGTTGCCTGCGTGATCGGTGAGGCGGATAAAGTATACAAACTTCTGTGCTTCCGGCAAAGTGACGCCGAAGCTTCCGTTATATTCTGTCCAATCGGCAATTTCCTTTACTTCCTCCAAAGTCATAGCCGTATCAGAGCAAGCATATTCGATCTTGGCAACAGCGGAGAGGTTATCCTGTTCCGTAACCCTGACGGTCACTTCGTCCTTATAGAACAGGCCAAAGGTGATGTTGTGGATAAATTCTTCCCAACCGATCCTCTCCACAAATTCAACCTTGCCGGTAGGTGCCGTCTTGTCCAGCTTATAGGTTACGGTCTTTGCCAGAGAGATCGTACCGTCCGCTTGGCTCTTTAAATAGAAGGTTACGCTGCCATCAGCGGTTTCTGTGCTGTAGGTAAGGGCATCTTTCCATTCACCGGTTGCGGTATTGGTGGTGGAGATCAGATAGCCGTTTGCCGCAGTGATCACAAAGTCCTGATTCACCCAACCGTTGCCGTTGGGGGCAGAAACGGTATACTCAGTAGGTGTCCAATCGTTTTTGATCTCCCAATCCAGCAGCAGGGTGGTCACACCTTTATAGTTGGCATCATAGGTGATAGAGGCCACCGCCCGGAAGGAGCCGGTTTCTACACCGCTGTGTCCGGTGTAGTTGGACACGGATGCGCCTTCCGGTAAGGTGCTTTCATCGATTGCTACGCTGTGTGTCAGACCGTCATACTTGAAAGGCTTGGTATAGTTCCACGTAACGGCGGAAAGATCAAGCGCCTTTTGCTCGATGGTAACGGTTACGGTTTGCGGCGCTGTATCGCTGTGATTGTTGTCACCTACGACCTTGTAATATACGGTATAGGTACCTGCGTTTGTTGCAGTAGGAACAGCGGGGTCATAGGTCTTACCGTCCAGGCTATACTGCATTTCGCCGCCGGCCGCCGTACCTGCGGTGATCAGGGCGTGCGCTTGCTTGTTGTAGGTCAATGTATTTGGCGTCGGAGCAGTCACCACGGTGGCCGCCGCTTTCGTGATGGTGTACTTACCGTTTACAAAGGTAATATCATAGTTATCATTTAGCGTCGCGCCTGTGATGGCATAATCGCCGGCATCCGACGTCTTGGTCGCGGTGGTGGAAAGGCTGTAAACGTTCTGATCGTTATTTACAATGCCATCCGTTGTTGCCGTCAGCGTAACGATGTCCTGACCGTAAACGCTGTTCTGATCATCGATCGTAACCGTAATGGGCTTTGGACTTACCGTTACGGTACCGTTTTTGTAGGTGATCTCATAATTATCAGAGGTATAACCCGAGGGGATAATACTATAGGTACCTTTGTCATCAAACTGCGCATACTCGCAGCTTGTGATCAGCGTTCCTTTCAGATCGTCCGGATCGTCACCGTTTACAAAGCCGTCATAACTTACCGTATAATTCGGCGCCGCATCACCATAGGTGATGGTTTTGTCATCCGCATTTACGGTAAGCGCCGCTTTACGAATCTCAAAAGAAACGGTGGAGGAAAGATTGGTGTAATTCTCACCCGTTACCGTAAAGGTGGCCGTATACCGACCTGCCTGGGTCGGCAGTTTATCGCTGTCATACGCTTGGCCCCCGTTGGTCTCTCCTGTATAGCGGATGGCTACGGTTCCGTATCTTGCTTCGTATACCGGTTGTTTTGCTTCATCCCCATACGTCCAGTCCTCAATAGACGGGGAGACTTTCCACGAATTGGTAGCTTTTCTGATGGTAAACTTCACTGTTTGTGTGCCGGTATAGTTACCGATACCGGTGATGGTTACTTCATAAGTTCCCGCGTCCGTTTGCTGATGGTTACTTAAAGTATAGTCCACACCTTCTTCCAGCGTACCACTGTCATACACGCTAAAGGTTGCAGACTGTGGCTGCCCTGAATATATCAGAGTTCCACTCGATGTGACGGTTGCATTTTCAATGGACCGCGGAAGAATGGAATATGGCACAGATGCCTTGATACCGCCATATTCAAAATTCACCGTGTAATTACCCGCATCCCTCGGCGCAGTCTTTAAAACCGTATCGCCTTTCATATAATAAAAATCTACCAAACCCGGATGCGTAATGGTTGCCTCCGGTTTGTCATACCAGATGTAAGTGGTTCCGTCTTCAATACTTACGGTGATGTTCATTCCGTCCGGCGCACATTCTGGGCAGCTGACACGCACGGAATCATTTTTTACGTTTACCGTAGCCAGCTCATACGTGGGGGTGTGATTGTGGTTGTCATAATGACCGGTTGTGATATTCGGAACTACGTTGGCTCCCGCAAAAACCGGATATTGATCCGGCGTGGCGCCGGTTAAGGTCTGTTTCCATACACCGTTTGCATTTCCTTTGTTGAGTTTATAGGCCACGGTGCCGTCATTGATTTGAGCAACTTCTACGCTTGTTATATCATTTTCGCCGTCTTTGTTCTCATTATTGTGTCCGTTGATCCATCCCTGATTGCCATTATATCGTTGCATCGTAAGGCACTCATAGGTGTTGGACAGGAACGTATAATCTTCGTTACGGCAGAAATAACTGTTGGCATCGGCATTGTTTCCCGCTACCGCCATGGTCAAATAGATATAGCAGTCATTTGCATATACGGGGGACGTGGCAGCGCTGTTTCCTACATATCCGGAGCCGCCGGAGGCCTTGCTCGTTTTAATCGTCCCCAACGACGCGCAATTATTAAAGGTAAGCGTCGTATAATTCATTCCTACAAATCCACCCAGATTTACAGTAGGGGTGGTATAGTTGTTGGCTTCTACCGATGCTTTATTGATGCACTGTTCAAAGGTTACGGGGTTGCCCGTGGTGATGGCAACAAAGCCGCCGATATCTGTCGTTCTGATCTGACGGTTGTAGTGATCGACGTAGATGCTTCCCTCCATTGTCAACCGTTTGAAGGTCGCTCCGTCTGCATACAAAAACGGCGCCACCGGATCCGTGCCGTTTCTGGTTTCATATCTTCTTGCCACCGTCAAGGATTTGAAATTACCGTCAAACACGCCTCCATACGGAAAATCTGCTGTTCCGATCGTTGTGCTGCCAATCTCAATGTTTGCCATCAATTTTGCATTGGCGTTTCGATTGGCAAGGCCGCTTTTGAGGGTGCCTTCCACCAGTTTTTTCAGATACTGATAATCCTCCAGATCATAAATGAGATAAAACCCATTTTCCATACTTGGGGGCATCAGTTCCTCGCACTGATCACACAATCCGTCGCTATTGCCATCTGTGCAGGTATGAAGCTTACCAAAGGTCGCCGTCTGGTTGGCCTCTCCGCCCAGCATGGCGCCGCCGTATTGGTTATTTCCCAGACTGACAACGCTGGGGACGTGGGCGCTTGGAACCCAAACACAAATATCACTGCCGATGGTACGCATACCGTCGAGATTATAATAACTCGGCAGGCCCGTAACGGCGCTGACGGCGGTGCCGTCTGCCGCGCCGGTCAATGTGATTTGTCTTGCGTAAAGCGTGGTGCCGTCGTTATTTACGGGCGTTGCATCGTTTATGGTCCCGAGCACGTTGCCGCCGGTAATAACCATATTACCTCCGTTCAGGTGCAGACCTTCATGGGCGTCTACCGTTCCTTTTTTGATGGTAATATTCTTTGCGTAATATCCTTTTCCTGTCCAATCACTGTTCTCATCGGCGGTATCGGTCATTACAGAGCCGCCGTCAATGATGATCTGGGTGCAATATCTGCTGCCGATTCCCGTTCCTTTCGGCATGGAATAATCTCCGGAAAAGGCGCGGACGGTACTGTCCTTCAGCGTAATGGTATCTACGTATCCTCCGATACCGCTTCCGGCGCCACCGCCCCATACGCTTACGGTGCTGTTGGTAATGGTGATTTCTGAAATACGGCTATCGCTTGAACCACCGCCGATACCGTGTGTTTGATTTCCTCTTGTTCCTTCGTATCCGTCATAATCCACGTCTACGTTACTGTTATGGATGATGATTTTGCCGACTTTTTTTCCGCCGATCAGGGCGTGTAGAGCCTCGACGGTTCTGTAGCCTTTAACGGTTGCATTGTAAATTTTAATGGCGTCATAGGCTCCGGAATCTGCGCTGATAAGTCCTATCGCATCATCGGTGTAAGCATTCACGGTTCCTCCGTATATAAAGATGGAACCATCGGAGGAGGCTTGGGAGAATTTGCCTATGGTTGCATTTACGGTTCCGCTATATAAATAAAAATTACCATCGCGAATTTCAAGTCCTTTTCGAATGACTCCATACGTTCTGGGGGTGGTCACCGTGCCGCCATGGATGGCAACAGCCGTACCGTTTGATAAAATATAATCAATTTCTAAGGTTGCGTTTTGGGCACTGAGCGCTTCATGGATATGGAGCGCTCCGTTTGCCGGCACAACAATTCTGCCCGACATGGAGAATTTTTGATTTAATATCAAGTGGACTTCTCCATATACGTCAATTCTATCCCGAGTTGACGTGACAGCGCTGTTTACGACGTAATAAGTGACCTTTCCTTCTTGTCCCCAACTGCTGTCATTGGCAGCGACCACAGTTGCCTGCGCGCTTTTGGTCACAGAAGACACCGTTTTAGAAGAAGCGTTCCAAGACCTTTCGATGTAACTAACGCCCGCTTCTGCCGCAGACGCCGTCAACACGATTCCCGAAAAACTACTTACTAAAAAGGCAAGCATAAGCAGTACACTGATGATTTTTTTTGCAATGGTTTTATTTGTTTTCATATGGGTTCCTCCGGTAAATGCAAAATGCATAGTGCAAAATGCAGAATTAGTTTTTGTTGGTTTTTTGCATATAGATATCAATATGGCGATGATCTCTTTGATGTCGGCTTCAATGCTTTTAAATTCTTTATTTGTTAAATATTCTGTCTTGTTGCATAGTGCAAAATGCAGAATTAGTTTTTGTTGGTTTTTTTGCATATAGATATCAATATGGCGATGATCTCTTTGATATCGGCTTCAATGCTTTTAAATTCTTTATTTGTTAAATATTCTGTCTTGTATAATAGTTTCAGCCAATAATGCGTTTCGTTTGCCTCTTTCAATGCAATGTTCATCTTTGCATTGAAATCAGGTTTTGTTTGTGCCTTTTGTGCTTCCGCAACATTGGCACCGATGCTTGTTCCGCTTCGCAGCAGTTGTTTTGATAGTATAAACTCACGTTTTTCTTCACATAAAAGCTTATAGAGGTTTACAATTCTTACGGCAAAATCAAAACTCTTCGTTTCAATAATATTATCCATTACCCGTTCCTCTCTCTGCATTTTGCATTCTGCATTTTGCATTTTGCATTCTGCATTTAATTCTTCCGTTTCATCAGATCAAGAAGCGCCTGCTCCGTCGTTTGATCTACATACTTTCTGAATTTATTTAGGGTATCCAGCCCCAGCGCTCGGTAATCCATGGAAAGCACTTTTTTGATTTTTTCATCCCGAATTTCCTTGGGGACATTGTAAATGGAAAGGATCGTTTTAAGCGCGCCTCCCACACGAATCTCCAAGGGCGCCGCGTCCGAAGTGGTGAAAAGAGTTGCATACTCAATGCCCGAAACCAAGGTTTCTGCTTCCGAGAAATATTCATCCGACCAGTCAGTGCAGTATTCCTTAAAAACTTCTTTGGCGCGTCTTGTGTCGTTTTTGCGAATATGCTCCATACACATCTCGCTTCGATAGGAAGCAAGGAAGAAATCCTTTGCTACCTCGTCCTGTTCACAGGCGGAAGCGATGGTCAGAAGTTCAAGGCAAACGGCAGCTATGGAGCTGTAGCCATCCTTGGCTTCTTCCTCCATCAATTGTGACTGGTACTTACAGAGCATACTCACAAGCTCTGCCAACATATGATCCTTTGTCGGAAAATAAAAGGTCATATTGCCGGTGCTCATATTCAGCGTCTTGGCCATGGAAGCGACCGTGGTTTTTGTGAAACCATCATTTAAAAAACAGTTTGCTGCAACCCGAACAATCTCGCTTCGCGTAAGTTCTTTTCGATCTACTCGTATCACCGTTGTGACACCTCCCAGCGGTTTAAAAACAAGGCAGATTTGTTTCTGTCATTGTATCTTTGCTCATTATAGCACGCATCCTATGAAATTGCAAGAGGTTTTTGAAAGTTGTTTGCTTTTTATTGGCCTGCCGGCCGTGCATTGATTACCAGCTGCCCATAAATGGGCTGCACAGCCTGCCTTGGCTCTCTCTGACGAGGGAGCTGTCCGAGCGTCAGCGAGGACTGAGGGAGAGATAACGAAACTTCCCATTCTGCCCCTATCCTCTCTCCCTCCGTCTTTTTGCTACGCAAAAAAACTACCTCCCTTTACACACGGGAGGTAGTTATAACTGCTACAGTTTCGGCAATTTTGTATGAAAACCGAACTGTTTTATAGGAATTTTTCGCGCAAAAGAGCTCGTTTTTATATTTCAGGGGCGATATAGCCCCGATGCTGCAGGGCGGCGTTGATGCGGTCCAGGGTCTCCTCCGTTTCGGCGCGGACGGTATGATAATGATATCCGCCGGTGATGTTCATCAGCTCGGTAGATTTACCGGTGCGTACGCCTTCGATAAATTGTCGGACGTGCAGGGGAGAAAAGATGTTCAGCGGCGCCGTCATTTTGCCGTATACCTTGTGCCAGACGAACACGTCCACCACCGTGCCGCCGAGACCGACGATCAGGCTCAGCTCGTCCTCGGTTTGCGCCGTCGTATGGTATAACTTGAAAACGCGTTCCTTCAGCGGTGATTTTTGCAGGATATAGCCGTTGTGGGTGGAAAGAATGGCAAAGCCCCGTCCCTTCAGCACGGCAATATCCTGTACGATGATCTGTCGGGATACGCCAAATTGCGCGGCCAGCGCGCCGCCGGCGATTGCCTCCTCGGAGGAGGAGAGTAAATTGGCAATGGCGGTTCTTCTTTCGGCTGCCTTCATATGCGGTCCTCCTTTATATGGCGTGCAGATTTTTCAGAGAGAGATCCAAAATCGGAGAGGAGTGGGTGAGAGCGCCGCTGGAGATATAGTCTACGCCGATATCCACCAGCCGCGCAACGTTTTCTTTGGTAACGTTGCCGCTGCATTCGGTCTCCGCCTTGCCGGCGCACAAACGGACCGCCTCTTTCATATCCTCGACGCTCATATTGTCCAGCATAATGATGTCGGCGCCGGCCTCTAATGCCTGGCGCAGCATTTCCAGATTTTCTACCTCTACCTCAATTTTGCGAACAAAGGGCGCGTATTCTTTGGCCATCATAACGGCTTCTTTTACGCCGCCGGCGGCGCCGATGTGATTGTCCTTTAAAAGAATACCGTCGCTGAGGTTAAAGCGGTGGTTGTAGCCGCCACCCACCTTGACGGCGTATTTTTCAAAAATACGCATACCGGGCGTGGTCTTGCGGGTGTCCAACAGCTTGGTCTTGCTGCCCTTGAGCAGCTGGGCAATGGCGTGGGTGTAAGTGGCGATGCCGCTCATGCGCTGCAAATAATTCAGCGCCGTACGCTCACCCGACAGCAGGACACGGATGTCCCCACGGACGAGGCCCAACCGTTGTCCTTTTTGAACAGCGTCGCCGTCACGACAGGTGAAGGTCACCTCGGTCTGCTCGTCCAGCAGTTTAAATACTCTTTTAAATACGTCCAATCCGGCGATGACGCCGTCCTCCTTGCAGATGAGCTCCACCTCACCCAATTGATAATGGGGCATTACCGAATTGGTGGTGATGTCCTCACTGGTGACGTCCTCCTGCAGGGCGGCCAAAATCAAATCGTCTGCACCGAGTTTCATAGTAATATTATTCATGGCTCTGTTTCTCCTTTTCGATCGCTGCCAAAACCAGCGCTTTGTACGTTTCCTGATATCCTTCATATTGGGTGGGGTCTATCGTGACCTCCGGGTGTTGCGGCAAGGCGGCAAAGTTGGCGGTGATATGCTTTGCGGCGCGTTTGGCAAACACCAGACTTTCAAGCAGCGAGTTGCTGGCCAGACGGTTGCGGCCGTGCACGCCGTTGCAGGCCGTTTCTCCTACGGCATACAGCCGATCCATGGAGGTCTTGCTGTAACGGTCAACGTCAATGCCACCCATAAAATAGTGTTGGGACGGTACCACGGGAATGGGCTCTTTGGTAACGTCATAGCCTTCTTCCAGACAATGCTGATAAATGTTGGGGAAGTGGGCGCGGATCTCCTCCTCCGGAATGGGCGCCATAGACAGCCAGACGTGCTCGCTGCCCTCCTTTTTCATCTCTTCAAAGATGGCGCCCGCCACCACGTCACGGGGTAAAAGCTCGTTGACAAAGCGTTCCCCCTTGCCGTTGAGCAGGATGGCGCCCTCGCCCCGTACCGACTCGGAGATCAAAAATTCGCGGCCGTCTTTTTTAGTAAACAGGGTGGTGGGATGGATCTGGATATAATCGATGTGCTGTAGCCGGATGTCATATTTCAGCGCCAGCGCCAGCGCATCACCGGTCAGATGCCGATAGTTGGTGGAATGCTTGAACAGACCGCCGATGCCGCCGGTGGCCAGCACCGTATAATCAGCGTGAACGGCAACGAAATTGCCCTCGGCATCCCGACCGACGATACCACTGCAAACGTTATCGTTGCTCAGCAGATCTACCATGGTGAAATTCTCAATGAGTGTAATGTTTTTTCTGTCTCTGGCCGTTTCCAGCAAATGGGAGGTGATCTCCTTACCGGTCTCGTCCTCGTGGAACAGGATGCGCGGTGTGGAGTGGGCGCCCTCACGGGTGTAGTTAAAGCGCTCGCCGTCTTTTTCAAACCGAACGCCGAAGGACACCAGATCGGCAATGATCTCCTGGGAGGAGTGGATCATAATATGGACGGAATCGGGGTTGTTTTCATAATGACCGGCCTTCATCGTGTCCTCGTAAAAGGCGTCGTAGTCGCCCTCGTCCCGCAGGACACAGATGCCGCCCTGCGCAAGGAAGGAGTCACTTTTGGGGGCCTCGTTTTTCGTGACGACGGTGATGCTTTTGTTCTCCGGCAGATGCAGGGCGCAGTAAAGACCGGCAACCCCACAGCCGACGATTAAAATATCTGTTTTCATTTTGCAAGCTCCAGCATTTTATCAAGGGGCAGCAGAGCGCGCAGACGCGTCTGCTCCTCTATCGTAATTTCCTTGTCTTCCTTTTCCAGTACCGACAAAACGGCGGCAAGGGTGTTGCGCTTCATATCGGTACAGCACGGATGCGGATCGGGATAATAAAAGCGTTTGTCGGGGTTGTCCGCCATCAGCTTGTGATCCACACCGTCCTCGGTGACGATGATAAATTCCGTGGCTGCGCTGTCTTTGGCGTAGGCAATGATCTCCGCCGTGCTGCCGATATGATCGGACAGCGCCAGCACCTCCGGCTCGCATTCGGGATGCGTCAAAACAAGGGCGCCGGGATGTTTTTCCTTTTCTGCCTGCAACCGGGCGGCGGTGACGGCGGCGTGGATGGGACAACAGCCATCGTTGATGATGATATTTTTCTCCGGCACCTGCGCGGCCACAAATCGGCCCAGATTACGGTCGGGAATAAAAAAGACGTTTTGATTGGGCAACGCCTTGACGATCTTTACGGCGTTGGAGGAGGTGACGCAAACGTCACTTTGACACTTCAGCGCGGCGGTAGAATTGATATAGCAGACCACGGCCAGATCGTCATATTGTTTGCGCATTTCTTCGATCAGATCGGGGGCCACCATATGGGCCATGGGACAATCGGCGGTCGGGTCGGGCATCAGTACCTTTTTCCCCGGATTTAAAATTTTTGCGCTCTCTCCCATAAATTGTACGCCGCAAAACACGATGATGTCCGCCTCGGATTGCTTTGCTATCTTGGCAAGGTAAAAGGAATCGCCCACGTAATCGGCGATTTCCTGCACCTCGGCGGGGGCGTAATAGTGGGCCAGGATCACGGCGTTTTTTGCTTTTTTAAGCTGTTCGATTTGATTTTTCATAGTGTATTTCTCCCATCATACGAACATATTGATACTTTCAACTTGATTATAGCATTGGCGTTTACATCTGTCAACTTATCTGTAAACCTTTCTCTGTAGAATATTACTAAAAAAAGGTCGTTCATTTTATTCAATATAAACAAAAACGTCGGTAAGGGCGGTGCTCCGCAGAGATAAATCCGCTTAAAAATGGCTATTTTTGCCCTATACTACGGCAAAACACCGCAATATGCGTCAGCATCATTGCGGTGTTTTTTCTTGTCTACGACAAAAAGTATCTCATTTTTAAGTGCCAAAGGCAGTTTTTGGATAGGAAATTTTGTTTGCGGTGAAGTCAAAAACGCAGGAATACTGGCGTATTCCGAGGCTTTTGACGAGATGGC
>JAZQDW010000036.1:0-24614 GCA_045546995.1 Eubacteriales bacterium
TTGTGCCTCGCCGCCCGAGGGAGAGAGGATAGGAGCAGAATGGGAAGTTTCGTTATCTCTCCCTCAGTCCTCGCTGACGCTCGGACAGCTCCCTCGTCAGAGGGAGCCAAGGCAGGCTGTGCATCCCATTTATGGGCAGCTGGTAATCAATGCACGGTTGGCGGGCCATATACGGGGGATGTATATGCATTTTTTTGAAAAAAGGTGAGAGTTTTTTTCACTTCATACGAATAAGAAGTGAAAGGGGTGACTCTGAATGAAAAAATATATCAAAATATGGCTGTGGATCGTTATGATCGCGTGCTGTTTATCTTTTGTTGCCTGCCGCCCGGTGGTGGAGGAAAGCTCTGCCGGTGCAGACGGCGGTGAGACCGTGATGCAAACGGAGCCAAGCGGCACGGAAGGCGAAAATGAAACGGTCGGGGAACAACCCTCCGACCAAGCGGAGTCGGAAGAAACCCCGCCCGAGGAAACAGAAGATGCGCAAGACGTGCAACAAGAACGGCAAGAACCATCTGAGGAACCGGTGCCCGAGACCCCGACGGAGAACGACCCTGCAAATGCGGAGGAACCGCCCGAAGCGCCGGAGACCCCTGACACAGAGGAACCTGCGGAAGAAGCGGCGGCGGAGCCGGCGCAGGATGCCCTGCCCCCGGTGGACCCTATGTTTGAGGTGCCGCCCGAGGATCCCGCCCTGCGGGCCGAGGCCAACCGCATTCGCACCGAAAAAGGAATACAAAAATATTATGACTTTTGTTGGGACAATGATTTAAAGATCGAACACGAAGTGTCTGCAGACCAGGATTTTCGAGTTGGAATAATCTGGGTATATTTCAAAAAGAGCGTGTCGGTCAAGGACGGTCCGTTGCCGGACTTTTCTTTTATTGAGTATGAGAAGATAGAGGAAAACAGGTATTATGGGCCTACTCCCGATTATGGATTTAATCGTTCAATTATAATTTATTTAAAGAATAAAACAGACAAGCAAGCGGAAGTGGATGTTGTCAAGATGCTTGAGCAATATGATTTTGTTTCTAAGGTGCAATTAAATTATGTTTTATATCCCGCTTGATCAAAAGTAATGAGGATACAACGATGAAAAACAAAAATTATTTTTTGATGTTATAAATATAAAATTATAGAGTGTAGGAGGTATTGCAATGCGGGAAATCATTACGAATAATTTTGATACGTTATATTTGCTACTGCGTTGTAAAAGTTCTTTGAAACGTTCTTTATAATGGCAAGGAAAAATCTTGCCGCTATTCTGATTAAAATATAGAAAAGGAGAACGTATTGAAACATGAAGAAAAACTTTTTGTATTATTTTAGTATTATGTTGATGATCGCGTGCCTGCTGACTGCCTGCCGCCCGGTGGTGGAGGAAAGCTCTGCCGGTGCAGACGGCGGTGAGGCCGTGATGCAAACGGAGCCAAGCGGCACGGAAGGCGAAAATGAAACGGTCGGGGAGCAACCCGCCGACCAAACGGAGTCGGAAGAAACCCCGCCCGAGGAAATAGAAGATGCGCAAGACGTGCAACAAGAACAGCAAGAACCATCTGAGGAACCGGTGCCCGAGACCCCGACGGAGGAACCGCCCGAAGCGCCGGAGACCCCTGACACAGAGGAACCTGCGGAAGAAGCGGCGGAGGAGCCGGCGCAGGATGCCCTGCCCCCGGTGGACCCTATGTTTGAGGTGCCGCCCGAGGATCCCGCCCTGCGGGCCGAGGCCAACCGCATTCTTGCGGAGCAAGGCGAAATGAAATACCGCCGTTTTTGCTCGGACCATAATTTGAAAATTGAACACACTGTGTCGGTAGAACAAGGATTCGAAGCGGGAGTCTTTAGAGTGCATTTTAAAAAATGCGTATCGGTCAAGGACGGACCGTTGCCGGACTTTTCTTTTATTGAGTATGAGAAACTGGAAGAAGGTCCGTATTATGGGCCTACTCCCGATTATGAATTTACTCGTTCAATTAAAATCTATTTAAAAAATAAAACGGATAAGCAGGCTGTAATAGATGCGATAAAGGCCATTGAGCGATATGAGTTTGTTTCCTATGCCTATCCGAATTATTCTTTATATCCCGCTTGATCAAAAGTAATGAGGATACAACAATGAAAAACAAAACTTATTTTTTGATTCTTTTTGTAATTGTATTTATGGTAAATATGGTGCCGGTCGCTATGGCATCTGCCGCGCCGTCCGAGATACAATCGGATATCCCGATACAGCAAGACGACGTTGTTTCAATGGAAGAAATGCAACTTATGGGATTAAACGCGCAAAGAGCCCCCGGCGACGACAGCGGCCGATGGCCGGGCACGAACAGCGGAAATATTATTTACAACGTGGATATATTTAAGGCCATGCAGCTCCCGGCGGCCTGGACCCTGCGCACCACCAGTGAGGTCCCCATCGGGGTGATCGATTCGGGCATCTGGAACGGCCATGAGGATCTGGCAGCCAGCTATATGGGTGGAGCTACGTTTGGCAACGTTACAACCGCCAACAACGTGGATGAACAAGGGCACGGCACTGCGGTGGCCGGGGTGATCGCCGGCTATGGCTATAACGACAAAGGCTCCTGCGGCCTTTGTTGGGAAGCAAATATAAAATCTCTAAAAACTATAAGCGTGGATGGAACTCATTCAAATGAAAACATTCTCGCCGCAATTAATTATGCCGACAGCATCGGCATCAAGATTTTGAATATCAGTCTTTACGGATATCAAGAATATGACTTGTTAAAAATCGCAATTGAAAATTTCGACGGTTTGATCATCTGCTCGGCGGGCAATAACACGATAAATACAGATATGGTTCCTTCCTATCCCGCCAGCTATGATTGTGATAACATTATCAGCGTAGGCGCCCTGGACCAGGAAAATATGCCGTGGATGGATGAAGAGAGCTTGGCCGGTACCAATTTCGGCGCCACCACGGTAGATCTGTTTGCGTATGGTCACGATGTTTTAACCACCGCGCGTACCGGCGGTTATAGATATGAGACTGGCACGTCGTTTGCGGCGCCGATGGTAACGGCGACGGCAGCGCTGATCTGGCAAGCAAAGCCAAACCTGACCGCCGCGCAGGTGAAGGCGGCGATTTTGAACAACGTGGACGTATTGAGCTCGTTGGATGGGAAGTGTGTAACGGAAGGGCGGCTCAATCCGTATAAGGCGTTGCTGTCTGTATACACCGGAACCAATGCCACTCGCAAGCCTTTTGTCAGAACCGGGGATATCAACAATGATGGCAAGGAAGATATCGTCGTTACAGGCGCCACCAATGGATATTTACGTTTGACGACCTTTTTGGGCAACGGAGACGGCACGTACCAGCAGGCAGTTCATACCTTTAGCGTAAAGGTGTATGCCTACAGTGATCCGATCTTTGTCGGTGACGTAAACGGTGACGGATATGATGACGTCGTTCTGCACTGGGTTTCGGGAGGACAGCGACAATTGATGCTGTTTCCGGGCACGGTAACGGGGGCATTCGGATTGAATACGGATCACAAGGGGTTTAACTCCGCTATCGGGTTGGTATACAATCTGACGACGAACCCCAGTCAATCGTTTTTACGGGACGTAAACAGTGATGGTTGTGCAGATTTTGTCTGCTGTATGAAAACGAATGCCGGATCGCAAGGCTTTTGGGTATATAAGGGCATTGCAAACGGAACCGGCTTTAATACAACGGCACTTAATTCTGCCGGAGGATATCCGTTTGAGGAAAGCACGCAACGATTGTTTATGGATGACGTGAATGGTGACGGAAAAAGCGAAGTGGTGATATACCGATCCAATGCCGGTGCCGGACAACTGTTGACGTATTCTTTCGATCAAAGCGGTCGTATGTATCACGTGACGGAAACAGCCACCGGTTTCCCCTACAATTTTAATCTGCCGTATACGGCAATGCTGGGAGATACCACCGGTGATGGATGCGCCGACTTTGTTATGATGTTTGATAATTCGCTGGGTAAGCGATGCATTGTGCAATGTGACGGTACAAGTTTAGGGACCATGCCCGGATTTACTTCCGGCACGGTTCGGTTGAGAAGTACGTGGGATTATAACGTAGATGATCCTGTATATCTGGAGGATGTCAGCGGCGACGGAAAGAAGGATGTCGTGGTCTATTGGATCGATGATATTTATCGGCAAATGTTAGTATTCAAATCCACCGGAACCGGATTTAGCGAGGGCGGCAATTATTCCGCCGCCAATCGTGACACTGATGCTTTCCCCAGTGATCATTATTTTACAAACAATCATACAACAGTTCCCGGAAAGGAAATGGTTTTTCGTTGGGCATACAGTACCACGCGATTGACTTATTTTGATACGTTTTTATGTGGCACCGATGGACTCTTTTACGGAACACGTATACGCACGTATATGAAGTATTTTCCTTTTTACGTGTACAAATGATAAAAACGAGGAAACGCCTTTTGGACGTTTCCTCGTTTTTTGCAAGGTGTTATTATCTTTCTTTGGCCAGGAAGAATACGGCCAGGGTGCCGGGACCGGAGTGAGCGCCGATGACCGGACCGATGTCGGTGATCAGCTCGACGTCTACGCCGTGCTCCTTTTTGATCAGGCTTGCCACAAATTCCGCATCCTCTCTGCAGTCACCCTGACAGATGAACACGGTGCCGCTTTCGGGATGCTCGGCCAGCTCGGTGTATTTTTTGGCGAGGGCCAGCAAGGAGGGCTTTCTGCCTCTGACCTTGCCCATGCTGATGAGGTGACCCTCGTCATCGACGTGCAAAATGGGCTTGATCCCCAGCACGCCACCCATAAAGGCGGTGGCGGCGCTGACTCTGCCGCCCCGTTTCAAATAGACCAGATCGTCCACGGTGAACCAGTGAGCGAGCTTGGGCGCAATGCTCTCTGCGTAAGCGGCGGTCTCCTTCAGAGAGGCGCCTTCCTTTTTCTTATCTGCCGTCAACTTGACGATCAGACCCTGTCCTGCGGAGGCGGCCAGCGTGTCTACCACGATGATCTTTCTGTCGGGGTATTCCTCCTTCAACTCATCTGCGGCCATACGGGCGGAGTTGCAGGTGGTGGAAAGACCCGAAGAAAAGGCCAGATACAATACGTCCTTGCCTTCTTTGAGATAGGGGGCAAAGGCCTCCTTAAATTCCGCCATATTGATGGCGGCGGTCTTGGCCACGGCGCCGTCTCTCATTCTGTCGTAGAATTGTTTGATGGGCAGATCAGCCTCGGTATATTCCTTTTCCTCTCCGTCAAAACGGAAGGTGAGAGGGGTTGCGCATACGTCCCATTCCTGCAACACTGCAGGGCGGATATCGCAGGCAGAATCGGTATGAATAACAAAACTCATTACAGTTCTCCTTTGTTGAAAAGATATTTGTTGATATCTCAACATTGTACATTATACTGTTTTTTGCCCTAAAAGTCAATTAAAGGAAGATTAAACTTTGCTTAATTGTATGTAATGCAAAAGTGCTTTACAGTTGAGCCTTCTGTGCCGCAACGGTTTGCGATGTTTTGCTTTTGTAAGGTAAAATGATGCCGTTGCGGCAACGCACGCATATTTTTGCGCGTTTGCGCATTTAAATTTAGGGAGAAAGGCAATTTTTTATTGTCAAAACAGGAAGAATATGATAAAATATTGTCAAATCTTACAAAGGAGAGATGAGAATGTACAATACGTATGAAGTAAACGAATTTGACACACTGCTCAATGAATTCGGCGTCTTGATGAACGAATTCAATATGGAAACCTTTTTCTCGATCTGGCTGAGCATTATGGGCTTTGCTATGATGATCGGTGTGGTGTTTTACGTGCTGGAGTCCCTGGGTCTGTATACCGTGGCAAAGCGTAGAGGGATCAACAATCCCTGGCTGGCCTGGATCCCGGTGGGCTGTAATTTGTGGATTTTGGGTCAGATCGGCGATCGGGACAATATGGCCCGCACCGGCAAGGATTCCAAACTGCGCGTTTGGATGCTGTCGCTGTATCTGGCGATGCCTGCCTTGAGTGTGATCATATTTTCGGTTGCCTTTGCCATGGGCTTTGCCGCCGCGTCGGCCGATGGCGCTGTCGATAGCGCCGCGGCTGCAGGACTTGTGGTGGTCGTACTGCTGTTGTATCTGTTGTTTTTGGCCGTCACCATTACGCTGTCGGTGATGATGTACGTTGCTTATTATCGTTATTTCCGTTCCTGCAATCCGCAAAATGCGGCGCTGTATCTGGTACTGGGTATCATCTTTGGTTTCCTGATGCCCATCTTCGTGTTTGTTTGCCGCAATCAGGATGCGCCCCCGCTGCAACCGCAATATCCCCAATATCCCCCGTATCCGCAAAACAATGCGCCTCAACCGCCGCAACAGCCGCCGATGTATTAAAAATAAAAAAGAACACTGCCGCGGCAGTGTTCTTTTTTGTTTTATTTGGAAATAACGTGCAGATCGATGTTGTTTTCCTCAAAGCAACGCATCAACTCGTTACTGATGGGGTTTTCGTCGTCGGTGACGATAACGTCGATCTGTTCCAGGCCGGCATAACGGTACACCGAGCGTTTGCCCAGCTTTTTGCTCTCAATGACCAGCACCACCGTGGCGGCGGTGTTCATCAGCGCGGAGGTGATATTCCCCTCGTCCGTGCCGGTGGTCATCAGCCCGTGCTCGCTGACAGCGGCGGCGCTGATGAATGCGATGTCGGCATAATATTTTTTGATCTGTTCAAGTACGGCGGTGCCGTAGGTCAGATGCTCGGTGGGATGCAGCTCGCCGCCAAAGAGGATGACCCGGCCGTTAAAGCTGTCCTGCTCGGTCAGCTCGGTCAGGATCTGCCCGATGGGCAGGGAATTGGTCAGGGTGCAAACGTTGTGTACGTTGCTGATCTGGGCGGCAACGGCCTCCATGGTACTGCCGGTGGACAGCGCCACCACGTTGTTGCTTTTGATGAGAGAAGCGGCGGCCTTACCGATGCGGTTTTTGACGGCGGAATTAGATTTTTTACGCTGGCGATAGGATGCCTCGGAGATAGGGAGCTGTGCGGGCACGGCGCCGCCGTGTACCTTGATGAGCAGCTCTTGCTTGCACATTGCGTTGATATCTCTGCGGATGGTTTCGATGGAAACTCCCAGCTCTTTGGCCACTTTGCTGATGATGACTTCACCGTCCCGCAAGGCGATGGTTTCGATCATTTTTTGACGGGCATTGGTCAGCATATTGGTATCACCTGATTTCATAATATTTTTCAAATTATCCAAAACGGATTCGGGCCGTATTTCTATCCATTATAAATAATAGTTTAAACTAAATTAAATGTCAACAATTTGCGGATATATGTTGACTATTTTGAGGTATTGTTGTATAATGAGGACATCTGAGCTTTATATACTTATAGGAGGTTATTATGTATAAGACTGATGTTTTGGTCATCGGTGCCGGTGCGGTCGGTACCGCGATCACAAGAGAACTTACCAAGTACAATCTGGACGTCATCTGCGTTGACAAGCGGGAGGATGTCGGTGGTGACTGCTCCAAGAGCAATTCGGCCATCATTCACACCGGCTATGATGCCAAGCCCGGCACTTTGGAGAGCCAGTTGGTGGTTGCCGCCAACCCCCAGTATCCCAAGCTGTGCAAGGATCTGGACATTCCCTTTGATATGATCGGCGCCATCCTGCCCGCCATTACCGACGAGCAGTTTGAACAGTTGCCCGGCATCAAGGCCAAGGCCTGCCAGAACAGGGTGTACGATATCGAATATTTGTCCAAGGAAGAGATCATCGCCATGGAGCCGGAGATCAATCCCGAGGTCAAGGGTGGTCTGTGGATCCCCCGTGAAAGCATTATCGATCCCTTCCTGTTCGTTGTGGCAATGGCGGAAAACGCCGTTGCCAACGGCGCCCGTTTCCTCCTGAATACCGAGGTTACCGGCATCAAAATGGAGGGTGACACCGTCGTCGGCGCCGAGACCACCGGCGGTTATATTGAGGCAAAATATATCATCAACGCCGCCGGTCTGTTTTGCGACGATATTGCGGCGATGGTCGGCAAAAACGATTACTACGTTAACCCCAGAAAAGGTCAGTTCTACATTCTGGATAAAAACACCTCTTGTAAGGTAAATCATATCGTTCTGCCCATCCCCACCAAGGTGACCAAGGGTAAACTGATGTGCCCCACCATTCACGGTAATATGCTGGTCGGCCCCACCGCCGAGGATCTGAGCGATAAATATGACAAGTCCACCACCGCCGAGGGTCTTGCCACCATTCGTGAGGACGTTTCCAAGCTGATCCCGGGCGTAAACCTCAGAGATACCATTACCCAGTATTCCGGTCTGCGCGCCAACCGCAATCCCGAGGAGCTGCGCATTGATACATACGACGACGTCAAGAACTACGTCAATCTGTCCGGCGTTCGTTCCACCGGGCTTACCAACTCCATCTCCTGCGGTACCTACGTTGCCCAGCTGCTCAAGGAAATGGGCGCAGAAATGGTTTGGAAGGAAAACTTTATTTCCACCCGTAAGGGTATTCCTTGCTTCCATCAGCTTTCCCGTGAGGAGCAGGATGCGCTCATTAAAAAGAATCCGCTGTACGGCAATATCGTTTGCCGCTGTGAGACCATCACCGAGGGCGAGATCGTGGATGCGATCCATGCCCCCATCCCCGCCACCAGCGTTGACGCCATCAAGCGCAGACTGCGCGCCGGTATGGGTCGTTGCCAGGGCGGCTTCTGCGGTCCCAAAGTCATTGAGATCTTGGCCAGAGAGCTGGGTTGCTCTACCGCAGAGATCTGTAAGAACAATGCAAATTCCCGTATGATCGTCGGCAAAGTAAAATAAGGAGGTAGGAAGATATGTACGAAATTAAATGTGACGTTGCCATCGTCGGTGGCGGCCCCGCAGGTCTTGCTGCCGCCGTTGCCGCAAAAAAAGAGGGCGCTGAAAAGGTGCTCATCATCGAAAGAGACGAAACGCTGGGCGGTATCCTGCAGCAGTGTATCCATCCCGGCTTCGGTCTGAAAATGTTTAAGGAAGAGCTCACCGGCCCCGAGTACTACGGCAGATATATTGATGAGGCGATGGAGCTGGGTGTGGACACCCTGATGAACAGCATGGTGCTGGAGGTCGGAGAGAACACCGTTACCTGCATTAACGGTACCTACGGTGTCACCACCGTTACCGCCGGCGCTATCGTGCTGGCCATGGGCTGCAGAGAGCGGACCCGCGCCAATATTATGATCCCCGGCACCCGTCCCGCCGGTGTATATACCGCCGGCGCCGCCCAAAGACTGATGAACCGCCAGAACGAAATGGTGGGCAAAAAGATCGTCATTTTGGGCTCGGGCGATATCGGTATGATCATGGCTCGCCGTATGACGCTGGAGGGCGCCAAGGTGGAGGCTGTGGTGGAACTGAATGACTATCTGGCCGGTCTGACCCGTAATAAGGTACAGTGTCTGGACGATTTCGGCATTCCGCTGATGCTGTCCCACACCATCGTTGACATCAAGGGCAACGACCGTGTGGAGGGCGTTGTGGTGGCAGAGGTCGATCCCGTAACCAAGCGTCCCATTGCCGGCAGTGAAAAGCTGTATGAGTGTGACACCCTGCTGTTGTCCGTCGGTCTGATCCCCGAAAACGAGTTGAGCCGCGGCGCCGGTATTGCCATCGATCCCATCACCAACGGACCTGCCGTCAACCAGTATATGCAGACCAATATTCCTTCCGTCTTTGCCAGCGGCAACGTGGTACACGTGAACGACCTGGTGGACAACGTTTCCACCGAGAGCGCCGTGGCCGGTAAGGCGGCCGCCAAATTTGCCGCGGGCGAGTTGCAGGTGGGTGAGACCATCACCGTTACCACCGGCGAGAACGTCCGTTACGTCTGTCCCCAGAAGGTGGAGGCAAAGGGCGAGAAGGTCGACCTTTATTTCCGTGTGCTGGCCCCCAAGGGCAAGAGTGTGATCGTCGCCCGTGACGGCGAGAACGTGCTCTTTAAGAGAACGGCCATCAAGGTCAACCCCGGTGAGATCGAAAAGGTCACTGTCGATCCCAACGGCATCAAAGAACTGGTAATTGAAGTGAAGGAGGCATAATCGCTATGATCGAAAAGGATATTATCTGTACTATTTGCCCCACCGGTTGTATCATTCACGTGACCGGGGATGAAAACAGCATCGCTTCCATCGAAGGTTTTACCTGCAAACGCGGTGAGACCTACGGCCGCGCCGAGTTTCTGGCGCCGGTCAGAACGCTGACCTCCACCGTTAAGGTGGATGGCAGTGCCTATCCTCTGGTGGCCTGCCGCAGCAATGCGCCCCTGCCCAAGGATAAGGTGCTGGATTGTATGAAAGAGATCCACGCCCTCACCGTCAAGGCGCCCGTGGCCCGCGGTCAGGTGCTGATCGCCGACATTTTGGGCACCGGTGTGGATATCGTTGCCACCGGCGAAGCAAAATAAATCAAACAAGAAGGGCGGTGCTCCACAGAGATAAATCCGCTTAAAAACGGCTATTTTCGCCCTATACTATGTCAAAACACCGCAATATGCGTCAGCATTATTGCGCTGTTTTTTCTTGTCTATGACAAAAATATCTCGTTTTTAAGTGCCGAAGGCAGTTTTTGGATAGGAAATTTTGTTTGCGGCGAAGTCAAAAACGTAGGAATACTGACGTATTCCGAGGCTTTTGACGAGATGGCGGGGAAAATTTACAGGCAAAAACCGGTTGATCTCTGCGGAGCACCGCCCAAAGCGGAAGGATTTTTAAAATTCTTCCGCTTTTTTTCAATTTAAGTGAGAGGATTTGCTTGCTGTTACGTATAAGAAGTGAAAAGGAGGGAGATCTATGAAGAAAAAGATAACGTGGATTATGTTGTTGGCGCTGTGTCTGTGTTTCTCTGCTTGTCGTCCGGCCGATATGGATGAGACGTATGAGGAGTTTTCCGCGCCGCAAACCTATGCGGAACAGGAAACGCCGGAGGAGCAAGAGCCCTCCTTTGAAAACGATCTCTCTATGGAAAAAGAAACGCCGACGGAAACGAAAAAGGAACCCCCTGCAGAGCAAGAACCTACGGAAAACGAAACACTTGCAGAGCAAAAACCGTCCACAGAGCAAGAGTCGACCGTTGAGGAAGAAACACCTGCTGAGAAAGAAACGCCCGAGAAAACAGAGGCGCAGAAGAGTGAAAAAAGCACAATCAGCATTATGGGAACTCCCGCCCAAGTGACGCAGGAATTTTTAACAGAGAGGGCAGAGCTGATCCTGCACGGACGAGTGAAGGCAAAGTTGGGCGAGGTCATGCTCAATCCCGACGGCAAAAGAACCGATGCTTCGGGGCAAAAGGTGGCAAATGCACAGGTTACTTCCTACGAAGTTGAGGTGTATACCGTTTATAAAGGAACTTATGAAAAAAATACGATCATTGTTAAAACGACAAACGGTCGTAATTTAAGTCCTGATCTGATTCTTTACGGCGAAGATGAAACCACCAAATTGGCCATGCCGCTGGATCGATTTGATCTTACGGTGGGGGAAGAATGCATTATGTATCTGGTGAATATCAAAGACCGTCTGCCGGAGGACAATGGTTATTTTGTCAATTCCGGCAAAGCGGGATATTTTAAAAAAGAGGGAAACGTATTTAAAAATAATGGCGTTCTGCCGCTGACCAATACGCTTGAGACGTTGGCAAAAGAACACGCAAATACCGAGGCTCAAAATTGACTTACAATGGGGTTTTGAAGGCTGATTTGTATAAAATGCACAAAAGAAATCAACATAGGGCAAAATAAATAGTTAAAATATGTTAAATTTGCCGTCTTGTCAAAGACAAAAAAGTTTGGTACAATAAAACCAGAAAGAAGAAAGCAAATAAAAAAACCGAACAGGGTTCTGCTTTCATTCTGATCAAAACAAGTTCTGAAAGAAAGGGCGTGAGGATATGAGAACAACCAAATACTGCACTCATACCGGTGAAATTTTGCGCCCGCTTAAGAGAAGAAAGTATTTAAAGTTTCCTCTTAGATAGCACAGAAGAGTAACCGACAAGCTTTTCTGTGCTGTTTCATTATAACCGAATAAAACCGCGCTTCTCTTTGAAAAATAAGAGGCAACGACTGCGGGGGAGTTCCCCTTAAAGATGCAGCGGCGCATGATCAGTACACCTCAAAACAGATTCCCGTTTTTGATGCAGACCGAAACGAATCGGCCATCCAATCGTAAAAGATTTAAAATTTTGAAGGGAACATACAACGAGGAAACAAAGCTGATGAAAAATAAATTTACATAGATAAAGGCAGAACGGAAATTTCCGTTCTGCCTTTATCTATGTAAATTTATTTTTCATCAGCTTTGTTTCCTCGTTGTATGTTCCCTTCAAAATTTTAAATCTTTTACGATTGGATGGCCGATTCGTTTCGGTCTGCATCAAAAACGGGAATCTGTTTTGAGGTGTACTGATCATGCGCCGCTGCATCTTTAAGGGGAACTCCCCCGCAGTCGTTGCCTCTTATTTTTCAAAGAGAAGCGCGGTTTTATTCGGTTATAATGAAACAGCACAGAAAAGCTTGTCGGTTACTCTTCTGTGCTATCTAAGAGGAAACTTTAAATACTTTCTTCTCTTAAGCGGGCGCAAAATTTCACCGGTATGAGTGCAGTATTTGGTTGTTCTCATATCCTCACGCCCTTTCTTTCAGAACTTGTTTTGATCAGAATGAAAGCAGAACCCTGTTCGGTTTTTTTATTTGCTTTCTTCTTTCTGGTTTTATTGTACCAAACTTTTTTGTCTTTGACAAGACGGCAAATTTAACATATTTTAACTATTTATTTTGCCCTATGTTGATTTCTTTTGTGCATTTTATACAAATCAGCCTTCAAAACCCCATTGTAAGTCAATTTTGAGCCTCGGTATTTGCGTGTTCTTTTGCCAACGTCTCAAGCGTATTGGTCAGCGGCAGAACGCCATTATTTTTAAATACGTTTCCCTCTTTTTTAAAATATCCCGCTTTGCCGGAATTGACAAAATAACCATTGTCCTCCGGCAGACGGTCTTTGATATTCACCAGATACATAATGCATTCTTCCCCCACCGTAAGATCAAATCGATCCAGCGGCATGGCCAATTTGGTGGTTTCATCTTCGCCGTAAAGAATCAGATCAGGACTTAAATTACGACCGTTTGTCGTTTTAACAATGATCGTATTTTTTTCATAAGTTCCTTTATAAACGGTATACACCTCAACTTCGTAGGAAGTAACCTGTGCATTTGCCACCTTTTGCCCCGAAGCATCGGTTCTTTTGCCGTCGGGATTGAGCATGACCTCGCCCAACTTTGCCTTCACTCGTCCGTGCAGGATCAGCTCTGCCCTCTCTGTTAAAAATTCCTGCGTCACTTGGGCGGGAGTTCCCATAATGCTGATTGTGCTTTTTTCACTCTTCTGCGCCTCTGTTTTCTCGGGCGTTTCTTTCTCAGCAGGTGTTTCTTCCTCAACGGTCGACTCTTGCTCTGTGGACGGTTTTTGCTCTGCAAGTGTTTCGTTTTCCGTAGGTTCTTGCTCTGCAGGGGGTTCCTTTTTCGTTTCCGTCGGCGTTTCTTTTTCCATAGAGAGATCGTTTTCAAAGGAGGGCTCTTGCTCCTCCGGCGTTTCCTGTTCCGCATAGGTTTGCGGCGCGGAAAACTCCTCATACGTCTCATCCATATCGGCCGGACGACAAGCAGAGAAACACAGACACAGCGCCAACAACATAATCCACGTTATCTTTTTCTTCATAGATCTCCCTCCTTTTCACTTCTTATACGTAACAGCAAGCAAATCCTCTCACTTAAATTGAAAAAAAGCGGAAGAATTTTAAAAATCCTTCCGCTTTGGGCGGTGCTCCGCAGAGATCAACCGGTTTTTGCCTGTAAATTTTCCCCGCCATCTCGTCAAAAGCCTCGGAATACGTCAGTATTCCTACGTTTTTGACTTCGCCGCAAACAAAATTTCCTATCCAAAAACTGCCTTCGGCACTTAAAAACGAGATATTTTTGTCATAGACAAGAAAAAACAGCGCAATAATGCTGACGCATATTGCGGTGTTTTGACATAGTATAGGGCGAAAATAGCCGTTTTTAAGCGGATTTATCTCTGTGGAGCACCGCCCTTCTTGTTTGATTTATTTTGCTTCGCCGGTGGCAACGATATCCACACCGGTGCCCAAAATGTCGGCGATCAGCACCTGACCGCGGGCCACGGGCGCCTTGACGGTGAGGGCGTGGATCTCTTTCATACAATCCAGCACCTTATCCTTGGGCAGGGGCGCATTGCTGCGGCAGGCCACCAGAGGATAGGCACTGCCATCCACCTTAACGGTGGAGGTCAGCGTTCTGACCGGCGCCAGAAACTCGGCGCGGCCGTAGGTCTCACCGCGTTTGCAGGTAAAACCTTCGATGGAAGCGATGCTGTTTTCATCCCCGGTCACGTGAATGATACAACCGGTGGGGCAAATAGTACAGATAATATCCTTTTCGATCATAGCGATTATGCCTCCTTCACTTCAATTACCAGTTCTTTGATGCCGTTGGGATCGACAGTGACCTTTTCGATCTCACCGGGGTTGACCTTGATGGCCGTTCTCTTAAAGAGCACGTTCTCGCCGTCACGGGCGACGATCACACTCTTGCCCTTGGGGGCCAGCACACGGAAATAAAGGTCGACCTTCTCGCCCTTTGCCTCCACCTTCTGGGGACAGACGTAACGGACGTTCTCGCCGGTGGTAACGGTGATGGTCTCACCCACCTGCAACTCGCCCGCGGCAAATTTGGCGGCCGCCTTACCGGCCACGGCGCTCTCGGTGGAAACGTTGTCCACCAGGTCGTTCACGTGTACCACGTTGCCGCTGGCAAAGACGGAAGGAATATTGGTCTGCATATACTGGTTGACGGCAGGTCCGTTGGTGATGGGATCGATGGCAATACCGGCGCCGCGGCTCAACTCGTTTTCGGGGATCAGACCGACGGACAACAGCAGGGTGTCACACTCATACAGCTTTTCACTGCCGGCAATGGGACGCTTGGTTACGGGATCGACCTCTGCCACCACAACGCCCTCCACACGGTCGTTGCCCTTGATGTCAACGATGGTGTGGGACAGCATCAGCGGAATGCCGAAATCGTCCAGACACTGTACCTTATTACGGGTCAGACCGGCCAGATAGTCATTCAGTTCCACCACAGCCTCCACCTTGGCGCCCTCCAGCGTCATACGGCGAGCCATGATCATACCGATATCGCCCGAGCCCAAAATGACGATCTTTTTGCCCACCATTTCGTTCTGGCGGTTCATCAGTCTTTGGGCGGCGCCGGCGGTATATACACCGGCGGGACGGGTGCCGGGGATCATAATATTGGCGCGGGTCCGCTCTCTGCAGCCCATGGCCAGCACGATAGCGCCGGCGGTAACGGTGGTGACACCGTAGGTACCGTTAATGCAGGTAACGGTGTTCTCTCCGACCTCCAGCACCATGCTGTTCATCAGGGTGTCCACACCCAGCTCCATCGCCTCATCAATATATCTGCCGTAGTACTCGGGGCCGGTGAGCTCTTCCTTAAACATTTTCAGACCGAAGCCGGGATGGATACACTGCTGCAGGATACCGCCCAGCGTTTCGTCTCTTTCGATGATGAGCACCTTTTCAGCGCCCTCTTTTTTTGCGGCAACGGCGGCAGCAAGACCTGCGGGGCCGCCACCGACGATGGCAACGTCACATTTAATTTCGTACATATCTTCCTACCTCCTTATTTTACTTTGCCGACGATCATACGGGAATTTGCATTGTTCTTACAGATCTCTGCGGTAGAGCAACCCAGCTCTCTGGCCAAGATCTCAATGACTTTGGGACCGCAGAAGCCGCCCTGGCAACGACCCATACCGGCGCGCAGTCTGCGCTTGATGGCGTCAACGCTGGTGGCGGGGATGGGGGCATGGATCGCATCCACGATCTCGCCCTCGGTGATGGTCTCACAGCGGCAAACGATATTGCCGTACAGCGGATTCTTTTTAATGAGCGCATCCTGCTCCTCACGGGAAAGCTGATGGAAGCAAGGAATACCCTTACGGGTGGAAATAAAGTTTTCCTTCCAAACCATTTCTGCGCCCATTTCCTTGAGCAGCTGGGCAACGTAGGTACCGCAGGAGATGGAGTTGGTAAGCCCGGTGGAACGAACGCCGGACAGATTGACGTAGTTCTTGACGTCGTCGTATGTATCAATGCGCAGCTCCTCGGGATTGCGGTTGGCGCGCAGACCGGAATACTGGGTAATGGTATCTCTGAGGTTTACGCCCGGGATCAGCTTGGAAACGTCCTCACGAATGGTGGCAAGACCCTCGGCGGTGGTGGACTTGTCATATTTATCGCTCAGATCCTCGGCGGTGGGGCCGACCAGCATATTACCGTGAATGGTGGGGCACATCAGTTTACCCTTGGTCACCTTGGTGGGGATGGGCAGAACGATATGATTTACCTTACAAGAGGTGTTTTTATCCAGAATGTAGAACTGACCTTTTCTGGGGTTAACGTAGTAATCGTTTTTGCCGACCATCGCCGCAATATCGTCGCAAAACAGACCGGCGGCGTTGATGATATATTTTGCCTCAATATAACCGCCGGTGGTCTCGGCGCCGACGACGGTGTCACCCTCCATTTTGATGCCGGTAACCTCGGTATTCAGGAGGAAACGGGCGCCGTTGGCAACGGCGTTTTCCGCCATTGCCACAACGAACAGGAAGGGATCGATAATGCTTTCACGGGGGATCCACAGACCACCCTTGACCTCGGGATTGATCTCCGGCTCCATGGCGATGATCTCTTCCTTGGACAAATATTCGATATCGTACACCCTGTTCTGGCAGGCCTTGGCCTTGATGCCGGGCAACTGTTCAAACTGCTCGTCGGTAATGGCGGGCAGGATGGCGCCGATCATATCAAAGGGAATGTCCAGATCCTTGCACAGCTTGGGATACTGGGGGTTGGCGGCAACCACCAACTGGCTCTCCAAAGTGCCGGGCTTGGCATCATAGCCGGTGTGAATGATGGCCGAATTGCTCTTGGAGCAGTCACCACCGACATCCTCCCGCTTGTCAACGCAGATGACGTCCAGATTGTACTTGGTAAGTTCTCTTGTGATCGCGGTACCGACCGCACCGGCACCGATGACCAAAACATCAGTCTTATACATAATAACCTCCTATAAGTATATAAAGCTCAGATGTCCTCATTATACAACAATACCTCAAAATAGTCAACATATATCCGCAAATTGTTGACATTTAATTTAGTTTAAACTATTATTTATAATGGATAGAAATACGGCCCGAATCCGTTTTGGATAATTTGAAAAATATTATGAAATCAGGTGATACCAATATGCTGACCAATGCCCGTCAAAAAATGATCGAAACCATCGCCTTGCGGGACGGTGAAGTCATCATCAGCAAAGTGGCCAAAGAGCTGGGAGTTTCCATCGAAACCATCCGCAGAGATATCAACGCAATGTGCAAGCAAGAGCTGCTCATCAAGGTACACGGCGGCGCCGTGCCCGCACAGCTCCCTATCTCCGAGGCATCCTATCGCCAGCGTAAAAAATCTAATTCCGCCGTCAAAAACCGCATCGGTAAGGCCGCCGCTTCTCTCATCAAAAGCAACAACGTGGTGGCGCTGTCCACCGGCAGTACCATGGAGGCCGTTGCCGCCCAGATCAGCAACGTACACAACGTTTGCACCCTGACCAATTCCCTGCCCATCGGGCAGATCCTGACCGAGCTGACCGAGCAGGACAGCTTTAACGGCCGGGTCATCCTCTTTGGCGGCGAGCTGCATCCCACCGAGCATCTGACCTACGGCACCGCCGTACTTGAACAGATCAAAAAATATTATGCCGACATCGCATTCATCAGCGCCGCCGCTGTCAGCGAGCACGGGCTGATGACCACCGGCACGGACGAGGGGAATATCACCTCCGCGCTGATGAACACCGCCGCCACGGTGGTGCTGGTCATTGAGAGCAAAAAGCTGGGCAAACGCTCGGTGTACCGTTATGCCGGCCTGGAACAGATCGACGTTATCGTCACCGACGACGAAAACCCCATCAGTAACGAGTTGATGCGTTGCTTTGAGGAAAACAACATCGATCTGCACGTTATTTCCAAATAAAACAAAAAAGAACACTGCCGCGGCAGTGTTCTTTTTTATTTTTAATACATCGGCGGCTGTTGCGGCGGTTGAGGCGCATTGTTTTGCGGATACGGGGGATATTGGGGATATTGCGGTTGCAGCGGGGGCGCATCCTGATTGCGGCAAACAAACACGAAGATGGGCATCAGGAAACCAAAGATGATACCCAGTACCAGATACAGCGCCGCATTTTGCGGATTGCAGGAACGGAAATAACGATAATAAGCAACGTACATCATCACCGACAGCGTAATGGTGACGGCCAAAAACAACAGATACAACAGCAGTACGACCACCACAAGTCCTGCAGCCGCGGCGCTATCGACAGCGCCATCGGCCGACGCGGCGGCAAAGCCCATGGCAAAGGCAACCGAAAATATGATCACACTCAAGGCAGGCATCGCCAGATACAGCGACAGCATCCAAACGCGCAGTTTGGAATCCTTGCCGGTGCGGGCCATATTGTCCCGATCGCCGATCTGACCCAAAATCCACAAATTACAGCCCACCGGGATCCAGGCCAGCCAGGGATTGTTGATCCCTCTACGCTTTGCCACGGTATACAGACCCAGGGACTCCAGCACGTAAAACACCACACCGATCATCATAGCAAAGCCCATAATGCTCAGCCAGATCGAGAAAAAGGTTTCCATATTGAATTCGTTCATCAAGACGCCGAATTCATTGAGCAGTGTGTCAAATTCGTTTACTTCATACGTATTGTACATTCTCATCTCTCCTTTGTAAGATTTGACAATATTTTATCATATTCTTCCTGTTTTGACAATAAAAAATTGCCTTTCTCCCTAAATTTAAATGCGCAAACGCGCAAAAATATGCGTGCGTTGCCGCAACGGCATCATTTTACCTTACAAAAGCAAAACATCGCAAACCGTTGCGGCACAGAAGGCTCAACTGTAAAGCACTTTTGCATTACATACAATTAAGCAAAGTTTAATCTTCCTTTAATTGACTTTTAGGGCAAAAAACAGTATAATGTACAATGTTGAGATATCAACAAATATCTTTTCAACAAAGGAGAACTGTAATGAGTTTTGTTATTCATACCGATTCTGCCTGCGATATCCGCCCTGCAGTGTTGCAGGAATGGGACGTATGCGCAACCCCTCTCACCTTCCGTTTTGACGGAGAGGAAAAGGAATATACCGAGGCTGATCTGCCCATCAAACAATTCTACGACAGAATGAGAGACGGCGCCGTGGCCAAGACCGCCGCCATCAATATGGCGGAATTTAAGGAGGCCTTTGCCCCCTATCTCAAAGAAGGCAAGGACGTATTGTATCTGGCCTTTTCTTCGGGTCTTTCCACCACCTGCAACTCCGCCCGTATGGCCGCAGATGAGTTGAAGGAGGAATACCCCGACAGAAAGATCATCGTGGTAGACACGCTGGCCGCCTCCGCAGGACAGGGTCTGATCGTCAAGTTGACGGCAGATAAGAAAAAGGAAGGCGCCTCTCTGAAGGAGACCGCCGCTTACGCAGAGAGCATTGCGCCCAAGCTCGCTCACTGGTTCACCGTGGACGATCTGGTCTATTTGAAACGGGGCGGCAGAGTCAGCGCCGCCACCGCCTTTATGGGTGGCGTGCTGGGGATCAAGCCCATTTTGCACGTCGATGACGAGGGTCACCTCATCAGCATGGGCAAGGTCAGAGGCAGAAAGCCCTCCTTGCTGGCCCTCGCCAAAAAATACACCGAGCTGGCCGAGCATCCCGAAAGCGGCACCGTGTTCATCTGTCAGGGTGACTGCAGAGAGGATGCGGAATTTGTGGCAAGCCTGATCAAAAAGGAGCACGGCGTAGACGTCGAGCTGATCACCGACATCGGTCCGGTCATCGGCGCTCACTCCGGTCCCGGCACCCTGGCCGTATTCTTCCTGGCCAAAGAAAGATAATAACACCTTGCAAAAAACGAGGAAACGTCCAAAAGGCGTTTCCTCGTTTTTATCATTTGTACACGTAAAAAGGAAAATACTTCATATACGTGCGTATACGTGTTCCGTAAAAGAGTCCATCGGTGCCACATAAAAACGTATCAAAATAAGTCAATCGCGTGGTACTGTATGCCCAACGAAAAACCATTTCCTTTCCGGGAACTGTTGTATGATTGTTTGTAAAATAATGATCACTGGGGAAAGCATCAGTGTCACGATTGGCGGCGGAATAATTGCCGCCCTCGCTAAATCCGGTTCCGGTGGATTTGAATACTAACATTTGCCGATAAATATCATCGATCCAATAGACCACGACATCCTTCTTTCCGTCGCCGCTGACATCCTCCAGATATACAGGATCATCTACGTTATAATCCCACGTACTTCTCAACCGAACCGTGCCGGAAGTAAATCCGGGCATGGTCCCTAAACTTGTACCGTCACATTGCACAATGCATCGCTTACCCAGCGAATTATCAAACATCATAACAAAGTCGGCGCATCCATCACCGGTGGTATCTCCCAGCATTGCCGTATACGGCAGATTAAAATTGTAGGGGAAACCGGTGGCTGTTTCCGTCACGTGATACATACGACCGCTTTGATCGAAAGAATACGTCAACAGTTGTCCGGCACCGGCATTGGATCGGTATATCACCACTTCGCTTTTTCCGTCACCATTCACGTCATCCATAAACAATCGTTGCGTGCTTTCCTCAAACGGATATCCTCCGGCAGAATTAAGTGCCGTTGTATTAAAGCCGGTTCCGTTTGCAATGCCCTTATATACCCAAAAGCCTTGCGATCCGGCATTCGTTTTCATACAGCAGACAAAATCTGCACAACCATCACTGTTTACGTCCCGTAAAAACGATTGACTGGGGTTCGTCGTCAGATTGTATACCAACCCGATAGCGGAGTTAAACCCCTTGTGATCCGTATTCAATCCGAATGCCCCCGTTACCGTGCCCGGAAACAGCATCAATTGTCGCTGTCCTCCCGAAACCCAGTGCAGAACGACGTCATCATATCCGTCACCGTTTACGTCACCGACAAAGATCGGATCACTGTAGGCATACACCTTTACGCTAAAGGTATGAACTGCCTGCTGGTACGTGCCGTCTCCGTTGCCCAAAAAGGTCGTCAAACGTAAATATCCATTGGTGGCGCCTGTAACGACGATATCTTCCTTGCCATCATTGTTGATATCCCCGGTTCTGACAAAAGGCTTGCGAGTGGCATTGGTTCCGGTGTATACAGACAGCAACGCCTTATACGGATTGAGCCGCCCTTCCGTTACACACTTCCCATCCAACGAGCTCAATACGTCCACGTTGTTCAAAATCGCCGCCTTCACCTGCGCGGCGGTCAGGTTTGGCTTTGCTTGCCAGATCAGCGCTGCCGTCGCCGTTACCATCGGCGCCGCAAACGACGTGCCAGTCTCATATCTATAACCGCCGGTACGCGCGGTGGTTAAAACATCGTGACCATACGCAAACAGATCTACCGTGGTGGCGCCGAAATTGGTACCGGCCAAGCTCTCTTCATCCATCCACGGCATATTTTCCTGGTCCAGGGCGCCTACGCTGATAATGTTATCACAATCATAGCTGGCGGGATAGGAAGGAACCATATCTGTATTTATCGTGTTATTGCCCGCCGAGCAGATGATCAAACCGTCGAAATTTTCAATTGCGATTTTTAACAAGTCATATTCTTGATATCCGTAAAGACTGATATTCAAAATCTTGATGCCGATGCTGTCGGCATAATTAATTGCGGCGAGAATGTTTTCATTTGAATGAGTTCCATCCACGCTTATAGTTTTTAGAGATTTTATATTTGCTTCCCAACAAAGGCCGCAGGAGCCTTTGTCGTTATAGCCATAGCCGGCGATCACCCCGGCCACCGCAGTGCCGTGCCCTTGTTCATCCACGTTGTTGGCGGTTGTAACGTTGCCAAACGTAGCTCCACCCATATAGCTGGCTGCCAGATCCTCATGGCCGTTCCAGATGCCCGAATCGATCACCCCGATGGGGACCTCACTGGTGGTGCGCAGGGTCCAGGCCGCCGGGAGCTGCATGGCCTTAAATATATCCACGTTGTAAATAATATTTCCGCTGTTCGTGCCCGGCCATCGGCCGCTGTCGTCGCCGGGGGCTCTTTGCGCGTTTAATCCCATAAGTTGCATTTCTTCCATTGAAACAACGTCGTCTTGCTGTATCGGGATATCCGATTGTATCTCGGACGGCGCGGCAGATGCCATAGCGACCGGCACCATATTTACCATAAATACAATTACAAAAAGAATCAAAAAATAAGTTTTGTTTTTCATTGTTGTATCCTCATTACTTTTGATCAAGCGGGATATAAAGAATAATTCGGATAGGCATAGGAAACAAACTCATATCGCTCAATGGCCTTTATCGCATCTATTACAGCCTGCTTATCCGTTTTATTTTTTAAATAGATTTTAATTGAACGAGTAAATTCATAATCGGGAGTAGGCCCATAATACGGACCTTCTTCCAGTTTCTCATACTCAATAAAAGAAAAGTCCGGCAACGGTCCGTCCTTGACCGATACGCATTTTTTAAAATGCACTCTAAAGACTCCCGCTTCGAATCCTTGTTCTACCGACACAGTGTGTTCAATTTTCAAATTATGGTCCGAGCAAAAACGGCGGTATTTCATTTCGCCTTGCTCCGCAAGAATGCGGTTGGCCTCGGCCCGCAGGGCGGGATCCTCGGGCGGCACCTCAAACATAGGGTCCACCGGGGGCAGGGCATCCTGCGCCGGCTCCTCCGCCGCTTCTTCCGCAGGTTCCTCTGTGTCAGGGGTCTCCGGCGCTTCGGGCGGTTCCTCCGTCGGGGTCTCGGGCACCGGTTCCTCAGATGGTTCTTGCTGTTCTTGTTGCACGTCTTGCGCATCTTCTATTTCCTCGGGCGGGGTTTCTTCCGACTCCGTTTGGTCGGCGGGTTGCTCCCCGACCGTTTCATTTTCGCCTTCCGTGCCGCTTGGCTCCGTTTGCATCACGGCCTCACCGCCGTCTGCACCGGCAGAGCTTTCCTCCACCACCGGGCGGCAGGCAGTCAGCAGGCACGCGATCATCAACATAATACTAAAATAATACAAAAAGTTTTTCTTCATGTTTCAATACGTTCTCCTTTTCTATATTTTAATCAGAATAGCGGCAAGATTTTTCCTTGCCATTATAAAGAACGTTTCAAAGAACTTTTACAACGCAGTAGCAAATATAACGTATCAAAATTATTCGTAATGATTTCCCGCATTGCAATACCTCCTACACTCTATAATTTTATATTTATAACATCAAAAAATAATTTTTGTTTTTCATCGTTGTATCCTCATTACTTTTGATCAAGCGGGATATAAAACATAATTTAATTGCACCTTAGAAACAAAATCATATTGCTCAAGCATCTTGACAACATCCACTTCCGCTTGCTTGTCTGTTTTATTCTTTAAATAAATTATAATTGAACGATTAAATCCATAATCGGGAGTAGGCCCATAATACCTGTTTTCCTCTATCTTCTCATACTCAATAAAAGAAAAGTCCGGCAACGGACCGTCCTTGACCGACACGCTCTTTTTGAAATATACCCAGATTATTCCAACTCGAAAATCCTGGTCTGCAGACACTTCGTGTTCGATCTTTAAATCATTGTCCCAACAAAAGTCATAATATTTTTGTATTCCTTTTTCGGTGCGAATGCGGTTGGCCTCGGCCCGCAGGGCGGGATCCTCGGGCGGCACCTCAAACATAGGGTCCACCGGGGGCAGGGCATCCTGCGCCGGCTCCGCCGCCGCTTCTTCCGCAGGTTCCTCTGTGTCAGGGGTCTCCGGCGCTTCGGGCGGTTCCTCCGCATTTGCAGGGTCGTTCTCCGTCGGGGTCTCGGGCACCGGTTCCTCAGATGGTTCTTGCCGTTCTTGTTGCACGTCTTGCGCATCTTCTGTTTCCTCGGGCGGGGTTTCTTCCGACTCCGCTTGGTCGGAGGGTTGTTCCCCGACCGTTTCATTTTCGCCTTCCGTGCCGCTTGGCTCCGTTTGCATCACGGTCTCACCGCCGTCTGCACCGGCAGAGCTTTCCTCCACCACCGGGCGGCAGGCAACAAAAGATAAACAGCACGCGATCATAACGATCCACAGCCATATTTTGATATATTTTTTCATTCAGAGTCACCCCTTTCACTTCTTATTCGTATGAAGTGAAAAAAACTCTCACCTTTTTTCAAAAAAATGCATATACATCCCCCGTATATGGCCCGCCAACCGTGCATTGATTACCAGCTGCCCATAAATGGGATGCACAGCCTGCCTTGGCTCCCTCTGACGAGGGAGCTGTCCGAGCGTCAGCGAGGACTGAGGGAGAGATAACGAAACTTCCCATTCTGCTCCTATCCTCTCTCCCTCGGGCGGCGAGGCACAA
>JAZQDW010000037.1:0-35455 GCA_045546995.1 Eubacteriales bacterium
GCAGAATTTTGCCGGAGCCGAATTTTGCATCGGCAAGGCATAAAACGCAGCCAATACTTTGTGTATTGGCGAGTATTTTAACACAGCTGAGGTGAAAATCGGCCCGTCAAAATCGGGTTCGGATACTCCTCCGCTGCTTACAAATGCAGGATTAGTACATCGGTAGTACAGGCGCTTCCCAAGCCTCAGAGGCGGGTTCGACTCCCGTATCCTGCTCCAACAAAAAAGTCCCTTTTGTCTACCAGACAAAAGGGACTTTTTTGCGTGATGCGTTCCTTGCGGAACGTGATGCGCACTACGTGCGTGATGCAGGCTTCGCCCGTGATGCACGCCTGCGGCGCGTGGGCAGAACGCATCGCATCACCAATCACAGCGCAGCTGCATCACTCATCACTTATTTGCAAACATACTTGATTTGTGATATAATCAATTCGATAAATAAAAATTTGGCAAAGAGGTGTTTGATATGAAAGAGAACAATACAGTATCCGAGAGAATACTTTTTTGGTTCGAGCTTGCATTATTCTTAGTTATACCCTTTGTTATTTGGTGGTCTACTACTCCTACAAATGTTTTAAATTCTAACTCTTTGTATAAGTTGCCGGAGGCTGTCGGCATTGGGGGAAGTGGCATTTTCTTGCTAATAGGGATACCTGCCGGTATTATTGGAATGATCAAGGCGAAAAGAATGACAAAACTAAAAAAGACTACCTTTGTATTGTCTATGATCAATTTGGCTGCAGGTAGTGTCGAAGTTCTTATGCTATTACTCGTTTTTTGTGCCGTCATGTTTGGCGGAGTATCTGTCTAACATCAATTCACTAAATTCCAATGTATCAAACAGACCCGACACGCTTCTTTCGGTGGTTTTGCCCCACTCAACCACCGGTTTGTATACTTTTGCGTTCCCCGTTGCTATACTGTATGTGAAAGGAGACCGGACAAATGGATCTGATCAAAATCGGAAAATTTATTGCCACGCGCAGAAAGAGCGCAAAGTTGACCCAGCTGCAGCTGGCAGAAAAGCTGGGCATCACGGACAGAGCCGTCTCCAAATGGGAGCGGGGTTGCTGTCTGCCGGATGCCGCCATTATGCAGACGCTGTGCGGCATTTTGGAGATCACCGTCAATGATTTACTGAGTGGGGAGGTCGTTACAATGGAAAACTACGACAAAGAAATGGAAAACCATCTGCTGGATATGGTCAAACAAAAGGAAGAGGCGGATAAACGGTTGCTGACGATGGAGATCGTTTTGGGCATCATCGCCCTGTTGCCGTTGGTGCCCGCCGTGATCATCGCAAGTATCATACCGATGGAAGAGTGGAAGGGCGGTCTGCTGGTAGGGCTGAGCCTGCTGCCGCTGTTAATCGCAACGCCCTTTGCCATCAAAATTGAACAAAAAGCGGGATACTATGAATGCCGAAAGTGCGGACACCGTCATATTCCCCGATACGGTAGCGTTTTTATGGCGATGCACGTCAACCGCACAAGATATATGCGTTGTCCCAAGTGCGGCAAGCGCTCCTGGCAGAAAAAGGTGCTGCGCAAAAACGAGTCCCGATAAAGACGACTTCTCATAAGGATGATGAAAGCCTCGATGAAATTCATCGAGGCTTTTCTTATGCTTATCGGATAGAACCAGCATCGCATTTGTAAGTACAAATGCTTCTTTTTGGGTGATACCCAAACCCTTTTTACAACAAACAAGAAAGATAAGTGATATTCTTTGCTGTGCAAAGAGTGATATTTTCACTTTGTGAAAGTGATATTACTCCCTCTGGTCGTAGTGATATTTTATTCGCCCTAAAAACTGTCCGTAGGACAATATCACGATGCGATAGCATCATATAACTGCGAAGCAATATCACTCGCCTTTGGCGAATAAAACTGCGAGACTTCCTTATGAGAAGTCTCGCAAACCGTGACCCGCTTTTCCCGGCGACCGTCGAGCCGATCTTAACCGCATAACCGCAAACCGTCGCCCGTTTTTTCGGGCGGCGGTCGTTTTTATAAAGGCAAGAAAGACCCTTTCACTATTGATGAAAAGAAAAAAACGTGATATAATGATAATTTAGAGATGGATTTTTCCAAAATAACGATAACAGAGGTCGATTATGAATTTTAATTCCCTGCAATATCTGTTGTTTTTACCGACGACGTTGGCGCTGTATTTCCTTCTGCCCCAAAAACTGAAAAATCCCCTGCTGCTGATGGCCAGCTTTTTCTTTTATGCGTGCTGGGAGCCGGCCTACGCCCTGCTGATGCTGTTTTCCATCGCCGCCACCTACCTTTGCGGACGGCTGATGGCAAGCAAACGCACCGCCGGCAGAAAAAAGCTGTGGCTGGCGCTGTGTCTGGTCGTCAATCTGGCTATTTTATTTTTCTTTAAATATTTCAACTTTTTCACCCACACGCTGGGAACGCTGGTGGGGACGGAGCTGCCCACCCTCAACGTGCTGTTGCCCGTAGGTATCAGCTTTTACACCTTCCAGGCCCTGGGATATACCATAGACGTTTACCGTGGGACGGTGCCGGCGGAGAAAAACTTTGTCGATTACGCCCTGTTTGTTTCCTTTTTCCCCCAATTGGTGGCCGGCCCCATCGAGCGCACCGGTAACATTGTACCCCAACTGAAAAAGACCCACAAGTTGAAATTTGAAAACGTAAAACGGGGACTGTTACCCATTTTATGGGGTCTATTTAAAAAGATGGTGGTTGCCGACAATTTGGCATTGCTGGTCAATGCCGTCTATAATGCGCCCGAGGGCAAAAACGGATTGCAGTTTGCGGTGGCCACCGTGGCCTTTGCCTTCCAAATCTATTGCGATTTTTCCGCCTATTCGGACATTGCGCGCGGCTCGGCCAAGTTGCTGGATATCGAGCTGATGCAAAACTTTGACTATCCTTACGGCGCCCGTTCCATCAAGGAATTCTGGCGGCGGTGGCATATTTCCCTGTCCACCTGGTTTAAGGATTATCTCTACTTCCCGCTGGGTGGCAGTCGGGTCAAAAAATGGCGTCATCTGCTGAATCTGATGATCGTTTTTACCGTCAGCGGCCTGTGGCACGGCGCCGCTATGACCTATGTTCTGTGGGGCATTATGCACGGCGCCTATCAGGTGATCGGTATTTTGCTGACGCCCCTGCGGGAAAAACTGTATCAGCGTATTTTACCGGCAGAGCATCCGGTGATGAAATTTATCCGTTGGGCCGGCACCTTTATTCTGGTCAATCTGGCATGGGTGCTGTTCCGCGCCAATTCGCTGGGAGATGCGTGGCTGATCCTGCGGGGCATCTTTACCCTGCCCTGGAACGGGCTGGGGGACGTGGGTGTCAGCGCGGCCATGCTGATCGCCATGGTGGTGATGGTGGCTGTGATGCTGATCGTAGAGGGCGTCAATCGCCGCATTCCGCTGAATAAAAAACTGTCAGATACCCTGTGGCAACGGTATCTCGTCTGGTTTGCGCTGGTGGCCGCCATACTGATCTTCGGCTATTACGGTGACGGCTTTGATCCCCAGGATTTTGTATATTTTCAATTTTAGGAGGAAGCATGAAACGAATTTTTCTTGAGATCGTCGCCTTTGTGCTGACTCTGTGTTTACTGGTGGGACTGGCGGCGTGGCTGGGCAATATTTATATGCCCTCCCGCCTGGACAGCGGCGCCACCTGGCATATGTTTTTAGAAGAAAAAGAGCAAAGCGTGGACGTACTGGTGGTCGGCTCGTCACTGGCCTATTGCGACATCATTCCGGCGGAGATCTACCGTCGGACGGGACATACCGCCTACGTGTTGGCCGCTCCGTATATGAAACCGGATATTGCTTATTTTTATCTGAAGGAGGCGTTACGGACCCAACGGCCCCAGGCCATCCTGTTGGAGGCCTCCTCCCTGTTCTTTTCCGATAAAGAGGCGGATTATTACAAGGTCAACATCGGGTATATGCCTTGGGGCAAAAACCGATGGGAGGCCACTCTGGCCGCTCCGACGCAGTATCGGGCAGGGCTGTTGTTTCCTATGTATAATTATCATTCCCGCTGGCAGGAGGTGCATCCCCGCGCCTATTTGTCGGGACGGGGGGATGACGTGGTGGACCTGCAGGCAGGCTATACCCTGCTGACCGATACCGTCTCTCAAAAGCAGCGTTCCACCCGCAAGTTTCTGGCCGAAGGGGCAGAATTGGAGCAAAATTTTGTCTGGCTTGACAAGTTGGCGGCATTGTGCAAGGAAGAAAACATCCCGCTGGAGCTGTTCATCGTCCCCTCCTGCGAGTATCCCGACGCCGATTGCATCCGGCGGTTGCAGGCCACGGGTCTGCCGCTGACCGATTTTAACGCCGATTTTGATGCCTGCGGGCTGGATATCGCCACCGATTTTTATGACAGCCGTCATTTAAATCTGGGCGGCGCCCTCAAATACAGCGCCCGATTGGCCGATCATATCAAAGAGCGATTTGACCTGCAAAAAACACCCCATGACGAAACGCTGTGGCAGCAACGCCTGCAACACATCGATGGTAAACGAAAGGAGTTTTTCCATGAGCAGTAAGGTTTATTTTACCCGTAAGATCACCGCCGAACAAGTGCTGAAGCTGTGCAAGTTCCTTTCTCACAAGCTGTGCGGAAACGTGGCCGTCAAGGTCCATTCGGGCGAGGTGGGCAACCAAAATTTCCTGCGTCCCGATTTCTGGCGTCCCGTGCTCAAGCACGTGGGCGGCACGGTGTGCGAATGTAACACTGCCTACGACGGACAGCGCAACACCACCGAAAAGCATCTGGCCGCCATCAAATTGCACGGCTGGACGGAGTTTCCCGTGGACCTGCTGGATGCCGAGGGACCCGATCTGGAGCTGGACGTTCCCGAGGGCAAATGCATTCAAAAGAATTACGTAGGTAAAAATCTGAAAAAATACGATTCGCTGTTGGTTTTATCCCATTTTAAGGGGCATCCCATGGGCGGCTACGGCGGCGCGCTCAAACAGCTGTCCATCGGTCTGGCCTCCTCCTACGGCAAGGCCTATATCCACGGCGCCGGCGTGCCCGAGCATATCTGGAGCGCCGACCACGACAGCTTTCTGGACAGTATGGCCGACGCCGCCAAAAGCATCGTCGATCGCTTTGCCGGCAAGGCGGTATACATCAACGTAATGAAAAATATGAGCGTTGACTGCGACTGCTGCGCCGTGGCGGAGGATCCGTGTATGAAGGACATCGGCATTTTGATCTCCGACGACCCGGTGGCCATCGATCAGGCCTGCATCGATCTGGTGTACGCCGCCACCGACGATCCCGGTCAAAAGCATCTGTTGGAGCGCATTGAAAGTCGCAACGGCGTGCGCACCATTGAGGCTGCCGCCGCCCTTGGCATCGGCAGCCGTGAGTACGAGCTGATCGACGTAGACCACCGTCCCGACTATGATCTCTCTAAAAAAATATTGCGGGAAACGGCGCCCCAACTGGCCTATGACGGCAGCGCCGACTGGAAGGAGCGCGCCCGCGCCAAGCTGTCCGAATTATTGGGACTGCACCGTTTTGCCGCCGTTGATCCGGCCGTAGAGATCGAATTTACCAAACAAATTGAAGGCGCCACCGAGATCCGTTTCACCTTCGCCAGTGAGGCGGGCTATCGTGTGCCCTGTCATTTATTGCTCCCCGAAGGAGCAGAAAATCCGCCTGTTATGATCTGTCTGCAGGGACATTCCAAGGGAATGCACATTTCTCTGGGACGGCCCAAATTCCACGGAGACCAGGAGACCATGTCCGGCGGCGACCGCGATTTTTGCGTACGCGCCATCAGGGAGGGGTATGCCGCCATTGCCATGGAACAACGGCATTTCGGCGAATGCGGCGGCAATCCGGGAGGTCCGGCCTGCTACGAGCCCTCTATGACCGCCCTGATGATCGGCCGTACCGCCATCGGCGAGCGGGTGTGGGACGCTATGCGTCTGATCGACGTGATCAAATCCACCTTTGCCGACAAGGTCGACACGGACAGAATTTGCTGTATGGGCAATTCTGCCGGAGGTACGGTTACCGCCTATTTGGGAGCGCTGGAGGATCGCTTGACGCTGGTGATGCCCTCCTCGGCCCTTTCCACCTACGCCGCCTCCATCGGCGGTATGCAGCATTGTCTGTGCAACTATATTCCCAACATCTCCCTTTTCTTTGATATGGGCGATCTGATCGCCATGGCCTGCCCCACCAAATACGTGCAGGTCAACGGCGTGGAGGATCACATCTTCCCCATGGAAGGCGCCAGAGAGGTGTTTGCCCACGGGCAAACCGCCTATGCCGATGCCGGCAAAGAAAAAGATCTGCGGCTGGTAGAGGGTGACGGCGGACACCGGTTTTACGCCGACGCCGCCTGGCCTGTTGTGCACGAACTGATGAAGTAGTGACCGCAAAAATCGGTGCAAAAGCAAATCATCCAAAAAACGCAGCGACAACCACAAGGGTTGTCGCTGCGTTTTTTTCGTAAAATGCGGAATAATAGTAGCCTTTTTGCTTTTGCAAAAAGCCATAAAATTAGCTTTTGTCCTACGGACAAAAGGTTTCCTTAACGATTGAGCCGCTCCGGTGGCGAAATCACATCACTCTGCTTTTTGTGTCAACGACGTAAAAAGCAGAACTTCACGCCGACGAAGTCGGTATATCACTTTTGCACCGAAGGCGCAAAAATATCATTCCCCGCAGGGGCTTCCTCCCACGGCAGCTTTTCATCACAGATCACGCCATCCAGCTCATCCTTGGTGCACAAGATAAAGGTGCGTTTTTGCCCCAATTTGGAGCTGTCACAGAGAAAATAGACCCGTTCCGCCGCCGCCAGCATGGCGCGGCGCAACGCCGTTTCCTCCTCCGAGGCATCACTGATGACGCCGTTTTCATCCATGCCCTGACTGGAAAAGAACAAAATATCCGCCCGCACCGAACGGACAAACCGCTCCGCCGCCGGCCCCAAAAAGGCGCCGCTTTCGCTGTCATAACGGCCGCCGGTGCAATGGACGTTATGGGGCAACATACGGCCGTCAAACACCCGGGCGTTGTTGGTAATAATACGCAGATTCTTTTTATTTTGCAATAGCGGCAAGATGCGACGGGCGGTGGAGGAGGCATCCAGCATCACCGTCATCCCGTCCTTGACCAATGCGGCCGCCCGACGGGCGATGGCCTCCTTGTGGGCGGCGTTGGCCGGATCACGCAGGGCCAGCGGCACCACGCTGTGCTCGTATTCCGCCAGCACCACGCCGCCGTATTTGCGGCGGACCAGCCCCTGCTCCTCCAGCGCGGCAATATCCCGCCGTACCGAGGCCTCGCTGATATACAACACCTCCGCCAGACGACGGACAGTAGCGCTTTTGTGCAGATGAAGATAGGACAAAAGCTGTTGCTGACGCTCGTAACGGATCATAAAAAATCCCCCTTTTATAACTTTTGCAAAGGTTTGCAACTCTTTCAACTTTTCCGCCATCCATTGACGAAAAAAGTCCTTTCTGCTATGATAATAACATACTTTGCAAAAACTTTCAAATATTTTCAAACTTTTTCAAAAAGGAGTAAAAAAACTATGGCTATCGTTACCATCGTAGGCGCAGGTATGATGGGCTCTGCCCTGGCATTTCCTGCAAGAGAAAACGGACATGAGGTACGTCTGGTGGGCACCCATCTGGACCGTGAGATTATCGAAACCTCTATCAAGACCGGCCGTCATCCCAAGTTTAACACCGACTTTCCCGCCGGCGTAAAATACTATCAGATCGAAGAACTGGAGACCGCCCTCAGCGGCGCCGATATGGTCATCGGCGGCGTCAGCAGCTTTGGCGTGGATTGGTTTGCCGACACCGTACTGCCCGTTCTGCCGGAAAGCGCCCCCCTGCTGACCGTCACCAAGGGTCTGTGGGACACCGAGGACGGCACGCTCCTGACCTACCCCGACATCTGGCAGAAAAAGTTGGACCAGCTGGGCAAAAAGGTCTCCCTCAACGCCATCGGCGGCCCCTGCACCAGCTATGAATTGGTGGCCCACGATCAGACCGAGGTAGCCTTCTGCGGTAAGGATATGGCCATTCTGGAGATGCTGCGTCAGATTATGACCACCGATTATTATCACATTTCTCTGTCCACTGACGTTACCGGTATCGAGAGCGCTGTGGCGCTGAAAAACGGCTATGCTTTGGGCATCGCCCTGACCATCGGTCTCAACCAAAAGAACTTCGGTAATGACGAGTTGCACTTTAACTCTCAGGCCGCCGTATTCGGTCAGGCCGTCAAGGAAATGAGCCGTCTGCTGGATCTGCAGGGTGCAGGCACGCTGGACAATCTGTGCGTCGGCGCCGGCGACCTGTACGTTACCGTCTACGGCGGCAGAACCCGTCTGGTGGGTATTCTGCTGGGCCGTGGCCTGAACATTGACGAGGCCAAAGCGGAATTGGCCGGTGTCACCCTGGAATCTCTGGTGGTGGCCGAGCGTGTGGCCAGAGCCGTGAAAAAGCACGTGGCAAGCGGCAGACTCAACGCCGCCGACTTCCCCCTGCTGCTGCACATCGATCAGATCCTCACCGAAAAGGCGCCCGTCAACATTCCCTGGGAAGCTTTCACCTTCCGCGCCTAAATCGTAAAAGCACAAAATACGCCCTTCCGAAGCTTCGGGAGGGCGTTATTTAGTTGTTGCATTTTATATATAAATATTATATAATAAAATTGTATAATTATATGCGAGAGGTGTTATTAGATGAAAAAGCGTTTACTTTCATTGCTGTGCGCAGTGATATTGCTGTGCAGTATGTGCAGTTCTTTTGTACTGCCCACCACAGCCCTCAGCTTATCCCACGAAGATCTGGTGGTCGGCGCCGGCTGGACCGCCGAGACCGTACCCGATTATTACACGTTAGGCGGTACCCTCTTCCAGCTCCAGTTTGGTACCAATGCCTTCGGCACCGTGACCGATGCCATCGCCGCCGCCGAAGCGGGGGATACCATTTTGGTCACCGAGGGCACCTATTCCGAGACCGTTGTGATCAACAAAAACATCAACATCGTTGGTGTGCAAAACGGTGTCAACCCCAACGTAAAGGGCGGAGAATTCGAGCCCTGGACCTTAAACGAGGGGCGGGGCACCAAGGAAACCATCTTTACCGGCAACATTATGCTGGGTGTCAACGGCAGCACCGTATACAGCAACGTAACCGATATTGCCATCGACGGCATTATGCTGACCGATGGCGGTCAGTTGCGCTCCAACTGCGGCGCCGCAGGAGAGTGTAACATCACCCTGAACAACATTTATATCAAAAACGTCACCAAGACCACCCCGCCCATCTATTTGGAAGCATTTTACGGCGGCGGCAATCTGTACAAGCGTAACGTGGTGATCAAAAACCTGCGCTACGAAGGACTGACCGCGGCCTACGGTATGATGTTGAGCGCGGAAAGCGCCGACATTTCCGGCGTGTATATGCACTCCGACTGTACCAAGGTGCTCTTTGACCACCTTTCCGCCGCCACCGTGACCGAGGACAATGCCCCTGCGGTCACTTGGACGGTACGGGACAGCCAGTTCTGCAACCCCGTATACCGTGTTATGTATGCCGCCACCGACGGCATCACGGCCAACGGCGGCACCATCAAGCTCACCGAATCCATCGGCAAGCGGGAAAAGGTTACCTTTAATCTGCGGAATTCCACCTTCCTGGGCTGTCACGCCGATACCGGCAACGGCCACATCGTCGCTTGCCGTCCCGCCACCGACAACTTCTATTTCAATATTACCGACAACACCTTCTATACCACCAAATTGCCCGGCGTAGCCACCAACCCCGTCGCCGGCTACGTCACCAACACCTCCATCAATTACGGTAATAAAGTTACCGTGACCCGCAACCGCTTTATCGGTTACCGCTATGCCTTCTCCTTCCCGGGTGCGGGCGATGCCTGTAACGTCAACGGCAACTATCACGAACAGCTGGACGGCACCGTGGGCGCCATCGTCACCTCCGGCCCCGTGACCCAGACCTGGTGGTACCTCAACCGAGAGCTTACCGCCCGCAGTGACGGCGGCACCGTCAACGTCAGCGCCGACCGCCTGCTGAATCTGAACAAAGACGTTAAATTTATGGGCCGCAACTACACCGAAAACGGCGTACGTTACTTTAGCTGGACCAACGGCGGCTTTGAATTTAACTTCCACGGCACGGGCGCTGCCTGTACCATTCATTCCAACGGCGCCGGCGGCGACAATCTTGGTTATCTGAACGTTTACGTGGACGACGTACTCACCAAAACCGTCACCCTGGGCGCCACCAAGCAATCGGTGGTACTGGCCACGGGACTGACCGACGAAAGCCACACCGTCCGTGTGGTAAAGCGCACCAACGGTCGTTCTTCTTCCGCCGGTGTCAGCCGTATCTGGCTGGAAGAGGGTGGACACGTGCATCAGCCCGATGCCCTTTCCTCCCGCAAGATGCAGTTTGTGGGTGACTCCATCACCGTAGGCTATGGTTCTATGGGTGATGCCAACACCGAAAAATGGAGCACCGCCACCGAGGACGGTACCATTACCTATGCCGCTCTTACCGCCAAATATTTTAATGCCGAAAATCACACCATCGCCGTTTCCGGCCGTGGTATCGTTAAAAACGTGAGCGGGGACTCCAACGATTACGCTCCCGCCATGTATGAATATACCGACTGGCGCAATCATAGCCAATGGGATCACAGTCTGTACGTGCCGGACGTCATCGTTCTGAACTACGGTACCAACGATAACTCCGCAGGCGTTACCGCCGCCGACTTTAAGGCAGGCTGTAAGGCTTTTGTACAACAGGTACGCGCCGACAACCCCACCTCCATCATCATCTACGCCTACGGCTTTATGGGCAACCCGTATGCCACTCAGGTTTCCGAGGTGGTCTCCGAGCTGAAAGCCGCCGGCGATAATAAGGTTCATTATCTGGCCCTGACCCCCATCACCTCCGGTGAAAAATGTCTGGGGCATCCCAATGCGGCCGCCCACGCCGACCGCGCCCAGACCCTGATCGCCAAGGTCAAAGAGGTCACCGGCTGGACGCAGGAAGCCAGCCACAATTACGTCAGCACCACCACCGGCGCCGCCACCTGTAAAAACGAGGGTCAGCGGGTCAAGGTCTGCTCGCTGTGCGGCGACACGGTGACCGAAGCCATCGACACCATTCCCCATACCCCCGCCGGTGAGATCTTCCCCAGCGTAAAGCCCACCTGCGGAACAGCGGGCAGCGGTTATCAGCTTTGCTCCGTTTGCGGCAAGGTAGCCAAAACCAATATCACCCTGCCCGCCACCGGCCAGCATTCCGCCGGCGCCCCCGATGCCGAAGGTAACGTTTACTGTGTGGTTTGCGATCAACTGGTCAAAACCATTCCCGTAGACGGCGATAAGATCCGTCTGGAAACGGAAAATATCATCAACCATTACTTTGCCAACGGCGCCTATCAGGTGCTCACCGAGGTAGCGGACGTGGTCATCCGTCCCATCGGCGGCACACTGTATAAAAACGAAGCCTGTAGCACTGCGCTGGGCAATCATATCACCGTTGCCCCCGGTAAGACCACCTATTATCTCAAGGCCACCGACGGCACGGTATATCCCATCTATCTCTACCGCCCCACCGGCACCCCCTCCACCCATAACGCCGTCTACGTGGACGACGACTTTGGCGATACCGTGGGTAAGGTCGCCTTCTGGGACGGCGTCAACGTCTACTTCGTGGACGGCGGTACCAACGGCTTTAACACCCTATTGGAAGCCGAGGGCAAAACCATCACCAAAGACGGCGGCATCGCCACCATCTATATGGCCCCCGGTTATTATAAGGGCAACGCCGACGACGCCATCAACACCTCCGTCGTGATTTTGGGCAGCAACCACAACGTTTCTCCCAACGTCCGTTCCGCCGACAACGTCTGGTCGGTAAACGAAGACCGTCTGCCCGAAACGGTGATCGAAGGCACCATCGTGTTCTATCATAATCAGGCGGATGAGGACGATGTTTCCGTTACCATCAAGGGCGTTACCATCGTAGGCGAGAGCAGTAACGGCCCCATCTACATTGCCGAGGGTCGTTCCGCAAGCCAGAACAAGACCCTGAAGATGGATATTCAGAACAATATCCTCAAGGGTTGGGGCACCTCCTTTAACTCCGCCGCCGTCTGGGCCAACTCCCTGTGCGCCAAGAGCGGTCTGATCAAAAACAACTACTTTGAATACACCGCCCCCACCGGCTATGACGACAATCCCGACGATTTCTGCCGTGGCTTCTTTATGCGCAATCTGGACGGCATCGTGATTGATTCCAACCGTTTTATCGGCTATCCCACTCTGGGCTGGGCCGGCTCCGAAATGGGTGACGGTAACAAAACGATGTACGGCAAAAACAACTATATTTTCCAGAACAACCGCGCAGAAAACTGCGGCGCCTGCCTTAACATCGCCCTCAACGCCGCCGAAAGTCACGTGCAGTTCTTAAACAACGACTTTATTGGCTGTGACAATGCGCTGGACGGTCCGGTCATTCAGTTCACTGTAAACGAATTGGAAGAGCTGCCTGTGGATTTCAGCAAAATCGCTCTGACCGTGCGCGGCAATCGCTTTACCGATTGCAATTGCAGTGTTCGTGTATCCCGCAATGAAACCTGGCATCACGAGCAAGATATGCGGGACGTAAGTCTGCACATCAACGAAAACCGCTTTATCAACCCCGCCCAGGCCTATAACGAAAGCACGGCGGCGGTGAACACCATCCGCCTCAACTTCTTCTGCGACGGGACCAAGACCCCCGATCTGCCCGCAGGCGATGCCGATTGGGATTTCAGCCGCAACTACTTCTACGGGCCGGAGTTTGAAACCAACGTAAACGACCCCGCCCGCTATATCACCAACGCCATCCAGGGCGGCAAGAGTTTTGTGATGGAAGAATCCCTATACACTCCCTATTACACCGATTATGCGATGACTACGCTGTCCGATGGCAGTAGCGCCACCGCCATCAGCGGCGTAAGCGCCACCCCCTACGTAGGCGAATACGACGGCGCGGCCCACACCATCACCGTCACCGCCCCCGAGGGCGCCACCGTTTCCTATGCCGAGCCCGCCGACGAAAAGATCTACGGCGGCGTAGCCCCCGCCTATACCGAGATTGGCACCTATACCGTCCACTATAAGGTAGAAAAAACGGGCGTGGCCCCCGTGTACGGCAGTTCCACCGTCACGATCACCCAAAATACTGCACCCCGCGCCGCCGTGGCGGACAAAACCGTCACCTACGCCCTGGGTGAGGTTTACCAATTGAATGCCTTTGCCGACGTAAAGGACAAAGATACGGTAACCTACACCTACGGCGAAAACGTATATACCGAAATGCCCGTATTCAGTGAGGTAGGCCGATATCCCGTAACGATCACCGTTACCAATCCCAACTACGTCACCCACAAACAGACTGCTGTTCTGGTCATTGAAAAGGCCGACCTTTCCGGCGTTGCCATCGGTGACGGATACGAAGGTGTATATGACGGCCAAAGTCATACCGTAAGCATTGGCAGCACCCCCACCGACGTAGCCGTGGAATTCTCGGTAGACGGCGGCGAGTGGAGCAAGACCAAGCCCTCTTATAAGGACGTAACAGATACCGCCCATACCGTCAAGGTCCGTCTCTCCGGCACCAACTACGTCACCGCAGAAAAGACCGTTACCTTTAATATCACCCCCGCCACCATCACCGGCGTCACCCTGCAGCCCGTCACGCTGACCGCCGACGGTACCGAACAGACACTGGTCACGCTGACCGGCACCCAAACGGGTGATACCGTACAATACGCCCTGGGCGGCGGCGCCTTCGGCGATACCGTGCCCACCGCCCACCGCCCCGGCACCTACACCGTGGCCGTTAAGATCAGCCGTGTGGGCCATCACGACAAGATTTTGGTCACCAACACCGTCATCGGCGAGGGCGATTTACCGGAGTCCCTCTTTGATCTGTCCATCGGACAAAACGTGGTCACCGACAATGAAGGTAAATACACCTTTACCTGGAATCTGCAGTTGGGCATCACCGCCACCGGCGCCGCCAAGGCGGAGAACGCCGACTTTAAGGTGACTGCCTACGGCATCAAATACGCCGCCTCGCTTGCCAATCTGGAGGAATACACCTTCCTGCGTTCCTACGGGCAGACGACGGCCGCCGCGTCCATGATCACCGACGGCAAAGTGCAAGAGTTCCTCTATGATGAACGCGCCACCGGCTTTTCCACTTTGTACGCCAGCAACGTCTATCACGTTCGCAATACCAAACCGCTCAAGGCCCGCTATGCGGTGTTCTTCGTCCGCTATGAGCTGGACGGCGTCGTATACGAGGAATACAGCGTGGTAGACAGCACCTCTAACCTCCCCGGCAGCTCCGTGGAGGACGGCGGTGTGCTTGATCCCGCAGAGGAGATTCTGACAAAAGCATAATCCTTTATCCCGACAGTCCAAAAAGGCTGTCGGGATTTTTTTGAGCATTCTGCCTTGCACTGAAAGACAATTTATGGTATGATTTTAACATCAAGAATAAGAGAGGGATCGTATGAAACACCGTCATCAAAAAATGCTCGCCGCTTTGTGCGCCGTAGCTATGCTGTTGGGAATGTTTTCCACCTTCGCCCTGGCGGCAGGCAACCCGGTGTATTCCAGCCTGGACAATACCCGTCAGGATATGGGAGCCGATCTGAAGATCATGACCTATAACATTCTGGAATACAACAACGCCAGCTATTACCACCAATACGGCGACAACGACTACAACAAACGTTTTGAAAACGTCATCGCCTCGATCACGGCGTACGATGCAGACGTTGTGGGAATTCAGGAGGCGGCGTCCAGCAAATTCGACTGGCCGGGCAAATTGATCAACCGCCTGGGCTCCACCTACGGCTATATCCGTCTGGACAAGCAGAGCGGCGGACCCTCCTCCCTCTCCATTTCCAAAGGTCTGATCATTTTTTACAAAAAAGCCCGCTTTACCGTGCAAAGCAACGGTTGTCAGCAGTTTAACATCACCGTTTCCAACGGCGGATACAAACGCACCGACGACTCCCGTTGGTTCCAATGGGCCAAACTGCGGGATACGAAGCACAACAATCAGGACTTTTATTTCTTTAACACCCATTTTGCCATCGGCGCAGACATTGCCGGCTCGGATGACGCCAACGATCTGATCCTGACCAAAAAAGTCCGCACCGAGCAGGCCCGTATTTTGTCCGATAAGATCCATTCCCTCTCTGCCAATCTCCCCTTCTTTTCCACCGGCGACTATAACTGTCCCCTGACCACCAGCGAATCGGATCAGGCCGCCGGCTACAGCTATGATCAGCTGTGCCGTATGAATGCATCTCCCCATACGTATATTAAGAGCGCCATGCGCTTTGCCGATCTGCTGATCGGACACGCAACCGGCACCGTTGACCATATTTTCACCCATACCTCCTTTGTGGACGTGCTCAAGCTGGTCGGTCTCAAGGAAAGCACCAAGGGCATCACCGCCTCTGACCATTTTGCCTACGTTGCCTATTGCAATTACCGCGGCAACGCTCTGGTCAATACCGGAAAATACAACAAGGACACCGGAACCCACACCGATACCTCGAACGTCGGTCGATACACTTATTCCGTCACCTGCGACAGCCGCCTCAGCTATAAGATCTACGATGCCAAAGGCAATCAGTGCGGCAACACCGTAGAACTGAAGAATACCGATAATCACTTCGAGATCCGTTTTTATATCGCTTCCTCCGGCGCGCTGTATGACACCGTCCGCTCCACCATCCGCTATTCCGGGGCAGACAAACCCATTATGCAGGTGTCAGGGGCGGTCAATCACTATTTTGCCAACGGAGCCTATCAGGTAGCGGTCAAAAAAGAAACGGCAGGCGTTGCCCTGAACTTCAATCGGGGCGCCCTGTACGGGGACGCCGCCTGCACCGTTGCGCAAAACGGCTCCATCCCCTCTTTGCCCGGCGGCCGAACCGTCTTGTATCTTAAAACCGATACCGAGGTATTTCCGGTGTACGTTTACAAAGAGACCTTTGCCGCCTCCACCGACCCGATGGAGTTTTACGTAGACGACGATATCGGCTCGGCGGTGGGCACCGTTGCCTTTTGGAACGGAACGGGCGTCTGCCTCATCGAAGGACAGCGCAAGGGCTTTGACAGCCTGCTTGCCCTGCGCGACGAAGTCAATAAGAGCGATGGCCGTATCCTCAACGTAGCCCCCGGCGATTACGAAGGGCTGGGCGCCCAAACCTACAATTCCTCCGTCACCCTATTAGGTCCTAATGCAGCTCATTCCCCCCACGTACGTTACGTTAACGGAGAATGGGCGCTCAGCAGCCGACTGGAGGAAGCGGTCATTCACGGCGATTTGCGCTTTGCAACGGCCGGCGCTTCTCCCATCGACCGCATCACCGTCAAGGGCTTTAAGTTCGTGGGCGAAAGCCAGTGGGGACCGATCAGCCTCAACGACATCCGCAAATCCGACAGTATTTCCCCCCAGGGCTTTGTTACGAAGGTCGATATTTCTTTCAATATTTTCGAGGGTTGGGGCACCGCCGGCAATGCCGCCAGCGTGTGGGCCAATACCCGGGTACAGAAAACCGGTATCATAGAACACAATTGGTTTAACTGCACCAAAAACACCTCCTTCGAAGGCGCCTATACGCGCGCCCTCTTTATGCGCAATATCAACGGCCTGATCGTGGAGAGCAATCGGTTTTCAAACTACGAAACGCTCTTTTTCGCCACCAGCGAGATCACGGCGGGGGACACCACCCCCGGCTATCTCAACATGACCGTCAGCGGCAACCGCTTTGAATACTGCGACAGATCACTTCATTACTACCGCAATCTGTACGGCGGCACCACCGCCCATCTGCAGTATCTGGACAACACCTTTGTCCGTTGCGGATTTAACAGCGGCGTCATTTATCTGGACATGGGCGAAACCAGCGCCGCTTGCGGCAACAACTACGCCAAATGCAAACTGGATATCATCGGCAACCGCTTTTTCGGTTGCGGACGGTCGATCACCCTGTACCGCAAGCATCTGACCGACGACGGCAGTACGAACTTAACGGGCGATCTGTCCCAGATGACCACCAATATCACCCAAAACGTATTTTACGATCCGATGGAACGGCCGACGGGAGAAGGCTTTGCGGGACTGAGCGGCCCCGCCACCGCATCCATCTATTGTTGCTTTGTGGTCAAACCCACCGGCGCCTACGGCGGAACACTGGGCAGCAAATGGAAGCTGAGCCACAATTATTTCTATTCCGGCCGATTGGCGCAGGATTACAGTGGCACGGCGGTCAACAATCCCGATCTGTACTGCTGTAACTACTACAGTAAAGCTTCGGGAAACAGCGGCAAGAGCTTTGGCGACAGCGGCAAATTCGCCCCCTACTATACCGGCTGGTCCAACAACACCTTTACCGCCCTGTCCTCCGGTTCGCTGCAGAATATAAACGCCACCGTCACCAATTACAACGGTGTTTATGACGGCCAACCCCATACCTTCACCGTCTCTGCGCCCGCCGGCGCCACGGTAGCTTATTCCACCAATGCAAACGGCGGTACCGGCGCTGCTTATCAGACCACGCCCGTCACCCGTACGAACGTGGGCACCACCAACGTAGCCTATCGGATCACGTGTCCCGGTTATCATACACTGTACGGCACCGCCAGCATTACCATTACCAAAGGGGCCGCCGGCACACAGGTGATCGGGAACAAAACCGTCACCTATGCCTACGATACCTATTATAAACTGAACAGTTATACCGGTCTGCGGGCGGGCGATACCGTCAGTTACACCTACAACGGCGCCACCTACGACAGTATGCCTTCCTTCACGCAGGCAGGCGTTTATACGGTGGACATCAAAGTAACCAATCCCAATTACAATACCTATTCCGCCGCCGCCACCCTGACCATCAAGCCGGCGCCGCTGGATGGCGTGGAGATCAGCGACGGCTATGAAGGCGTATACACCGGAGAAAGCCACGACATCACCGTCGACGGCGCCGATCCGGACGTAACGGTGGAATATTCTCTGGACGGCGGCGCGTGGACAACGCAAAAGCCGGAGGCATTTACGTCCATCACCGACGGCCCTCATACCGTAACGGTACGACTCAGCGGCCGCAACTATATTACCCGGGAAAAGACCCTGACCTTCCATATCACCCCCATTCCCATAACCGGCCTCACCCTTACTGCGGCGCAAGACCTGCAGGAAACGGGAGATGATCTGGTATTGGCCACGTTACGCGGCAGCCGGGAGGGAGATACCGTACGGTACAGTGTCAACGGCGGCCCGCAAAGCGCCGCATTGCCCACCGCCCGCCGCGCCGGCACCTATACGGTAGCGGCCACCGTTGAACGACCTGATCACATAACCAAAACATTGGTAACCAACGTGACCGTCGCTCCGGGCGTGATGACCACTCCGCAGATTTTCGATCTGTCCATCGCCGAGGCCACCGTGACGGAAACAAGCGCCGCCTTTGACTTTCTCTGGCGGTTGCAACCGTCGGCCGGCAAAGATGCCGCGCTGGCGGAGACCGGCGATTTTTCGCTGGAATCCTATGGCATTCAATACGCCGCCGAACGTTCTGCGCTGGAGGACTACGTTTTCTATCAGAATTACGGCAACACGGCCGCGGCATCGGCATTGGTCAGCAAGGATCAGGTGGCAGAGCTTGCCGCCCGGGAAAATCCGGCCGGTATCACCACCCTGTATGCCGAGGAGCTTCTGCACGTACGCAACGCCGCCCCGCAAAGCGCCCGATACGCCGTGTTTTACGTACGGTACCGTCTGGACGGAGAGACCTACGAGCAGTACAGCGACGTACAAAGCATCTCCTCCATGGCCGGCATTGTCGGCGAAAGCGGCACGGTCACCGCAGAGGATCTGTTGATCAAAAACTAAGACCAAAGGGAGCGTTTTCGTGGCGGAAAACGCTCCCTTTTTGTGCAAAAAGTCATATAACATATATAATTATTAATAATTATATAATATTTTTTATAATTTTTTGTTTAAAATCCTTGCCAAGATCGTGTCGAGATGATAAAATAGTTCTATGTAGACCCCAAAAAAGATTGTGAGGTAATCGAAATGAAGAACGGTATGAAAAAAATTCTGGCCCTGCTGTGCGCCGTGGCAATGCTGTTTGGCATGTGCTCTATGTTTGCCCTGGCCGCCGGCAACCCCGTTTACAGCGGGCTGGACAACGAAAAGGATGATCTTGGCACCGACGTTTCCGTCATGACCTTTAACATCCTGGACAAATTTTCCTATGATTATGAGGACTATGGTAACAACGACAATGCCACTCGTCTGAATACCACCGTCACCCAGATCAAGGGCTATGACCCCGACATTTTGGGTATTCAGGAGGCCGGTAATACCAATGGTTACGATTGGCCCGCCAAATTGGATGCCAATCTCAGCGGTACCTATTCCTCTGTAAAATTGTATCAGCAGTCCGGCGGTCCCTCCAATATGACCATCGGCGCCGGTCTGATCATCTATTACCGTACCAGCCGCTTTACCCTGATGGACAACGGTTGCTATAACTTTGACATCACCGTTTCCAACGGCGGCTACAGCCGTACCGATGACGGCCGTTGGTATCAGTGGGCCAAATTGAAGGACAACGAGACCAATCAGGTCATCTTTGTCTTCAACACCCATCTGTCCATTCTTGCCGACATCAGCGGTTCCAGCGATGAAAACGATACGATTTTGGCCAAAATGGTGCGTACCAAGCAGATCGAACTACTCAGCAGCGCCATCCATTCCAAGGCCGCAAACTACCCCGTAGTGGCCACCGGTGACTACAACAGCCCCCTGCCCACCAGCAAGGAAGATCAGGAAGCCGGTAAATCCTACATTCAGCTCCAGCAGATGTGCGCCTCCCCCCATACCTATCTGCGCTCCAGCATGGACGTAACCGATCTGGAGGTTATGGTTTCCAGCACCAGCGTGGACCACGTATTTTTCAACACCAATTATATGGACAGCCGCAAGTTGGTTGGCGTGCGTGAAAGTGTCAACGGTAGTTCTTCCTCTGACCACTTTGCCTACGTTTCCTATCTGAACTACCGTCCCAAATTCACCATCACCCCCGGTGTTTACGACAAAAACGAGGGTACTCATACCGATAAAGTGGGCGTAAACTCCTACACCTACGCCATTACTCCCGCCACTTCCAACCTCACTTATAAGATTTTTGATGCCAACGGCACCCAGTGTTCCAACACCGTTGAGCTGAAAAATTCCGTTAATAAATATGAGATCCGTTTCTACAATACCGCCAATTCCTCGGCGCTGTACGACACGATCTATTCCACCATCACTTACACCGGTGCCGATAAGCCCATCATTCAGGCAGAGAACACCGTAAACAACTACTTTGCCAACGGCGCCTATCAGGTGCTGGTCGCAAGTGACGTCAGCGACATCATCCTGCGCGTCAACGGCGGCACCCTCTACACCACCGAGGCCTGCACCACCAAGCTGGACGGTCATATCTCCGGCATTGCGGGCGGCCGCACCATCTACTACCTCAAGAGCTCCAAGACCAGCGACGTTTACCCCGTTAAGATCTACAAGGAAAATTTGGCCGCCTCCACCTATGCCAAGGCCTATTACGTAGACGACGATATCGGCGGCGCCGTAGGTCCGGTTGCTTTCGTACACGGCAACGGCAAGGTTTCCTTTATCGAAGGACAGGTCAAGGGCTTTGATCAGCTGCAGGATCTGACCACCACCGTTAACAAGGGCGACGGTTGCATCCTGTACGTAGCCGGCGGTTCCTATAACAGCGTATCCACCTTTAACAGCTCCGTCACCATTCTGGGTCCCAATGCCGACTGGGCTCCCTTCACCCGCAATCGCAACTCCGAGTGGACCGATTCCACCCGTAATGAGGAAGCCGTGATCAACGGTCAGATCCACTTCAACATCGCCGGTTCCTCCCCCACCGACTATTTCGTCGTCAAAGGATTTACCTTTGTGGGCGAGATGAATCAAGGTCACATCAGATTCTGGGACAGCCGTTCCACCACCGACCGCGCCAAGGTAGATTATATCATTGATCTGGACATCACCCACAATATCTTCAAGGGCCACGACATCGCCTCCAACGGTTCCTTCCTCCACATCAATACCGAATCTCAAAAGCAAGGCACCATCGCCTACAACCTCTTTGAGCAGTCCGGTCAGAACGCCGAAATGGGATATCACACCCGCGGCCTCTTCACCCGTAACCTCAACGGTCTGGTCATTGAATCCAACCGTTTCGTCAATATGGAGACGCCCCTGTGGCTGGGCAGTGAGGTTTCTCACCAGTCCAAAGTGGCCGGCTACGGCATCTACACCGTACAGGGCAACCGCTTTGAGGCCTGCCGTGAGACCGTCAACTATATCCGCAACGTGCGCGGCACCACCACCATGGACGTTCGCTATATTGACAATACCTTCGTTCGTTGCGGTTACAACGGCGCCATCATCAATATGAATCTGACCGAGCAGGCCGCCGATGCCGTCACCGACTTCTCCAAGTGTAAGCTGACCATCAGCGACAACCGCTTCTTCGGCTGTCAGCGTTCCATCGCCCTTTACCGCAACAATACCTGTGCCTTGGACGGCGGTGCCATTTCCGGCGATATGACCCAGATGAAGGTCAACATCAACGGTAACGTCATCTACGAGCCCCTGGAGCGCGTCATCGCCGGCGGTGTCTTTACCACCTTTAACTATCCCGGTACCAGCTCCATTCACTTTGGTTTTGTACTGAAACCCTCCTCCACTGCGGCCTCACCCGGCGCGCTGAATACCACCAACTGGAACCTGAAATACAACTTCTTCTATTCCAGACGTGTTGCAATGGACTATGCCAGCGCCACCAACAAGGCCATCAACGCTCCCGACAAATACGTTTCCAACGCCTACACCTTTACAACGAGCGGCGTCACCCAAAAGAGCTTTACCAACGCTATCAACACCATCTTCGCTCCCTACTACATTAACAATGATCCCTTCACCCTGAACACACTGAACACCGCGGCGGCCCTGAGCACCATCAGCGGTATCACCGTTAACAACGTGGACGTGGCCTATGATGGCGAACCCCACAGTGCTTCCGTCACCGTGCCTGCCGGCGCCGTACTCAGTTATTCCACCAACGAGGGTGGCGGCGACGGCGCGGCCTACACCGCGCAGGCACCCGCCTACACCAATCCCGGCACCTACACCGATGCCTACCGTGTGACCATGCCCGGTTATGAAACCGTATACGGCACCGTCACCGTAAAGATCACCAAGACCAACGGTAACCGCACCGCCCTGGAAAACAAAACCGTGGATTATAACGGTAGTTATCACAGTCTGGGCGAACTTGAAAAATTGGACGGTGACACCATCACCTATACCTATGACGGCATCACTTACGACACTATGCCCGTCTTCTCTCAGGTAGGTCAGTACAAAGTGACCGTCAAGGCCACCAACCCCTTGTACAACACCTACACCCAGACCGTCACCCTGACCATTAACAGAGCTTCTCTGGAAAGCGCCACCATCAGCGGCGCCTACGAAGGTCCCTATGACGGCGCCAACCACAACGTTTCCGTAAGCGGTATCAAAAACGACGTTACCGTAGAGTACTCCCTCAACGGCGGCGAGTGGACCAAGACCAAACCCGCAAACTTTAACGCCGTGACCGACGGCGCGCAAACCGTTGCGGTCAGACTGAGCGGCGCCAACTATTACGAGCGCACCGAGACCCTGACCTTCAACATCACCCCTGCCGCGATCACCGGCGTGACCCTCACGCCCGCCACCTCCTTGAAGGAGACCGGCAGTGCGCTGGTACTGGCCACGCTGGCCGGCGCCGCAACCGGTGATACCGTACGGTACAGTCTCAACGGCGGCAAGCAGACCACTGCAATGCCCACCGCCAGCAGAGCCGGTACTTACACCGTGGCCGTCACCATCGAGCGTGCCAACTATGCTACCAAAACGTTGGTGACCAACGTTGTCATCGAAAAGGGCACCATTGCCACCCCCGATCTCTTTAACCTGAACGTAAGCAATGCCACCGTTACTGCTACGGAAACCACCTCCGACTTTGTATGGACCTTGAATCTGACCACCGGCGCCGACGCCGCACTGGCAGAGACCAAGGATCTGCAGGTACTGTCCTACGGTATCAAATATGCCGCTGACAAGACCTCATTGGAGAACTACGTTTTCTATCAGAACTACGGCAAAACCACCGATGCTGCGGCGCTTGTCACCGCCAAGAAAGTGGCCGAGATGCCCTATGACGATTTCAGCGGCAGCATCACCACCCTCTACGCCACCAACACCATGTACGTTCACAACACCGCACCCCAACGTGCCCGTTATGCTGTGTTCTACATCCGTTATCAGTTGGATGGTGTCACCTACGAGCAGTACAGCGATGTTCAAAGCATCTCCAACCTGCCCGGTAGCACCGTAGGCGGCAGCGATACCGTCACGGCAGAGGACATTCTCGTCAAAGCATAACCCAAGATGTAAGATCCCCACAGCGCAAAATGCTGTGGGGATCATTTTTTATTTGCTTTTTAGGCGAGTTGTGGTATGATAAAAAGGAAGAATGGCAAGGAGTATTGATTATGCTGTATTTTAATTGTGATTATTTGCACGGCGCCCATCCCAAACTACTTGAGCGCCTGAACGAGACCAATTTGGTTGCCCAACCCGGTTACGGCGAGGACAGCTATACTGTTGCCGCCCGCGACAAGATCCGCCTGGCCTGCGGCAAGCCGGATGCCGACGTTTATTTTTTGGGTGGCGGCACCCAAACCAACAAGGTGGTCATTGATTCGCTCTGCCGCAACTATGAGGGCGTGCTGTGCGCTGAAACGGGACACATCAACGCCCACGAATCCGGCGCCATCGAGGCCGCCGGGCACAAGGTGCTCCCACTCCCCCAATACGAAGGCAAGGTGAAGGCGGCGGACGTGGACGCTTATATGAACCGCTTTTGGGCAGACAGCACGTACGAACACATGGTGATGCCCGGTATGGTCTATATCTCCCATCCCACCGAATACGGCACGCTGTACACCCGGGAAGAGTTGAGCGCTCTGGCAGAGGTATGCAAGCAGCACAAGCTTCCTTTGTTTATGGACGGCGCCCGACTCGGCTACGGACTGGCGGCAGAGACCACCGACGTAACCCTAAAGGACATTGCCGATCATTGCGACGTATTTTACATCGGCGGCACAAAGGTGGGTGCGCTCTGCGGTGAGGCGGTGGTTTTTACCAAAAACAACTGCCCGTCCCATTTTCTCACCCATATCAAACGGCACGGCGCCCTGTTTGCCAAGGGCAGATTGATCGGTGTCCAATTTGATGCCTTATTTACCGACGGACTGTATCTGGAGATCAGCCGCCACGCCATCCGTCTGGCCGCCCGACTGAAACAGATCTTGGCGGAAAAGGGCTATGCCTTCCACATCGATTCCCCCACCAATCAAATTTTCGTGGTGCTGGAAAACAAACAGATGGAGGCGCTGGCAGAACAGGTGATGTTCAGCGTGTGGGAGCCGAAGGGAGCAGATCACACCGTGGTCCGCTTTGCTACCTCCTGGGCCACCACTGATGAGGATATTGATGCGCTGGCCGCGCTGCTGTAAAAAAATTCTTCCTTATATAATATTAAGCGCATTTTCGGGAAAACTATCCACAAATAAAACGAAGTTGAGGAATACCGTATGAAACTGAATTATAAACGCACCTTATTGGTCGGTTTGGCCTTTATGTCCATTTTGGCATTCTGGCAATTTTACGACCAGGTCGTCCCCTATCTGCTGGAAAAGAAATTCGGTCTGGGCACCTTTGCCGCCAACGCCATTATGTCCGTTGACAACGTACTGGCCATTTTTATGTTGCCTCTGTTTGGCGCCATCAGCGACCGTACCGTCACCCGTCTGGGGAAACGCACTCCTTACATTTTGTTCGGCACACTGGCCGCCGTGGTGCTGCTTGTAGTGCTGGGACTGTTCACCGAGCAGAGCCGCTTCTGGGGATTTTTCTTTACGTTGATGGCGTTGCTGTTCGTAATGGCCATCTATCGCACCCCTGCCGTCGCCTATATGCCCGACGTTACCGAAAAGCCGCTGCGCAGTAAGGCCAACGCTATCATCAACCTGATGGGGTATATCGGCGGCATCTTTTCGATGATCGTAATGATGTTTTTGCTGAAAAGCACCGGCAAGGATGCGGCCGGCAACGCCATTTACGCCGAGGATCAGCGGTTTTTGCCGGTATTTCTCATCGTGGGCGCTTTTATGCTGATCACCGTGCTGATTATGGTGTTTACCTTAAAGGAAAACAAATTGCCCCACGTGGAAGACAAGGATGAGGCCCTCACTTATGCCGCCGGCAAGCCGGATCAGGCCGTTATGCGCAGTCTGGTGCTGATTTTGTGCTCGGTCTTTTTATGGTTTATGGCCTACAATGCCGTCACCACCGCCTTTTCCCGTTTCTGTGTCAACGTCTGGGGCGCAGACCTGAGCGTTTCCTCCGGTTATCTGCTCACCGCCACGGCGGCGGCCATCATTTCCTTCCTGCCGCTGGGCTTCGTCTCGGGTAAGCTGGGACGCAAGCGGACGGTACTGTTGGGCATTGCCGTGATGACCGTTTGTTATGCCATCGCGTTTTTTATCCGCAGTCAGACTCCCGTAATGTATCTGATCTTTGCGCTGGTGGGTATCGGTTGGGCCGCCATCAACGTCAACTCCTTCCCCATGGTGGTGGAGATGAGCAGTGGCAGTGACGTGGGCAAATACACCGGATTTTACTACACCTTCTCCATGGCCGCGCAAATCACTACGCCGCTACTGTCCGGCCTGATCATCGATCATCTGGGTGTGGGCTATAACGCCCTATTCCCTTATGCCGTGCTGTTCAGCGCATTGAGCTTCGTTACTATGAGTCTGGTGCGCCACGGCGACGTACAAAAGGAAGCGATCACAGAAGCATGAACGAACTGTTGACTCCCCGGGAGGTATATACCGCCTGGGATTACATACGAAATCAATTATTATATCCTGACACCGGATTGCTGTATGACCGTCCCGTCAATCGATTACACCATTTTCCAACGCCGCTGGAGTGCAAGAATAGCGACCCCAATCCCTGCGGTTACGGCGGCGGTATGGAGGATTGTATGATCAGCGGCGCCACCATGCTGGAGGCCTGCCTGCTGCAGCAGGAAAAAGAGAAATCGGAAAATCCGATGGCCCATCTGCTGGTAGAAGGGATGCTACGCTGCGCCGCTCAGGGCAAGGACGGCTTTTTACCCCGTGGGCTGTGCCCCACCGACGGCAAAAGTCACTATATGGATTCCTCTCGGGATCAATATACCATGTTTATCTATGCCCTGCTTCGCTATCGGGATTCCAAATACTGCACCCCGCGGGAACGTTGGCAGATCGCCGACGCCATTGTGGCCATCGCCCGACGGGCCGAGGCCAACGTGACCCCCGAAAACGGCTTTGATCTGCTGCGGGAGGACGGCGGGCGCAGTCTGGCCACCACTCTGTGGGGCCCCACGCTGCGCAATCACGAGGTGCACCGTCTCCCTATGATCTACGCCGCCGCCTTTGCCGTCAGCGGAGAGGCAAAATGGAAGGAACGGTATCAACAACTTCGCTCGGAGGCCTATGTAAGGGCTACGCCTATGCAACCGCGCTATTACCACCTCTACACGCTACAGCAGATGCAGGCATCGCTGTACGTCTGTCGAATGGTGGATACTGATCCCAAATGGCAGAGCCGCTACACCGGCCTGATGGAGCAGGTGGCCAACTATGCCGAGACGCAGGTGGATAAAGTGGCGAAAAAGCTGGACGAAGGGCACGATTTTAATTTGATTCACGGTGATTTTCGCGCCTTTCCGCTGGTGGAGCAAAAGGCAAACAACGAATTTGGCGTCTATCAAAACCGTGACCCCGGCGATACCAACAGCTTTTATCTGTTGCAGGATGCCCCCAACATCGTTATCGTTTGCCGTATGGCGGGCCGCGCCCCTTCTCCCGAGGCGCTGGCGCTGTATCGCAACGCCTTTGAGCGTATCGACTTTGCCACTCATCACCGCGCCACGCCCATCCACTTCCTCAATGCCCACTATCAACTTTAACCACCCAAAAAGGGACGGTCCTTTTTTGGGTTAAAATAACCCATTTTGGAACCGTCCCTTTTTGGGTGGTTTGGTGTTAAAAGCAAAAACACGCTTGTTTCAAGCGTGTTTTTTATTGCAAATTTTTTGTTTGATAAAACAGACCAGTTTATCCCACAGGTAAAAGAAGTAGCCGCAGCCCAGGTAAAAAAGCAGCAATCCCACGCCCATCATCGCCACAAAGGGCCAGCCGTGGCTGATAAAGTCCATAAAAAAGTAGGGAAAATAATTGCCGTTAAAATAATTTTGACTGAGATACATTACCGCCACAAAGCCGCAATAAGCCACCGGCGAGGCGCACCAGCACAGCGGCTCGTACCACCGATGGCCGCCATAACGGTGGAACAGCAAATAATCCGCCACCGCCAACAGCGGCACCACGTAATGAATGATGGCATCCTGCCGACTCAAGGGGGCGCCAAAGGAGGACAGCACCGTCCAATAGGTGAAAAAAGTCAGCAAAATGGTGGTGGTCACCCAGCCGTGTACCACGGGCGACAGGCGCAGCTGACGCTCAAAGGGACGGCGCTTTACCAAATGGATGCCCAACAGGCACAACTCCGCCGTCCAGAAAAGAAATACCAGCAAATTGCTCTGATAGGTGTAAAATTTAAAAGGCTCTCCGGCAGAAAACAGCCCCTTCCACAGCCCTTCGGCGCACAGGCACCAGCCGGCTGTCAGCAGCAGGGCTCTGCCACCGTAATACCATTTCATTCTTCCACGACCTTTTTGCCGCAGATATGCTCCGGTGTCAGGCAGAGCAACAGCGTTTTGTGCGCTGCGCTTTCGATCTCCCGTTCGATATAGGTGGTATCGTCGGTAAAAAGATAACTCAGCGCCCGGGTGATCTCGGTCACCAGCGAAATATCATCGATGATCTCCATTTTGCCGAATACGATGACGCTGTTGACCCGTCTGGCCCACTGCCCCTCCGGCCGTACGCCTTCGTCCATCACGCAATAGGACACCTTATCGTGTCGTGCCAACGCATCCAGACGATGGCCGCTCCGGCCGCAATGGAAGTAAATTTTGCCATCTGCCGCATTATAATAATGATTCATGGGCATTCCGTAGGGATAGTCTCCGTCGCCCAGCACGCTCAGCACGCCGCACCGCTGTTGTTGCAGCAGTGACAGGCAAGCCTTCCGATCCAATTCCTGCCCTTTACGGGCCAGCTCGCGAAACACGGCTCACTTCCACGCAATGCCACTGCCAATCAGGCCGGCATTGCGGAAATCTTCGGGGTTGTGACGGACGATATAATCAATATACGAATCGATCAGCCTGGCGGTAAGGATATAACCGCTGGCGTTGAGATGGCCGTGCAGATAAAAATGATCCTTAAATTTTTGATCGTAGGTGGGGCCGTACCGATAAAGATCAATAACGTAGGCGTTGTCAAAATATTCGGCCATGGCGTACAGCGCCTCTACCATTGCAGTGGCCTCCTCGGTTTTGCCCCGGGAACCACGGGGGAAGGTAACGAAAAAGAATTTGGCATCGGGGCTGATCTCTTTGTACTTTTTTACCAGATCACCGTAAAAACCGACGAAGGTGGGTCGCCGAGTGCGATCCGCCTCAATATCCGCCACGGTGCCGATCTCCTGATGCTCGTTGTAAATATCATTGACGCCCATGGCGATGACGTAGGCCTGACAGGCCTTTTCCGGGTCAAACAGGCCGTTTTCCTCGGCGTAGGATTCCATATACCATTGGGCCCGCATTCCGCCACGGGAGAAATTATAGGCTTTCAGCCCATTCTTACGGGCAATATACTGTCCCCAGGAATACTCGTACAAATCATGATAGTGCCGTTTTCCTTCGGCATCCAGCGTTTCAAACTCACCCGAGGACAAACTGTCCCCGATAAAACCGATGGTGCGAAAAACGGAAGTATGGCTATAGCCGTCCACCAAACGGTCCAGCGGTTTCTCCTCCGCCGGATACAGTTCTTTTTCCCAATCCATAACGGTTACTCCTTTGTATAAATGTTTTTCTCCGTAATCATCAGATCACAGGGCAGATCGTGTTCTTTTCTCGGCACCTGCTCATGCACCAGTACCTCTCTGCACAGCAACATACTTTTGCCCTCAAAGTCCGCCAAAAAGCGGTCGTAATATCCGCCGCCGTGGCCCACCCGATAGCAATTCCGATCGGCGCACATACACGGTACGATGCACAGATCGATATCCCGTCCGATGGGAGCGCCGATGGGCGGCTGGGGGATGCCCAAGGGGCCGTCCTGCATCTCGCTGATGGAATAAATGACATAGGGGGTCATCCTTCCCTCCCCTTCGCACAGGGGGACACTGACCGTCTTACCCTCCCGCAGGGCCAGCTTGATGATACTGCGGGTATCCACCTCACTGTTGGTGGAAACGTAACAAAAGATATGCTTTGCCGCCTGAAACAGCGGATGCGTCACCACCTTGCTGGTAATGGCCGCGTTACTTTTGGAAATATAGCCGCGTTCGAAATCGTAGGTCTTGGCCAGATAGCGTAATTTGGATTTATTCATAACGATCTCCTTTTTGTGTGATGCCAAACAATCGCATTCCGTTTTCACGAGTGGCAGCGGCCACCTCCTCGGGAGAGATGTGCCGCAGAGCGGCGATCTCTTCTGCCACCAACGGCACGTATAAAGGCGAGTTCAGTTTGCCCCGATGGGGCTCCGGAGCAAGATATGGACAATCCGTCTCGATGAGCAATCGCTCCAGCGGCACGTACTGCGCCACCTCTTTGGACTGGCGGGCGTTTTTAAAGGTAACCACACCGCCCAGCGCGATGTAATACCCCATCTCCACCAATTCCCGCATGGTATGATAACTGCCGGCGTAACAATGCATCACGCCCTGTACCCGAGGAAACTGCCGCAAGATCTCCAGCGTGTCGGCCATGGCATCTCTGGAATGGATGCTGACCGGCAGTGAAAGCTCCTCCGCCAATGCCATTTGACGGGCAAACCAATATTTTTGCTTTTCCTTATCGGTGTCCTCCGGCCAATGATAGTCCAACCCGATCTCACCGATACACTTGACTCTGGGATGGGACGCCAAATGCCGTAGCTCGGCAAACTGCTCCTCATCCATCTCTTGGGCCGCCGCAGGATGCTGGCCCACCGCCGCCAAAACAAAATCGTGCTCCTCTGCCAGCTTCACCGCCGCAAAACAGCTCTCTCTGTCGGCGGCAATGGCCATAATGGGGACAATACCACGGACGGGGAGCTCTGTTAAAAGTTCCCCGCGGATCGTATCAAATTTTTCGTCATCCAAATGAGTGTGAGTATCAAAATACATCAGTGAATCTTCGCTCCTACGTCCAGCTCATCGGCAAACAGCACCTTAACGTTGCCGTCTGCGTTGTCACCTGCCAGGATCATACCCTCGCTGAGCTCACCGCACAGTTTGGCCGGCTTGAGATTATCCACAATGATCACCTTTTTGCCCACCAGTTCCTCGGGAGCGTACCAGGGGGCAATGCCGCTGACGATCTGACGGGGGCCGGTACAGCTCTCTACCTGCAGCTTCAGCAGTTTTTTACTTTTTTTCAGTTTTTCACATTCTTTGATCTCGGCCACCGACAGACTGACCTTGGCAAAATCCTCGATACCAATGATGCCCACCGGCGCCTCTTCCTTTTTAGGCTCTGCCTTGGGGGCCTCTTTGGGTTGCAAGGCCTTGATCTTCTCTTCCATTTCTTTGGGGTCGATGCGGGCAAACAAAATCTCACGCTCGCCCACCTTTTTGCCGGCCGTTACGCCGCCAAAGGTTGCCAGACTCTCCAGATCGGCGCCCTCTGCCCCGATCTGCCGCAGCATTTTTTCCGACGTTTCGGGCAGGAAGGGAGAGATGAGCACCGCCGCAAAGCGAATAGCCTCACACAGATTGTACAGTACGGTGGCCAAACGCTCGTGATCGCCCTCCGGCTTACCCAACACCCAGGGGGTCGTCTCATCAATATATTTATTGGCGCGGCGCAGTACGGCAAACACCTCGTCAATGGCGTCAGCTACGTGCAGGGTGTCCATTTTGGCGGCCACCTTGCCCACGGCCTCCAGACAAACGGCCTTCAGCTCGTCGTCCACCGGCTCGCTCTTGCCCGGCGCCTTGATCTCACCGCCGAAATATTTGTCCACCATCGAAACAGTACGGCTGACCAGATTGCCCAGAATGTTGGCAAGGTCGCTGTTGATCCGTTCGATGATCAGATCGTAAGAAATCACGCCGTCGTTGGCAAAGGGCATCTCGTGCAATACGAAATAACGGATGGCATCCACACCGAACAGGTCTGCCAGCTCGTCCGCATACAAAACATTGCCCTTGGATTTACTCATTTTGCCGTCCGCCATCATCAGCCAGGGATGACCGAATACCTGCTTGGGCAGTTCCTCGCCCAGCGCCATCAGCAAAATGGGCCAGTAAATGGTGTGGAAACGCAAAATATCTTTACCGATGAGGTGTACGTCAGCCGGCCAGAACTTTTGAAATAACTCGCCGTGCTCGCCGTTGACCTCAAAACCGGGGAAGGTGATATAGTTGGAAAGGGCGTCGATCCAGACGTAGATGACGTGACCGTTGTCAAATTCCACCGGCACGCCCCAGTCAAAGGAGGTGCGGGAAACGCACAGATCCTGCAAACCGGGCTTGAGGAAGTTGTTTACCATCTCGTTTTTCCGGCTTTCGGGCTGGATAAATTCGGGATGCTCCTCAATATGCTTCATCAGTCGATCGGCATATTTCTGCATTTTAAAGAAATAGGCCTCTTCCTTGGCGGGATATACCTCTCTGCCGCAGTCGGGACATTTGCCGTCCACCAGCTGACCCTCGGTATAGAAGGATTCGCAGGGAGTGCAGTACATACCCTCGTAGGCGCCCTTGTAGATGTCGCCCTGGGCGTACAGCTTGTTAAAAATTTCCTGCACCTTGCGCTCGTGCTCCTTGTCGGTGGTGCGGATAAATTTATCGTAGGTGGTGTTCATTTTGTCCCAGATGGCCTGAATCACGCCGGCGGTCTTATCCACGTAGGCCTGGGGGGTCAGCCCCGCCTCCTTAGCCTTGAGCTGGATCTTCTCGCCGTGCTCGTCCGAGCCGGTCTGGAAATACACGTCATAGCCTTCCATTCGTTTATAGCGGCAAATGGCGTCGGCCAACACGATCTCATAGGTGTTGCCGATATGGGGCTTTGCCGAGGCGTAGGCAATGGCGGTGGTCAGATAATACTTCGGTTTCATAGTTCATACCTTCTTTTTTAGATATATACAAACATTATATTATATAATAACATATTTTTCAAGACGGAAAAGAGGTTGAATTTTACAGAATTGTGTTGTACAATAATTGTGTATGGATTTTTATTTTAAAAGGAGATATCAAAATGGACAAGACTTTTATTGTTGAAATGAGTGCCAGACATCTGCACGTTACCAAAGAAGATCTGGAGACCCTCTTTGGCAAAGGCCACGAGTTGACCCCCAAAAAGGACCTCAGCCAACCCGGTCAGTTTGCCTGTGAGGAGCGTGTGGATCTGGTCGGCCCCAAGAAGACCATTCCCGGCGTTTCCATCCTGGGTCCCTGCCGTCCCGAAACGCAGGTTGAGGTTTCCCTGACCGATGCCCGCACGCTGGGCGTTGCCGCCGCCATCCGTGAAAGCGGTGACATTGACGGCACCGCAGGAATCGTTCTGCGCGGCCCCGCCGGTGAAGTTACGCTGGAGAAGGGTGTCATCGCCGCCAAGCGTCATATCCACCTGACCCCCGAGGATGCCGAAAGACTGGGCGTTGTGGACAAGGAGATCGTCGGCGTGAAGATCGAAAGCGAGAGAAGCGCCATTCTGCAGGACGTTGTCTGCCGTGTCAGCCCCTCTTACGCCGCCGCCATGCACATCGACACTGATGAGGCAAACGCCGTTTGCCTGCCCAGAAATGCCGTTGGCACCATTGTAAAATAAATAGCAAAACTTGAAAAGGTGTTTTCCCCCATTGGGGAAAACACCTTTTTTTATTTCGTTTTCAACCAGGCGGCGATGGTCGTATTCCAATCTCTGCCGGCCGAGGCATAGTCGATCAGATCAAAGCGCTCGCCTTTTTCATCCTCAAAGGAAAGACGCAGCATCGCCTCCGCGCCGCCGTCCACCACACGATAGGGATGACCGGCCGCAAAGGTAAAGACGCTGTCAGCGGCCTTGCCCAGACGGTCATCTGCCGCCAGGGTGAGGGGGCCGTATTGCAGGCAGATATAATCGTCCTCCTCTGGCTGATGAGTAACGTGCTGTTTGCCGCCCACCCAATACTGGCCGATCTTTACGTTTTCGGTATATACGTCGTCCTCGCTCCAGCTGATGGGAGCAAGCGTACGCAGCTCCATAGCAAACTCCAAAGAAAGGCGATGCTCACCAGCCGCCAGCCGATGGATCTCATACCCACTCTGTCCCGTCCAGCCGGGACGGCGCAGTCGCAGGGTCAGTGCCCGATCGGTGATCAGATGCAGGTCGATCTTGCCATCGGCGGGGTAATCGGTCTGCATCTGCAATGCAACGCCCTCCCATTCGGCGCGGCCCTGCTCATAAAAGTTGACGGTCAGCGTGTCCTCCGTCAACTGTACGGCCTCCCGCAGAAAGACGCCCACGCCCGCCGCGCCGATACAGGCGCAACAACCGTAATAGGTATTGTCCTCCAACACCTGCGTTCCGCCGGTTTTTTTGCCACGTTTGTCAGGAATCAGCGGCGAATAACTGTCAAAGGGCAAAAAGCTGTCCTTGGCAGGCGGCAACCCCAGTCGGGGCAAATAGCGCTCGTTGATATACGCGCATATCTTGTGCTGTGTATTCATTGCGCCGAGATAAGCGTTATAAAAGGCCTGCTCCATGGCGTCGGCAAAGACGCCATCTCCCGTCAGTTCCAACAAACGGGCGCAAAATTTCATCCAGGTGACCGTAACGCAGGTCTCCTGCCGCACACCATCATAGTCCGTTGTTTGCCGTGTGACGGTATGGTCAAACAGTTCGTGGGTCACGCCACAGCTACCAATGACCGACACCTCGCTACGCAACACCGCCCGGCCAAAGTTGATCACTGCCGTTTTCCATTTTTCCTCCCCGGTGACCAAAGCATATTCCAACAACCCTTCAAAGCAGGAGATCATTTCATATGCCTTGCTGACTCCGTACTGATAGGGCAATAGCTTATCCTCATAGGCCATAGAAAACATATCAATGCCCTCGGCGCCACCGGTCTGTACGATATAGGCAGCAAACTCCAGATACCGCGGCGCTTCCGTCAGGCGATACAGCCGCACCATCGGCTCGAGGATCGATGCGGAATTGATACCGTACCAATGGCCCGATGCCTTGGTGACGGACAACTTGTCCGCGCCGATATGCTCCAGTATATAGTCGGCCTGCCGACACAAAAAGGTAAGGATCTCGGCCCGCAGAGCCGCATCCTCACAACACTCCAAAAAATACTCACAGCCCAGCAGTACGTACTTGCGGCACCACAGATCCCAGCCGGTAAACTCCGTTTCTCTGGTATAGGTGGACACTCTGCCGTCCGCCTCAGCCACCGTCAGCAGATCCCGCACTGTTTCCTCCAACACGGCATACAGTGCCGCATCCTGCGTATATTGATACGTCAGAGCGCCGCCCCGCATCATTTTGCCCCAATACTCACCGCGCCAGCCCATATTTTCACCATCCCGCTGCAAACGGAATTGGTTTACAAATTTTGCCCACAAAGGCCGGTCGGTCAATTGTTCCTTTGCTACAAATTCTGCCGCCGCATGCGCGGCGCCGGTAAAGTTTAACATAATTTTCTCCTTAAGCAGCGGAGGAGTATCCGAACCCGATTTTGACGGGCCGATTTTCACCTCTGCTGTGTTAAAATACTCGCCAATACGGCAGTATTGGCTGCGTTTTATGCCTTGCCGATGCAAAAATCGGCTCCGGCAAAATTCTGCGACCTGAAAGTGCAGAATTTTAAGAGATTTTTGGCGCAGAGGAGGGGGCAAGGCTGGGCCCTTCCGCCGACGATAAGCCAAAAAGCGCCGAAATTATGCGCTTTCAGGCGTGTTCGGATGCTCCTCCACTGCTTAAAAGCACCGCCCTGCTCTTTCACAAAAGCACGGGCGGTGAAATTTATACATTAAAGCTCAGCGTGTCCA
>JAZQDW010000038.1:0-6370 GCA_045546995.1 Eubacteriales bacterium
CTTGATGGATTCTGCCGAGGATGGTAGCGGCAAGCTGGTCATTGCCAAAGAAAATCTGGCATTGCCCAAAAACAACCCCTATCTGCCCGTCTATGATGAAGTGGGCGGTCATTATCTCTTCACCCGTGTGAAAAACGACCGTTTTGAGCTGACCGACGAGGGCGGCAAACCCAAGTATTCCACCTCGCCCATGTTGAAGGAGTACGTTCATTCCGTGCTGGACACCGCCCAAAAGGTGCAGAACAGCGGCATGGACGTGATCATTCGTCTCACCTGGAGCGACAGCGAGGGACAATATCAGGGCATCCAAGACTACATCTACTACGATGATTCCATCGCACAGGTCATTGCCTCTTATATAAACGAGGACGGCGCCGTCAACTACGAAAAACAGTTCTACGGCATTTTCGTTGGCAACGAAATTGAAAGCGGTGTGGACGTATCCGTTTCCACCGTCGTTAAATCCTCCACAGGCGTGGAGATGGAGAGCGCCAAAACAGCTCTCTTTACCGCAGAATAAGGAGGTTGTTTTATGAAAATGAAACGATTTGGGCGTATTGTGGCGGGCGTATTGGCCCTGCTGATGACGCTAACGATGATCCCCGTGGTGGGTGCCGGTGCGGCGACCGATGCCAAGCTGACAGGCGTGAGCCTCTACGGCAAAAGTCTGGGTGACTATACCTATGCGAACGGCACCGTACCCTACCCTTATCCCTTGATGCTGGACGGCATCAACAATTCCACCGGCAATTTCTGGAACTGTGCCGAGTATGAAACCGAATGTTATATGACCTTTGATCTGGGCGGCGATATGATGGTTTCTGAGATTTTGGTCTATGCCAGAAGCAATAATCAGACCACGCTGAACAGAAATATCAAAGACTATGATCTGTATATCAGCAACGAGGCGCCCGTATACGGCGCCCAGGATGGCTCTGCCCCTGCAGGGCTGGCCGCCACCCCCACCACCTCGGGGCAGATGGCCCAGTGCACCAGCACCAATAAATACGGCACCATCACCCTGCCTGACGGCAGTCACGGTCGTTACGTTACCATCCATTCCAAGAGTATTTGGAGTACCACCGCAACACCTTCAGATACCCGCGCTTCTCTGAATATTCAGGAGATTGAGTTTTATGGGCATCAAAACGTACCGATTCGTGTAATTACTCCTACAGAGCGCTTGATCCTGCAACGTGACCGAAATGACAAGGCCACGGTGCCCGTTGAAGTCATTTGTGATGAAACGGGGATTACTGCCGCGCGTGTCAAGGCGGTTTTGAGCGAAGAGGCAACCAGGGGACAATCCGTTGACTGGATTGCTATGACCGCAGGAACGGACAATCGGTATACCGCCGCATTGGAATTGACGGCGGGCGGTTGGTACAGCGTTGTCGTGCAAACCTTAAGCGGCGATACGATTGTGAGTGAAACGGAAGTGAAAAAGGTTGGCGTCGGAGACGTTTTTATCACTTACGGTCAATCCAATGCCGCTTCTTACGGCAATCCCGCAACCACACCCGAGAGTGATCTGGTCTGTGCCTACAATCCGCTGACCGACAAGTGGCAGGTTGCAAATGACCCGCAACCCCAGGGTGAAGGCAGTCATTGCGGTTCGGCGGGGTCTCCCTGGCCGACGGCGGGTGACTATCTGGCGGAGCGTCTGGGCGTACCGATTGGCTTTGTTTCGGCAGCCTGGGGCGGTGCCGCAGTATCTGCCCTTTTGCCCGGCAGCAAGGCCTACGACAATATGTTCATTCCTATGGTGAAGAAATTCTCACCCAATGGGTTTAAGGCCGTGCTGTATCATCAGGGTGAGACGGATTCTCAAAAAAAGACTACTGCCAGCGCCTACGCAAATCAACTGCAGACGCTGATTCAAAATACCCGCGACGATGCAGGCTGGAACGTGCCGTGGATGATTGCCAACATATCGATTCACGTAAATACCGTACGCGCCGCGCAAAATCCCATCCTGCTGGCGCAACAGCACGTGATTGCACAGGATACCAATGTTTATAACGGCCCCTATACCGACGATATGCCCAACGATACCCAATATCGTCACGACAACATCCATTTCAACGAGACCGGCTTGAAAATTCACGGTACCCGTTGGGGACAGGCCATTTGCAGAGAATTTTACGGGCTGGAAGAGGATCGTCTGGAACTTACGATCAACGACACTGCCCTGCAGAAGGACCAAGCCGTTTCCTTTACGGCCAAGGCTTATAATCAGGATGGAAGCGCCAACAAAAATACGATTGAAATTTTGAGCGATCATCCGGATAACGTAAGCATAGAAATATTGAATACAGATGCTGAGAACGGCACCGTCAGCGGTACCGTTACCGTTACGGGAGACATTGAAGATGCGCAACACGTCAGAGTATATGGCAAGGTTGCGGTAACCGGAGCAACCCTGCCGGAAAATGACGGCATTACAGGCCGTGTGTTGTCCGATATTTATGTTTTGCCTGTGGGGGACACGGGAACGATCATCAGTAGCATGCTGTCGGGATTCAGCATTTACGGACAGAACGTTGCTGATTATAACTCGTCCTTGATTGCCTCCGAAATGCTGGACGGCATTTCCAATGACTATAGCGCCAATTTCTGGGGTACGAAAGAAGGCAGTACCGAGGCCTACGTTACCTTTGATGCGGGCTCTGTGATAGAACTGAGAGAACTGCATATCTATGCAAGACCTCATACGAATACCTACAACCGTTTTATTAAGGACTACGAAGTCTTTGTGAGTGCCTTTGCCCCCACTTATGGGGCCCAGGACGGTACGGCGCCCACCGGTCTGGGTGAGGTTACCAAAAGCGGCTCTCTGAGCGCCTGCAGCGCCTCCAAGCTTTACGATGTCATCACGCTGCCCGAGGGCACCGTAGGGCAGTACGTCACCCTCCACGTCAAAAACGTGCAGGGCGGCACCAACGTGGATTTGGCCGAGGTTGAATTTTACGGTGCCGAGCGGGACGGATCCTCCGTTACCCAACTTGCCGGCAACCGCATCACCTACGTGAATCAAAACGTGGCCGACTACGACGGCTCGGCGGGCGATTATCCCGCCACCATGCTGTTGGACGGCATCACCGATCAAGCTAATGCGGGTATCTGGTGTACCAAAAGCTGTACCGAGGCCTATATCACCTTTGATCTGGGCCGCAGTTTGAAAATGCACAGCTTAAATGTATATGCTCGAAATCACAAAAATACCGTCAATCGTGCCGTTAAGGATTACGAGGTGTATCTAAGCGAAACCGCCCCCGTATACTATGGCACCAATGGTGAGGTACCCACCGGTATCGGCGGTTTGGCCACCGAGGGTACGCTGGCGGCCTTCAGTACCACCGAGCTGTCCCGTACCATTGCCTTCCCCGACGGCGGCGAGGGACGCTATCTCACCCTGCACGTGGAAAACATCCACGGCGGCGCCACCCTGGATCTGGCAGAAATTGAATTTTTTGTTTATACCACCATCGCTGAAAAGGCCGCTCTGGCGGTAGACTCCCTTACGGTGGATTATCTGACGGGCAAGTTGATTCTGCCCACGGCCAAGGATTGTACCTTTGCCCTTTCCTCCAGCAGTAATACCGACGTTATCGCCATGGACGGCACCGCCGAGATTCTCTACGGCGGCAACAGCAACGTGGTGCTGACCGTAACCGATAAAAACGGCGACACCGCCACCACCGACGTCATCCCCGTTTACGTCCTTGCGCTACGGGAGCAAATGGCCTCTGCCACCAAGATCGATGAGGTGGAGGCGGGCAACTTCGCCCCCAAATATCCCGAGATCAATCTCATCAACGGCGTGGCCGGCGGAACCGCCGGCGGCGGTGGTTATGCCGAGCACTACTGGTCCACCGAAAGCGGAGTAACGGAGACTGAGGTGCTGTTGACCCTGGCTGAGGCCGGCAACGTCGTCGGTATCACCATGCTCCCCCGGGAGAGCGTGGTCACCAATTTCCCCCGGGAAATGAAGGTGCTGGTTTCCGAAAACGGTACCGCCTTTACCTCGGTACTCACCAAAACCGAACTGAGTGCCGTGGGTGGGGAAAAGCAGTATTTTTGGTTTACCGCACAGCCGAACGTAAAATACGTTAAGGTCATTCTGAAAACCGATACCAACTGTCTGCAGTTGGCCGAGCTGGAGGTGTTGACCACCCCCGATCTGCTGACCGCCGCCGAGGCCGCCGCCGCTTTGCAGGCGGTGCAAGAGGACAAGGCAGTTGTTCTGAAGGGCATCAGCGATCAATTTGACGTTACCATCACCCAGAGCGGTAACACCGCCGTGATCGGCACCGATGGCACCATCATCCTGCCCGATGCACAGACCGACGTTACCCTTACCCTGCAGGTGACCAATCGGTTTTCGGCCGAGGATACCGCCACTTGTACCCGCACCCTTGCCGTGAAAACACAGGCGATGGTGGACGTGGAGGCGGTGGCAGTCGATACCGATCTCATTCCCATTCCCGAACTCAATTCCGATAAGATCACCTATCCCGTCGTGCCCGATGGCTATACCATTAAGATTGTGGAGAGCGACACGCCTGCCGTGGTGGATACCGACGGTAATATCACCCGCAGTGACGATACCACCTACCGTGTCCGTCTGACCTTTGAGATCACCGACACCGCCACGGGGGACACCGCCCGTACCAAGGATCTGTTGGTGCCCATTTATAAAACCTACGTAGCCCCCACCATGTCCGAGGCGGAGATCAACAAGATCCGTGAGGACTACAAGGCCAAGAAATACGGCATTTTTATTCACTATATCCCCGAGAGTGACGTTATCGGTCACGGCACCGTCTATGCCGACGGTAACGTGGTACAGACCACCGACGAGCTGGTGGATAACTTTGATGCCGAACAGTTTGCCGAGGACGTCAACGCCTTTGGTGTGGAATATGTGGTATTCACCGTTTGGCACTATCAGGGCCAGGCGCTCTTCCCCAGTATGACCATGCAACGCTGGAAGGACGATCGCCGCAGCGAGGGCAACACCGACTACAAGACCTACGCCGAAGGCGACCTGATTGAGGAGCTGTTGGATGCGCTGGAGCCCTACGGCATTGATTTGCACCTGTACAACCATCCAGCAGGCGGCGTGTCCTACCCCGCCGAGGACAAGGCAAACGTTGGCTGGAACGACAAGACCGACAATTATGCTACCTGGAATCAATATATCAACGAGCTGTACTATGAGCTGGGCGACCGCTACGGCGACCGCCTGAAGGGTCTGTGGCTGGACGGTATGTTCAGTCATATCCCCACCGGTGACCCTCAGACAAGACTGCGGGCCACCGCCGAAATGTTCAACCCCGCCATGATCCTGACCATGAACGCAGGATTTACCGAGGGACAACTGGATCTGTATCCCCAGCACAATCTGCCCGACAACCGCTGTTGGGAGATCAACCGTTGGGTAGATTATATCAACGATCTGGAATTTTCCCGCTATCAGGTGGCCACCTGTCTGGCCGCACAGTATTGGTGGACGATGCTTCCCGCTGATGAAGAGATCAACATTCAGCCCGCAAGCGAAATGTTCCAGTATATGGTAGCCCTTGCCTCCATTTCCGAGCAGGGTGGCTTGCTCGCTTCCACGGGCATTTACCCCGTAAGAGAGGGCGAGGAGCTGGACAGCATCTGGCTTAAAGGGATGAAGGAAAATCTGACCCAGGTGGGTAGTTATATCAAGCCCATCGCCGAATCCATTCAAAATACCGCCATCGGCAAGGCTTTTCCCACCACCGAAAACAGCACCATTGCCGATCTGGAGTGGGGTGTTTCCACCGAATCCCGTGACGGTAAAAACGTTTATCTTCACGTACTCAAGGCCCCCACGGGCAACACCCTGACCCTGCCCGAAACGGCAGACGGCTCCGTACTGGCAGAGAACGCCGTGATTATGAACTTTGATAATACCACCACTCCCGTCACCATCACCAAGACGGAGAGCGGCTACACTATCACCCTACCCGAGGGCACCCGGTGGAACGAGGTGGACACCGTTATCAAGGCTTCCCGCGGTTGTGCGGAAATTGACGGCGTCAGCTTTGCCACCTTGAAGCAGGCGCTGGCTGCTGCTGAGAATGGCGACACCGTAAAACTGTGCGCCGACGTTGCCGCCACGCGCTTGATGATCGCCGGCGGTGTCACGCTGGATCTGAACGGTAAGAGCCTTACCACCGATTATTTGGTGGGCTTTAACGGTGCTGCCTTGATGGATTCTGCCGAGGATGGTAGCGGCAAGCTGGTCATTGCCAAAGAAAATCTGGCATTGCCCAAAAACAACCCCTATCTGCCCGTCTATGATGAAGTGGGCGGTCATTATCTCTTCACCCGTGTG
>JAZQDW010000039.1:0-8416 GCA_045546995.1 Eubacteriales bacterium
TCTTTCATAGCTGCCTCCTTACTCAGCGGTGAAGAGTGCCGTTTTGGCGCTTTCCATCTCTACGCCGGCAGAAGATTTTACAACGGTGGAGACGTATACGTCCACGCCGCTCTCGATCTCGCTGCCCACGAAGATACCGTAGAACTGCTTTTCATAATTGGCCGTGCCGTTTTCACTGACGTAGGAGCCCATAACCTCGGCAATGGAAGTATCAAAGAAGGTATAATCCTGTGAGCCTTCATACTGACCATTGCTGTCCGACCAGGTAAGACGAATGATCACGTCCACGCCGGAGGCGGCAGCCTCGGCCTCGGTATCCATCAAGGGATGAGCGTAGGCCTTGAACATGGGAGAGGTGGAATACTTAGGTTTGCCACCCTCGGTGGTCACTGCAATGCGGTCGTTCTTCACACGGGTGAAGAGATAACAGCCGTTTTCTTCATCGTAAACAGGCAGATAGGAATTGTTTTTGGACAGGGCCAGATTTTCTTTGGCAATGGCCAGCTTGCCGGTGCCGGTGTCGGTGGCGTCCACAACGGATGCGCCGTTAAAGCTCACCAGATAATCGGCGGTAAGAATTTTGCCGTTCAGGTCCAGGGTTACGCCGTTTTTCACCATCAGCTCTTCCGCCGTGACGTCATTTAATAATTGAATGACGTCCTCCGCTTTGGACGCTTTCAGTGCTTCTTCCAGTGTGGCATAGCCGGTGGTGCCGATGATCGCCTCTCCCGTGGCAGGTAAAACCATATTTTCTTCCAGAACGGTGCCGCAGAAAGCGCAAGCTTTATTACCGGTGCCCTCGGTGGTGAGTGTAGGTGCAATTTCCTCTACGATCTCCACCTGCTTGTGAGCCGCCTCATCGGCATCGCTGAGGGCGGCGAAGTTGACCGCAAGTCCACTCTTGACGGGGTTGACGGTGGCGCCGTATTTGTTGCAGGCGATATCAAAGACCAGATTGTCGTAGCCCTTGACCGCCGTGCCTGCAAAGGCATTGCCGCTGACGGTGCCGTAGTCCAGCTCGTTATGGGTGATCTTGATATTGCCTGCCTTATAGGCGTTGATCTCTGCGATCTGCTCGGCGGACGTGGCGGTGACAGTGCCGTAAATATTGACAAAGGCCAGACCGACGGCATAGGGATTGATGACCTTGTTGCCGCTGATCTGAATATCTGCAGTGTCAATGTTAGAGTAATATTTAGTTTCACCGTCAACGGTGGCACTGCCCGCCACGTAAAGGTTGATCAGAGAGTATCCGGAAACCGTGGGAGCAATGGTATTATTCAAAACATGTACCTTATACTCATCATACCACTTGGGATTAACCGCCGTGCTGACACGGCCCTCCAGATGGTTGTTTTGAATGGTCACGTCCTGCTTACCATCCCAATCCTTGCCGCTGTAGGATTCACCGCTCAAATTGAAGATGGTGGAATACGTCGTGGTGCCATTGGCAACATTGACGGAATTCTTCATACTGATGTAGTTTCCTTCTACAACACCCTCCCAATTGCGAATATCAATCAGGGCAGAGGGTGCTTTGGAGAAGCAGATGCCGTCAAAACGATTGGTTTTGATATTAACGATTTTATGATCTGCGGGCCAGCCGTCAATAAAGGCCTCATTGGAGCCCACATTAGCATCGTTGAATACACCGTAGGCATCCTCGGCATTGGAATTACGGCAATTGATAATATCAACCTTTGTAACGTCATCCACGTTGTCGCCAGCCCTTGTCTCAACGCCTATTTTGCATTTGGCGTTACCCTTGACGGTAAAGCCATCCAATGTGATCTTGCCGTCGTGAGATGCAAGAACTATGGTACCGCCGGGAAGGCTGGTGTTGCCGCCGCCGATCAGTACGGTCTCACCCTCATCGGAAGTACGCAGAGCATTTGCCTTGGTGATATCCTCGGGGTCATTGGGGTTGATGCCCGCCTTGGCGCCATACAGTGCATAGGAACCGAAGTAGATGGAGAAAGGCTCGTACTCCTTGGCAAGAAAATGTACCTGCTTTACGCCATCCACTACGGGATAGCCGTCATCAGTGATCTCACCGATAGCATTAACATCAGCTACCAGATAACACTCTACACCCTCCACGGTGCGAATGACCTTAGTACCTTTTTCAAGACCTTCAACAGTAGGATCATAGAAGACCTTGTCACCGCTGTACATCGGGATAGTCTCATCATAACCGGTGCGCTCAGCCTTGATAACGGTATCTACTGTATCCCAAGTCTTACCCTCGGGCAGAGTGACAGCATAGCCGCTCTCCGTCTTGGTCACGGTAACACCCTCGGTGGTGGTGCCGTCAAGGTTGAGAACAACCGCATCGGTACCCAAGATGGTACCATCTGCTGTTTCGGACAGATTCAAAGTGTCGCCCTCAGGAGCGTTGAGTACGTGGAAATAAATGTTTTTACCGTCTCTGGATTCGGTGGAAACACCCCATTCCAGATTACAGATAATGGAATTCTCCTTGGTGGGATATGCTACACCAATAGAAGTATTGGCAACAGATTCCTTAACAGCAGAAAGATAAGTACCGACCTTGGTCAGCATATCCTTCATACCGCAGGGCCACAGATCATTCGTGGTATCCGTGGGTTTGACTGCATAGTTGCCCAATGCGGCGGCAAAACCACCCTCTACGGAAATAGAGGAAATGGCCGCAATATATCTGAACATTTCTTCCGCAGGCTGGATCTTGAAGGACTGCGCTTGGGGACGCTGTGCCCACCAGTTATCGCCTGCCAAAACTGCGCCGGTCTGATGACGGGAGACCTGAAGTACATCTTCATACTCCACATAAGAGTTAATCTCCCAGCACTTGTTATCTGCATAGTTGAAGTGAGAGAACAGGTTGGTCTCACCTCTGTGGAAGCCGGAGTTCATCGTCAGCTCCATAGCAGGATTGAACATTCGCATCAGGTTTCTGTAGTCCTCCTGATCCTGACCGGGCTTGAGCGGAGATACATGACCGTCGTTCCAGATACCTGCCAGACGGGTGCCGTAGCGCTCTACCAGTTCGTAATGGAACTCCATAATATATTCCATCCATACAGTTTGTTCAGGATCAGGATCGTAACCGTAATAACCGACGTTCCAACGGTCTTCCTCATCATAATGGAACGAAGCATCGGTACGGGTATAGAGGTGCAGATCAATGTCATACTTATCCAGCTCATCCAGAAGCTCCATAATAACATCACGATCCGCATAGGGCTTGGTGCTGGTGCAGGACTCACTGCGGCGATCCTCTCTCCAGCGCTCCATTGTCATACTGGGGAAGATGGCGCTATCGTTATCGTGAATAACTGTAAATACAACGTACTCGGCGCCGAAGTCGTCCATATCCTTGGCAAACTGCACTACGTCAAAACCCTCTGCCAATTCATCTACATTCTCAACGACCTGACCGTCTCTGTAGATGGTACCTGTCACATTTCTGTATTCAGGGATATAATGAACGAATACACCGTAAGACTTACTCTCATAGTCACGATGGATCTTTTCGATCTCTTCTTCCGACATAGTGGGAGCTACATAAGTCTTATAGATGGGCACCAACAGTTCCTTAGTGCGCGCGGTGGCGCCGGAGGCGGTATGGGTGATCTCAAAGGTCAGACGAACACCGTAGGTGGTATCATCACTGCGGGTGATCTTACCGGTGGCATCTACGATGTCAGGGTGATCGCTTGCCACTACTTTGATGGTATAGCCCTCGGGAACGGAGGGACAGGTGATCTGGGTTGCATCGTTTTCAGGGCAAGGAATAAGATCCGTCTCTTTGGCAACCGCCTCTACCGCCAGCATATCAGCGGTTTTGACCGTTACGTCACGGGTAACGGTAACCACATCTGTAGTGTCCAGACGGTTGGTTACCTTGATGGTAAGTGTGATGTCGGTCGCCTCTGCGGGCAGAACAATCTTGCCATCGGTGACAACCAGCGCCTCATTACTGCTTTGTGTAATTTCGGTAGTGAATTGACCGGAGATATCCTCTATGAGCATAGTCTCCCCGCTTTGCTCTACCGTCAATGCCGCAGCAGCATCCGTCGCTGTCTGCACAGCGGGCACCTCTAAGTATTCAAACTTACAGATTCTCATCACTGTCTGAGAGTCAGCGCAAGTTACATTTACCTTAATGTATTTTACATCAGATTCAATGGGGAAATAGAATTTGTGTTTCTCATCCGCCAATTCTTCGGGAACAACATAGTCAGAAACCGTTCCTACGGATTTCCAGGTTTCCTTATCGGAAGAAGTAAAGAACTCATAGTTTTGCGGGAAGGAATCCAATTTATCACTGTAGGGCAGCAGGACAACACCCGCCACATCAGCAGGCTCTGCCAACGTAAAGATGAGTTCTGCATCTTTGGATGTTCCGTCGGAAACCCAACCCTTAGACCAATAGGAGGAATTGGCTTCACCTGCGATCATCTCCATAGCAGTGCCACCGGGATTGTTGTTAGAGGCGGTGGCGTCGATCACTTTTTGAATGGTCGCCATTCTCTGCCGCAGACCGAGTACCGTAACCGTGATGGGGGCGGTCAGCGCAGTTTCACCGGCAATATTAGTAATACGAAGAACAACCTCAGCCGTACCGCCGCCAATGGCGTCTACCGTACCGTCAAGTGCCACAACAGCCTGATTGCTGCTGGAGGTAATCTCAACCTCACAGTTATCAAACTCGGGCATTACAATACAGTTGTTTTCATAATCAATGCGAAGCTCCGTAACGGAGTTTGCCGCAATTTCAGGATCCAAAGCTGTACACAAAGGTTCTACCTCCGCAATTTCCGCATAGGAACAACCGTCGGCACGAGTAAGATCAAGCTTAATAAACTTAACATCCAACTGCGGCTCAAACCAGAAGGTCTGCGGTTTAATATAAGCATTCACATCACAAGTGGCGCCCAAATTGTCATCAAAGTCAAAGCCAACGGCACTCATAATTGCCTCCGACCAGACCTCGCCGTCAGTGGAGGTATAAACCGTGATGCTTTCGGGGAACTGGCTGATCGCCTTTTCTCTTGCAGGGTCTTTCCACGCCTTGTCTGCCGGTGTCAAGGTGAGACCCGTCAGCACGCTGGAACTTTCAAGTTCCAACGTAACCGAAGTATTGGCCACCTGACCGCTCGCCCAATAGGTGCTTCTCTTCTGGTCGTACAAACGGGTAATGGGGGTGGAATTGTGATTACTGGTGGCAGTGGCGTTGACAATTTTAACTGCGGCAGCCTTACGGGGTGCCACTGCCAGCACGTCCACTTCACTCATATTGATGTACGTGGTATCCGAACCGTCCACCACGACCTTGACCTTGGTGACGTCTTGCACCGCGTCAAAGTACAGGGTCAGCGGGTCGGTGGAGGTTCTGTTTTCCAGCTCCAACACCTCAATTACGGGCACTATACTGTAGGTACCCTCCGCATTCGCCACGTATACGCTGATGTTCTTCGGCATGGCGACACGGTCGGAGTTGGGTACGGGATGCAGAGTGATACCCGTCACCTCACAAGCGGAACGCATACTTACCTCAAAGGAGGCGGAGGTGGTGCCGTCGGGTGTCTGCCAACAATACGGATATGCCGTCAGATCATCCACTCTACCGTCAATCAGCGCTGTATAGGGATAATTCGTATCATAAGCATTGGCGGTAATTCCGGTCATATTTTCTACATAAGTGATCGGAACCTCACCGTTCATATTGCTGATGACTCTGTCACCGTCGCTGTCAGAGGCATCATACACCTTTTGTCCCAGTACCTCAATCTCGTCCAGATAAATATATACCTTGGAATCGGGTCTGGTCACGGTGATCTTGACATATTTTACATTATCTTTACTATCAAAGGAGAAGTACTGCGGTGCCACGGCAGTAATGGTCGTATCCTCTTTAGTCAGTACCGTCTCATAGGTTTCGTTATCCGAAGAAACCGCAACGGTAACACTTGCAGGGAACTGTGCTACCTGCTTGGGATACAGTACCACAGAGGAAACCGTACTCGCTTCTTTGAGCGTAACCGTAAGGTCGGCGGAGGTAACACTGGTCGCTTTTGTGCTCCAATATGTACTGCCACCCGTCAGTCCGTCATAGAGATACTCCGGACCGTAGCCATTATAAGAGCTGGTAGAAGCAATACTATCAATCTCCATATCAAATTCCCGCGGAGCAAAAAATTCAATTTCACCGATACGGATGTATGCATTACCGGTAGTCTCATATGTGTTTTTTATATGGAGTGTCACATAGCGTCCGGTGGTTCCTGCGGGAAAATCCGCGGTAGCAAAGGTATTAACGGTTGCCGCACACTGCGCAAATTCACCCGACATAGTCGGCTCCTCCGGCAATCCGGTAGGAACAACACCTTCATCCAGCGTTTCGCTGTAAACAGGGGCGGTACCCGTCACGTATACCTCAAACTCCCTGGCATTACTTTTGGGGAAGTTGGTACGCGCATGGGACACTATGGTTTTCAGCGATCTTGTGGCGCCCAGATCAAAGGTAAGATAGGCCTCTCTTCTTCCCCTTGTATTGGACCACGTGCCTCCAGGTCCGGCACCATACAAGCCGTCAGTCAAGCACGAACTCGCAGTTTCTGTGCTATAGTCTCCTACATTCTGACCAATCACAGTTACATTCTCGACTTTTCCGTAAGTGGGCGCGGTAACGGCCGTAGCAGGCAAAACAATGCCCGTCAGCATTCCCAACGTCAACAGAATAGCCATAAGTAATGAAATCGGTCTTTTTGCGTTTTTCATCACACTTCAAAACTCCCTTCGTGTGGTATTGACTTTAATTTTAGTTTAAAGTAAAATAAAAGCGAAGAGAATTAACAGAACGAACCAAAAGATGGAGAATACGAATGAGACTGCTCAAAAACAACAAACCGTCGATCAATGAAATCAAGTATATGCGAATCTATTTGGCAAATCTTGCGTATGCTGAGTTGGATCACACCTGGAACCGAAAAAAAGCCCCATATAATACCAATATATTTTATTTAATTATAGACGGCGAGGCGGAAATATGGTGCAACGATCAACTGATTCGTATGACACCCGGCAATATCTATGTCATTCCGTCAGGAAGCGTCGGCACTCACTATTGTCATAATACCTGCCAAAAGCTATTCTTTTACGGAGAAATATACGACAGCAACGGAATTCCGATTCCTATTGCGCAGCCGGGATGTATCGTTCTGCACGATCGGATGGACACCATCAAAAAAATGCAGGGCTTATTACCCGAGACGAATTTTCAGAGTTGTCTTGCACTCCGCATTATGATGGAACAATTACTGTTGGAGGTAATGGAACGCGGTGAAGAAGTCCCCATTACCGTCTATTCTCCCATAATTAACAGAGCCATCTATCAAATCGGAAAAAGGCCACATATGTCCCACACCGCCGTCACCCTTGCGAAGCGCCTACATACCACCCCTCATAATCTCAGGAAACTGTTTGCCAAAGAGTTGGGCACTACCATCACTCAATATGTCACTCAGAAAACGCTGATGTCTGCCGAACAGGATCTGATCAAAACCACGCTGACCATCAAAGAAATCAGTAGCAGATACGGATTTTGCGACCAATATTATTTTAGTCGTTTGTTCACCGCCCACTTCGGTATCAGCCCTTCCAAATATCGCAAAGAGCACATTATATAACAAACCCGCGTTTGCAAATTACAAACGCGGGTCAGACTGTCAAAAAAGTCTTTTCACCACAGTGAAAAGAGAATAAAGGAGACCGAGGGACAATTCTTCTGTCCCCTCTTTCTTCAAGCCGAATTTTTAAAACTTTAGACTAAAGAAAAAGAGCAACACGTTATGTGTTGCTCTTTTGTTTGTGTCGGCATTACCTATTTTCCCGGGCCGTCGCCAGCCAAGTATTTTCGGCAGAGAAATGCTTAACTTCCGTGTTCGGAATGGGAACGGGTGGGACCATTTCCTAATCAACACCGACTTGAAGGTATGTTCCTTCAAAACTGAACAGAAATACACTGTATTGCAAGATTACGATTCTACAGAGAGTTTGTAACTCTGTATAAGTCAAGCCCTCGATCTATTAGTATCAGTTAGCTAAATACATTACTGCACTTACACCTCTGACCTATCAACCTCGTAGTCTTCAAGGGATCTTACTAGCTTATGCTATGGGAAGTCTTATCTTGAGGGTGGCTTCACGCTTAGATGCTTTCAGCGTTTATCCATGCCGCACTTGGCTACCCAGCTGTGCCACTGGCGTGACAACTGGTGCACCAGAGGTGCGTCCATCCCGGTCCTCTCGTACTAAGGACAGCTCCTCTCAAACTTCCTGCGCCCACGACAGATAGGGACCGAACTGTCTCGCGACGTTCTGAACCCAGCTCGCGTACCGCTTTAATTGGCGAACAGCCAAACCCTTGGGA
>JAZQDW010000040.1:0-16944 GCA_045546995.1 Eubacteriales bacterium
GGGAGAGAGGATGGGGGGCAGAATGGGAAGTTTCGTTATCTCTCCCTCAGTCCTCGCTGACGCTCGGACAGCTCCCTCGTCAGAGGGAGCCAAGGCAGGCTGTGCAGCCCATTTATGGGCAGCTAGTAATCAATGCACGGCCGGCAGGCCCAATTTTTCCCGCACCTTTTTGACCAGCTCCAGCTTCCGCTTTTGCTCCTCGTGGGTACCGTGGGAAAAGTTGAGGCGGGCCACGTTCATCCCGGCCTTGGCCAAGGCGGTGAGCGTTTCTTCGTTATCGCTGGCCGGGCCGATGGTACAAATCATTTTGGTCTTACGCGCAATCTTTGATTTCCTTTATTTAAATACTTGTTGTATTATAGCATACCGCCGTCAGCTTGTCAAAGAAAAAGGATAAGGCGATCAACCAAAGATTGATCGCCTTATCCCAAAAACAAAAAAATGGAAAGAAAAAAATGAAAACACAAAATTAGGCAAGCGTTGCCAACTTCTTAGTCAGCTGGCTCTTCTTGCGGGCTGCGTTATTTTTGTGCAGCAGACTGGCTGCCACAGCCTTATCCAACTTACGAACAGCAACAGTATAAACAGCAGTTGCAGTTTCCTTATCACCGGCTGCAACAGCAGCATCGAATTTCTTAAGTTCAGTTCTCAAATCAGATTTTGCCATTTTGTTTTGCAGAGTTTTGGTCTCGGTAACGATAACTCTCTTCTTGGCGGATTTAATATTCGGCACGGACGATGCACCTCCCTTATCAAAATGTATATTTTGTCAGTAGTAGATATTTTATCATCATTTTTCCATAAAATCAATACCTTTTTCTAAAAAATCTGTAATTTTTCTTGACTTGATGGAAATAGTGTTGTACAATGTATACATATAAGTCTCTATTTGTGGACAGAAAGGTGTCATTTTGGAAAAAAGTATCAAATTCGACCAAAACCTGCTCCTTTTGGCAAGAAACGGCGATGCCGCCGCGACCGAGGCCATTCTGCAACAGTTAGAGCCGTTGGTGCTCCGCCTGGCAGGCGAGTATCACATTGACAGCGGAGATGAAGAGGATCTGCGGCAAGAGGCGCGTTGCGGTATTACCAAGGCCATTGCCACCTACGATCCCACCCAAAATGACAGTTTCATCGCCTACGCCGTATTGTGCATCAAAAGCGCCCTGCTTTCCGCCGTGCGACACGACACCCGTCAAAAGACGCAGGTGATCAACCACGCCGTCGAGTTGACCGACGAGTTGGGGCACGCCGTCGACAGCGCCGAACGTGTGGTGCTGCGCCGACAGGAGATCAGCGACGTCAACAAAAAAATCCGTCGCGCCCTCTCCCCCAAGGAACGGGCGGTGTTGTTGCTCTTTGCAGACGGATACACCTACAAGGAGATCGCCGGCGCTCTGCGTATGAGCACCAAGGCGGTGGACAATGCGCTTGCCCGGGCACGGGCCAAGCTGCAATAATGTTTTCCTCCGGACGCTTGTCCGGTCTATATGCCCGAAAGCTCACGGTGAGCAACTTATAGGAGGCTGCGGTTCAACTCCGTGGACGGGTAAAATAATTTTTCCCAGGAAAAGGAAGAGGTAAACCAATGTACGAAGACAAGACTTTAATTTGCAACGAGTGCGGCAAGGAATTCGTTTTCACTGCAGGTGAGCAGGAATTCTATGCTGAAAAGGGCTTCCAGAACGAGCCTAAGAAGTGCAAAGAATGCAGAGACGCCAGAAAAGCTGCCGCCAAGAGCGCCAGAGTTATGTATGATGCTGTTTGCGCAGCATGCGGCGCAGATTGCAAAGTTCCCTTCAAACCCACAGAAGACCGTCCTGTATACTGCAGTGAGTGCTTCGCTAAAATGAAAGAAGAAGCGTAAGACTTAAAACATTTACAGATAAAAACACCGCCGAATGGCGGTGTTTTTATTTTTTTAAAAATCAAAAGGATGGGCATCGCCCATCCTTTTTTGTTTGGTTTACTCCTTCAGGGGAACACCGTTGGCGTCGGCATTGATGGAGCCGCACAGGATCATAATTCCCTCGATCAAGCCCCAGATACTGCCGATACCCATACAGAACGAGAGCACGATCTGCGCGATCGCCTTACCGGTAAAGCCGAGATAGAAATTGTGAATGCCCAGACCACCCAGGAAAATGCCCAAGAGACCGGCCGTCAGTCTGGATTTCTGCATCGTGGGATTGACGGGCTGGGACAGGGCCACACCGCACTTGGTGCAAACGGCCGCGCCGGGAGCGGTGTTGGTACCGCAATTGGGGCAATAAGAAGCGCCGGCGCCGGCAGGCACACCGCATCTTACGCACACCACAGCCTGATTATCCATTTGATTACCGCAATTTCTGCAAAACATATCTCATTTCCTCCTTATATTCTGCCAAGCGCTCCCGCCTTTTTTACAGAAGCCTTGACTCTTTTATATTACTGCCCGCCATGCGGGGATAAGCAATCTGCCCAAAAACACCAATACAAAGCCGCCCAGACAAATGCCGATGATCCAAGCGTCTGCCTTGGGCCGTCCCAGCAGTTTCCCATCCGCCAGTATGTACAGATACAGGATGGGCACGCTCCAAAACCAGGGATGTAACGACAAGGCGCGCCACAGGTTGCCATGAAGCGCCGCCGCCCAGGCACGGGTCATCCCACAGCCCGGACAGGGCAAAGCTACCAGCGTTTTCATCCAACAGGGAATCTGCCATACGACCATCAGATATACGTAGACGGCCACCGCCAGCGTACCCAGCAGCTTGATACCGATATGAGTAAATCGCTTTATAAAATACATAATATCATATCTTTCGTGCTTTTTCAATATTTTTATCGGAATTTCGACCGATTATTGCCCTCAATCCTTCCAACCGGTCAGACGGCGGATCTCCTTTTCCAGCGTCAGGGCATTTTCCTTATGGGAGGCGGGATTGGGATGGCCGATGACACGGGTCTCGGAATTTTTCAGCGGCAAAAAGCTCGTTTTATGATCGCCGCAGGCAGAAATAGCCGCCTTGATGGCGCCTTCGTGGGTGTTGCCCATCATACCGTACGCAAAAATAATATATGCGTTCGGATTGTTTTTGCGTACGTTTTTCAGGAAAGCGGTAGCGGCAGTCGTCACCTCGGCGCCGGAGGAATTTTTATGATCGTTGGTGCCCAGATTGATGACCACCACGTGGGGCTGCCAGGATTTGAAATTCCAAGCCACGCCGGCATTGTTATAGCCGTCCAGCTGGGGATACAAAAACGGCATCAGTTTATCGGTATCGCCCGAGGTGTTGTGAGCCAGTCCCCGACCGCTGATGGCGATGACGTTAAAATCAGCTCGCAACGCCGTGGCCGCCAATGCGGCATAGGTCTTGGTACCGTCCTCCGTCTTGGTGCTCCAGGTATCGGCGGAGGAGGTGCTCAACACACCGTAGCCCACGGTAATGGAATCCCCCACAAATTCAATGCGACGTTCCGATGCGGCGGGCGGCGCCATAATGGTGGTATTTTTGGCCAGCGTGATGTCACTTACACCGGCAGAGGCGCTGCGGCCGTTGGTCCGCTTGACCACACGGATGGTATGCACACCCTTTTTCAGCCCCTTGGCCAGGGTGACGGTCTGCATGGTATCCGTCAGCGGGATATTTTTCGCCTGTTCCTTGCCGTCAATATAGATCTTCAGAAAGGCAACGTGCTCGTCACCGTTGTTTTCCGATTCGATCATTGCTTCCGCCCCGGTGCCGTTGATGGTAAACTCAAAGCCGGAGGCGGTCCAGTTAAACCAATACGTGCCGTTTTGCTCGTAGGTGCGGCCGAAATAGCGCACGTCGGTGGCAAGATCCACCACCGTATTATCCTTTTCCTGCGTCGTCGGTTGCTGCTCGGTGGGCGTGTTGGTCGGCTGCTGAGGTTGTGTGGTGCCGGAGGGCTGCTCCGGTGTCGGCGCGGTGGGCTGTTGGGTCTGCGACCCGCTCGGCTGTGCAGGGGTAGTCGGCTGTGCCTGCGTAGTCGGCGCCTGCGTCTGCGGAGCGGCAGGTTGTTGGGTCTGCGTCTGCCCGCCTGCAGGCGACTGCGTCGTGGTGCCCGGCACGGTTTCCGGTTGCTCGGTTTGGGGCAGCTGTGTTTGCGGTACGGTTTGCTGTACCGGTTGCTGTGTATTTGCCATAATTTCCTCCTCTGCGCTCGGTTTGCATCCGCTCAGACAAAGCAGTGCGATCAACAGCACCGCCGTAAAACGTTTCAGCTTCATATACATTCTCCGCCTTTCTTTTTTCATTTTACCATCTCCCGCCCCTTTTCGCAAGTCAATCCTTACAAAAATTGCCCGAGGGGAAAATCCCTCGGGCAAGGGCGGCGCTCCGCCAAACTTTATGCTTTTTTCTTTTTTAGGGCAAAGACGAGGATGAGCGCCACCAGCGCCACCGCGCCGCCCACAATGCCGATCCACAGCCACGGCACGCGAGAAACATCCTCCTCAAATTCCGTCGCGCCTCCACCGATGGTGGGCTGATTTGTTCGATCTTCGGGTTTTACATAATATTTATCCTCATATTCTGCAATCGCCGACACGAGCTGTTCTTTTGTGAGAAACTTTTGTCTTAAAAACCGTTCATTAAACTCCTGACAATGATTCAGTGCATAGGCTTCGGGAAAATATGCGGCAACCGTTTGGCCGTCTTTTTCACACAGTACGAACACAAAGCCATCAATCATAAAGGTGTGTTGCGGCGTCCAATCCTTAAGTCCGTATTCTTCCAGCGTTTTCAACATACGATCCACCAGAATATAATTGGCGGTTTCGTTTGAAACAGACCCGCCGCCGGAACCATAAGCATTCGAAAAGCCATTATAGGAATAAATGTTTGTATAATTTGCAAATTCACCCTTATAATATACCGGCGCATAAATATAAGTCTTTATCACAGCTTCAGATTGTTGATGTAAAAACGCCGCTTTATCCTCGGCATCAAACAAGCCGCCAATCGTCTCTTTGGTCCAGTTTTGTGTGGTCCAAATCGGCTTTGAAATATCTACCGAAATCTCTTGAATATCGAAGTTTTTCTCATCTTCACCGAAGTATTTGTTGGCCCGCATCCATCTTTCGTAAGGAATTGCAAGTTGCTCAGCTGTGGAATGATTCTTTATGTATTCCTGATACAGCTCGTTCTTTCCATCACAGTAAAAAGCCTCACCCATTTCAGCAAAGGACTGAATGGGCATAAGAGCAATCAGCACCACCAGCAGTGTTGACGAACAAATTCTTTTAAAAATTCTTTTCATAGATATACCTCCAAATCAAAAATACAGCTGTTTTGCCGAAGGTTTACTCTTCACGGGACTCACCAATTTCATTATATGCTTGTGTCAAATTTGGAACAAATTAGCCTTCGGCTCCCTCTGACGAGGGAGCTGTCAGCGAAGCTGACTGAGGGAGAGAGTTTTTAACAGCCAAGTCTATATATTCGCATACACCTCTAAAATTTCGGTCAATATCCAAATTACAAATCCTTAAAATTGTTAAATTCATACCCTCTAACTCTTTCGTTCTAACTTTGTCTTTTTCTATTTGCTCTGGGGTATAATGACCACCACCGTCAAGTTCAACTACAAGTCTTGCTTTTGCGCAATAGAAATCTGCTATGTAATTTCCAATTGCTTTTTGTCTTTGAAACCTGATAGGGTAATATCTTAAAAACTTATACCAAAGTTTTCGTTCCCAAGGTGTCATATTTTTTCTTAAATTTTTTGCAAGAGAGATATTAGCTTTATTATATTCTTTCATAATTCTCTCCCTCCGTCAAAACTTCGTTTTGCCACCTCCCTCGTCAGAGGGAGGCTCTCGTTTTCAACTTGTGGAAGTTATTTCCACAAGTTAAAAATCCCGCATAACAACAAGCGTGTTTCTATACTTTAATATAACATTTTTAATGATTTTTTTCAAGTTATATATGCAAATAGAGTTATCCTGAAGTCATCAGATAACTCTATTTTTGATGGTATGACAAAAATCATACCGACACACCTAAAATCATACAAAAGGAAATACCGCTTAAAAACTTTGTTTTTAAGCGGTAAAATCGCAAAAGTATGATGGTTATTCCTGCCTTGCCTTACACATTTGATGGAAAAGTCAAGGATAAATGATTATTTGTTCCTATTGTAGCACAAGCATAGCATACCGTACGTGGCGCTGCAATATAGCAACATTCACAAGCCGCAAAGCGGAAATTTGTGGAAAGTGACAGCACACAAAAACGCCCGAGGGGAAAGTCCCTCGGGCGCGTATTATACCTTTGTCATCAGCGGGGTAAATTCGGTTTCGATGAGGCGGGGACAGGTAGCCGGCGAATACCGCCATCGATCCAGATGCCCCTCGGTGATAAAATATTCCGGCGTGGCAGGCGGCGGAGCCTGATCCCCCGTATCCACGATCGCCAGCTTGATCTTCATCTTCTCGGGCAGAATGCTTTTGATGTACACCCCGGCCAAACTCCCCGGCTCGATCCCGTCGGCATATTCGGCAAGACCGGCAAGATTGGGCGCCAGTTCTACGAAAATACCGTAATTTTCCACACTACGCACGATACCGCTGACCGTCTGGCCTGCCTCGAAGCGGGCGGCGTTTTCCTCCCAACTGCCCAGCAGTTCCTTATGCGACAGAGTGATACGGTGATTTTCCTCGTCGATCTGCCGCACCACCGCCATAATTTCCATCCCCACGGCAAAGCGATCGGCCGGGTGGCGGATGCGGCTGACGGAAATATTGTCGATGGAGATCATACTGATGATGCCGCAACCGATATCGGCGAATGCGCCAAAGGGCTCCAGATGGGTGATCCGCGCCGGCAATACGTCCCCGGGACGCAGTCCTTCAAACAGCGCCGCCCGACATTCCGCCTGCGCCGCCGCGCGGGAAAGGATGATACCGTCCTCCTCCGCCTTCAGCACCTTAAAGCAAACCATTTTGTTGACACGGGTAATGATGGCCACGTCCCGCACACTGCCGTCCCGAATACCCAGCGCCGCCTCCTCCCGGGGGATCATTCCCCGACGGTTTCCCAGCTCCACGTACAAATTGTGCGCCGCATCGCACATTACGCAACGCGCCTGCAATATTTTACCCAGACGAGCGGCGGTCTTGAGTCCCCGCAGGGAGGTCAGATAGGCCTCGTCTGCGCTGTTTTGGATCCCTTCACTACGATAAGAGATTTCCTTCATATTTGTTCCCTCCAAAAAATCTTTGTATATATCTATGAATTTTACAGGGCAAGTATGCCCTAACTTCATCGTTTTTTTCATTGCATATATTATAATATTATGTTATACTAATTATGTATGTGTATATTAAGGAGAATGAGGTTATGAACGTTACCGTCGGCGACATCCTTATTATGAAAAAGGCGCATCCCTGCGGCAGCAGGGAATTTTGCGTGACCCGCATCGGCGCGGATTTTAAACTGCGCTGTAACGGCTGTGGGCGGGAGCTGATGCTGCCCCGCAGCAAGGTCGAAAAAAATATCAAACAGATCAAGGAATAAACGAGTATGATTGAAAAACTGGGTGCAATTGAACAACGCTTTAACGAGATCGGCCAAATGCTGGCCGACGTGGAGATCATTTCCGATCAGCAAAAATACACCAAGCTGATGCGGGAGCACAAGCAGCTGACCCCCATCGTGGAGGAATTCGGCCGCTATAAGGAATTTTCCGCCGCCTTTGAGGAGGCCAAGGAATTGTTGGAAAGCGGCGACAGCGAGCTCAAAGAGCTGGCGGAGCTGCAATATCACGAAAGCAAGGACGGCCTGGAGCACAGCGCCGAGGCACTGAAGATCCTGTTGCTCCCCCGGGACCCCAACGACGACAGAAACGTTATCGTGGAGATCCGCGGCGGCGCCGGCGGTGAGGAGGCGGCGCTGTTTGCCGCCGCTTTGTACCGTATGTACACCATGTACGCCGAGACCAAGGGCTTTAAATACGAGATCCTTTCTCTCAACGAAACGGGGCTGGGCGGTATCAAGGAGATCGCCTTCAACATCACCGGCGACGGCGCCTTTTCCCGTTACAAATTTGAAAGCGGCGTACACCGCGTACAGCGTGTTCCCGAAACGGAAAGCGGCGGCCGTATCCACACCTCCACCGTAACGGTGGCCGTGTTGCCCGAGGCGGAAGAAGTGGACTTTGAGATCAATCCGTCCGATCTGCAGGTGGACACCTACCGCGCCAGCGGCGCCGGCGGTCAGCACGTTAACAAAACGGAAAGCGCCATCCGCATCACCCATCTGCCCACCGGGCTGGTGGTGGAATGTCAGGACGAGCGCAGTCAGCATAAAAACCGCGAAAAGGCCATGAAGGTTCTGCGTTCCCGTTTGCTGGATATGGAAATGGCCAAACAGCAGGCAGAGATCGCCGATCAACGCAAAACGCAGGTAGGTACCGGCGACCGCAGTGAACGTATCCGCACCTACAACTATCCCCAGAGCCGTGTGACCGATCACCGCATCGGTCTGACCCTGTACAAGCTGGAGCAAACGTTGGGCGGCGAGCTGGACGAACTGATCGACGCGCTGATCACGGCCGATCAGGCAGAAAAGCTGAAAGCCGGTCTATAAAAACCCACAACCCACATACAATATACTGTATGTGAGGTGATAAGATGGCGACCCTATGGATGGGGCTGACGGCAGGATGGCTGTTGCGCCGCCGTGTGCCCGACCCGTTATGGGTGGGCGCGCTGACCGGCTGTATCGCCTTTTGTCTGTTGCCCGGCGCCGTACGTCTGTGTTCACCGACGGTGGTGCTGTTGGGGTGGCTGTTGGGCACGATTTTGGGGGAGATGCTCCCCTGCGACCCGCTTTTACTACATTTATTCTCTCTGGCATTATGCCAAAGCGCGCTGCCCGTACCGCTGGCCGCTTACGCCGTAGTGCTGGGATGCCGCGAACGTAAAAAAATACTTATATTGCTGGCGCCTCTTTGCTATATCATCGGGGCGTGGCTCCGTCTGCCGTCACGGATCGGTGGCGTACTGTTGGTCATCTCCGCCGCCATGCTGTTGCAACGGCAATCTATGTTGGCCCGCGGCCTTGCCGTCGGATGGGCCGTTACCGCACTGTAAAAAACAAACGAAGGAAGCAAAAACCATTGAAAACCGAACTGTATCGACAACTGAATCCGGAAGAACTGGCCCGTTGCGGACAGTTGCTGCTGGAAGGGCAGATCGTGGCTTTTCCCACCGAAACGGTATACGGATTGGGGGCAAATGCGCTGGATGACAGCGCCGTCGCCAAAATCTTCGCCGCCAAAAATCGGCCGGCAGACAACCCGCTGATCGCCCACGTTTCCGGCACGGAAATGCTGCATCTGGCCGCCGGTGAGATTTCCCCCACCGCCCAAAAGCTGTTTGAGCTTTTCTGGCCCGGCCCCTTGACGGTGATCCTGCCCAAGGCGGCAGGCCTGTCCCCTCTGGTCACCGCCGGCGGTGATACCGTCGCCGTGCGTTGTCCCGATCATCCCATCGCCCAGGCGCTCATCAAGGCGGCCGGTGTACCCATCGTGGCCCCCAGCGCCAATTTATCCGGACGGCCCTCCCCCACCGACTTTGAAACAACGGCGGAGGACCTGAAGGGCAAGGTGGCGGCCATCATTGACGGCGGCGCCTGCCGTATCGGCGTAGAAAGCACGGTACTGCTCCCAATGGGCGAAAACCACGTACGCATTCTGCGTCCCGGTGCCGTTACACCGGCCATGCTGGAAAGCGTGGGGATGCAGGTAGACGTCGACCCCAACGTACTGACCCCGTTGGACGATTCCCGTCCGGTACTCTCCCCCGGTATGAAGCATCGGCATTACGCGCCCAAAGCGCCGCTGACCGTCGTAGTCGGAGAAACAGCCAAGGTGTTGTCTTTTCTGCGCGCACGGCAAAAGGAAGGCGCCGGCATCCTATGCTTTGATGGGGAACTGACAGGTGAAAACGTTCTCACCTACGGCCCGGCAGACGACCCTGCCGCGCAGGGACATCAGTTGTTTGCCATGTTACGGCAATTTGATAAAATGAACGTACAAACCATCTTCGCCCGCAAGCCCGCCACGGATGACGTAGGGCTGGCCGTATATAATCGGCTGTTGCGCGCGGCGGAGTTTAACATATTGGAGGTATAGACTATGACACTCATTGGCCTGTGCGGCCCCAGCGGCAGCGGCAAGACGTTGATGGGTCAGTTGTTTGCCATGGAGGGATTTGTCCATATTGATTGCGACAAATTGGTCCACGAAAAGGTGCACCGCCGTGATGACGTACGCGATGCCATCGCCCGACAATTCGGACCGGAATATCTGACGCCCGATGGCATCTGCCGCAAAGAGCTGGGTAAGCTGGTTTTTCACGATAAGGCGCAGCTGCAAAAGCTGAATGATCTGTTGCGACAGCCCATCATTGACGAGATCTTTACGGCGCTACGGCAGGAAAATGCCGAGTTTGCCCTATTGGACGCCCCCACACTGTTTGAATCGGGACTTGACAAGCAATGCAAGGCGGTCATCGGGATGATCGCGCCGCTGAACACCTGTGTGGAACGAATCATGAACCGTGACGGCATCGACAAGGAAACGGCGCTGGCGCGACTACGCAACCAGACGGATGAGGCATTTTTGCGCAAGCACTGTCACTATATTCTGGAAAATGACGGAAACATCGTAAAATTGACCAAGCGCGCGCTGGCGCTGGCAAAAGAAATAAAAAAGGAGAACTGACTATGAGCCATTTTTACAAAAAAACAAGCGTTTACGACACCGAGTATACCACGGCAGCAGGGGATAAATTTGCCGAAAAATATATGAAATTCTTAAAAGATGCCACCACCGAGCGCAGATGTGTGGATTATCTTATCGCCCGCGCCGAAGCGCAGGGCTTTGTCCCCTTTGAAAAAGGCAAAGCATACAAAGCCGGTGACCGTGTATACCTGAACAACCGGGGCAAGGCCATTGCCTTCGTCATCATAGGCAAAGAGGATATGAGTCAGGGTGTGCACATTGCCGCCGCCCACATCGACTCTCCCCGTCTGGATCTGAAATGTAACCCCATCACCGAGCAAGAGGATCTGGTGCTGTTCAAAACCCATTATTACGGCGGTATCAAGAAATACCAATGGACCGCCATCCCGCTGTCCCTGGAAGGCGTCATCGTCAAGCAGGACGGCACGCTGGTGGACGTCCACGATGACGATATCACCTACTGCATCTCCGATCTGCTGCCCCATCTGGCCGGCGAGCAAATGCAAAAAACCGTGGATAAGGCCATTGAGGGCGAGGCATTGCAGGTCATTGCCGGCAGCATTCCCGACAAGGACGCTGCCGAGCAAAAGGTCAAGAGTGCCATTCTGGACCTGATCTACAACAAATACGGCGTAGAAGAGGTGGATTTCCAATGCGCCGAGCTGACGCTGGTCCCCAAGCTGGAGCCCGCCGCCATTGGTCTGGACAAAAGTCTCATCGGCGCCTACGGACAGGACGACCGTGTCTGTGCCTTTACTGCCTTTGAGGGGCTGATGGACGTTGACGTTCCCGAAAAGACCGCCATCGTTTTTTTGGCGGACAAGGAAGAGGTCGGTTCGGACGGCGTGACCGGTATGCAAGGTCGCTTCTTCGAACGGATGCTTTCTTTGCTCTCCGACGGCGGCGACGTGCTGGAGATCTGCGCCAATTCCAAATGTCTGTCTGCCGACGTGAATGCGGCGCTCGATCCTCTGTACCCTTCCGTGCTGGACAAGCAAAACGGTTGCACGCTGGGCTGTGGCCCCTGTATCACCAAATACACCGGCGCCCGCGGCAAGTCCTCCACCAGTGACGCCACAGCAGAGGTTATGCGCTATTTCACCGAGGTTATGCGCAAAGATAACGTAGTTTTCCAGACCGGTGAGTTGGGCAAGGTGGACGTTGGCGGCGGCGGTACCGTCGCCAAATATATGGCCAACCGCGACATCGACACGGTGGATATCGGCGTTGGTCTCTTATCCATGCACGCCCCCTACGAGTTGTCCTCCAAGGCAGACGTTTATGAGACCTATCGTGCTATGCGCGCATTTTTGAAATAACAAAGGAAGAAAAAAATTATGAGTATCGGATTTTCTGCCGCAGATATCCTGCTGCCCTACGGGCAGAATATGAAAAAGTGGAGCGTTGTGGCCTGCGACCAGTACACCGGTTCCCCCGATTATTGGGAGACCATCACCAACTGGATCGGCGATTCCCCCTCCACCCTGCATCTCACCCTGCCCGAGATCTATCTGGGGCAACCCAATTTGGACGGCCGCATCGACGCCATCCACGAGCATATGGATGAGTATCTGGAGCAACGTATTTTGCGCCGTTATCTCAACACGATGATCTACGTGGAGCGTACGCTGGAAAGCGGCCGCATCCGCAAGGGTCTGGTGGGCGTATTGGATCTGGAGGAGTATGACTTTACCGAAGGCTCCGCCGCCCTGTGCCGCCCCACCGAGCAGACTGTCGCCAGTCGCATCCCACCCCGCAGTCGTGTCCGTGTAGGCGCCCCGCTGGAGTTGCCCCACGCCCTGGTGCTGATCGATGATATTGAACACAGCGTCATTGCACCGCTGGAGGCAGATAAGGCGCAGATGAAAAAGGTATACGACTTTTCCCTGATGCAACGCGGCGGCCATCTCAAGGGGTACACCTTGGGAGCGGAGCAGATCCAACGGGTCACCGACGCCCTGCAGGCGCTCAAGGATGCCTCGGTGGAAAAATACGGAGCGCCGCTACTGTATCTGGTGGGCGACGGCAATCACAGCATTGCCACCGCCAAAGCCTGCTATGAGCGGATCAAACGTTCATTGGGCGAGGAAGCGCTGGATCATCCGGCGCGGTATATGTTGGTGGAATTGACCAATCTCCACAGCACCGGCACGGTATTCGAACCGATCCATCGGGTGCTGTACAACGTTGACAAGCAGGATCTGATGCAGGAGCTGTGCGCCGCCCATCCCACCGATGAGCCGGGTACGCAGGAGATGCGTATCTACGCCGACGGACGGGAGCAGACCTTTGCCTTCACCCATCCTACCTCCAAGCTAACGGTGGGCACCCTGCAGACGTTTCTGGACGATTATATCGCGCGTCATCCCGACGTGATGATCGACTATATCCACGAAGAATCGATCCTCAAAAACTGCTGTGCCGCCGAGAACAGTATGGGCTTTTTACTCCCTGCCATTGAAAAAAATCATTTCTTTGACAGCATTGTTACCGACGGTATTCTCCCCCGCAAAACCTTCTCCATGGGTGAATCCCATGACAAACGTTTTTATCTGGAAGCACGCAAAATCACCCGATAAAGTGCGAGGTGTATTATGAAAAAGATCATTTGTTTGTGTCTTTGTTTGTGTTTATTGACCGGTTGTACGGCGCAGGTGGATCCGCCACCCTATCAAAGCCCCGTATATGACAAAGCTCCCGCCGCCGACACCGTTAAGATCGTGGTGGGTGGCAAGGAGCTGACCAATTACGTGGCAGACGAGCTGGCTTATTTCCGACTGGACGAGCTGACAGACGCCTTTGGCGGCGCCGTCAACACACCCGAGGACACCAAGCCGCCCTATACCTGCAGTTTTTCGCTGGCCGGCAAATTATATGAAATGTCCACCGACGTGGCCGCCATCACCACCGAAAATGAAACCTTTTCGCTGGGTCACAACCCCATTTTTGACGGCCAAAGCTGGTATTTCCCCTATCAGTCCCTGCTGACGGACTATAACCGTTTCGAGGACAGCGAGCAAAATAAAGCTTACTACACCCAATATCCCACCACTATGCCGGAGGGCAAGCGATTGCCCATTTTGATGTACCACGCCGTGGGGGACGAGCCCTGGGGCATCGCCTCTCTGTTCGTCCGTCCGGACGATCTGGAGGAGCAGCTGATCTATCTTAAGGAAAACGGTTACACCACCATCACCTTTGAGGACGTGGGCCGATTGGACGAGATCGAAAAGCCGGTAATGCTCACCTTTGACGACGGCTATGACGACAACTACACCCAACTGCTGCCGTTGCTGAAAAAGCACAACGCCAAAGCCACGGTATTTGTCATCACCGGCGAGATCGGCAAGCCCTATTATCTCACCGAAGAGCAAATCAAAGAGATGAGTGCCTCGGGCCATATCTCCATTCAAAGCCACACCGTCACGCACCCCTTCCTCAGTGATTTGGATGAGGAGCAATTGGAGGACGAGCTGCTGGGCTCTAAAAAGACGCTGGCCCGATTGACCGGCAAAGAGCCTTTTGTCATCTGCTATCCTACCGGCAAAAGCTCCGCCCTCTCCCGTGAGGTCTGCGCCCGATACTACAAATTCGGTCTGCTGATGAACGGCGGCGTATTCACCACCAACGGGGACAACTTTAATATCACCCGGTCCTTCGTTTCCCGTACCGACGGCATCGGTGATTTTGCCTCGATGTTATAAAAGCAAAAAAGTGTTTGTCAAATGACAAACACTTTTTATTTTATTCCGGGATTCCCTGCTGGCTAATGCGCTTTAGATTGGCGGTTAACAAACGGATCGTCTGATAAAAGGCCTCCCTTTGTTCCTCCGTCAACCCCTCATCGGCGGCATATACCGCCGCATCCGCGCGACTCTTTACAAACGTTGCCATCTCTCTTCCTTGCTCCGTCAGGCGCAGACGGGCGCGATAAGACGCCCCCTCCTGCCGACAAATCAGGTCTTTTTCCGCCATTTCACGGACAGCACGTGAAATGGCCGCCTTGTCCTTATTACAGATTTTTGCCAATTCGGTGGCGGATAGGCCACCCTCGTATTTACTTAAAGTAAGTAAATACGGAGCAAAGCTCCCCTTCAACCCAAATTTTTCCATCTCTTTGGTCTCAATTTGTTGTATATATTTGAAAAGTGCGGAAATGGCAACACTGAATTGTTCGAAACGCTGATTTACCTCAATCACTCCTTTTTTACCGACTTTAATTTATTATAGCACATTATTCTCGCGATGGCAAGACCCCCTGTAAAATAAAAATATGCCCCTTGTGACAAGCACAAGGAGCATCTGATATCAATCGGCAGAGCGCAGAAATTTTTTCCAAAGGCCAATGGCAAACACACAGCACAATGCGCCCAACACGGCAATCGCCGACCAGGAGGCGATGGTGGCGCGCCACCCCACGTGTTCAAAGATCAACGCGATGGTGTAGGTGGCGGTACCCGAGCCGATATAGGTGCAAAAGTTCAATGCGCCGCTCATGATGGAGGTTTTGCCGTACTTGCGGAAATGGGGACTGATCATACAAACTAAGATCAGGTTGATCCCATGAATGGCGCCGTTGACCAAAATTACCATCACCAGCGAAAATGCCACGTGCAAATCAAAGAAGATGGTCAAAAGCACAGTGATCAACCCGCAAAAGCCAAAATATACGCCGGCGCACAGCGTTTCGTTACGCAGGTGATTACGATACAGCCAGCTGGTAAATTCCATGATTACTATATTAAACACCGGCAACAGCACCGTGGCCAGCAAAGAGCCGGAGGTTTTTAAACCAAAAGTATCCTGCAAATACTGCGGTAACCAGGTAGAAATGCCGTCACGCAGATATCCCTGCGCCACGATGGCGATCATAATCAAAACGATGGCCCGTTTCCAATGGACGTTTTTCAGTGATTCGGCCGCGGAATGTGTGCTCTTTTCCTGCGGCAGGGTCAGCGTATCTTCCTCGCCGTATTTTTCTGCCCACTTTTCAATGGTGGTCATACTGACAAACCACACCACCGCCATACCCAAGGCAACGGCAGAGGCGATGTACAACACGGTGGTCCAGCCGGTCATATCCACCAGCGCCGCCGCCAGCAAATATACCGCCACCGAGCCAAGGTTTGCGCCGGCACACACCGTGGTCACCGAATGAACGTAATCCGACGCCGTCAAATAGGCCGTCAGAATTTTGGTCATGGGCGGCCACATCATGGCGTGGGCAAAACCGTTGACCGACCATACTGCCACGTACCACACGATCCCCTGTCCCAGCGGCATCAGCAGATTCATAGCGCCCGTCAGTACGAAACCGAAAAACAATATGTATTTCGGTGAAATTTTATCTCCCAAATAACCGCTGAGCAATTGCCCGATCCCGTACGAGAAAAAGGCCGCCGTAATAATCAGGCCTGCCTGCGCCGCATCGATTCCGGTCTTGGCCGCCGCCTGCGCATCCACAAATGCCGTCAACACCGCCGCAAAGTCCGTACGGGCAACGTAGCTGGCAAAGTATGCCAATGTACACAGCCACGTCAATGCCGCAATATGCTTCTTTTGGGTCAGTTTTTTCATTTTTTCCTCCAAAACGATCATCTTTTTGCTCTTTCCACATCATTTTACATCACAATCAATCAAAAGTCAAACAAATTCAACACTTTTGTAGACACGCCCAAAAACAATACACCCCGCCCCATTTTTGCAACATTTTGTACAAACAGGGTACCCCTGTAGGTAATCCGATTGCATTTGCGAGCACACGCAAAGAGTGCTCGAACGTGAGATCGGATAGATTCCCCACTCGGTGGGGCGGCGCAATCTCGGGCGCAGACAGCACCTTTGGTGCAATCTGCAAATACTCGAGCACATACAATAGGTTCCCGCGCTTTAAAGCCTGCACCAGCGGTGCGGGCTTTGCCGGACACGACTGCAGAGTCGCCCTGCGGCGACACGCCGTGGTTTTCAATAAATATCCCCCCGCATAGGGGTGTATTTCATTTTCGGGCATAGCCCTAATACTACCGGCAGCACCGGGGTGTGCTTTTTATTGGCCTGCCAGCCGTGCATTGATTACCAGCTGCCCATAAATGGGCTGCACAGCCTGCCTTGGCTCCCTCTGACGAGGGAGCTGTCCGAGCGTCAGCGAGGACTGAGGGAGAGATAACGAAACTTCCCATTCTGCCCCTA
>JAZQDW010000041.1:0-54711 GCA_045546995.1 Eubacteriales bacterium
GCTCGGACAGCTCCCTCGTCAGAGGGAGCCAAGGCAGGCTGTGCAGCCCATTTATGGGCAGCTAGTAATCAATGCACGGCTGGCAGGCCAATAAAAAGCACACCCCGGTGCTGCCAGTAGTATTAGGGCTATGCCCGAAAACGAAATCCCCCCTATGCGGGGGATATTTATTATATTGGTATAGGAAGGAAATGTTTCCCATCTTCGTGGGGAAGGGAAGGGCAGATGGTCGTTTTGTTGTTCCCCGGTGGAATTTACCGCCCGGTTGTGGGGCGAGAGTGGCGATAGCCGAATGACACTCAATACCAAAATATGCTACTCGCAAATCTTTGATTTTTTGTACAATTTGCACAAAATTTTGCGTTTTTTTACAAAAAAACTTTGTTTTTGCCATATTTTTGGGTCGAAAAATGTATAAAAAACACAATATGTTGTGCTTTGTCTTATTGTAGAATGCCATATATATTGTTGTCAAAAACAATCAACCTATTCCCGAAACAATCGGTAGAAATGGGTTGATTTTTTTTATAATATCTATTATAATAATAACAAAAGTGGTGCCAAAGGGGAACTTTGTGGGGAATTGTGTCATTACAAAGCCAAAACGGCCCATTTTAACAAACTTTGAAAGGAGGAAATTCGGATGCTGATCGGACAGGCACTTAATAAAATTGACGAGAAAAAGCGTTTGGTCATTCCGCAGGAAATGCGTGAAGAGCTGGGCGAGGAATTTTATATTACCAACGGTCTGGATGGTTGCCTGTTTGTGATGTCGGTTGAAGAATTTACTCTGCTTCATAAAAAGATCAGCGAACAGCCCTTGGCCAAGGTCAAGAAATTGCAGCGTTACTTCTTCGGTGATGCCGCCAAGGTGAAACCGGATAAACAGGGCAGAGTTCTGTTGACGCCCTCACTGATCAAATGCGGTAACCTGCAACGTGACGTCGTTGTGCTGGGTGCTGATACCCGTGTTGAACTGTGGGATGCCGCCACCTACGAGGGCTGGCATGATGATAATACCGAGGTCCTCAGCGACGAGATTTCCGCCATTATGGCCGAAGTGGGTATTTAAAAATGGATTTCAAGCATTACAGTGTGATGCGGCAACAGTGTATTGACGCGCTGTGCATTCGTCCGGACGGTATTTACGTAGATATGACGTTGGGCGGTGGCGGACATTCTGCTATGATCGCCGAACAACTGACCACCGGCAAACTGATCGGGATCGACCGTGATGCCGACGCCATTCGGGCGGCGGGGGAGCGCCTGGCGCCCTTTGGCGACCGAGTGATCACCGTTAAAGACAACTATAAAAACATCAAAGCCGTTTTGCACCGGCTTGGAATTTCTCAGGTGGACGGCGTTCTGTGCGATCTGGGCGTATCCTCCTATCAACTGGACGAACCGGAGCGAGGCTTTTCCTATCGGTTTGATGCGCCGCTGGATATGCGGATGGATCAGGAACAACTGCTTTGCGCGGCAGACGTGGTCAATACCTATTCGGTTGAACAACTGGCCGAGGTGATCTTTAAATACGGCGAAGAACGTTATGCCCGTAAGATTGCGGCAAGCATCTGCCGACAACGTGCCAAATCGCCCATTGAGACCACCTTTCAGTTGGTAGATATCGTTTCTTCTGTGTTTCCGCCGAAGGAACGCTATGGTGAAAAACACCCGGCAAAACGTACTTTTCAGGCATTGAGAATTGAGGTCAATGAGGAACTTAAAGATCTGGATCGTGCCTTTGAGGATGCCATCTCTATGCTGGCGCCCGGCGGCAGAATTGCCGTAATGACCTTCCATTCATTGGAGGACAGAATTGTAAAAAACCTGTTTCGCAGACTTTCACAGGGTTGTATCTGTGACAAAAATATTCCGGTTTGTATCTGCAACAACCGTGAGATCATTAAATTGATCACCCGTAAGCCCATTGTGGCGGACGATGTTGAATTAGGGGAAAACAATCGTTCCAAACCTGCAAAACTGCGGATCGGAGAAAAAATATAAGGGGAAAGAAAAATGAGCAAAAAGAGAATCACTTTCGGTCAAATTTTTATGGTAATCGTCGTGTTGGCATTGTCTGCCGGTTTGGTGATGAATTACCTTTCTTTACACGAGGTATCCGCAGACCTGATCAAGGCCAATGAGACTTACGAGAAGATGGTCAACCACGGCGAGGCGCTCAATCGTCGCATTGAGGAGCAGGTCAACTTTAATAATATCGATCAACTGGCCACCGAGCGCTTGGGTATGGTAAAGCTGGAGTCCTATCAGATCCGCTACGTTGATATTGTAGAGGCTGATACCATGACTGCTGTGCAGACCGAGGAAAACCAAAACGGACTGATGAACAACATTGTTCGCAGCTTTAGTATTCTGGTGGAATATTTAAAGTAAGGTTTTACTATACTTATAGGGGATGCTTGGCATCTCTGAACATACAAGCCGCGAGGTGCCTGTTAAATCGAATGGCGTTCGATCCTCCTCGCAATTATACTGAGAGTGAAGGATAGTTTTATTCTTTGCTCTCGTTTTGCATTGTAAATACTTTCGATTTTTTGCAAAAACTACCGATGCCGCACAGATTTGTGTGGTATTTTGGTGTATTGAGAACAGAAAGGGGACGTTCCTGTGGACCATCACGCCAATAAAACCATCGTAAAACGTTCTGTGTTCGTGCGGAACGTCTGCGTCTTTGTGGGCTTTGGCATTATTATTTGCGCCCTAATGTGGCACCAACTGTTCCGCCACGATTTTTATAAGACCCGCGCCATTGCCCAGCAAACCATGGATACTGAAATTACGGCAAAGGGCGGCACCATCTATGACCGTAATTATGCCGAACTTGCCGTTTCCACCGATACTGAAACGGTCAGTATCAGCCCTACGGAGATCAAAGAGGGGCAGGAAAAGCTCATCGCGCAAAGACTGTCCGAAATTCTGGAGCTGGAATATGAGGACGTGTATAAAAAGGTCTGCAGTGATACCCAGTATCAGCGGATCAAGCGACAGATCGATATCGTCACGGCGGAAGAGATCCGTAAGTTTATTGAGGAAGAAGAGGTCCGCGGTATCCACTTTACCGAGGATAGCAAACGCTATTATCCTTACGGCAGTCTGGCCAGTAAGATCATCGGCTTCCGTGGCAGTGATAATCAGGGTCTGTACGGAATTGAAAAGAAATACGATAGCTTTTTGACCGGCTCTAACGGTAAACTGATCACTGCTAAAAACGCCAAGGGCGACGAATTGCCCGTGCAGTATGAGACCTTTGTGGAGGCGGTGGACGGTCAGGACGTGGTGCTCACGCTGGACCGTGTGGTACAACAATATCTGGAAAGCCATCTGGCGGTAGCGTTGGAGGAGCATCAGGCTACCTCCGCCGCCGGCATTATCATGAACGTTAATACCGCTGAGATCCTTGCTATGGCGGTCAAACCCGATTTTGACCTCAATCGTCCGTACGTGATCGCAGAGGACGTCAAGGAAAGCTGGAAAGACCTGGAGGCAGAGGAACGGGATAAGGCGCAAAATGCGTACCTTACCTCACTGTGGAGCAATTCGCTGGTCAATCTGACCTACGAGCCCGGCTCTACCTTTAAGATCGTTACCGCCGCTATGGCGCTGGAGGAAGGTCTGCTCACTCCGGAAAGCGGGGGTTTTGAATGCCCGGGCTATGCGGTGGTCGCTGACACCCGTATCGGTTGCTGGCAGCATTCCGGCCACGGCAGTCAAAACTTTTTAAAGGCTATGCAAAATTCCTGCAACCCTGCCTTCATTAAGGTGGGCAGTATGGTTGGCGGCCAAAACTTTTTGAAATATATCAACGCCTTCGGTTTTCAGGATAAAACCGGCGTTGATCTGCTGGGTGAGGCGGTTGGTCTGTTCCACGATCCCGATCGTTTTAATCAGGTAGAACTTGCCACCTCCTCCTTCGGCCAGACCTTTAAGGTCACGCCGCTGGAAATGCTCAACGCCGTCAGCGCTGTTGCCAATGGCGGTAAATTGATGCAGCCCCATATCGTTAAACAGATCACGCAGACGGATAAAGACGGCAACGTTAAGGTGATTAAAAATATCTCGCCCACCGTGATCCGTCAGGTGATCAGCGAAGAGACCAGTGATACGTTGTGCAGTATGCTGGAACAGGTTGTCTCTGTGGGTAGCGGTAAAAATGCTTACGTAAAGGGCTTCCACGTGGCCGGCAAGACCGGTACTTCCGAAAAAACCGACCAGACCGTGGAGGAAGGAGAGGCCGAGCCGTACATTGCCAGCTTTATTGGCTTTGCGCCGGCAGATGACCCGGAAATTGCCATTTTGATTATGATCGACGAGCCTTCCGCCGGTGAATATTTCGGCGGTCTGGTTGCCGCCCCGATTGCGGGCGACGTTTTGCGTGACGTTTTGCCTTATCTGGAGGTACAGCCTGAATATACCGAGGAAGAATTGGCAACCGTAGATATGAGCGTTCCCAAATGCGTCGGTAAGAGCAGTGAGGACGCCATCCGCCAGCTGCGCGCCAGCAACTTCGAATATGAAGTGGTCGGCGGCGAGGGTGAGGTTGAAAACCAAAGCCCGGCGGCAGGCGATCAGATTCCCCAAGGTGGCAAGGTGATACTGTACACCAACGGTAAAAAGCCTTCTGCGGAAAACGTGGTGCCCAATTTGAGCGATCTGACGCTGGGCGCGGCCAAAAATGAGTTGCGCGCTCAAGGACTGAATATTCGTGTAAACGGTAACGCCAAAAGCGGTTCGGTGGTATTCCATCAGGAGCCTGCGGCCGGCACCGTTGTTCCCGACGGTACCGTTGTTACCGTCAAACTGAAGAGCTATAGTGGAGTTGCAAACTAACAGAGAGGTATACAACTATGATCCTTCGAGAGATCCTGCAAGGCGTACAAACCAAAAATGATTATGCCGCATTGTGCGAAACAGAGATCAGTCAGCTGTGCTTTGATTCTCGCAAGGCGACGGAGGGGACACTGTTTTTCTGTATCCCCGGTGAGACCACCGACGGTCATCTTTTTGCCGTCAAGGCCGAGCAGGCCGGTGCCGTTGCCATCGTGGCAGAGCATATGACCGACGCAAAACTGCCCCATATTCTGGTGGAAAATTGCCGACGCGCGCTCTTTTATGCCTGTTCCAATTTCTTTGGTCATCCGGAAAAAAGCCTCAAGCTGATCGGCGTGACCGGTACGAACGGTAAGACCAGCACTACCTTTTTCATTAAAGAATTGCTGGATGCGATGGGGCATAAAAGCGGCTTGCTGGGTACCGTGCGGAATATGATCGGCGATACGGTTTTGCCCAGTGGCTTTACCACGCCCGAGCCGTTGCAGTTGTTTGAGATTTTTGCGCAGATGCGGGATGCCGGTGTGGAATACGTGATTATGGAGATCTCCTCCCACGCCCTCAGTCAGGCGCGTGTGGATGGTCTGGAGTTTGAGGTGGGCGTGTTTACCAACCTGACCCAGGATCATCTGGACTTTCATAAGACGATGGAGGCCTATAAGGAGGCAAAGTATACCCTCTTCCGTCAAAGTAAGGCGTGTGTCTTTAATATAGACGATCCTACGGGTGAGGAGTTTGCCCAACGCAGCTGTGAAGGTGTTTTAAATGTCACCTATTCTGCGGGCAAAAACGATGCAGACTTCGTGGCAAGAGATATTGCTTTACATTCAGACGGCGTATCCTTTTTCTTGGTTACCAACGGCAATTTGTGTCGCGCACGGGTGTCCACACCCGGTAAATTTACCGTATATAACACAACGGCGGCGGTCGCAGCACTTTACAGTGCCGGGTTGCCGTTTGGCGAAATTACTTCACACCTGGATGCGCTGAAAAACGTAGACGGTCGCGCCCAGATCGTGCCGACGGGAAAAGACTTTACGGTGATGCTGGACTATGCGCACACCCCCGACGCATTGGAGAATATTCTGCGTACGGTACGTAGCTATGCCGAGGGCAGGGTGATCACCCTGTTTGGCTGTGGCGGCGACCGTGATAAGGGCAAACGCCCCTTGATGGGAGAGATGGCTGCCCGCTATTCCGATTACGTTATCGTTACCAGTGATAATCCCCGCAGTGAGGATCCGAGTGCCATTATTGCGGATATCCTGCCCGGTGTGGAAGGCGCGGGCAAACCGTATAAGGTAATCGAAAACCGTAAGGAGGCCATTGGCTACGCCATTCAAATGGCCAAAAAAGACGATATTATTTTATTGGCCGGCAAGGGACATGAGAAATATCAGATCCTTTCCACCGGCAAAATTGATTTTGATGAGGAGCAGATCGTCAAGGAATATTTGGCGGATCTGAAATAACGATATGAAGCTTTCTGCATTTGACGTTGCAGACCGACTGGGTCTGCGTAGACCGGCGCGAAATATGATCATCCGCCGAGTGGTCACCGATTCCCGACAGGTGGAGGAAAACACGCTGTTCGTGGCCATCGTCGGCCAGCGGATCGACGGACATGATTTTATTGCGACGCTGGATAATCAATATGAAAATATTATGTTTCTGACCACCCGTGAGGTAAAGGCCCGGCACGACGTGCTGGTGTGCGATGACGTACTGCAGGCATTGGCCGATATTGCGCAGTTGCATCTGGACACGCAACGGGCGCACCGTGTGGCGGTGACGGGTAGTGTGGGCAAAACCACCACCAAGGAAATGATTGCCTGCGCTCTCTCGGGGAAATATTGTGTGCAAAAATCCCTTGCCAACCGTAACAACGAGCTGGGAATGCCGCTGACGGCATTTACGGTGGACGAACAGCACGACGTGGCTGTGTTTGAAATGGGTATGCGCGGTAAAGGACAAATTAAATATCTGGCACGGCGTGTCCGTCCGGAGGTAGGCGTGATCACCAATATCGGCGTTTCTCACATTGAACTGCTTGGGAGCCGTGAAAATATCTGCGCCGCCAAAATGGAATTGGGAGATCATATCGCCATAGGCGGTGTGTTGTTACTCAACGGTGATGAGCCATTACTGCGTGAGGCCGCCGAAACGACCGCGGCGCAGGTGATGTTTTTTGCAATCCATAGTGAGGCGGATTACCGCGCAAGGGACGTCGTTCTGCGCGAAAATGCAGTGGAATACACCCTTGTAAAAGGGGAGGAGCGCTTTGCGGTATCTGTGCCCGCCGGCGGTGAACACATGGTGTATAACTCCCTTGCCGCCTTTGCGGTGGCAGACCGTCTGGGCGTGCCGGCCGAAACGATCCTTGCCGCTCTTGCCCGATATGAGGATGGCGGACTGCGTCAAAATATTTATGTCGTCGACACCCTGACGATTTTTGATGATACTTACAATGCTGCGCCCGAGTCTATGCAGGCCTCCCTTGGCGTTATGTCGGCATATCCGCACCGTAAGATCGCGGTGCTGGCCGATATGCTGGAGTTGGGGGATTACTCCCGTGAGGCGCACCGTAAAGTGGGGCGTGCCTGTCGGGAGACCGGAACGGATATTTTGATCAGCTACGGCGAGTTTGCCGGTGAGATGACCGATGCGTACGCTCGCCCTGAAACCGCCTATGCGGTGGCCACGAGAGAGCAGGCGCTGGAAACGTTGCTCGGCGTGGTAAAGGATGGAGACATGATTCTGTTTAAAGGTTCTCATTCTATGCAATGTGATCTTTTACTGCAAGAATTTTTAAAAAGGTGGAAAAGTAAATGAGTATCGTAAAAATTTTGATTGCATTGGCCGTAACCTTTTTGCTGACCCTGCTGATCGCCCCCTGGGTGCTCAGTGAACTGCGTCGCAGACACGCGGCCCAGCATATTCTGGAGATCGGTCCCAAATGGCACGAGACCAAGGCAGGTACGCCCACACTGGGTGGTATCATGTTTATTGTCCCGATCATGTTGGTGACGGTGGCGCTGGGCATTATGGGTATGATCCGTGGGGATCATCGTCTGACACTTGCTTTGCTGCTGGCGTTGCTGTGCGGTGTGATCGGCTGGATCGATGACAGTGTTAAGATCTTCAAGGCCAGAAATAAGGGCCTGACTGTTCGACAAAAGACGGTTACTCTGGTGCTGATCATTGCATTGTATCTGGGCGCTATGTATCTGTTTGATTACATCACGCTGCAGGTATTTATTCCGTTTTTGAACGTGAATATCAACCTGTCCTATTTTTACTTCTTGCTGATGATCCCCGCCGCCTTTTTCTTTGTAAATTCCGTCAATCTTACAGACGGTTTGGACGGTCTGGCCACCAGCGTGACCATTCCGTATGCCGTGGCCTTTGCGGTGATCGCCGTACTGACCCATACCTCTGCGCAGAGCAACGAGGGCATCGGCATCTTTGCGGCTTCCATCATCGGCGGTCTGCTCGGATTTTTGGTGTATAACTTTTATCCTGCCAAGGTATTTATGGGCGACACGGGTAGCCTGTTTTTGGGCGGCTGCGTGGTGGCGCTGGCATTTTCCTTCAATACGCCGATATTGTTGTTGTTGGGCGGCATCGTTTATCTTATCGAAGGTGTCAGCGTGGTGTTGCAGGTCGGCTTTTACAAGCTGACTCACGGCAAACGCCTCTTCAAAATGGCACCGCTGCATCATCATTTTGAGATGTGCGGCAAAAGTGAGGTGCAGATCGTGCTGGGTATGACCCTGCTGTCTGTGCTGGGCGCCGCATTGACGGTGGCCGGTATCCTCTTTTACACAAACGGTTATATTCAACCCTAATTTCACCCCGTCAGGAGGTAATCAAGCGGTGGCAAAGGTAAAAAAGAGAAGAAAGAAAACATTTTTCAGTAAACTGACCCCTGCCAAAGGCAAGATCGATCTGCCTTTCTTATTCTATATATTTCTGTTCCTTGCCATCGGTCTGGTGATGATTTGCTCTGCAAGCTACGTCAGCGCTTACTACTATAAGAACGGGGACAGCTTTCACTATGTAAAAAATCAATTGCTCTATACCGCTATCGGCCTGGTGGGAATGTTCATTTTTGCCACCATCGATTATCGGCGTTGGCGCAAGGCGATCTGGCTGTATTTATTGGTCTGCGTGATCATGCTGGTGCTGGTATTGATCCCGGGTGTTGGTATCGAGCAGGATAATGCCCGCAGATGGCTGGGTATCGGTGGCCGTACCATTCAGCCCTCCGAATTTGCAAAGCTGGCGGTCATTATGTATTTGGCCAATTATATGGCTATCAATTTTGATCGGATGAAATCCTTTAAAAAGGGCTTTGCTCCCGCTTTTTGCGTGCTGTCATTGGTAACACTGTTGGTAGCGGTGGAGACTCACGTTTCGGGCGCTATTCTGATTTTCAGCGTCGGCATTATTTTGCTGTTTGTCGGCGGCTCGAGTTTAAAACTGATGGGCGGTTTGGCCGCCGTGGGCGGATGCGGTATCGGCTCGCTGATTTTGTTTACCGACTACGCCAAACGTCGCTTTGACTATTGGCTGCATCCCTTTGATCACGCAAGAGAGGGCGGATACCAGATCATTCAGGCGCTGTACGCCATCGGTTCGGGCGGGTTGTTTGGACTTGGCTTGGGGCAATCCCGTCAAAAGCATATGTATATTCCCGAACCGCAAAACGACTATATTTTTGCCATCATCTGCGAAGAACTGGGCTTTATCGGCGCTGTGGCGCTGATTTTGCTGTACGTGTTGCTGTTGTGGCGCGGATTTAAGATCGCCTTCGGCACCAAGGATCGTTTTGGTATGCTGTTGGTGGTGGGTATCATCGTCCGTGTGGCGGTACAGACTATTTTGAATATTGCGGTCGTCACCAATCTGTTGCCCAGTACGGGCATCGGCCTGCCGTTTATCAGCTATGGAGGAACGGCGATTATTGTACAACTGGCAGAAATGGGATTGGTATTGAGCGTATCCAAACACAGTGACCCGGACGGCTTGACGGTCGGAGAGAATGAGGAAGAGGGAGAATGAGTATGAAAGTAGTATTGGCCGGCGGCGGCACGGCGGGACATATCAATCCTGCTCTTGCCATAGCACAAACGATCCGCAAGCATCAGCCTGACGCTGAGATCCTGTTTGTGGGCAACGAAAATTCTATGGAAGAAACGCTGGTAAAAAAGGCCGGCTTTGACATCCGTTTTATCAAAATTCAAGGCTTTAACCGCCGTCAGTTGCATAAAAATTTCACCACCCTTAAGTTGTTGTTTTCCTCGATTAAAAAAGCGGAAAAGATCCTGCGGGAGTTTGGACCCGACATGGTGGTGGGAACCGGTGGTTACGTCAGCGGACCGGTGCTGTTTGCGGCTACCAAGTTGGGTCTGCATACCTGTATCCACGAGCAAAATGCTTTTCCCGGTCTGACCACCAAAATGCTTTCCCGTCGGGTGGAACGTGTGTTTACCAGCTTTGAAAGCAGTCATAAACACTTTAAGGTGCCGGAGAAACTGATGCTGGTGGGCAACCCCCTGCGACAGGAATTTACCACACTGGACCGTCAGCAGAGCCGCGCGGAGCTGGGACTAACGGAGGAGGACTTCTTCGTTTTGTCCTTCGGCGGTAGTCTGGGCGCCACGTCTATCAATAAGGCAGTGGTGGAGGAGTTACGCCTCAGTAAGGAAAGCGGCGCCTTCGTCCGTTGCCATTCTATGGGTAAACTGGGCAAAAACTGGATGCCCGAACAGCTGGCGAAAATGGGCATTGAGGTTGGTACCGATGAGGGCAAATTCCGTATTTTTGATTATATTTACGATATGCCCCGCCGTATTGCGGCGGCCGACGTGGTGATCTCCCGAGCGGGCGCCATCACCATTTCCGAGTTGACCGCGCAAAACAAGGCGGCCATTCTCATTCCGTCACCCAACGTGACCGATAATCATCAATTCCATAATGCCAACGCTCTGGCAATGAATAACGCCGCCATCCTCATTGAGGAAAAGGATCTGGACGGCAAGGCGTTGTACGATACGCTACTGGCGCTGAAAAATGATCCCGAACGTCGCGCGGCCTTGTGTCGGGCGGCCGGGGAAATGGCGCTGAAAAGTGCGGCAGACGATATTTACAACGAGATCATGCGTCTGCTGGCCTGACACCAAGAGACCTCCTTCTGCATACAATAAACCAAAAGGGATAATGAGGGAAGGATATGCAGAAGTTTTGGGTCCGCGGTGGAATACCGCTTACAGGAACCCTGCGTGTGCAGGGGGCAAAAAACAGTGTGCTGCCCTTGTTGGCAGCATCACTTTTGTGTGGGGAAGATTGCCTGACACTGGAAAACGTACCCCGGCTGAGCGACGTGTCCGTTTCGCTGGAGATCCTGTCTGCCTTCGGCTGCGCCGTAACGCAAACGGGGGAGCGTGTGACGGTGGATGCGCGTTCGGCGCAACACTGCGCCGTTGAGGGGCGGCTGTGCTGTAAAATGCGTTCGTCGATCTTGTTTCTCGGGCCTGCGTTGGCCCGCTTCGGACGGGCAGAGTTGTCCTTTCCGGGCGGTTGTGTGTTAGGAGAACGTCCCATCGATCTACATATTGGCGCACTGGAGCAAATGGGGGCGCAGTTTTCCTTTGACGAGGACCGCCTGACGGCACGGTGCGATCGCGGTTTGCGGGGCGCCACCATCCATCTGCGTTACCCCAGCGTTGGGGCAACGGAAAATATTTTGATGGCGGCAAGTCTTGCCAAAGGCGAGACGTTATTGTATAATAGGGCTGTAGAGCCCGAAATCGACGACCTGATCGAGCTGTTGCTTTTGATGGGCGCTGACATCGTTCGCTGTAACGATCACCTGCGGATTCGCGGCGTGGCAAGCCTTGCGGGATGTTCCAAAACGGTGATGCCCGATCGGATCGTGGCCTTTACGTTGATGGCCGCCGCATTGGCGACCGGAGGAAAGATCACGCTGGAGAACTGTCCGGTCAAAAGTCTGGGAGCGCCGTTGGAATTGCTGGCGCAGGCCGGTGGCGCGGTTTGTCGCAGCGGTACCACGTTGACGATCAAACGGGCGGGACAATTTATTCTCCCGGTGGAGGAAACGGTCAGTGGGCCGTACCCCGGGTTTCCGACGGATGCCGGCGCCGTGAGTATGGCGCTGTTGTCGCTGGCACAGGGGCGTTCGTATTTCAGCGAAACGGTTTTTTCCGACCGCTTTAAGGTGGTGGCGCAGTTGCGCCGTATGGGCGCGGACATTACCCTTTCAGGGTGCCGCGCCTGCATCAACGGGGTCGAGCGACTGCACCCGTCTCGGGTAATGGCCACCGATTTAAGAGCGGGTGCCGCTTTGTTGGTAGCGGCGTTGGCCGCTGAAGGGGAGAGCGTTGTGGAAGGCGCAGAATATATAAAGCGAGGATATCAACGGGTGGCGCCCGTTTTTGCAAGTCTGGGGGCGCAGATCACCGAGAGGAGTGAATAATATGGCAGATCGCCGCGGAAACAGCGTAGAACGCTATTATGCGAGCAAACGGAAAAAGCGCAAGGCAAAAAAAGTACGGATGTACTTCTTTCTCATTGTTTTTTGTCTTGTGACCTTTATCGTGCTGTCACTGACCGTGTTTTTTAATATCCGTTCCTTCCGTGTACAGGGAAACAACATCTATTCCACCGAGCAGATCATTTCTGCCGTCGGTCTGGCGGAAGGGGATAATATGTTCCGCATTAACAAATTTGAACTGCAGGATCAGTTGATGGAACAACTGCCCTATATCGGCGCGGTGGAAATTTACCGTAAGCTGCCCACCACCCTGTGCATCGACGTGCAGGAGACGGGGGCGCGGCTGGTGGCCTATAAAGGCGGCGATTTCGTGCTGATGAACGATCAGCTTAAAGTGCTGGAGGTACGGGATTCCGTTCCCAAGGAAGTGACCTTCCTCATCGGTTGCGGTATCAAAGAATATAAACCGGGGCAGACGGCGGTGTTTGAAAAGGACACCACGGCCGGCACCGTTGAAAAACTGCTGACCTCCATTTACGAGCAATTCGAGCCGAAGGAGATCTCCGCCATCGATATCAGCGAACTGCACGCTTTGCGGGTGTATTGCGATAACCACCGTGTCAAGCTGATGCTGGGGAATTCCGAGTCGCTGTCCGATAAACTGCAAATGGCGGAAAACGCCATTGCGCAAAACGGTGTCAACGAAAAAGCGCGTATTGATATCACCAATCCGTCTGCTGCCTATTACCGCGCCATTGACGACGAGGAAGCGGACGATCCCGAGCAAATGCTGCTGGGCAAGGCTAAGGCAAAAGAGGAAAAGGCCTATGAATCTCCCGTTTCCGAGGAGGAAAATGAGGAAAACGGCGACGAAAACGGAGAAAATGAGTAAGAAAATCAGTACAGAATGTAAAAAATATTAAAAAGTACTTGCAATATATATAAAAAAATTGTAAAATATAATAGATAAATTATATAAAAGTATACTCTAATAATATTTTATAATTAAACGGAGGAAAAAAATATGGGATTTGAACTTGCTGAAAACGCAGAAGGCGTCGTAAATATAAAAGTAATCGGATGCGGCGGCGGCGGTTGTAACGCTGTCAACCGTATGATCAATTCCGGTGTGCAAGGCGTTGAGTTTGTTGCCGCAAACACCGACCTGCAGGTCATCAACAGCTCTCGTGCCGAGCATAAGATCCAGATGGGCACCAAATTGACCAAGGGTCTGGGCGCCGGTAGTGATCCCAGCGTGGGTGAGCGTTCTGCCACCGAAAGCAAAGAGGAGTTTGAGCAGCTGCTGCAGGGTACCGATATGGTATTTATTACCGCCGGTATGGGTGGCGGTACCGGTACCGGTAGTGCTCCCGTCGTGGCTGAGATTGCCAAGAATATGGGCATCCTGACCGTTGCCATCGTTACCAAGCCCTTCAATTTTGAGGGTAACTTCAAAATGAAAAATGCGGAAGAGGGTATTGCTAAGCTTCGCGAGAAGGTTGACTCTCTCATCGTTATCCCCAATGAAAAGCTCAAAGAGGTATCTCAGGAAAAGATCACTCTGCTCAACGCCTTCCAGGTTGCGGATGAGGTGTTGCGTCAGGGCGTACAGTCCATTTCCGATCTGATTTTGACCAGCGCATTGATCAACCTTGACTTTGCCGACGTCAGCAAGATCATGAAGGATGCCGGTAATGCCCATATGGGTGTTGGCCGTGCCACCGGTAAGGATAAGGCGGAGGCTGCTGCCGCTGCCGCTATTTCCAGCCCCCTGCTGGAGACCACCATTGCCGGCGCCACCGGTGTTATCATCAACATCACCGCTTCTCCCGACATCGGTCTGGACGAGGTGGATGCCGCTTCCCACAAGGTTATCGAGGCCGCCGATCCCAATGCAAATATCATCTGGGGTGTTGCGCTTAACAATGATCTGGAGGATGAGATGGTCGTTACCGTTATCGCCACCGGATTTAAGCCCAAGGCTCCCACTTTGAAGGCCAATCCTGTCGAGCCGATCGCCACTCCCGCTCCCGTTCCCACCCCCGCACCCACGATCGAGCCGGCTCCCGAACTGTTCAGCGCTCCTGCTCCTGTCGAGCCTGAGCCTGTCAGCTTCATCCCCCCTGTAGCTGCTGAGGAGGTTGCTCCCGCAGAAGAGGAAAAGGATGACGATTTCGGGCTCGATGATGTGTTTGAATTCTTTAAAAAGAAGTAAATCTTATTAAGGGAAAAAATCCTTGCAGATTTTGTCTGCAAGGATTTTTCATCGGATAAAATATATGAAGTTGAAAATGAATTTAAGTTTCGGTAAAGGAGTGCGTGCCTTTTCCAACGCCTCTCTGCCCTTGCGCCTGCTTCGCATATTTAGTATGCTCGTCAGCATCGTTTTGCTGATCTGCGCCGCCGTAATGCCGGAGCAGAAGGTGGTGCTGTGTATCTTTGCGGCGCTGCTTGCGGGATGGGAGATCCTGTGGGGCTCGTTGCAGGAACTGGTTTTGACCAAACTGCATCGCGGTCAGCTGGTCATCTTTTTGTCTGCGCTCATCGTTTTTTGTATGGGGCGGATGATCGAGGCGACGGTGGCGCTGTTGATTGCCGCTATCGGCTTCTGGCTGCGTGAGTCGGGACGGAAATGGACGGAGGAGGATCTGCAATTTTTTGATTCTCTTTTGTTATTGCGCGCACGGATCAAAACGGAAAAAAGCTATCAGTTCCGTGATGCCACCTCTCTTGCGCCCGGTATGGTTATCGAGGTGTTTTCGGGTGAGATGGTACCGGCAGACGGCGTGGTCATCAGTGGTAGCAGTACGTTGGATTATTCCGGTTGGCTGTATCACCATAAGACCGTTGCTCTGCAGGAGGGCGTGCGGGTATATTGCGGCGCGGTCAATTACGGCCGTCCCATCAGCGTCCGTGTCACGGCGGCAGGAAAGTTTACCCTGGCCCAACGGATGCGCGGCGCGGCGCAGGCCGCCCTGCAGAATAAGGCTACTGTGCAAAACGTACTGCGCAGGCTGACCTTGCCCATCGGCGCGCTGTTTGTGTTGATTGCCTTGATCGTAGGCATTTTCGTGCCGTTGTTTGGCGGCGACGAATGGGGCAGCGCCATCTACCGTGCTGCCGGCGTTATCACGCTGGGCGGTGTGGGCGAGCTGGTCGTGTCGGTCTCGCTGGCCTTTGCCACCGGTATCAGCGCCCTGTCCCGCCGTGGCGTGATCTTCAAAAGCTGCCGACAGGTAATGCTGTTGTCCCGCATCACCGATTTGATTTTTTCCAAAACCGGCACGCTGACCGAACGTGACTTTTTGGTGTACGAGGTTGTGCCGCATAATGAATATACCAAGGAAGAATTGCTCTATTATGCCGCCGCTGCCGAGCAGATCAGCGATCATCTTATTGCATCTGCCATTCTGAAAAAGGTGGGGGATATCCCTCTGCCGAAACCGGAACATCAGCTGGTGGTTCCCGGTGAGGGCGTGTGCGCCGTTATTGACGGTAAACGTGTCTTTGTGGGGAATGATATGCTGATGGATCGCGCCGGTGTGCGTGTGTTGCCGTATCACGGTAGCGGCATTGTCTGCTTCGTGGTGGTTGAGGACACTTATATCGGTTGTATCATCTTGAGTGACCCGGTGAAGGCCGGTGCGGTGGATGCCATTGACGGCTTGTTCCGTATGGGCATCCGTTCCATCGATCTGGTCACGGGGGATAAACGGAAAAACGGAGAAAGCGTGGCGCTGGCCTTGGGGCTCCACCGTGTTTTTTCCGAGTTGTCTGCCGAGGAGAAGGTGAAAATCGTTGCCCGCAACGCCCGTAAGGGCAAATACGGCGGTCGTATCGCCTTTGTAGGGGACGAAACGGACGCCGAATGTATGAAAGCGGCGGATATTTCCTTTGCGCTCAAAACGGTAGAGGATAAACAACAAAGCTCTCAGGCGGATATCATTGTGCTCAACGATCATCCCGACGGCGTGTTACACGCCTTCCGCCTCAGCGAGCGGATTCGCAAAATGGTTTACATTATGGTATTGCTCAGCACCTTTATAAAGCTGACGATGCTGATATTGGTGTTGCTGTTGCCCGTACCGTTCTGGTGCGTGGTGCTCTGTGAGGTACTGCTGGGTCTGGTGGGTACCATTCTGGCCGGCGGTTGCCGCAAATACGAATAAAAAAATGACAAGGGAAATTCCCTTGTCATTTTTTCAAACTTTCAAAAAGTTGTTTCACCACAGTGAAAACAGAATATAAAAAAAGGTTTGTGCAAAGTATAATAAACGCAGACCTTTTTTAGTATTTGAAATTAACCGATACGATTCATATTTCCCTTGCATTGCAAGAGATTCACTGCTTTGAGCCGCTACGCTCTCTACCGTACCCACGTACGCCGACGAGACCGCATCGACGAAATGCAACTTCCTTTTTGAAAGCCTGTCAGCGTGTCAAAGAAGGTTCTTTGACACGCTGAAAAATGACAAGGGAATTTCCCTTGTCATTTTTCTTTTACCGTAGGGTACACGCTCCTGCGATGCTCGTTTTTATTGCACGGTCAACTGCTCGCCCTGTACGTCAACCGTCAGGGCAGTGCCGGGCGCAAGCTCCTCGGCGATCATCTTGCGTGCCAGCGCGGTCTCCACTGTGGATTGTAAAAACCGTTTCAGCGGTCTTGCGCCGTACAACGGATCATAACCGTTTTCGATAATAAACTCCTTGGCCGCAGGGGAGAGACTGCAATACAACTGCTTGTCTGCCAGACGACGGTTGATATCCTTCATCAACAGCTCCAGAATGGCGGTGATATTTGCCTTGGATAAGGGCTTGTAATAGACGATCTCATCCAGTCGATTTAAAAATTCGGGACGGAACGAGCGCTTCAGCAATGCCTCCACCTGCTCCGTTGCCGTCGGCGCTATATTGCCCTCATCGTCGGTGCCCTCCAACAGGTACTCCGAGCCGAGGTTGGAGGTCATGATCAGTACCGTGTTTTTAAAATCAATGGTACGTCCCTGCGAGTCGGTGATGCGGCCATCGTCCAGTACCTGTAACAGAATGTTAAAAACGTCCGGATGCGCCTTTTCGATCTCGTCAAATAACACTACTGAATAGGGATGACGGCGTACCGCTTCACTCAGCTGTCCGCCCTCTTCATAACCTACGTATCCGGGCGGCGCGCCGATCAGACGGGAAACGGAAAACTTCTCCATATATTCGCTCATGTCGATACGAACCATATTGTGCTCATCGTCAAACAATGCCTCTGCCAGCGCCTTCGCCAGTTCGGTCTTGCCTACACCGGTCGGCCCCAGGAATAAAAACGATCCGATGGGACGGCGCGGGTCGGCAATGCCGGCGCGGGAACGCAAAATTGCTTCGCTGACACGGGTTACGGCTGTATCCTGTCCCACAACTCGCTTGTGCAGGATCTCCTCCAGATGGAGCAATTTTTCCCGTTCACCCTCCATCAGCTTGCTAACGGGAATGCCGGTCCAACGCTGGATAATGCGGGCGATCTCCTCTTCCGTGATTTTGTCCCGTAGCAGGGAATTGTCCGTTTTTGCCTGCTCGGCCGCCTCCTCACACTGTCGCAGTTCCTCTTTTAGGGTGGGCAGTTTGCCGTATTTCAGTTCTGCGGCGCGGCTCAGGTCATAATTTTGCTCTGCGCGTTCGATCTCCAGACCCACCTGTTCGATTTCCGCACGCAGGCTCTGTATCTTTGTCAGGGCGTTTTTTTCATTTTCCCAGGTGGCCTTTTTGGCGGAAAAATCATCCCGCATTTCGGCCAACTCTTTTTGGATGCCCTTCAGCCGTTCGGCGGTAATGGGGTCGCTGTCTTTTTTCAGCGCCGCCTCCTCGATCTCCAGCTGGATGATTTTGCGTCGGATGACGTCCAGCTCAGTGGGCATCGAATCCAGATCCGTGCGGATCATGGCGCAGGCCTCGTCGATCAGATCGATGGCCTTGTCGGGTAAAAAGCGGTCGGTGATATATCGGTCGGAGAGGGTAGCGGCGGCAATGATGGCGCCGTCCTGAATTTTAACACCGTGATATACCTCGTATCGCTCCTTCAGCCCACGCAAAATGGCCACCGTGTCCTCTACCGTTGGCTCTGCCACCAATACAGGCTGAAAACGGCGTTCCAGCGCCGCATCCTTTTCAATGTATTGACGGTATTCGTCCAACGTGGTAGCGCCGATACAATGCAGTTCGCCTCTGGCCAGCATGGGCTTCAGCAGATTGCCGGCGTCCATGGCGCCGTCCGTTTTGCCTGCGCCAACGATGGTGTGCAGCTCGTCGATAAATAAAATGATGCGACCGTCGGATTTTTTAATCTCATTGAGTACCGCCTTCAGCCGCTCTTCAAATTCGCCGCGGTATTTTGCGCCGGCGATCAGCGCGCCCATATCCAAGGAAAAAACGGTTTTCTCCTTTAGCGCGGCCGGAACGTCGCCCCGCACGATGCGTTGCGCCAACCCTTCTGCAATGGCAGTCTTACCCACGCCGGGCTCGCCGATCAGTACGGGATTGTTTTTGGTCTTACGGGAAAGAATGCGGATGACGTTGCGGATCTCATCGTCCCGTCCGATGACGGGGTCGACGGTTTTGCCCTTGGCCTTTTCCACCAGATCCACGCCGTATTTTTTCAGCGCTTCGTAGGTGGCCTCGGGATTGTCACCGGTCACCCTTTGGGCGCCGCGAATTTGCTGTAGGGCCGTCAGGATGCTGTTTTTGGTGATTTTGTAGGTGGTAAATATCTGTTTGACGTTTTTCTTTGCCTCCTCAAACAGACACAAAAACAGATGCTCCACCGACACAAATTCGTCCTTCATATTTTCAGCCAGTCGCTCGGCGGCGGTAAAGGTGCGGTCGATCTCGGCGGATACGTACATTTTGTCCGCCTCTCGGTTGCCGCCCACCTTGGGCAAAAGCTCCATTTGCTTTTTGGCGTCCCGGATCAAGGCTTCGTAAGAGGGGGTCAACTGCTTGATCAGCTGTAGGACCAATCCGTTTTCCTGGGTGAGCAGTGCGTACAAAAGATGCTCCTGCTCGATGGCGGCGGCCGCATATTCACTTGCCAGTGTGCCGGCAGTGTTGATGGCCTCCAGTGATTTTTGCGTATATTTCTGCGCATTCATTGTACTTCACTCCTTTTGATTCGTTTGGAAAGAAAAAGCTCTTTCTGTCTGTATTCTACACGATAAAAGGGCAAAAAGTGTGAACGAAATGTGAACAAACTGTTAATTATTAGCACTCTATGGCGAAGAGTGCTAATTTTCTATCAAAAAGAAGAACCGCTTTGCACGGTTCTTCTTACGGTTAAGTTCGTTTGTATAGTTCGTTCAGCCGTCGGAGATATGCTCGGTCGATGGATGCCATCGCCTGGGGCGTCATACGGAACAGCCAGTTGCCCTCGCTTGTGCCGGGGCGGTTCATGGTGGTGTCACCGCCAAAACCGCACAGATCCTGAATGGGGGCTACCACCAGCTTGGCGTTGGTCTGCCATAGGGTAGACAGCAGGGCGCGGATGGCGGCATTGTGACTGCCGCCGCTTTTCCAGTCCTCACCGATAAAGCCGCAATACTCCAGACATCTTGCCCGTTGCGGCGGTGTCAGCTCCCACAGATAGGCCAGCAAAGGCTTGTTGTCGTGGGTACCGGTGTAGGCGACCATATTGTAGGGATAATTGTGGGGCAGATGCATATCGTCATCCTCGGTCACAAAACCGAATTGTAACACTCGCATACCGGGCAGACCGCTTTGTTGCAGCAGTGTCGTCAGCTCCTCGTCCTGTACACCCAGATCCTCTGCAATAATGCAATCTTTGTCTACCACCGAATAAATTTCGTTCAGGAAATTCATTCCCTCTCCGGGGATCCACTTGCCGCCCAGCGCATTCTCATCCTCTGCCGGTACCGCCCAATAGGCGCTGAAGGCGCGGAAATGATCGATGCGCACCTTGTCTACCATACTCAGGGTGTGCAACAACCGTTCCTTCCACCAGCTGTAGTTGTCCACGCGCATCCGGGGCCAGTTGTATAACGGATTGCCCCACTTTTGTCCCGTAGGGCTGAAATAATCGGGCGGCACACCCGCTACGTTGCAGGGATATCCCTTTTCGTCCAGATCAAACAATTCTCGCTTGCTCCAAACGTCACAGCTCTCAAAACTGACGTAGATGGGCATATCGCCGATGATATATATGTCGTTTTGGTTGGCATATTCCTTTACTTTCTGCCATTGGGTGAAGAAAACGTACTGGGCAAAATAGTAATATTCCATTTCTACCTTGTGCTTTTCCTGGGCGGCCAGTACCACGTCGGTCTTGTGCTCCCGCAGGCCCTCATCCTCCCAATCCATCCAGTCCTTACCGCACTCGTCCTTGATGGCCATATACAGGGCGTATTCCTTCAGCCACAGCCGTTCTGCCGCAAAGGCGCGGATCTTTTCCTTCAGCGTATCGTCACAGCGGGAAAAGGCGGTTTTCAGCAACGTCTTGCGACTGTTTGCCAACCAGTCATAACTGACGGTCCAATCGGGCTTGCCGCGGTGGGCGGCCAACTCTTCCTCGGTTAACAGTCCCATATCCCGCAACCCCTCCGGGTCGATGAAATATAGGTTGCCTGCAAAGGCCGAATCGCTTTTGTAGGGGGAATTGCACTCGTCGGTGCGGGTAAAGGGCAGTACCTGCCAATAATGGAAACCACATTCCTTCAGCAGGTCGATAAAATCATACGCACCCTTGCCGAAATCGCCGCAACCGTAGGCGCCGGGCAGGGAAAATATGGGTAACAGCACACCACTGCTTCTATGGTTGTTCATTGGTATCATCCTCTTTTTTCGTATTTAAAAATTTGGGTCGCTTGCCTACGTACACCAATACGCCCAGCAGGATACAGCACAGGGGCGGCACGGGGGAGGGGGCATCGCCGGTATGGAAGGAAAAAGGCGGCAGGGTATAATAATAGCCGGCCTCCTGTCCACCCACACTGGGGCTCCAGCCCTTGGGATAGGCCTCGCGGTATTGTCCGTCGGCGGTAGTCTTGCCTCTTTGGTACTGCACCGTGATGTCAAAAACGTCCTCGATCTCGCCTTCCTCGACTTTGGCAAAATCTGTGATGTTCAGTACGGTTTTTTGTACGAAGATCGTGGGCAACAGCCATATCAGACCGATCATGCACAGCACCGCTGCAATTATAGTTTTCTTATTAATTTTCATTTTAACCCTCCTATCTGCAAATTTTTATCGGCGAAATATCTTGCTCGCTGATCTCGTCAAAGGGGAAGAAGGGATGCGACAGCTTGCTGTAGGGCAGCTGACGCAGCAGGGGACACGCAGCGCCCGGAGTGATGGTATTGCAGATTTCTGCGCTGATGGGTTCGTATCCCGCGCGGAAGGAGGTGCAGGCTTTCACACATACCAGATCGCATAAGGAGGGGTCGATACCAAAGCCTCTGTAGGCCTGTTTGTCCCCGTAGTTATGACCGCGGGTGTTGATTAGAATCTGTATTTTTCCCGCCAGCAGCACCGCGCTTTTTCCCATATCGCGGTATTGACCTCGCTCGGCGGGTCCTGCCAGATAAATATCTCCCCGGTGCAGACTTTTTACCACACAGTCGGGAACGGTGACGGATTGGCTCAGTTTGGGCGCCAAAGTAGCCCCCAGTTCAAAGTCGCCTGTTCCGCCCACACCCAGGGCAAAGGCCTTTTCGACTGCGACTGCATCGTTTACGCTAACGGCAACACGCAGCTCGTCCCGGTAGGGCAGCAGCGCTTGGAGCACCGTGGCGCAATCCCCCACTGCGCCCGCATTGGGGGAGTCGGCCGAGTCCACCAAGATCACCGGCGCATCGGCGGTGTTTTCTCTTGCTTTTTGGATGACCTCCTCCACTGATAGTAGGGGCGCGCCCAATAAGCTGTGGCGCAGTTTCAACTCTTCATTGGCCAACTCTTTGGCAAAATGGGTTGCATATGTTATGTCCTCCGCCACGATCACCACGGCAGAGTGTAACTCTTCAATATCCATCCAGGGCTGTACCTGAAAAACGGTAAAATCAGCAATGGCGCCGCTGTTAACAGCTGCGTGGCCCTTCTCCATCAACTGCTGCAGGGGGCCGCTGCCGGTGGTATAGCCGTGGGCCGGAGCAATGATGGGCAGGGTGACGTAAACGGTTTTCAGCGGTCTGCCTGCTGCCATCTCTATTGCCAGTTTGCCCGCCCGCTGACCGGTTTCGTACATATCTACGTGGGGATAGGTCTGATAGCCGCAAATAATATTGCAGTTGCGCGCAAATTTTTCGGTAATATTGCCGTGAAGATCGGCGGTGGCGGCAATGATGGCATCCTTGCCCACCGTATCGCGGATAGCTTGCAAAATATCGCCGCATACGTCCTCCGAGCGGTCGGAAAGCGTAGCTCCATGCAGACTGATCAGTAACGCATCGGGCGGGTTCATCTCTCGTAATACGGCCAAGTTCTTTTCAATAAACCAATCCACCATTTTGTGGTCCACCGGACCGCCGCTTTTGGAACGCATCCGTACACCGCCCACTGCGGTGTGACCGGCATCCTGTATTGCATCCAGCATACCGCCTACCGTGGCGCCTGCCTTCATGCCGGCAGTAACCAGGGCATCTCCTTCAAAGATGCCGTTGCTTGCAAAGTCATCCCACAGGGTAGGGGTGGGGTTAAAGGAATTGGATTCTTGTACAAATTCACAGATAAAAAAGCGCATATTTTACTCCTTTATTAAGTTAAGCAGTGGAGGCGTGTTCGGATGCCCCTCCACTGCTTAAGTCCCCAAAGGCGTTTGTTCTTTCCGAACAAACGCCTTTTCTATAAATATATATTGCAATTTATATAGAAAATTGTTATAATTAAAATATATATACAATTCTCAAAAAGGAGATACGGATATGGCAGATAAAAAGAAAGCGTTGCAGGTGGCCCTGCAACAGATCGAAAAGGAATTCGGCGCAGGCGCCGTTATGAAAATGGGCGAAAACAAGGCTATGAACGTGGAGGTCATCCCCACCGGCTCCATTTCGTTGGATCACGCGCTGGGCATCGGCGGCGTACCTCGCGGCCGTATCGTGGAGATCTTCGGGCCGGAATCCAGCGGTAAGACCACCGTTGCATTGCACATCGTTGCCGAGGCGCAGAAGATGGGCGGTGAGGTGGCCTACATCGACGCCGAGCACGCATTGGACCCCGTCTATGCCGAAGCATTGGGCGTTGACGTGGATAGCCTGCTGGTTTCTCAGCCGGACACGGCCGAGCAGGGTCTGGAAATCGCCGAAACGCTGATCCGCAGCGGCGCGTTGGACGTATTGGTGGTCGACTCGGTCGCCGCCCTGGTACCCAAGGCGGAGATTGAGGGCGATATGGGTGACAGTCACGTGGGTCTGCAGGCCCGTCTGATGAGCCAGGCCATGAGAAAGCTGGCCGGCGCGCTGGGTAAGACCAACTGCGTGGGTATCTTTATCAACCAGCTCAGAGAAAAGGTGGGCGTGGTGTACGGCAATCCCGAGGTAACGCCTGGCGGCAGAGCGCTGAAGTTCTTTTCCTCGGTGCGTATTGACGTCCGTCGTAGTGAAACACTGAAAAACGGCACCGAAATGATCGGTTCCGCCACCAAATGTAAGGTGGTTAAAAACAAGGTCAGCCCGCCCTTTAAGACCGCTACCTTTGACATTATGTACGGCGAGGGTATCTCTCACGAGAGCGAGCTGGTGGATCTGGGTGTGGAATTCGGTATCCTCAAAAAGAGCGGCGCCTGGTTCTCTTATGGTGAAAATCGCATCGGTCAGGGCCGTGACAATACCAAAAAATATCTCAAGACCAATCCGGACGTAGCCGCCGAGATCGAGGCTAAGATCCGTCAGGCCATGCAGCAGGAAAAGGCTGAGCAGGCTTTGAAGAAAGCCGCCAGCGAGCAGGTGGTGGGGAAGGCGCCCACCGGCCCCTCTCCCGAGGCCAAGGAAATGTTTGCAGATGCCCCTGCTCCCGCCAAGAAAAAGGGCGGCAAGGTGGATCTGGACGTGTTGGCAGACGACTTTGAGTAATGAAGATCACAGGCATTACCCCCACCGATGAAAACGGAAAACGGCAGATATATATAGACGACGAGCTGTTTGCCACGCTGGGAGCGGACGTTGTGATGCAGTTGGATCTGCACAGCGGGGACGAGTTGGACGATGCGGCGCTGGAGGCGCTTACCGCCCGCGCCGAAGGGCTGCGCGCCCTGCAAAAGGCGTACAACTATTTGTCCTATCAGGCGCTGTCCCGCAAAAAGCTGGGGGAGAAGTTGCAAAAGGCAGGCTTTTCCGAGGCGGCGGTGGAGGTGGCGCTGACCCGACTGGAGGAGTTGGGGCTGGTGGACGATGCGGCCCTATCACGTCGATTGATGGACGTGATGCAGCATAATAAGCATTGGGGGCCTCGCCGTCGGGAGCAGGAGCTGTATAAGCGCGGCATCGGGCTTGCAGAACGGCCGGAGGCCGAAGAAGAGGACGAGCGGGAGCATATCCGCTATCATCTGGAACACAAATACCGCAAAAAGGATCTCTCCGATCCGGACGAGCGCCGTCGGGTAACGGCGGGGCTGGTACGGTTGGGCTTTTCTTACGAGGAGATCCGGGCGGTGATGAACGAATATATTACAGAGATCGAGGACTGGGAATGAAGGTCGGATTTATCGGGCTGGGTTGCGAGAAGAATATGATCAATACCGAGCAGATGATCTTCCGTGTCAAGGAGGCAGGGCATACCATTGTGTCCGATGCCGACGCGGCGGATATCATCGTGATCAATACCTGCGGTTTCATCGAATCCGCAAAAACCGAGGCCATTGAGACCATTATGGAGATGGCCGAGCTGAAAAAAGAAGGAAAAATCAAGAAGATCATCATTTGCGGCTGCCTGCCCGAACGGTATCAGGACAGCATTGCCGAGGAGATCTTCGAGGGCGACGCCTTTATCGGCGTGGGCAGCTTTCAGGAGATCGCGCAGGTCATTGACGCCCTGGAGACAGAGGAAAAGATCTGCCGCTTTGCCCCACCCGAGCAGCAGGATATGGAGGGGGCGCGGATTCGTACCGGCCTGCCCTTTACCGCTTATCTCAAGCTGGCGGACGGTTGCAACAACTGTTGCACCTATTGCGCCATTCCCGGCATCCGCGGGGCGTTGCGCTCCCGTCGGATGGAGGATATCGTGGCGGAGGCTAAAACGCTGGCCGCCGAGGGGGTAAAGGAGCTGATCCTCATTGCCCAGGATACCACCATGTACGGTGTGGATCTGTACGGACAGTCAAAACTGTGTGACCTGTTGGAACAACTGACACAGATCAAGGAATTTGTCTGGATCCGGATGCTGTATCTGTATCCGGACAAGATCGACGATCGGCTGATCGACCTGATCGCCCGGGAGCCACAGCTGATCCCCTATATTGAAATGCCCGTTCAGCACAGCGAACAGGCGGTGCTGGCAAAAATGAACCGTCCCGGCGACCGAGAGAGCTTGCTGGTGCTGATCGGCAAGATCCGTCAAAAATTGCCCGAGGCGGTGTTGCGTACCACCCTGATGGTCGGTTTCCCCGGGGAAGGGGAACAGGAGTTTGAGGGGTTGGTCAACTTTGTGAAGGAGGCTGCCTTTGATCGGTTGGGCGTATTTACCTACTCTGCCGAGGAGGGGACCCCCGCCGCCGACTTTGACGGACAGATCCCCGAGGAGGTCAAGGCGCGTCGCGCCGAGATCGTGGAGGACGTGCAGGCCGATATTGCTTACGGCAAGCTGGAGGCAATGGTTGGCAAGGAGCTCAGCGTGCTCTGCGAGGGCTTTGATCGGTTGGCCGAATGTAATTTCGGCCGTAGTTATGGCGAGGCGCCGGACATTGACGGTAAGATCTTCTTTACCGGCAAGGCCGCGCCCGGTAGCTTTGTGCAGGTACGTATTACGGAACTGTTGGATTTTGATATGATAGGAGAGATACTTGAATGAATACCCCGAACAAATTGACCGTTGGTCGTATGATCGCATGTCCCTTCTTTATGGCTGCTATGGCCATCGATTTTCCGTATCATTATTTGGTGGCGTTGGTGCTATTTGCACTGGCGGCCATCACCGATGCTCTTGACGGCAATATGGCCAGAAAGCACAATCTGGTCACCAATTTCGGCAAGTTTCTGGATCCCTTGGCGGACAAAATGCTCACTACCTCCGCCTTTATCGGCTTTATTCTGTGGGACGGCATCCGCGCCCACGCCGTATGGGTTTGCTTTATCGTGCTGTTCCGTGAGTTTTTGGTATCCTCCATCCGTCTGGTGCTGGTGACCAGCGACGGCAAGGTGGTGGCCGCCAATATCTGGGGCAAGAGCAAAACAATGGCCCAGATGGTGGGCATCGTGGTGTCCTTGGGCCTGTACAGTTTGATCTATGATTTCAAATTGGCCGTCATTGAACTCTACGCCAATATTGCCATTATCGTGATTTTGTGGATCGGCGCCGTTTTGTGCGTTATCTCCGGCGCCATTTACGTTTGGGACGCCCGTAGTTATATCGACCCGAAAAAATAAAAAATTGTGTTGCTTTTTAAGAAAAAGTAACATATAATAAAGTAAATGCGATGATCGTGGGAAAAGTAGCCTTATCGGCATTTCTTGCAGAGAGTGGCGGTCGCAGGCTGTAAGCCGCCGCAGAAAGGATAAGGGGAAGATGCGCCCGTGGGAGCAGCAAATGCAACCGTGTTTGCCGTAGCGCCGCGTTAAGGCAAAAGAGTAAAAATAAGAGTGGAACCGAGCAATGCAAATTGCGCCTCTGACCCCGTTGGGCGGAGGCGCATTTTTTATCGTCCGAGGGGTAAAAATCCTTACAGGAGGGTAGCAATGTTTGAAGAACTGAAATATGAAATACAGGTGATCAAGGATAACGATCCCGCCGCCCGCAGCTCTTTGGAGATCTTTTTTCTCTACAGCGGGTTTAAGGCGGTGCGCGCCTATCGCCGCGCCCATAAGCATTATCTGAAGGGCCATTATTTCCGCGCCCGTCTGATCAGCGAGCGGGCCAAGCATCGCACCGGTATCGAGATCCATCCCGGCGCCACCATCGGCAAGGGATTGTTTATCGACCACGGTACCGGCGTGGTCATCGGCGAAACCGCCGAGATCGGAGACAACTGCGTAATTTACCAAGGAGTTACCTTGGGCGGTACCGGCAAGGACGTGGGCAAACGTCATCCCACGTTGGGCAACAACGTTATGGTGGGCGCCGGCGCCAAAATTTTGGGTCCCTTCCGTGTGGGCAACAACGTAAAGATCGCCGCCGGCGCCGTGGTGCTGGACGAGATCCCCGATGATGCCACGGCAGTGGGCGTACCTGCCCGTGTGGTCCGTCTGGGCGGCAAAAGCGTGGCGCGGGAAAAACTGGATCAGACCCACTTTGCCGACCCGGTATCCCAAGAACTGTGCCGTTTGCAGGCACGCATTGATGCACTTGAAAAGAAATTGGAGGAAAAATAAATGAAACTGTTTAACACACTCACCCGTCAAAAGGAAGAATTCACCGAGATCAAGCCCGGCACCGTCACCATTTATGCCTGCGGCCCTACGGTATACAATTTGTTTCATATCGGCAACGCCCGTCCCTTTATTACCTTTGATCTGTTGAGAAGATATTTTGAGTATCGGGGCAAAAAGGTACGCTTTGTACAGAATTTCACCGATATTGACGACAAAATGATCAACAAGGCCAACGAGCAGGGCATCACCGTTAAGGAATTGGGTGAAAAATATATCGAGGAATATTTCACCGATGCCAAGGGCTTGGGCGTTCGCGCCGCCACCGTACATCCCAAGGCCACCGACTGCATCACCGATATCATCAATCTGGTGGCAACGCTGGTGGAAAAGGGCTATGCCTACGAGGTGGACGGTGACGTATATTACCGTACCAAAAAGTTCGGGGATTACGGCAAGCTGTCCCATCTGCCGCTGGATGAACTGGAAAGCGGCGCCCGCATCGGTGTGGACGAGAGAAAAGAGGACCCCATGGACTTTGCCCTGTGGAAGGCGCAAAAGCCCGGCGAGCCTGCCTGGGAGTCCCCCTGGGGCATGGGCCGTCCCGGTTGGCATATCGAATGCTCGGCCATGGCCGGTAAGTTTTTGGGCAAGACCATTGATATCCACTGCGGCGGCGTAGATCTGGTATTCCCCCATCACGAAAACGAGATTGCGCAGTCCGAGGCGGCCAACGGCGTACAGTTTGCCAACTATTGGATGCACAACGGACATATCAACGTGGATAACCGCAAGATGAGCAAATCTGCCGGTAACTTTTTCACCGTGCGGGATGCGGCGGCCGCCTATGGATACGAGACCATTCGTTTCTTTATGCTGACCTCCCATTATCGTAGCCCCATCAACTATTCGGCGGAGGCGCTGGAGGGCGCGGGCGCCGGGCTGGAGCGTCTGTATACCGCCCGTGACAATTTGCGCTATGAGATCAAAAACGCCAAAACCGCCAAACTGCAGGAAGGCGAGGACATTGCGTTGTTCGAGGTCTTCCGGGAGAGATTCTGCGAGCGGATGGACGACGATCTGAATACCGCCGATGCCATTTCCGTTATGTTTGACTTTGCAAAGCAGATCAATATCACACTGGAGGAGGCTCATTCGGCCGCTTATCTCACCAAGGTGCTGGCGCTGTTTGAGGAGTTGGCCGGGGTACTTGGCATTTTGACGGAGGAACGTCAGGTGCAGGTCTCCGATGAGATCAAGGCGTTGGTGGAGGCCCGTTCGGCCGCCCGCGCCGCCAAGGATTGGGCCAAGGCGGACGAGATCCGTGATCAGCTTGCCGCGCAGGGTGTCATCGTGGAGGATACCAAGGACGGCCCCAAGATCCTGATCAAAAAATAAGAAATCTATAAAAACAGATATCTTTTCAAAAGACGAAAATGCCTTGATCGTGTTACAATTAGATGCGATCAAGGCATTTTGTGTGTAAAGGAGATTTGTAAAAAATGAAAGAATATAAAATTGCGGATCACGCTCCCAGTTTGCTTCCCGATGGGGAATGGCAGTTGGTGTGGAGCGATGAATTTGACGGCACTGAACTGGATACGAGCAAATGGGACTATCGTTTGTGTATGATGGGCAAACGGCATCCTGCCTGGACGGAGAAGGGTGTGCATTTAGACGGTAAAGGAAACTGTGTGTTCACCGCCATGATGGAGGACGGCCGCCCGGTGTCCTCCCAGCTGCAGACCGGATACAATTTTATGGATGCGCCGATCAAGGAAACTACCTTCGGCAACGACCATTTGCAATGGAATATCGGCAAGCTGCAAAAGGATAAATTTTTGCAGTGTCAGGGATATTTTGAATGCCGTTGCAAGCTGCAGCAAATGGAGGGCTGGTGGAGCGCCTTTTGGCTGCAAAGTCCCATCATCGGCGCCTCCCTCGATCCTGCCAAAACGGGAACGGAGATCGATATTATGGAGTCCTTTCATCCCGGCGAGATTGCCGGTCACAACGCTTTTACCGGTGGCTACGGACAGGATATGCAGCGTCGCAAAGTGGGCGGCGGCCGGGTGGACGAAAAAGAGTGGCACACCTTTGGCTTGCAATGGGATGATACGGGATATACCTATTATATTGACGGCAAGGAGGACGGACACATTGATGAATTTGTGTCCCAAACGCCCCAGTTTATCCTTATTTCCACGGAAATGAAAGGGTATCGAAAGGAAAATCATCTGCCCACCGATGAGGCCTTTGTCGCGGCGAAAGAGGGAGACGTTTTTCTGGTAGACTACGTGCGTGTATTCGTCCAAAAATAGGCGCAGCATTTTTATAATGAAAAGAGAGCAGAAAAAGTTTCTGCTCTCTTGATTTTTAAAATGGGGATGGTATAATGAAGGGGAAAGGCTTCCGTTGTTTTTTGCAAAGAAGGAAAGGGGATCCCTATGGCCGGTAAAAAGCAGATCGATATGCTGCATGGATCGTTATTTAAAAACATTTTGCTGTATGCGTTGCCTTTGATGGCGACCAGCGTGTTGCAGCTGTTGTTCAACACCGCCGATCTGTTGGTGGTAGGACAATATTGCGGCAGTGTTGCGGTGGGCGCCGTCGGCTCGACAGGCGCCATTACCACACTGCTGGTCAATTTGTTTATTGGATTATCCGTCGGTGTCAGCGTTACGGTGGCGCAGGGTATGGGCGCAGGGGACAAAAAACGTGTCCAGCGCGCCATCCACACGGCGATCCCGCTGGCGGCCCTCGGCGGCGTGGTTTTAAGCGTGGCGGGCGTGCTGTGCTCGAAACTGTTTTTGCAGTGGATGGGCAATCCGCAGGAAACGATCGAGCTGGCTACCGTATATATGCGGATCTATTTTTGCGGTATGATCGCCAATCTTGTGTACAATTTCGGCGCCGCCATCCTCCGCGCGGCAGGGGATACGGTGCGGCCGTTGCTCTTTTTGTCCATTGCAGGCGTGTTGAACGTGGGGCTGAATATTTTATTCGTTATCGGCTTCGGGATGGACGTGGATGGCGTGGCGCTGGCCACCATCCTGTCGCAGGTGGTTTCCGCCGTTTTAGTGGTGCTGGCGCTGATGCGGCGGCAGGATATCTGTCATTTTGAACTTAAAAAAATGAAAATTGACCGTAAGGCGATGGAGCAGATCCTGTACGTCGGTGTGCCGGCCAGTATTCAATCCACCATGTTCAGCATTTCCAACGTGATCATTCAGTCGGCGGTGAATTCCTTTGGCGCGGCGGTGGTCACCGGCAGCTCGGCGGCCAGTACGGTAGAGGGCTATATCTACGTTTGTCAAAATGCATTCTATCAGGCGGCCATGAACTTTACCGGGCAGAATATGGGCGCCGGACAGGTCAAACGGATCGACCGCATCGTGGGCGTTTGTATCTTTTACGTCACGGTGGTGGGGCTTGTGCTGGGTAGCGCGGTGTATATCTTCGGTGAGCAGCTGTTGGGGCTGTTCGTGACTGACTCGCCCGAGGCCATTGAGTACGGTATGATCAAACTGTTGTTTATCGGATTGCCGTATTTTATCTGCGGCTTACAGGAGGTTATGACCGGCACGTTGCGCGGTATGGGCTTTTCCATGACGACGATGATCATCTCTATTCTGTGTGCGTGCGGTTTCCGTCTGCTGTGGATCTTCACCGTTTTTCAGCATTTCCACACACTGGGATGGTTGTTTATTTCTTACGTGATCTCCTGGTCGCTGACCTTCCTGATCGCCTTGGTATTTTATCTCATCAAGCGGCCGAAGCTGCTGCGTAAAACGACCGAGTCGCCTGCCGCCCTCCAAAAATCCTGAATATAAAAATGCTCCGCTGATCTTGCGTCAGCGGAGCATTTTAAATTGCTAAAAAGCCGTTTTACCACAGTGAAAAGAGTATACAAAAAAGTAAATTGTACGAATCAAACGGCGAGGGTTACAGCAGGGAGAGATAGAGCTCTTTGATCTCTGCAACAGAGGTCTCTCTGGGGTTGCCGGGACGGCAGGCGTCGTCGTAAGCGGATTGGCTGAGGAAATCAACGTCCTCCGGTTTTACGATCTCCTTGAGGTCGGCGGGGATGCCCACGTCGATAGAGAGCTGTTTTACAGCGGCGATGGCGGCAGCTCTGGCCTCCTCCAGACTCATGGCGTCAACACCCTCAACGCCCATGGCCTTGGCAATGTCTCTGTATTTTTCACCGGTGGCGGGAGCGTTGTATTCCATAACGGTGGGCAGGATGATGGCGTTGGCTACGCCGTGGGGGGTATCATACAGGGCGCCCAAGGGGTGAGCCATCGAGTGAACGATGCCCAGACCGACGTTGGAAAAGCCCATGCCGGCGATGTATTGACCCAGCGCCATACCTTCACGGCCCTCGTCGGTGCCTTCCACGGCGCCGCGCAGACTCTTTGCAATCAGCTCAATGGCCTTGATATGGAACATATCGCTCATTTCCCAGGCGCCGCCGGTGATATAACCTTCAATGGCGTGGGTCAGGGCGTCCATACCGGTAGCGGCGGTCAGTCCCTTGGGCATGGTAGCCATCATATCGGGATCGACCACAGCAACGACGGGAATGTCGTGCACGTCAACGCAAACCATCTTACGGTTGTTTTCCGCATCGGTGATGACGTAGTTGATGGTAACCTCAGCGGCGGTACCGGCCGTTGTGGGGACGGCGATGATGGGAACGCATTTATTCTTGGTGGGAGCCACACCCTCCAGAGAACGGACGTCGGCAAATTCGGGGTTGGTGATGATGATGCCGATGGCCTTGGCCGTATCCATCGAGCTACCGCCGCCAATGGCAACGATGCAGTCAGCGCCGCTGGCCTTAAAGGCCTCTACGCCGGTCTGTACGTTTTCGATGGTGGGGTTGGGTTTGATGTTGCTGTAGATCTCGTAGGCGATTTCAGCCGCATCCAGAATATCCGTTACCTTTTTGGTGACGCCGAATTTCAGCAGATCGGGGTCAGAGCAGACAAAGGCTTTCTGAAAAGATCTTGCTTTGATCTCGGTGGCGATCTCTGCGATCGCGCCCTTGCCGTGATAACTGGTTTCGTTCAGTACAAATCTTGCCATAGGGAAAATCCTCCGTTTTTTCTCGGGCCGGGCCCGTAATTTACATTTCTATTTTACACCGCATCGGGCGGTTTCGTCAATACAAAAAAGAAAGCAAAGGCTTAAAATACCTTTGCTTTCTTTCTTAGTTCATAAATTCGTCCAGGAAATATCCTCTGGAAAAGGCGTAGCCGCCTTTGCCGTCATCCAGAGTTACACGGACGTAGGGGGTGTCGGCTACGATGTCCAGCGCCGCCTCGGTAATGAGACTGCCGTCCTCGCTGGAGGCGATGGTGCGGCGACGACCTTGGGAATTGAGCACGATCTTGGCCACGGGAGAGGTATGGATGTGGACCTTGCCGTCCTCGGTGTCGTAATAGATCTCTTCAATGGCCGGGCCGGTGGAGGCATAACAGTCGCCGTTTTCCATGGCGCGGATCACGTTGTCATAGGTCAGCTCGGGCATACTCAGCACCGTCCAGCCGCCGAAGGAATCGCACAACGGATGGCCGAAGGGCTTGAAGTTGTGGTTGTCATCGGTGGCAAAGCAGGCTACCCGCTTGCCGGCCCGGAGCATCTGATCGTATTCGTGTACGTTGTACTCCCACAAACCCTCTACCAGCGCGCCGTAGTTGACGATCTCCATAGCGCAGCAACCGTCCAGCTCCACAAAGTCCTCTTTTTCCTCGTTGGACCAGGTGGGATGGTTGTAACAAACGATAAAGCCGTTTTCCTTGGCCTCTTGGATCAGCGCGTTGACGTATTCCACCGTGTGGGTGCGCTTCTTTGCCGGGGTGGCGCCCACCAGCGTGTCGGGATCGAAGGGAACCTCATCACCGTAGGCGGCGTAACGCATACTCAGCTCTCTGTCAAACTGGATCTGTCCTACGTTGTGGGGATCGCGAGCGTAGAGATTGAGATGGCAGACCTTGTTGGTGTTGGTGGTCTTGGGTTCCTCTCTTACCGTCATTTCATAGGCGGTGATCATCAGAAAATCCTTGTCGGAGAGTTCAGTATGATCCCGCAGCAGCTCGTGATCGGTCATAGCCAGCACGCTGTAGCCCTGCGCCTTATAGGCGGCGGCGACCTCTGCCACCGACAGCTTACCGTCGGAAACGGTGGAGTGGGAGTGCAGATTTGCCTTATAATGATTGCCCTGGGGCAACAGATATTTTTTCATAGGTTAAAACTCCTCGTTAGCGGCGTTGTGATAAACGTTTTGCACGTCATCGTCCTCTTCCAGATTTTCAAGAAGCAGGCCCATAAACTTCAGATCCTTTTCATCGGTCAGGGTGACTTCGTTGTCGGGAATTCGGGTGATCTCGGCAGAAACGAATTCCAGTCCTTCCGCCTCCAGCGCCAGGCGCAACTCACGGAAGGCTTCGGGGGCGCAAATGATCTCAAATGCCTCGTCCTCGGCGCTAAAATCGTCGGCGCCGTTGTCCAGCGCCAGCATCATCAGTTCGTCCTCGTCCAGGCCGTCCTTTTTCTCAATGATCAGCTGACCGTAGGTCTTAAACTGCCACGCAACGCTGCCCGTGGCGCCCAGCGAGCCGCCGAATTTGGAGAAAAAGTGGCGTACGTTACCGGCGGTACGGTTTTTATTGTCGGTCAGGCATTCTACCACCACGGCCACGCCGCCGGGGCCATAGCCCTCATAGGTCAGGGTCTCGTAATCGGCGCCACCCTCGGCGCCGGCGCCCTTTTTGATGGCGCGCTCGATGTTGTCGTTGGGAACGTTGGCCGCCTTGGCCTTGGCAATTACGTCAGCTAGGCGTGAGTTGGAGGCGGGATCGGGGCCGCCCTCTTTGACAACGACCATAATTTCCTTGGCCATTTTGGTAAAGACCTTGGCGCGCTGAGCGTCGGTCTTACCCTTTTTGTGCATAATGTTTTTCCATTTACTGTGTCCGGACATTGCTTATCACTCCAAAAATTATAATAATAACAATACATTTCATTTTACCACACAAATCGTCAGAATGCAAGAATAAAACCCGGGCCATTGATGGGTTTGTAAAAAAAGCAGAAAATTTAATTACAATAACGGCGAAGAAGGACGGCGTTTCCCTTTACAAGACGGGAGAAAAGAAGTATAATTGGTTATATAAAAATCATTACTGTTTAAAAGGCGGATATAACCAGATGAAAGAAAAGGCATATCTGAAACTGTATCATCAGTTACGGGAAGAGATCGTGGCGGGGGTGTATGCCCCGGGGGCGCGGCTACCTTCCAAGCGGGGCATGGCAGAAAAAAGCGGTGTCAGTGTGATCACGGTGGAGCACGCCTATGCCATTCTGGCGGATGAGGGGTATATCGAGCCCCGCCTGCGCAGTGGCTATTACGTGTGTTATCTTGCCGAACATCGGGGAGAGCAGGGGGATCAGATCACGGCGCCGCCCCGTCCGATACACGTTCACGCTCACACGGGGGAAAGCGATTTTCCCTTCAGTGTGCTGGCAAAAACCATGCGGCGGGTACTGGGAGAATACGGCAGTCGCATTCTGGTCAAATCCCCCAATCACGGCTGTCCCGAGCTGCGCCGTGCCATCGCCGCCTATTTGGCCCGAATGAACGGAATGCGGGTGCGGGCCGAGCAGATCATCATCGGCTCGGGCGCGGAATATTTATACAGTCTGATCGCCCAGTTGTTGGGACGGGACACCATCGCTGTTGAAAATCCTTCTTATGATAAGATCCGACGGGTGTACGAGGCCTGCGGCGTGACGGTAGAGCCGTTGCGGATGGGAGCGGACGGGATCAAAAGCAACGAATTGCAGGATTGTCGGTCAAAGGTGCTGCACGTGACCCCCTTTCACAGCTTTCCCTCCGGCGTGACGGCCACCGCCACCAAACGGCAGGAGTACATTGATTGGGCCGTTCGACGGTCGGGCTATATCATTGAGGACAACTATGACAGCGAGCTGACCGTTTCTACCAAAAGTGAGGATACTTTGTTTTCCCTATCGGGGGAGCGAGTGCTGTATTTGAACACTTTTTCCGGTACGGTGGCGCCCTCCATCCGTGTGGGATATATGGTATTGCCCGAGGCGCTGTTGGAAACATTTGATCGGCAATTGGGTTTTTATTCCTGTACGGTACCGGTATTTGAACAATACGTGCTGGCCGAGCTGATCGAAACCGGCGATTTTGAACGGCACATCCAGCGGGTACGCCGCAAGCGCCGAAAACAGAAAATGACCTGACGCGTGCCATCTGGTCATATAAAAATATATCAAATTGGATATTTTTTTAATACCAAAACTCGTTTATAATGATACCATCAACAGAAATGGAGCGATGGATTATGAATTATAAACGCCTTGTAACGATTCAGGATATTTCCTGCGTAGGACAGTGCTCACTGACGGTGGCGCTGCCGGTTATTTCCGCCTGCGGTGTGGAGGCGGCGGTGTTGCCCTCTGCCGTACTGTCCACCCATACGGCCGGCTTTACCGGCTATACCTTCCGTGATCTGACGGAGGATATGCCCGCCATTTGTGATCACTGGAAAAAAGAAGGGTTGACCTTTGACGCGGTATATACCGGCTATCTCGGCTCTGCCCGACAAATCGAGTACGTTAAGGACATTTTGCATACCGTGGGCGCAGAGGGTTGTCTGGCCATAATTGATCCTGCCATGGCGGACAACGGTAAGCTGTACGTGGGCTTTGATATGGATTTTGTCCGGGAGATGCGGGGACTGTGCGCCGAGGCGGACTATCTGCTGCCGAATATTACCGAGGCCTGTTTTTTGACGGATACGGAATATCGGACGGAATATGACCGCGCTTATATTGATCAATTGTTGGAAAAGTTGACGGCTCTGGGCGCCAAAAACGTGATATTGACCGGTATTTCATACGCTCCGGGTAAGACCGGTGTGGTGGTGTTTGAACAGGGCCAATACCGTTACTACGAGCATGAGCAGATCGCCGGCGGCATCCACGGCACAGGCGATATTTACGCCTCCGCCTTTGCAGGCGCGCGTTTACGGGGCAAGAGCGCTTATGAGGCGGCTGTCATTGCCGCTGATTTCGTGTTGGAATGTATCCGGGAAAGCAAGGCGCATCCCGATCATACTTACGGCCCTTGTTTCGAACCGGCGCTGGGCAAGCTGATTGATAAATTGGCATAACAAACATAAAAAGAGGACTTGCGCGCAAGTCCTTTTTTTATTCCGTTAATAAGGCGATCTCACCGGGCAGGGCGGTGGGATCCAGGGAGATCTTGTCCGCGCCGCTTAAGGTATTGGTAAATACCACACCGTCGGCCGGGAACCATGAGGCGGCGCCGTGGCTGAGGTAATAGGTGTCCTTTTCCTGCTGCAGCGCCAGTATACAGCTACCGGTCTTGGGGGTCAGCCCATCACTGTCCCGTAGGGTGACGGTGAGAGTCTTTTCGGTGATCTCTCCTTTATAAGAGGCGACAGCGGTGAAGGTAACGGCGCTGCCGTTTACAGCCGTGATCTCCCCCTCCAACAGCAGCGCGCATTCCCGCAACAGGGTGTCAGCGCTGATTTTGGGGGTTGATGTGTTGCCCTGATGCTCCTCTCCTGTCACTCCTTGCGACTGCAGGTAGGGGGAGGGGACAGGCTCGGCGGGCGCCTCCTGCGGAGCGGGGGCCGGCTGTGGGGCGGGGGTCTTGGCGGCGCAACCGGCCAACAACAGCAGACACAGTAACAAAACGACGGCTTTTTGATATTTCATGGAATCATCTCCGTTATTCTTAATATCTTTATTATAGCACAGCTTATGAAGGGGAACAAGATTTTTTTGTTGCACGGTAAATAAATATATGATATACTTAAAGTATAGAAATACACCTTGAAAGGAGTGTAAAAGATGAAAAAAAGATTGTTATGTTTGGTTTTGGCGATGGTGATGCTTTTGAGCATTGCGCCCATCGGCGCCTTTGCGGAAGGGGAGACCTATTTGACCATTCTGTATGGAAGAGATTCCTTCACCCGGGTCGCCGTGGCCGAATACTACCTGGAATGGGATATTGTCAATGCCCCGAGCGGTTTTTCGTGGGATGATGCCACGGCGGTATGGACCGTAGGAGACGAAAGTATTGCCCGTGTTACCCAATCCGATGGAGGCGACAGCAACTATCTCCAGGGCCTGAAAGCCGGCAATACCACCCTGACCCTGACGGTTAACGACACCTATACCAAAACGATTCCCGTTACCATCACCCCCATCACCTCCCGTTATTGGAAGGGTAATGAGGACGAGATGCTGTATTTTAATCAGGATAACGAGGGTATCGTGGTAGTGGAATACCGCGCTACGGCCAGCGGCTATTGCCACGTTGAAACCCACAATGAAACCGGTGGATGGGTCGATTTTGAATATTATGATCAAGAACTGGCGTTTCAGGAATACTATGAAGGAGAGACTATAGACGCCGAGTTTTACGTTGAAAAAGGAGAATCCTACTATTTCGTTTTTTACGGTGAATGTGACAATGCCTATCTGGCCGACGCTGTTCCCGTCACCGTCACTCTAACGGAAGCTCCGAAAAGCGACGGGTATGGTATCTTCTTTGAAAAAGAAGAAATTACGCTGGAAGTAGGGGAATCCTATTTCGTCGGCGGCGAATTGGGAGAAAACGAAGAAGATGCGCTGCCCTTTACTTCCGATAACACCGACGTTGCGATTATTGAGGACAGTTATATTGTTGTGGGCGTAGCCCCCGGCACCGCTATCATCACCGGCACCTCCACCCCCGGCGGCAGGACCGATACCTTGAAGGTGACCGTTGTGCCCGCCTCTGCTCCTGCGGCAATGCCCTCCCTCGTCCCCGGACAGAGCTATACGGCAAAGAATGAAGAGGCGGATGAGGGCGCCTGGTATTCCTTCACGCCCACCGAAACGGCGAAGTATACGATTGCCTCCGCCGCAGAAAAAGACGTGATCGTATATCTGTATGATGCCGATATGGAAGAACTTGATTATGACGACGATGACGGTTTTAGTACGAATTTTTGGCTGACGTATGAACTGACCGCCGGAAAGACCTACTACTATAAGGTAAGGTTTTATAATGAAACTCGCACCGGCGATATTCCCTTTGCCTTCGGTAAGGCAACGGATGCCACCGACATCGGGGTCTTTTTCGACGGTGACGTAGAGAGGCAGGAAAATACGCTGGTCACCTATTTCCCCGAAGGAGGGGTGGGCTATCTGGGCGGTCATATCATCGCCACACCCGGGTATGCCAACGCTGAGTGCATTGATACGGCTACCTCCTCCGACGAGGACGTGGTAGAAGTAACGCACGAAGACGAATGGTTTGATCTGTATCCCGCTAAGGCCGGTACTGCTACCATCACCATTACCACCGAAAACGGTCTGACCGAAACCTTTACCCTTAAAGCGGTGGAGGCAAAGCAGTACGACTTCAATCAGGACCAAACGGTCAATCAGAAGGATATCGATCTGCTGCGTAAGGCCATCCGTAATGAGGCGGAGTTGGGCTTCCTGATGGGCATGGCAGAGCGTGACGGCAATCAGGTGGTCAACGAGGCGGATATCGCCGTCATCTGCGGTGAGCTGGGGCTGGACTATACCGCCCATTGGGAAAACCCCACCGATATCTTTACCGACGTAAAGGCGAAGGATTGGTTTATTAAAAACGGCGCCGTGGAAGCAGCCTACAATTTCGGCTTGTTTGCCGGCACGTCCAAGACCACCTTCGGCCCCAATGATCAGATGACCCGCGGTATGTTTGTGACCGTGCTGGGCCGTCTGCAGGGCGTCGACACTGCTGAATTGAGCGCCAAAACCAAGTTTACTGACGTGAAGAAAAATCAGTATTATGCCAAGTACGTGGGTTGGGCCGCCGATAACGGTATCGTTTCCGGTCTCACCAACACCACCTTCGGTCCGAATGCTAACATCACTCGTGAACAGATCTGCGCCATTATGGTCAGATATTGCGACTTTGCCGGTATTACCCTGCAACAGAAGAATGCAAAGATAAACTTTACCGACGCTTCCTCCGTTTCCGGCTATGCCCGCTCTGCCGTCACCGCCTGTCAGAGAGCGGGACTGGTCAGCGGCGAAAAGGTGAACGGTGGCTATCGCTTCCGTCCTCAGGGTAACGCCACCCGCGCCGAAGTGGCTACCATCCTGACAAACTTTATGGCAGATTATTTTAACAACTAACTTATCAAAAACAGCGCTGTGATCAAATCACAGCGCTGTTTTTAACGAACAAGAGCAAAAAGGTGTTTGTCCTATCATAGGACATACACCTTTTTCATTTTTCGGCGGGTTTGAAAGCGTTTTGACGGGTATAACTTGCCAGTGTTTGGCCGGTTTGGTATCTGAAAAACTTGCGTAGTAGTTCTGCCGAGGCAAAACCCAGTTTTTCCGCAATAACGGCGCTGGAGTAGCGGTTTTTGGCCAGTTCTTTGATTTTGCGCACCCGTATAAAGTCAATGAGCGCTTTGAGGCTTTTGCCGCTGCATTGCTTGACCACCCGCCCTAAATGATCCTTGCTGTACCCTAAGGCGTCGGCCACGCTTTCGGTACTGGGGGCGAGATGAGCATTGGCATCGATATATGCATAGCATTTTTGGTAGAGGGCCAGTTGATTTTGGTCGCCGGCGGTCAGCCGCGCCAACTTTTGAAGCAATAACAGTACGGCGGCATCGTTGGCTCCGTCCAAATTGTGCTGAAAGTTTTCGGATTCATACAAATCGTCCAGCAGTACCAACAGTTCCTCTGCCTTTTGCACCTGCAAAAAGGGGGAATTGTCCAAAAAACGAAGCGGCGCATCGTAACTGAAGGAGACGACGTATACCTTGGCGTGTTTGCATTCACTGAGGGTGAATTCGTTGAATTTGGAACAGAGAAAACAGTCGTTCTCACTTAAAAGAAAGCTTTTCTTTCGGGTGGAAAGACGCGCTTTGCCGGAAAGAAGATAGACGATTTTATATCGGTCGGATACGCCGGAACGGTAGACGGCTCCTTCTTCAATGAGCAGGCGCTTGCAATAATAAAAGGAAAGGGTATACAGCGGGTTGTTTTTATTGAATTTTTGCAATTCGTTTACTGTGTGTAACATATCGTATTTTTTCCTGTTTTGATATTATTTTCCTTTGTATAACAAAAACTGCTATGATACAATTTTAGCATAGAATGGTATACTTTGTAAAGGAGGAACCTGCTTGAAATACACAATTTGCAGTAAATACCTGATTTTTCCTGTAAATAAGGAAGCCGCTGTAAAGCGGTTGACTTTTTTAGCAGGGGAGACGCCGGTATATGAACTTAATATTCGGCTGGATAACCTACATCCCGATTTTTATTCCTATGTGGACGTTGGCAGATTTATGGGAGAGGAACTGGAATTGACCGTTGATCCTATTATGCCCCTCCGTTTTGAAACGGCGGAGGAAATGAAATTTAAGGATGAATATAAGGAACCCCTGCGCCCGCAGGTGCATTTTACCACTAAAAATGGTTGGAACAACGATCCCAACGGGTTGGTGTATATGGACGGAAAATACCACCTTTTTTATCAGCACAACCCCTGCGCACCCCAGTGGAACAATATGCATTGGGGTCATGCGGTCAGTGCCGATTTGCTTCATTGGGAGGAAAAGGAGATCGCCCTGTTTCCCGACGAAACAGGGACAATGTATTCCGGCAGCGCCATTCCCGATGAGCAAAATTTGTTGGGCCTGAACACAGAAAAGCAAAAGGCGATGGTCCTCTTTTACACCGCGACCAAGCCGCCCCGCAAACAATGTATGGCTTACTCCTTGGACAGCGGCGAAACATTTATTAAATATGATGGCAATCCCATCGTCCCCCATATTGAGGCGTATAACCGGGACCCCAAGGTGGTCTGGTGCGCAGAGATGGGATGTTACGTGATGGCGTTGTATCTCAATCAGGACCGCTATGGCTTGTTGGAAAGTAAAAATCTGAAAGAATGGAAGCTCTTTGGGCAGGTGGCACTGGCGGGGGACAGCGAATGTCCCGATCTCTTTTGTCTAACGGACAGCGACGGCAATCGCCGTTGGGTGCTGATGGGCGCCGCTGACAAATATTTGGTGGGCAAATTTGAAAATCGGGAATTTGTCCCCTTGCAAACCAGTCGCTCTCTCCATTACGGAAAAATCAATTATGCCGCCCAGTCCTACGACGGTATTCCCGATCGTGTGGTGCGCATTGCTTGGAATAAGCTCAAGGTGGACGGCGGCAGATTTTCGCAACAGATGGGCTTTCCCACGGAAATGTCGCTGGAAAAACTGGCGGGGGAATATTATCTCTGTGCCAGTCCCGTCCGTGAGATCGAAAAGCTTTATTTAGATGAAATCAAGGAAACGTCTTTGCTCCTCTCACCGGACAACGCAAAGCGGTGGGACGTGGAAAGCGCGCCGCTGTTGATTTCCTTGAAAGCCGATGCCGCCTTGAGCATTTTCGTATTCGGCGGCAAGATCATTGTGGATCCCGAGCGTAACGAGCTTAAGGTGTTGGACAGCGTGGGCCCCTTGTCTCTGTCCTGTAGGCAAACCGAGCTGACCGTGCTCATTGACCGCTGCAGTATGGAGGTCTATGCCGACGGCGGCAAGATCTGCTTTACCCAGCGTTTCGTTAGCGATTACAATCTGCCCTTTGTTGAAATCACAGGCAAGGGTGAGATTTCGGAAATCGAAATGCACACACTCAAATCTATTTGGGAGGAAGAAAAATGAAAATAAGACGAATTGTATCGTTACTACTCACCTTGGTGATGCTGCTGGGCAGCATTCCTTTTGCGGCATTTCCGGCTTCCGCTGCAAACCAAGTAAATTATAATCATTATGAGACCGCACTCACCGGGTTTAACGGTTATATGTTTGAGAATTTTGACTCTGGTTATCGTTTTGAAAACACAGGGCACAATAATATTTCCATTTCCTCGGCCTCTGCAAAGAACTTTACCTTTGAGGCGGACGTTACTTTGGTGGATGGAAATACGGCCACATTGCTGTTGGGCGCGGGAAAAAATGATTATGATGCCGTAGTCGCTCGTACGACTCAGTGCTTTGGTTTGCAATTTCAAAAGCTGAACAACAACATCAATATCACTTTGTTTGAGTGGGGTGGCTCCCTGGGCGGCAGCATCATCGCAAATACTAAGGTGACAACCACCACTATGTCCAATTTCCATATCAAAGTAGCTCACTCCGATGCTAACAGTCTGGAAATCTGGGTCAATGGCGTAAAGGCCGATTACTCCTTTGCCAAAAATTTTGCGGGTGCATATAAGGGTGGATATATCGGATTGATGTCTTTCAAAAGTGTGATTAAATTTGAAAACATCAGATGTACACTCGAAGGTGGAACAACCATTACCAATATTTTGCCTGATCTGAAATATGCAAGCGGCAAGGTATCAGTCGTGCAGGGTACTCGTATGAAAAACAACAGCGAAGGTAACAACTATTCTTCTTCTGCTGTACGCGGTAAGTATTTCACGCTTGAGAGCGTTATTAACATGGAAAGCGGAGAGCGCGCTTCTGTGATTTTAGGCGCATCCTCGCCCACCTATACTAATCTATGGAAAACCACACATAACTGGTTTGGTATTGAATTCAGAAAATTTGCAAGCGATAATTCCATTCGCGTCAAGCTGTTCAACAGTGGTGGTCCTTCGGCTTATAAGGTTAATGAAATTGTGGCGCAGACCTCTGTGACCACAACCACGGAATCGTATTTCCGCATCAAGGTCTCTTATACACTGGCAAATGGTCTTGAAATCTGGGTAAATGACGTTAAGGCAAACCTTACCTTCAAACAGGATTTTGACGACGCGTATGGCGGCGGACATTTTGGATTCCTTACCTATCTTTCCGGTGCAACTTATTCCAACATTTTGCTAAACACGGCCGAGGAAATTCGTGTAACTTGTGTCGGCGATTCCATAACAGAGGGATACGGTGTCTCCGATAGAGGGGAAAATTCTTATCCTGCTCAACTGCAAAAGGTGTTGGGAGAGGGATATTCTGTTAAAAACAGCGGTGTCGGTGGCGCCAATGCGACACAGGACATCAATAAGCCGTACATAAATCAAACTCGCTATGCTGACGGTATGCAACGAAATCCGGATATTGTAATTATGATGCTGGGCACGAATGACGGCAATCCTACTTACGTTTGGGATACTACAAACAACGCAGGTTCACTTGAAGCCTTTAAGAAAGGTTATCAGACGTTGATTGATGCCTATCAGGAGGCAGGGGTAGGTACCATCTTTTTGGCATTACCTCCCTACAGTAAAAATACCAATCAGCAACCGATACTGGAGACCTATATTATTCCTGCCATTAAAGAAATGGTAGCTGCAGAGGGGCTTTCTGTAATTGATATGAACGCTTTTACCAAGGATCAATCGACGTGGTACTACGATAATGTTCACATGAACGAAGCCGGAAATAAAGCAATTGCCGAGAAATTCGCCGATGTTATAATGGATCACTTCGATACGACCCGATTGGCAGACTTTGAGATCAAAACCGAAGGTGTGACTATTACTCCCGCATTTGATCCTGATGTAAATATTTACGGCATGGATATTCAGGGCGGCATCGACAGTGTTGTGCTCAAGCCTGTCAAGAAGAACGCTGATCAAAAAATCTACTACACCCTGAAAAACAGAGAGTATAAAACGGTTACCAAAGCTAAAACCGAGGTGACCGATACCATTACACTCACTGCTGAGGACTTTATTGAAAATTACGTCAATATGGATCTCACTGTTGTTTCTCCCGGCGGTTCGGAGCGCACGGTTACCTTCCGCATCAACAAGTGGTTTACGGCGGAAGAGCTTTCCGAGCAACCCTACCGCGCTCAGTTCCATATCACACCGCAAATTAACTTTATGAACGATCCCAACGGTATGGTCTACGATCCCACCGACGGATACTGGCACGTCCATTATCAGTACTCTCCCCAAAATACCATGGGACAACAATCCTGGGCCCACGTGCGCAGTAAGGATCTTGTCAGCTGGGAGCAAATGCCTCTTTCACTGCAGGTGGACGATCTGGGCCGCATCTATTCCGGTTCCGCCATTTCCCTGACCGAGGAGGAAGCCAAGAATCCTGCCATCTATGACGGCATCTTTGCCGATAATAAAGAGGGTGAGAGCCGCCTGATTGCGTTCTATACGAATGCAGGCGTGGACGGCTTACAGCGGCAGTGTACCGCCTATTCCAAGGATCACGGTATCACTTGGACAAAATATGAGGATGGCGCGCCGATTATTGATAACGACCAGTCTATTTCGGGCGGGAAATTCGGCGATCCCAAGGTATTTAAGATTCCCGGCGACAACACCCATTGGTACATGGTTACCATCGGCAAGGCACAGATGTTTGTAAGCTCTGACCTCATTCATTGGGAAAAGGTGCAGACGCTGAAATATCGGGAGGAAGATTCCTACACCGATGCCACGGATGGCATTATCAATTCCGAGTGCCCCGGCATGAATCCTGTTATGCTGGAGGGCACCGACGAAGTGAAATGGATCTACAGCGGCTCAGACACGTTCTACGTTGTCGGTAATATGGTCAAGAATGAGACGACGGGGTATTATAATTGGGTGGCCGAAAGCGCGCGAATTCCCAATGAAAGTAACTATGCTCTTTATAACGTATCCAATCAGCCCGAAACTTACGGTAAATATGCGGGTATGACCTTCTATGAAGACGGTACCGGTAAGGGGCGCACCATCGGTATCAGCTGGCTCAAGGGAGACAGTATTGATATGGAAGGCAAGTACTATGTCGGTATGCAGTCCCTGCCCTATGAATGGAAACTGAAGAAAAACAGTGCAGGAAACTATATTGTTATCAATGCTCCTATTGAGGAGATCAAACAGCTGCACGGCGACGTGCTGTTTTCAGCGGAAAACCGAACCGTATCTCCGACTGATGAAAATATTCTGAAGGACACCTTTGTCCGACTGCTTGATTTGGAGGCAGTGATTGACGTGGGTGATGCCACTAGGTTTGGCTTTGCGGTACGGAAAGGAAACGGGCAGGAGAGCGTTCTGTCTTATAATGTGGTCGCAGAGCAAATGACCCTTGATATTTCCCGAACGTCTTGGAAACGATTTGAAGGTGTCTGGCCTGAAAGCGCCGAGCTGCAGGATGGAAAGGTCAAGCTTCGACTGATCGTGGATCAGGGTGCCGTGGAGGCATTTGTCAATGACGGCGAGGCCGGCATATCTGCCGTTGCAATGAGCGAAAACGAAAACGTGGGAATGGAATTTTTTGTAGAGGGCGGCTCTGTCACTCTGGAGAGTCTGACCATTCACGATATGAAATCCATGTACAACGGCAAATGCGACAGTGAGGTACGGGATGCTGAGTTTATCATCAGCGCAAAGGAATATGCAACACAGGGCGAGACCCTGGAGGCAGAATATTTTGTTTATCCGTTCGCTGGTGAGGAAAATATAGAATGGAAGATTGAAGGCGGCGAGATCCTCTCTGTAGACGGCAGAAAGATATCTGTTTTGATTACGGACAGTGAGAAAACGACTCTTTCATTGATGCGGGGAGAAACGCTTCTTGCAACCAAAACCATCATTTTATCGCACTTTGACACAAATATTCCCGACTGGAGAACGCCGCACGGTATGTGGCAAATGTCGGATAAGGGTATGAAGGGAACTTACTTTAGCAGTGGCAATGATGTATATGCATCAGATGCCAAAATTCCCGCAGGCACCGCCTTTACCTACGAGGCAAATATGGCGCTTAATGGACGTAGTGGTGCGCTGGTCTTCGGTTTCACGGACCCGACAAATCCCGCAAAGGATGGCTTTGCTGTCAATATTGATCGCGATATCAAGGTGATGCGTGTATGGCAATTTGGCGGCAACGCCAAAGACTATGCGTTGTCTGACGATATTTTGGCCAAAGAAAGTTATCACATTAAAGTGACGTATGACGGTGTTTCCACACTGACCTATTATCTGGACGGCAAGCAATGTCATCAGTGGAGTGTCAACCAACTCAGTAAAACACTCTCGTCCCTGCCGACGGGTAGTGTGGGTATTATGGCACATTACGGCGAGCCCACCTTCAATAACGTCTACTTGTACACCAACAGTACCGACGTATCGGTAAATGCCTTTGATACAATCACAGTGGAGGAAAACAGCGCCCTTGACGTTGTGATCGCCAAGCTGCCCCGCACCGCCATTGTGACGCAAAGTGATGGCGTTAAGAGAGCGGAAAAGATCACTTGGAATACTGCTACACTGTCTACTGAGAAGGGTGGAGACTTCACCCTGAACGGTACGGTGGAAAATTCTGCACTGACCGTAAGCATTCAGGTGAGTGTACTCCATAAGTGGAACACCGAGTACACTGTAGACACCTCCGCCACCTGCGGTGCGGAGGGCTATGAGAGCATTCATTGCTCGGTATGTACCGCTACCAAGGACGGCAGACCCGTCGCTGCCACCGGTAAGCACAGCTATGACAACGGCGTTGTCACCACCGAGCCCACCGTCAATACCGAAGGCGTTAAGACCTTCACCTGCACCGTCTGCGGTGAAACCAAGACCGAGAAGATCCCCACCACCGGTGTGGACACTCTCACCATCTTCAAGGATCTGAAGAAGAAGGATTGGTACGTCAAGAACGGCGCCATCGACTTCGTATACAACAACGGTCTGTTCTCCGGTCTGACCACCACCGAGTTCGGTCCTAACGACAATATGACCCGTGGTATGTTCGTTACCGTCTTGGGCCGTCTCCACGGCGTATCCGTCAGCAAGAACGTCAAGACCGTCTTCAGTGACGTAGCAAAGGGTAAGTTCTACACCGGCTACGTCAAGTGGGCTAACGACAACGGCATCGTCTCCGGCCTGAGCAAAACTTCCTTCGGCCCCGACGCCAACGTCAGCCGTGAACAGATCTGCGCCATTATGGTCAGATATTGCGACTTTGCGGGCATCACCCTGCAACAGAAGAATGCAAAGATAAACTTTACCGACGCTTCCTCCGTTTCCGGCTATGCCCGCTCTGCCGTCACCGCCTGTCAGAGAGCGGGACTGGTCAGCGGCGAAAAGGTGACCGGTGGCTATCGCTTCCGTCCCAAGGGCAATGCCACCCGCGCCGAAGTGGCTACCATCCTGACAAACTTTATGGCAGATTATTTTAACAACTAACTTATAAAAAACAGCGCTGTGGTCAAGCCACAGCGCTGTTTTTTATAAGTATGAACAAAAAAGGTGTATGTCCTATCATAGGACAAACACCTTTTTTAGTGAATAGTTATGGAAGATTGAACACGCATTTGTGCACATACCCGGTGCAGTGATCCGTTACCCGGATTTTGCGGTGGAAGGAGGGAGGATTGTTATTCCGTACATATAAAATTTACGGTTGGGTAGGATTCTTTTGTTTTTGTGGAAAAGGGGAAATTCGTGATCACACCGGTGAGTGCGGAAAAGTCACAGAGGGAATATTTGATTTTGTCTACCAGTTTGGTTTTGTCGGCCAGCAGATAGACTTCCTTGCTGTTTTTCAGCAGTACGCGGTAGAGAAGATAGGCGATATTGTTTTCTACCAATCCGTCCTTTGAGATGCATCTGGTGGAGAAAAACATTTTATCCACGTGAAAGCGCATGGCGTTTTCTACCGTCAGGTCGCTCATCAGGGCGTGGGGATGCAGCTTTACCTTGCCGCCAAGACAGATCACCTCAAAATCCGATTCGCCCAGCATCAGGCAAATGCGTGCACTGTTGGTAATAACAGTCAGATCCTTTTTCTTGGCAAGATAAGGGATCAGGTGCAGTACGGTGGTGGTACCTGCCAAAAAGATGGTGTCCCCATCGCAGATGCGCTCGGCGGCAGCCTTGGCGATCTTTCGTTTTTCGGATTTTTGATAAAACTCGCGGGTGGCGGGCGGGGGCAGAAAATTGGGATGCTCGTACAGCTCAACGCCGCCCCGACTCCGTTTGACCAACCGTTGCGATTGCAAGAAATTAAGGTCACGGTTGATGGTGGCAGTGCTGTACTGCAACACGTCCACCAGATACCGTACCGTTACAAAGCTTTCATTTTTTAAGATTTGCATAATCTGATCCTGTCGAAGCTTTTGTGACATTTAAGGCCCCTCCAAAAATGAGAAAATTTGAGAAATTATCAAAAATATGAACGTCCTTGACACAAAATGAGAAACTATACATAATATAAATATACACTTTCACGTTGATTTTGTCAACAAAAGGGAGGACGATTATGAGAAGAAACAAGAACAGATTATTAAGCTTTCTATTGATCATTTGCTTGATGATCAATATGATGGCAGTGATGGTCGTCAGCGTCAGCGCGGCGACATTGCCCGAGGGCGGCAGGGCCTTTACCGCCGCAGATAATCTCGCGTTGGTGAAAGATCTTGATACGCAGCCGAAAACCTATGAGGCGGTCTTTTACGCCCCTTCGGACGTAAAAAGAACCGGCGTATTTTTTGGCAACTTTTACGACACCAATACACCCTGTCTCAACTTTGAGATCCACAACAACGGCCAGCCGGACGTTTATATCATAGACGCCGACGGCAACAAAATGAACGAGAAATTTGACGCCGACGTGAGAACGGATAGTTGGGTCCATCTTGTCATCACTCATGAGGTGACTTCCGGCGGCGCCACCTTTAACTGTTATATCAACGGAACATTGGCCGATACCGTCACTTCCACAAATTCTTTTGAGTTAGATATGGCGGCGTTACAGGATGCCTATGCTTTCCGACTGGGCGGCGACAGTCGTTCCGAAAACGCCCAGAACTTTAAGGGTAAGATCAAAAACGTGGCACTGTATTCCGACGTTCTGACGGCGGATGAGATCAAGGCGTCTTATGAGAGCGGTGTTGACACCGAGGATGCTGCGCTGATGGCTTACTATCAGCTCGATAACACCGACGGCGCCATCTATATTCCCGATGCCACGGGCAACGGATATGATCTGGGCGTAAAAACGCTCGTGGGCGGCAGATCCTTTGACGGCGAGGACGATCTTGCGCTTGCAAAGGATTTTGAGGCACAGCCCAAAACCTATGAAGCAATGGTCTATGCGCCTTCCAACGTTGCAAGAACCGGCACGATCTTCGGTAATTTTTACAGTGACTCCAGTGCCTGTCTCAATTTTGAGATCCACAGTAACGGTTATCCTGCCTTATACATTGTGGACAGCAACGGCAATAAAATGAACACCAAGTTTGAAAAGGTGGATGCAAGAACGGATGACTGGGTCCATCTGGTCATCACCCATGAGGTGACGGCCGACGGTGCTACCTTTAACTGCTATATTAACGGCGTACTGGCCGACACCATCACCTCCGATCTTTCCTTTGAACAGGATATGGCGGCGGTGCAGTTTACCCACCCGCTCTCGCTGGGACGGGACAGCCGTGATGGAAATGCCCAGTATTTTAAGGGCAGAATCAAAAACGTGGCGCTGTATTCCGACGTTCTGACGGCGGATGAGATCAAGGCCTCCTACGAGAGCGGCGTTGATACCGAAAACACCGGACTGATGGCTTATTATCAGTTGGATAATACCGACGGAGCCGTATCCGTTCCGGATGCTACGGGTAACGGTTATGACCTTTGCTCCAGATTTGCGCCCAACAAAAATCCCATCTCCCCCGACGATTACGATTATTCCTTGGCCGTTGTCGGCGATATTCAGAAGATCGTTTACAACGATGTCTACGAGGGCACAAACTTCATTGACAACACCTTTGACTGGATCGTAGCCAATAAGGATGCAAAGAAGATCGGGTTTGTGATGGGCCTTGGCGACATTACCGACAAGAACGGTTCGGATAAAACACCGGACGACGGCATCAATCAAACCAATCTGGAATGGAATCTTGCGGCGGAGCAACATCAAAAGCTCACCGATGCGGGCTTGTCCTACAGTGTGATCCAGGGTAACCACGATACCGTAGCAAAGCTGGATCAGTTTTTTGCGGGCAACGAAAACTTTGCAGGTGCCGATATCGGTTACTACAGCGAAAACAGTCTGGGCAACTATTATATGAGATTTACCGCAGGCAGTGAAAAGTATATGGTGGTCTGCCTGCAGTACGGCCCCACCGATGAAATGGTGGAATGGGCAGGTCAGGTGATCGCGGCCAACCCCGACCGTAAGGTCATCATCACCACCCACGCCTATATGGCAAAAACGGCAACCACCATGGACTTTTTCTATACCGGTAACACCATACCGAGAAAGCCCACCGATAAAAACTATAATAAAAATAACGGTAACCGAATCTGGACCGAGCTTGCCTCTCAGTACGAGAACGTCGTTCTGGTTCTTTCGGGCCACGTTCCCTGCGCAGATATCAAAATGCGTCAGGATCAGGGTGTCCACGGCAACACCGTTACCCAGTTCCTCATCGATCCGCAGGGCATCGATCTGAATCTGGACTATCAGACGGGACTTGTCGCCATGTTCTATTTCTCCAACGGCGGCAAGGACGTGCAGGTAGAATATATTTCCACCTATCATTCCGTGAAAAACGGGGAGGATTATCTCTACGATCAAAACGATAACAAGTTCTCCTTCACCATTCCCGCAACCACAGAGACGGTCGCTGTTGAATGCGAGTACGGCACCATTCCCGGCTACTATTCCAACAAAGTGACCTACCCCTTTGTTGTATTTAAGAGTGACAAGACCTTTGTCGGCGGATACGGCGAGCTGAGTCAAGCCATCGCTGCCGTAGAGGCTGCAGGGGATGAGAGCGATTACGTCATCCTGATGCGTAAGGATGCAGAGCTGAGAGATGCGACCGTAAATCTTGCCGAGTTTGAGGCGACCATCACGCTGGATCTCGGTGGCAACACGTTGATCAAGGGTACCGACGGCTCGGTATTTACCCTCAAGGCCGATAACGATGTGGTGCAGGGCGGCAAATTCGTGACACAAAACGGTACCATTATCAAATACGGTGCCAACCCCATCGTTTCCGTTGATTACGGCATCAATCTGGCCAATAATTATAAGACCTCCTTTGAATTTGATGAGGTCACCTTCGTTGACAAAAACGGCGGCGCTTACAATATCCTGGGCTCTTTGGAGAGCGGATATGCCACGGGTGATACCTGCGTTTCCCCCTCCGCCGTCTTTAATAACTGTACCTTTGATTATGCCAATTCTTCCTCCAACGTTCCGATGATCAACCTCGCCAATTCCGACGGCGGTGACAGAACGGTCTGGGACGTAACGGTCAACGGTGGTAAAATCGTCGCCTCCAAGGCGATTAGCTACAACGATTTCGCCAGAACCGACAGCACCGAGGGCAGAGCGGACAGTCTGCTCTTCGGCAAGGATACCAACGGTAAGTACCTTGTTCTTGAATTGCCCGCCGATGTGGCGGCTCCCGGCGCTTTAAGTGTCTGGCCGTCCGGCGACGACAGTATGACCTTTGTCGGCAGTGAGGGCATTTATGAACTGCAACCGGTGGACGGTTACGTGACTAAGTACGGCATCGTTCCTAAAGGAAACGAAGATAAAAAGATCCTTCTGTTTGTAAACGGTGTATTCTCCAAGGGTTATGATGACTATATTACCAGTGACAGCAAAGGCGGCGCACTCTATGCGGCCAAGACCAAGATCGACGGTAATAACGACGGCGAGATCGGATCGACGGTGCAACTGTTGTTCCAGTCTGACGTGGAAGCCAAATATCATTATGCCGATCACGGGCAGAATCAGGGAACGATCATCATGGATCTGAACGGACACACGCTTACGCAGGCATACAACACCCAACCCATGTTCTTTACCCGCATGAAAGATTATAACGGTAACGGTATTGGGCCTGCCACGCTGAATATCTGCAACGGTGAACTGGTGTTGCAGACCCATCTTTTGATCTGCGGTGCTACCTCTTATAGCGATGGTGCCGCCGGCGAAGTTAAGATCTTCAACGTAAATCTTGATAACGTCAATATCAGCTATAAATCGGGCTCCACGGTCACCGATTTCCTTGCCAAATACAGCGACCATGCCAGCGTGACCAGTGGCAGAGAGATTGATTATAACGTAAACTTTACGGATTGCGTATTTGATCTGACCAATGCCACCTCCATGACCACTCTCTTTAATGCCAACGATAGTGATATCACGGCAGGCAATTCTGTTTTGAAGGTGAACGTCAACGGTTGTGAGATCGTTACCGGCAATCCTGCCGTCACCCTGTATGAGGAGCATGCCACCAACGGCTCCACCGTTACCTTTAACAAGAACCAAGACGAAGCGTATCTTAAGATGACGGTAAATGGCTCCACCGAGGCCCCCACCACCACCGCAAACGGCGGCAACTTGGAATTTCACAAGACCGCCGAGACGGAGGGAAGCATCACCTATCAGTTGGGTCCCAAGGGACTTACGACCAAGTATGGCTTTGTCCCCGCGGAATATGCGGAAAAGAAGATTCTTGTATTCAAGGATGGCAGTTTTCTCGCTGGATATGATATACTTTACACCACCAAGGCAGAAGCACTTTATAAAGCCAAATGCGCCATCGACGAAAACAAAGACGGTGAGGTGGGCAGTACGGTCCAGTTACTGTTCCAGGCGGATGCAGAGCTGCCTTCCTACGGTATCAGTTGTAACGTGGGTCAGATTCAGGGCACCATGGTGTTTGACCTGAACGGACATAAACTGACCCAAACCTTCAGCGACGATCCCTTCCTCTTTACCAGAGCTCACGATTGGAAGGGTGCCGAGGAAGGCACCATTGAGATCTGCAACGGCGATGTTGTTTTGAAGACGCCGCTTTTGTACTTCGGTGTATACAATACAGCCAAGACCTATCATCTGAATTTCAACAACGTCAACTTTAGCTTTTCCGAGGGTGCGACGGCTACTGCGTTCCTTGGTCAATACAAGGATACGGATGCCGCCTCCGGCACCAGCGGCAAGAAGATCAACTACGACGTAAACTTCACGGATTGTACGATTGATCTCACCAATGCCGCCTCCGTAACAAGCATTTTCAACGGCAGCGATGATAACATCACAAAGGGTAACTCCATTGTAAACGTCAATGTTAACGGCTGTGAGATCATTACGGACAAGCCGAATACTACCCTGTATGAGGAGCACGCCACCAACGGTTCCTCCGTTACCTTTAACAAGGATGAGGAGGGCAAGTATCTTACGTTGATCACATCCGACGTTAACACGGCTCCTTCTGCCACCGCCAATGACGGCACTCTGAAGTTTGCGCTTGTCGCCAAGGATGACAGCAGCGCTACCTACCGTCTGGCATCGGCGAAAAGTGCCGCCATCGGCGAGATCGGCTACGCCACCCTGGAGGATGCCCTTGCCGCCGTAAAGGAAACCGAGACCATTGAGCTGCGTGCCGACGTCAGTGTGGATAAACTGATGGTCAATCCTGCCATTACCCTGGATCTCAATGGTCACAGCTTGACGGTAAACTATATGGTAGCCTTCAATGACACCGCCGTCATTGATTCCGCCGAGGACGGTAGCGGCAAGATCGTTGTCCCCCAAAACCGTATGGTCCTGTCCAAAGACAATCCTCAGATGCCCGTGTATGACGAAGAAAACGGTTGTTATCTGTTCACTCGTGTAAAGAACGACCGCTTTGAACTGGGAAGTGAGGGTGGCAAACCCAAATATTCAACTTCCCCGATGTTTAAGGACTACGTCCATTCTCTGATGGACACCGAGGCAAAAACCGCCGCCAGCGGCGTGGAGATT
>JAZQDW010000042.1:0-5314 GCA_045546995.1 Eubacteriales bacterium
CCCCTACCGCACCCTGCTCCCCCAAAAGGCGGACAATCTGCTGGTGGCGGGCCGCACCATTTCCTCCACCCACGAGGCACAATCCGCCTACCGCGTACTCCCAATCGTTGCCAACATCGGTGAGGCTGCCGGCCTTGCCGCCTATCTTGCCAAAGCAGAGAGCGCTTCTTTGGCGAAGGTTCCCATGAAAAAACTCCATGCCCTGCTGGAGAAAAGCAATTTGATGTACTAAACCAAAAATCAAAAAGATGCACGAGATTCGTGCATCTTTTTAATTTTACCAATCCTCTTCAACCTCCGGCAGATCGCCGGAGCCAACGCCGATCTCCGTATTTTGATCGGCGGGCAAACGGACGATTTCCAAAGCGTTAATGTCGGGCTTTAAATATTCTTTGCTCATCGTCTCACTCCTTAAATTGCGGCAAAGATCAGGGTGCGCTGGCTTTCCGATTCAACACCGGCGGCAGAGCGTACCACGGTAGAAACGTAAATGTTGGTGCCGGACGTGATCTCGTAGCCTGTGAAGATACCGTAAAACTTGGTTTTGTAATCCACCGTGCCGTCCTCGTTTACGTAGGAGCCGATGACCGAGGCGATCTGGGGAGCACGGTAGATGAAGTCCTGCATGCCGTCGTATTGCTCTTCGGCGTCCGTCCAGCGCAGACGGATCAGGATCTCCACGCCGCTGGCGGCAATTTTGCTCTCACTGTCCAGCAAAGGATGCACGTAATCCTTGAACAAGGGTGCCGTGATATATTTGGGCAAGGTGCCCACGGCGCCCGTTTCCAAAGCGTTATGCTCGTTTTGAACTCTGGTCAACAGATAACAGCCCTTTTCATCGTCGTAGACCGGAAGATAGGAATTGTTTTTGGCCAAGGCCACGCTATCCTTGGCCACGATCAGCTTGCCGCTCTCATTATCGGCGCTGTTGATGAGAGCGGAGCCGTTGTAACCCACCACGTATTGGGCAGTAATGGCAAAGCCCGCCAGATCCAGCGTGATGCCGGTGGGAATGATTAAGGTATCCATAGCGGTGTCAGCCCGCAAAGTGATGGTATCACCATTCTCTGCTTTTGCCAAAGTCTCGGAATAACTACCGTAGGTTTTACCATCCAAAAGGAAAGCGCCGGTGGCGGGCAACACAATGTCCGTCGTAACCGTTTTGCCGCAGAAGGCACATTCGGTGTGGGCCAAACCGGTTTCACCGGCCGTAGGGGCCAGATCGGTAACCTGTTCCATCTCCCCTACGTGGGCAGATTCCAGCGTAACGTTTAATTCTTTATATAAAACGTCGCTGGCGGAAACCGTAACGTTTTGGCTGTATTGGTTGCAGGTAATATCCACCACCATATTGGGATAATTGCTCAGATTTGTAAGGGTTGTAGCGGTACAGTTAAACCCTTTGCCGGCGGTCTGCCCCAGATCAATCTTGTTGCCGGTGATTTTAATATTGCCGGCGGTATATGCGGCCAGATCTGCCTGAATGGCGCTGTCCGGCGAGCTGCAATAAAGCTCGGTGAAGATAACGTCTTCCACATTGTTTTGATTGAGCAGGGTGTTGCCGACAATCTTGATGTCAGCGGTGTCAATATTGGAAGTATATTTATAGTTGGTGCCATTGTATTTGCTCTGGTTGGAGGCCAAGATATAAATCTGGCGACCGGTGGCCACGGGAATAATGGTATTGTTGAGAATATGCACCTTATAATCCTCATACCAACGGGGCTCGATACGGTACACCGTGCCCTCCACATAGTTATTTTGAACGCTCACGTCCATACTGCCGGAATAGGAATAACTGTCCAGCGTTTCACCCTGAAACCAGAACACGTTGGGGGTAGCGGTGGTGGCACCGATCACCTTGGAATCCTTGGCGCTGAAATAGTTATGCTCCACCACACCGGTCCAGTTACGGATGACCAGCATCGCCGTAACACTTTTTTCGTTGGAATAATCGATACCCGCAAACCGGTTATAGCGCAAATTCACCGTCTTTTTCTCAGCGGTGGCACAATGAACGAAGGCCGTAACGGGGCCCTCTTCGGTATAGGCATCCGTCGCCGTGGAGGTGCGACAGTTGATCACGTCCATATAACGTTTATAGGTGTTGGCGGTGGAGCCGGTATAATCGCCCACCTGAATTTTTGCGCTGTTTTTAAAAGTAAAGCCGTCCAAAATCACCTTACCGCTGGTGTTGACGTGGAAGTTGCCGGAGGAAATTACCGTTTCCCCCTCATCAGAGGAACGGGCGGCACCGGGCTTGGTAATATCATCGGGGTCGTTGGGATTGATGCCCGCTTTGGCACCGTAAAAAACGTATTTGGTACCGTGGTTGGTGCCATAATCAATGGCCGCATATTCCTTGGCCAGAAAATATACCTGTACCACACCGTCCACCGTTTTAAAGGCGTCGTTGGGGAAGGAGGCCACCACGTTGGTCCCCACCGTCAGCGTAACCTCCATCCCGTCTACGGTACGGGTGACGGTATCGCCCTCGGAAAGGGTGGCCACGTCGGGATCGTAAAAGACCTTGTCCCCCGTATAGGCTTCCGCACCGGCAGGCAGGGCGACGGTCCCCAGCATAGCGAGACACAGTATGAGTGTACAGAATAAACTGATTGTCCGTTTCATTTTTTAAAATGCACCTCTCTTGACAATTCCAAAATTTATGCTACCATTATAGTGTAAAATGGTATAATTTTCTATGGTGGACAGTCTAAATATATGGACTAAAGTCTAAAAAGAGGTGTTTTGGGTGGAAGAAGTCGCTTCCTTTTTACAATATATCAATTATGACATTTGCTCCGACGAGCATCCCGAGCCCCGCAGTTTTTCCTATCACGGTATCCGCTGTGTACTGGAAGGCTATGGCATCTTGAAAATCAAAGACCGTACCTTTCCCATCACGGCGGGGCAAAGCTTTTATATTCCCCGCGGTATCAGCGCCGCCTATTGGTCCCGATCCCCCGGAGGAATGAAATACGTATGGCTGAACTTTGACGAGTGGGCGCTGTTCAGTGAAATTATGGCAAAAACAGCATTCACCCCTGAAACCCCCGTTTGCCAAACCACCAAGAAACAGGAAAAACTATTTAAAAACCTGCTGTCCCAAAAGCAAAAATTGCTCCACGGCAACCATTATCAAATTATGGCACTGATTTTGTGGATCTTGAGCTCCTATATTGATTCCTTCCCTGCCGTTACCCGCTCCCAGGACGAAACCTCCTTTCAAAACCTGCTCACCTTTATCAACAACAATTTGTTGCGTAAAGATCTGAACACCGAAATGCTTATACGGGTCTCCGGCCAGAGCAGAGCTTCCCTGTTCGGTCATTTTAAAAAAGAAGTCAACTGCTCTCCCGGTGAATACATCCGTCGCAAACGAATGGTAAAGGCCCGTAATATGCTCTACACCACCAACTTTTCCATTCAGCAGATCGCCGATCTGCTGGGTTATAACGATCCCTTGTATTTCTCCCGCCTTTTCCGTGCCGAAACCGGCGTATCCCCCACCCGATACCGCAAAGAAATGGCAAAATCCACTCCTAACTAAAACAACCACCCGCAGAAATTCTGCGGGTGGTATTTTTTAGGTATTGTTTATATATGCTTTATCTTCTTCGTCTGCCGCGGCGGGGCAAAGGAGCGGCGGCGGAGCCGGAGCTGTCGTCGGGGGCCTCCAACAGCACGCCGTAAAAATAGGGCATCAGCATACCGCCGCTCATAAGAAATATAGAATAAACCGCCATACCCGAGGCCTTAAGGATCTTAAAGCTTAAAATGCTGTACAGCATCCCGAACAGCGCCATTCCAAAGGCCAGTGCCACGGAAAACAGAGAGAATTCCACCCTGCAGCCGGAAAGCAGAAAAAATATAACTGCCGTCAACAGACCGCTTGCTCCATTAAATTTCAGTCCTGCAGCCAGATCCGACCCTTCCAGGGTCTGATATTTTTTCTGTAGCGCAAAATCAAGGGCCAACAGTACCGTTGCGATCATTACCAATCCATAATTCATCTTATATCACCCGAGAATAGAATAGCAAATATGTTTCTATATTTATATTGAATTTTTGCCAAAAAATATGATATAATCGTCAAACAGAGGTGATTTTATGCAACAGACACGGTTTACCCTTCCCCCTATGTCCAAAGTGGATCTTACCGTCAACTACGTGGAATTGGAGGGGCATTCGCCCCTGAATCAAAACGAACCCCACATACACAAAGCATGTGAGATCTACGTCAATTTAAGCGGTGACGTGTCCTTTGAGGTGGAAAACCGCATCTATCCCATTTCCCGCGGCAGTGTGATCATCACACGCCCCTACGAATATCACCATTGTATTCAGCACTCGGCAGAATGCCATCGGCATTATTGGATCACCTTTTCCGCCGCAGAGCAGGACGAATTTTTAAAGCTGTTTTTCAACCGAAAAAAGGGCACGAACAATCTGATTATTTTAAACGAAGAACAACTGGGGGAATGTTGCAGAGTGCTGAGTGAACTGTTTTCAGTTGAAACGGATACCATTTCCCGCAACATCGGATTTTTACAACTGTTGCGCATTCTTTTAAGCAGTAAGGGCGAAACCGCTTCGGAAGCCACTGAACACTTTCCCCGGGACGTACTGCAGGCGTTACGATTTATGGACGAGCATCTGACGGAGGATTATGACGCCCAAAGGCTGGCCAATGCGGCCAACGTCAGCGGAAGCACACTGGACAGACATTTTAAAGAGGTTTTGGGGCTAACTCCCTTTGCAATGCTACGCAAAAAGCGGTTGATCCTTTCCACAGAACAGCTGAGAAACGGAAAACCGTCACCGAAGCGGCCCTGCTGAGCGGTTTTGCGGACTATTCCAACTACATTCAACTGTTTCACAAACAATTTGGGCTTACCCCTTTACAATACAAAAAGAAGTTTGAAAAGTCATAATCAACGCCCTTCCTTAAAATCAAAAAGATGCACGAGATTCGTGCATCTTTTTAATTTTACCAATCCTCTTCAACCTCCGGCAGATCGCCGGAGCCAACGCCGATCTCCGTATTTTGATCGGCGGGCAAATAAACGATTTCCAAAGCGTTAATGTCGGGCTTTAAATATTCTTTGCTCATCGTCTTACTCCTTAAATTGCGGCAAAGATCAGAGTGCGCTGGCTTTCCGATTCAACACCGACGGCAGTGGCACCACCATCAAAAAGATTCCTGCCGGCAAATGGTATCACATCCCCTACCGCACCCTGCTCCCCCAAAAGGCGGACAATCTGCTGGTGGCGGGCCGCACCATTTCCTCCACCCACGAGGCACAATCCG
>JAZQDW010000043.1:0-9078 GCA_045546995.1 Eubacteriales bacterium
GACTGAAATGGTCGGCGGTGGACTTTGAAAATAAGACGGTCAGCATCAGTCACAAAGTGGTGCAGAACGACAAAGGCGTGGTAGGAATGGACGTTATGAAAACGAAATCGTCCTACCGAACCCTGCCTCTGATACCGCAAGTGGAAGAAGCCTTACTTGCTGAACGTGAAAAGCAAGAAGAAATGAAGCGTGTAATGCGCCGAGGTTACTGCAAAAAATACACCGACTACATCTGTGTAGATGCTATCGGTGAACTCATAAAGCCGGACTATGTAACTGACCACTTTAAAGTAGTACTTAAGGAACACGGATTAAAACGAGTGCGCTTTCATGACCTCAGGCACAGTTGTGCTTCGCTACTCCTCGCAAACGGTGTGCCGATGAAAATGATTCAGGACTGGCTCGGTCACAGCGATATGGGAACCACCGCCAACATTTACAGCCACATTGATAGCGAGAGTAAAAAAGCAAGTGCGATGGCGATAGGAACAGCGTTGGGGTGAAAAAGAGAAAACTCCTTGAAGGATAAAACCTTCAAGGAGTCCTTGGCGGAGACGGCGAGATTCGAACTCGCGGGGGATTGCTCCCTAACTGATTTCGAGTCAGCCCCGTTATGACCACTTCGATACGTCTCCATATTAAATTGTATAGGCTTGCGCCTTGATACCAAATTGCGAGAAAACTGCGAGATGCGGTTTTCCGAAAGTGCGAAACAAAGTCGCAGAAACCCCGATAAATAAAGGGTTTACGGAGAAACAGTCGTGACAGACCCGACTATGTTTCGAGTCAGCCCCGTTATGTCCCTTTGCGGTGCCCGACTCTGTCGGCGCAGACAAAGGCTGCTTGCCAATCGTCGACCGCGGCAGCTCCTTTTTGCTCGCTTCATCTGCCACCGGCAGCGCTCGCAAACGTCCCCACTTCGATACGTCTCCGTGTATGTTAAACTCAATTTAGAGTATAACGAACTATTAAATTTTGCTATCGAACGGGGCGCCGCTTACGCTGTGGCAGACCGTTCGATCGATCAAATCGAATACCTAAATATAATACTTGAAAAATGGGGTAAAATCAATAGTTTTTTGAAAAAAACTAATTTTCTTCCGGCACCTCGTCGGTTAGGTCGAAAAGGAAAGCCGAGGTGCTTTTGTGCCAAAGGATGTGCAACGTGCCGGATTTGACAGCCACAAAGCTGGCCTTGCCCTCAAAGTGGTTGCTGACACCCAGGGGCATATCGGCGGTCAGGGTGGCGTTGGTCAATTGATAGTGCATTCCCTTAATATTGACGCCTTCCGCATCGGCGCCCATACAGAACACCGAAATGTCGCCGCTTTCGTGAGCGTCAAACATCAGCTTGCTGTTGCGGATGGCAGTGACAACAATGTTGTCACTGACCATAAAGCCCATACCGCCCTGTGAGGCGATGTAGGCCAGCGCCTGATAATTGGCAATGGTGTGCTCGGGACGGTCGCCGCCCATACATCCGTATAGAATAAAGATGCGGTATCCGCGGGCAAAGCCCTCCTTGATGGCCAGCATAGCGTCGGTATCATCTTTTTCAATGGGATGATGAACTACCGGAATGCCATCGGGCACAAATCCGAGCGAATCAAAGTCACCCACCACCAGGTCTGGGCGCACACCTGCGGCCTGCAGATGGGCATACCCGCCGTCAGCGGCAATGATAAAACGCTTGCGGGGCAGGGGATAGGCGGCGGCAACGCTGCCGATGATGCAACAAACAGTATTCATATTTCCAGTTCCTTTCCGTTGAGTACGGCCTGCACCAGCTGTTCTCCCTGATAGACCAGCTTCAGCGAGAAAAAGGGCGGCCGCTGTTCCAGTAGTTGTAAGAAAATTTTATCGCCCTGCCACAACGCCTTTTGCAGCAGCGTTTGCTTGTCGATCCATACCAGTTCACCTTCGTTGCATTCACCGGGGGTGCCGGTAAACGCATCTGCCCAAAACAGATGCATCAGCTCGCTTTCCCATTGATCGGAAACAAAGGTGACGATGCCGCGGTATTCAAAGTGGGTCAAATACAGGCCGGTCTCCTCTGTTACCTCGCGCAGCAGGCAGTCCTCCGGGCTTTCCCGATCTTCAAAATGACCGCCGATGCCGACGTATTTGCCTTGGTTGAGATCGTTTTCCTTTTTATTGCGATAAATGCAAAGGTATTTTCCGTTTTGTTCGATATAACAAAGGGTAGTGTTTTTCATATTAGCGACTCCAAAAGTGATCGTAATGCCTGCACAAAGGCGGCGTCTTGTGCGGCGGTGCGTTTGGCCGGGCCTTTGGTGCGGTGACCGGCGGCACGCATTTTGCCGGAAACGTAGCGGGTGAATAACAACTGATCGATATTTTCGTTGGTGTACAAAATGCCGTTTTGATGGATGGGATGCGCCCCTTTGGCCAAACACATGGCTGCCAGACCGTAATCCTGTGTGACCGCCACGTCGCCCGCCTGCAATAAATTGACCAGTTTAAAATCCACGCTGTCCGCCATACGGTCCACCGTCAGGGTGGTGGCGCCCGGTCGCCGGATCAGGTGGGCGGTGTCGCAGATAATGGTGCAGGGAATATTCATTTTTTGGGCGATCTGCAGAGTCTGTTCCACCACGGGGCAGGCATCGGCATCGATGTAGATATTCATATGCGGTGTAATGTAAAATTGCTTTACATAAACTCCTTTTTTATATTATTATACAATGATTTTACTGCATTCGTCAAGCCATTCGTTGGATTTTATGTGTAAAGTGATATGCTTTACGCCTTGTTCATACAATAAAAACGGGAGGTGAGGGCAGGTTTGCGATGGATTGTCTTATTGATGGTTTTGTTGGGTTGCGTACAGTCTCGACCGACAGGCATATTGATCAACAGCGGCTTGGACCTGCAGGGCGGGATAGAGCAATTGGTGATGCAACCGGGGGAAAAGTTATATCTGAAAGCCACTCATTCGGTATGGCGTTTTCCGGTGGTGAAGGGGTTGGAATACAGCTCGAAGTATCCTCAGATCGCCTGCGTAGACCAACATGGTCTGGTGCGTGCGTTGCTGCCGGGACGTACCGTCATTTCGGTGTGGAATGCGGCGGGGGACAACGGTACGATCGAGATCATTGTAACCGAAAATCGTAAACTTTCCTTGGGAGCATGGGCGCTTTTGGGGGCACTTTGCGTGGTTTTTGCCGTGATTTTTGTCAAAAAATATTTTCGTGTTTTTTAACGAAAATTTTATGCTGTTTCTGTGCAAATTAAACAAATATTTTGTATGTAGATATTGTTTATTGACCTTTTCCTTTTTTTATATTATAATTCATATATATAAATATAGCTTAAAGGGCTATGTAAGGAGGAAAAATCAAAATGAAGCACAAGATGAACAAATTGCTTTGTTTGATTCTGGCTTTGCTGATGATCGTCGGCATGCTGCCTGCATCTATGTTTGCAAGCGCTGCACCGATCGTTTGCGAGCCGAATCAGCTGTTGGTCGACGATGATTTCGCCGCCTACGGAGCAAAAGATACCGTTACGGCTACGGTCGGCGGTGTCGAGTATCAGGCCGTGATGGGCACCAATGCATTCACCACGGTTACTGAGGCTGTTTCCAAGGCTCCCAGCAACAGTAAGATCTACGTTGCAGCCGGTGAGTATACCGAAAGCTTCAATATTACTCAAAATATTGAAATTTACGGTAACGGCATGAATGTCAATCCCAACAACGATGACTGGACTGCCAACGCCAAGCGTGCAAATCGGATCAACGAAGCTGTCATGGACGACACGTTGATTACCGTCACGACCAAAGCATTGACGAAAGTTATCATTAACGGATTTACCTTTACCGGCAAATCCTCCGTTAAAGAAGCAACGGCAGGCTCTACCTGTAAGGGTATCGATGTCAGCTATAACTGTTTCTATGATAACGAGCAGATCAGCAGTTCGCAGGGTTGTCTGTACTTTACCGGCACCACTGTCCGTACCGGTCGTCTGGCATACAATCGTATTGATAATAAGGTAGCCGCTGCAAAGCCGCTGACCTTCCGTAACGCCAATAACTTCAACTTCATCGGCAACTACGTTAACGTTACCGCCACCGTCGGTTTCTGGATCTCCGGTGAAATCGCCGACCAGAACGTTACGCCCGGTCAGATGAAGATGGTTATTGAAGGAAACCACATCGTTTCCAGCAGCACTCCCATTAGTGCTATCGTTCAGTATTGTGACCTGTATGAGGCTACTTTCCGCAATAACTATCTGAAGGGTGCCACTCCTTTGGACTTCAACTCCAAAGATACCTCTACCCCCAACAAAGTGATTATTATGGAGGGCAACACCTTTGAAGGTAGCACTCGCGACGTTGTATTCTGGGGTGCTTGCGCATACGATCCCGGTGTAATCACCTTCAAGAACAACACCTTCGGTAGTGGTAAGATCCATATGGAATGGATCCCCACTGCCGGTATGATGGATCTGTCCTACAACACCTTCCTGGGTGGTCCCACCATCACTGCCACCCCCAACCCCATTACTTATCCCCGTTACGATTCCAACGGTAACGTATTGGGTCAGATGGAACTGGATAACGTTGTACTGACCGGTGTATATGCCGGTGGCGATAAGAGCAACATTACCGGTGTGGTTGTTGACAATGCAACCAAAACCGTTTCCATGAAGGAAATGCTGGACTCCACCTACGCCACTCTGGAGATTGCTGCCACTGCCAAGAAAAATCCCGATAGCAGCAGCGTGAACATTAAGTATTACAGCGATCCTGCCTGTACCAAGGAATTGACCGGTGGTAACGTAATTGATTATTTGAAAAAAGGCACCAATATGGTTTATATCAAGTTGGTTACCTCTTTGGATAATTATTCTTACGTGGTCTATGCTCTGAGCTTTGTCAGAGACGCTTCTCACGATGCATCCATCACCGGTGTTAACGGTTACGAAGCAACGGTTGAGGGCGACACGGTTTCCGCTGTTATTCCCACGGAGGATACCTCCCCCAACATTCAGTTCAAAACGTCTCCCGGCGCTACTTATCAGTTGTTTGCCGATAAGGATCTGCGCATCCCGTTGAGCGGTACGGTCATCAACGATCTGCCCGCCGGCAGCAGCACTTACTATGTAAACGTTACTGCCGAAGACGGTGAGGCTACCAAGGTTTACGTTTTGAATCTGACCCGTGCTCCCTATGCACAGACTGAGATCATCAAGTTCAACACGCCCGAGTTTGTGGACTATGATGAGGATGAGAGTGCATTCCTCGGTGTTTACGACAGCGAAAAGACCAGCGTTGACATTGACGTTGAGGTCAGCACTGCCGCCACCTGGGAGCTGTATGAAGATCCCACCTGCAAGAAGAAACTGCCGTCCAAGGGCATTCAATTGGCTGAAGGCGACAACGTATTCTTCATCAAGGTAACCTCCGAGGCCGGCGCTGCCGAAGAGGTACATAAGGTTATCTTCCGCAAGGAAACTGCCGAAGCTTCCAAGCAGATCTTCGAAGTGACCAGCGATGCTTTGGCAAGCGAGGTTGGTAAGGATACGGTTTACATCCGTCTGGATTGCAACACCACCACCTATACCCCTGCTTTTGATTTCGTGGGCAAAAACTGGAAACTGTTCGCCTCTTATGAGGATGGCGTTCTGGGCGCCCAGGTACCCAACAACCTGCTGACTGGCATTGCCGGCGGAAAACATACCTATTATATACAAGTACTTGCAGCTGATGGCTCTTCCAGAGTGTACACGCTGACCCTGGAGAGAGAACTGGCTGATAAAGCACTGCTGACCGCTATCGGCGGCGGCCTCGATTCTTATGTAGATCGTTTTGATTTTACCGCTACGACCCAGGTCAAAGACGAGGGTCCCTTCACTCCCTCCTTTAAGATTTCTGATAAAGCAACTGTTGCTGTATATGACGAGAATGGCGCTGAGGTTGCATTGCCCATCGCACTGCGTAAGGGCACGAGCAACTACACCATCGTAGTTGTTGCCGAAAACGGCGTCAACAAAACCGAGTATGCCTGGACGATTACCTGCATCGGTGATGACATCGAAGCGTTGCAGGAAGGCGTTGTTTACGATCCTTCCTGGGCTGATGAGTATTCACTGGGTGACGTGGTGCTGGCCCCCATCAACGGCGAGTATTTCAAGACTTACTTCGGTGAAAATGCATTTGGTAGTTGGACTCAGGCTCGTTCTCAGGCCGCTGCCAAGGGCGGCATCCTGTATGTCATGCCCGGCGTTGCGGTTGACAGTTCCTTTGCTGTTGGTAGCTTGAAGGTTTACGGCGCTAACTTCGCCGTTGACCCCAACACCAGCAACCGCTATGAAGAGAGCTATCTGTCGGCCAAAGTTACCATGAGTGGTACCGCTCCTGAGGTTAAGGGTTTCACCCTTACCGAAACCGCACAGATCGCCATTAACAATAACACTACCGGCGCTCAGGTTACCAACAACATCTTCACTGATGAAGAAGAACGTACCTTGGTTGCCATCAATATGACCGGCGCCAAGGCTTACAACAACCTGACTATCAAAAACAACCGTTTCGAGCTGAATAGCGTCAATCCTGCAATCTCCATCAGCTCCGGCGGTCCCAAGAACGTTTTTGCCAATAACTACTTTGACAATGCCGCTGACGGTCCCTTCCTGAAGGTTGTCAAGATGTTTGAAGGCTCCACGGTCGAGATTTCTGACAACACCTTTGTTGCCAAGAACTGTGTTGCATTGTCCCTGGGCACTCCGGATGCCCGTGACGGCTATCTGTACGTTCACGGTAACACCTTTAAAGGTATCAAGGCCATCGAGCTTAACGCCAAGAAGGCCCAGGAAACCTTTGTGTTTAACTTCTATAATAATAAGGTAGAAACTTCCACCTTGTCCGTCGTTGTGACCGATGCTCCTGCAACTATGGCCAACAACCTTACGGCAAATAAAAACGTCTTTGCCTCGATTGACAGATCTTTTGACATCCGTTATGCCACCGGTGTGAGCACCGCTGACCTGAATGCGATCGATCTCGAGCGCAACTATTATGGCACTGCCACTCCCGGCAATAACGCCTTTGACAACACCGTTTCCTACAAGCCTTATTATCAGAATAAGGAAATGACTCAGTTGTCCAATCTGGTTCGTCCGGTCAGCGTTACCGTTGCAGGCCGTCCGATCATCGAGGGTGCCAATGGTAATTACGCCGTTGTACCGGAAGACGTAGCTGAATTGAAGGTCGCCTTTAAACCCGCAGAACTGCCGGTAGAGGCATTGGGCACCGCCACCGTCCGTTTGGAGACCGGCGCTCCCGCCACTGCCGTTAACGTAACCATGAACAAGAAGCAGTTGGCTTACGTAACTGTTGTTTCTCCCGACGGCACCGTTAGTGAGGTAGAGGAACTGACTCTCTATCCCCAGACCGGTAATCCCGTATACGACGTATACAACGTGATCTCCGCCATCGTGGACGGTATGATCGTTCGTGTCGTCGTTGATAACAGAGCAACTGCCTGGACGCCCGCCGTTGCCACCATCGACGCACTGCCCATCGCTTTCTATGCAGATGCTGAGTGCACGGAGGAATTGAGTGGCGATATCGCTCTGGAGCAGGCAATGACCAAGGTTTACGGTGTGGTTGCCGATTACGAAACCGTAGAGTTTATCATTTACAAAAAGCAATCGACTGAGAAGGCTATTCTGGAAATTGCCGATGCTCACACCTTCGAGTATACTGCAAGCGCTACCGCCATCGCAACGGTCGACAATCGTCTGACCACTGCCGATCTGAGCGCTACTGTCAGCGCCGGCGCTAGCTATAAGGTATACAGCGATGCGGCCTGCACCGCTGAGGTTGATGCCACTGCAATCGACCAGAGCTACACCACTCTGTACTACAAGGTGACTGCTGCTGACAGCACCGCCAAGACCTTTGAGGTCACCATTTCCTGGATCACCGTCGTTGATCCTCTGCTGCTCTCTGTTAAGAATACCACCACTGTTTCCTTCGAGGATGACGTTCTGGTGGCCGAGGTGAAAGAGTATGACAGCCTGGAAGGCTTTGTTGCCGAACTGGAAGTCAACAGCGGTTGTACCTACAAGCTGTATCTGGATGAGACCCACGATGCTGTATTTAAGAATAACACCGTGTTCTTCTCTTCTAATTACGTAAACATTCACGTTGTTGTTACCTCTCCCGATGAGATCCTCACCAAGCATTATATGCTGAAACTTACCCGTAACCCCGGTGAGATCAAGTTTGTTGATCAGGATGCTATTCCCAACTGGGCCAAGAAAGCGGTTGAGACCACCAAGGATCTGGGTATCGTCAGCGGTGAAAAGACCAAAAACGGTTACCTGCTGAACGCTAACGGCAAAGCAACTCGTGAAGTAATGGCTGCCTTTATGGTTCGTATGCTGGGTGTAGATGCCACGCAGTATTCCTACGTGGATCTGGCCGGTAAGTTTGTAGACGCCGATCAGGTTAGTCCTTGGGCTGTGGCCTCTATGAAGGCTGCCGTTGCACTGAACATCTTCTCCGGTGCAAAGAACGGTGACAACTATTACCTCAATCCCAAGAACAACATTACCAGACAAGAGTTTGCGATCGTATTTGTAATGGCCATCGGTGCCGACGATACTGATGTTAAGAGCTATGCTCTCAATTACAAGGATGCTGCCGCAATTGCAACCTGGGCACGCACCTACGTAAAGATCATCAGCAAGTTGGGCTATATGCAGGGCAGCAACGGCAACTTCAATCCCAAGACCGAAGTTACCAGAGCTGAGATCATTCAGACCATTTACAACTATATGTATTAAATCATAAAGGAGCGTATCTTCGGATACGCTCCTTTATTTGTAACCGAAAACCACGCGATCGCCGCGTGGCCCGATAGAGCTTTAGCGATGAGCAGGAAAAAGAACGGTCTAAATAAGGAGCAGAGGGCAACTTGTGCCTCGCCTCCCTCTGACGAGGGAGGTGGATTTTTGCGTAGCAAAAAGACGGAGGGAGAGAGGATGGGGGGCAGAATGGGAAGTTTCGTTATCTCTCCCTCAGTCCTCGCTGACGCTCGGACAGCT
>JAZQDW010000044.1:0-42590 GCA_045546995.1 Eubacteriales bacterium
TTCTCTCCCTAAGACCGCTTGGCCTCCGACTTGTGCAAAGCGGCGCTTTTGTAGTCATCAAAAAAAGAGTTTTCGTTCCATAATGGCACGCGCAGAGGAGTTGATAGCCAAAAAGATCAACGTGCCGCCCAGCAAGGCAAACACGATGAGCGGATAGACCGACCAGCCGATGATCCGCCCGGAAAACGTGATCTTCATCAAAAATTCGACCAGCGGCGCCATAGCGCCGACGGCCATCAATGCGCCACCCCAGATATACAGCCTACCCTTTCGCAGGTAATACAACAGCACGACCACCGCGCTGGTGATCAGGCAAAATCCGCCGCAGACCGGAAAAGCGAAACTTAAAAACCAGTGGCCTCCCGTGGCCAAATTGATATAGAACAGCAACACCGTGACCGCCGCATACGTACAAGGAACAAATATTACCGGATTCGGTCGCTCAAACCACAACGGCAGGGCAAAGGCAACATATCCCACCAACAACGCTCCCAGAACGTAGCCGGACCACTCCAGACGTCCGTTGGTTTGCCAATCTGCCAGCAGGCTGACGAAAACAGGAATAAAAAACAAGATCAAAATCACACCGTTAAAGGCTTTAGACCGTGGCTTGAAGGCCGGCATTTTATCCGCCGGATACAGAGGTGCGGCGGCAGGACGGGACAATTCGGGATGATAGACCACTGTGTCACACAGCGGACATTTTTTCTCGGTGTCGGCCAGTTTGACACCGCAATTGATACAATACATTCTGCTCACCTCAATTCTCGTTACTTTCCACCGTAGCCGGCAGACCCATTTGCTGCAGTACGGCAAAGAAATGGCGTTCCAGTTCCGGCTCTTTGATATTACGGATAAAATTGATATAAATTGTATCCCCATAGGATAGGGTGCCGCAGTTGTACGGCGCGGCGGCCTGCACGCCCAGAATAAAGTCCATACGGCGCACGTACTGCCGCATAACCTCCGGCAATTGCACCAGCCCGATATTGGACAGAGTCAGACAGGACTTTTTCTCTCCCACGCTGTCAAAAATGGCCTTCATCACCATATTTTTGATAGGCAACGGAATCAGGCGTACCAAGGGATTTTTTTCGTCGTTTACGTTGGTAGCGATAACACTGCTCATATGCTTGGCGGTGATCTCCAGCCCCATTTTATGTCGGATCACATTTACGATCTCTTCAAAGGAATACTCGCCCATACGGGGGTCGAGTTCGGGAATGGTATACATAGCGAAATTCCGCAGCGTGTTAACCCCGTACAGCTTACGCAGATTGACGGGAATGAGTAGTTTGATTCGCTTATGTCGGCGGCGGTTGGGACATTTTTCCGCTTGCAGCTGTTGCAACGCCTGCATCATCACCGCGCTCAAAAATACCGTCAGCGTACAATTATATTGATGGGCCAGCGCCAGCGCCTGCTGTACCGGCACCCGAAAGCAGGTCAGATGCAAAAAACCGTCGGTCTGCGCCGTGCCGTTCATATGCCAGGCATCCGTATCCTTACGGCCGGCCGGTATGGGGCCGGCGTGCTCGGGAAAAAAGTCCTTGATCTCCTCCGGCTGCGGCGCCTGGCGGCGATCCAGCACGCCATACTCGGCCGGCACGGTGATATGATATTTTTCCTCCAGATATTCGGCCGTCAGCGTTTTTAAAAACACCATCGCTCCGGTGCCGTCCGTCAGCGAATGGAAAAATTCCACCGCGATCCGATCCCGATAAACGATGACGCGAAAGGCGCAACGGCGCAATTCCTGCTTGCTCATAAAGCACAAGGGATAGCTGTGTTCCTCACCGATCACGGGGGGCTGGTCGATCTGCTGTAAATAATACCAAAACAGCCCCTTACGCAGGCGGGCGGCGATGGAGGGAAAGCGTTTGACCGTAACGGCCAGAGCGCTTTGCAGCACCGGCACGTCCACCGCCTCACACAGCGTGACGGATTGACGAAACACATTGCTCCAATTCCGACGAATGGCCGCAGGATATATTTTGGCGGCATTGTCCAGCCGCATCCATTGTAGCTTGCGTTTTTTTCCAGCCATTTTATCTCTCCAAAACCGTTTTTTGCGGCAAGCGTGTCTTGCCGCCAAACATAAATCCGGGTCGATTATATCTCATAATCGTTGAAAAGTCAACGAAGGGAGGGGCAAAACGCTCCTTTTTAACCCAAAATTCATCTTCTGACGACGGGAATTGAACCTTTTTCTTGACTTGCGCGTATAATATTGCTATAATACTATAATAATATTATAATGTGGAAGTATGTCGTTTTTTGTAAAAGGACTGCTTGTTCAATTTTTATCAGACGGAGGATAACCATGGACGCAAGAGAGATCATTCGCTTTATCGCAGAGGCAGAAAAAAAGACCCCTGTAAAACTGTACGTAAAAACCAAACAGGATATCGACTTCGGCAGTGCCAAGGTATTTGGCGCCGGCGACAAGATCGTATTCGGCGATTGGAAAGAGCTGGAGCCCATTCTGGCCGCGCAGGCCGATGCCATTGAGGACATCGTCATCGAAAACGATTGCCGCAACAGCGCCGTTCCTCTGCTGGACAAAAAGAATATCAATGCCCGCATCGAGCCGGGCGCCATCATCCGCGATCAGGTGGAGATCGGCAACAACGCCGTTATTATGATGGGCGCTACCATTAACATCGGCGCCGTCATCGGCGAGGGTACGATGATCGATATGGGCGCCATCCTGGGCGGCAGAGCCACGGTGGGCAACCATTGTCACGTAGGCGCAGGCGCCGTCCTTGCCGGCGTGATCGAACCTGCCAGCGCCACCCCCGTTATCGTGGAGGATGACGTACTCATTGGCGCCAACGCCGTAATTATTGAAGGCTGTCGCATCGGCAAAGGCGCCGTTGTTGCCGCAGGCGCCATCGTTACCAAGGACGTGCCCGCCGGCGCCGTTGTGGCCGGTTGTCCCGCCAAGGTCATCAAAATGAAGGACGAAAAGACCACCCTGAAAACCGCCCTTGAGGCCGATTTGAGAAATCTGTAAAGCACGAGGAAAAAACCAATGAAAACATTACCCTTTACTTTAAGCGATGCCAAGGAGTGGACCAAAAGCCACCCCACCCCCTTTTACATTTACGATGAGGAAGGCATCCGCAAATGTGTGACCGATCTGTACGAAGCCTTTTCCTGGAATGAAGGCTTTAAGGAGTATTTTGCCGTCAAGGCCCTGCCCAATCCCAGCATTCTGCGTCTGCTGCACAGCCTGGGCTGCGGCACCGACTGTGCCTCGGTAACCGAGGTGCTGTTGGCCGAAAAATGCGGCATCACCGGTAAGGAGATCATGTTCAGCTCCAACGAGACCACGGAGATTGAATACCGCACCGCCCTGCAGGCCGGCGCCATCATCAATCTGGACGACGTGACCCACATCGAGTATCTGGAGACGCTGGGTCCCCTGCCCGATACCTTCTGCTGCCGCTATAACCCCGGTAAGTTTAACATTACCAACGATATCATGGGCCATCTTTACGACTCCAAATTCGGTATGACCCTGCCGCAATTAAAAGAAGCCTTTGCAACGCTTAAAGAAAAAGGCGTCAAGCATTTCGGCATTCACGCCATGATTGCCTCCTGCTCGCTGGACGAGGAATATTATCCCCGTCTGGCAGAGGAACTGTTCCGTCTGGCGCTGGAAATCAGAGAAGAATTGGGCATTACCGTAGAATTCATCGATCTTTCGGGCGGTATCGGCATCCCCTATCTGCCCAACGAGCGCGCCGTGGACATTTTTGCCATCGGCGACGGTGTCCGTCAGGTGTACGAGCGGATGATCGGTCCGGAGGATTTTGACATCAAGTTGTACTGTGAGATGGGTCGTTACATCACCGGTCCCTACGGTTATCTGGTGACCACGGCCATCCATTACAAGCACATTTACAAGGAATATATCGGCGTTGACGCCTCCTGCTGTGACCTGATGCGTCCGGCCATGTACGGCGCCTATCATCATCTGACCGTTCTGGGTAAAGAAGACGAGCAGCTGGTAGGTAAGTTTGACGTTGTTGGCTCGCTGTGCGAAAACAATGACAAATTTGCCATTGACCGTCCCCTGCCGCAGGTGGATCTGGGTGACATCCTGGTGCTCCACGATGCCGGCGCCCACGGCCATTCTATGGGCTATAACTACAACGGCAAGTTGCGCTGTGCCGAGTTGATGATGCACAAGGATAAATCTGTTTCCCTGATCCGCAGAGCGGAAAGTGTAGAAGATTATTTTGCCACGCTGGACGTGGATCCCGCTTTTGAAAGAAAGGCATAGAATATTATGAGAGAACATCTCAACCCCGCTGTATTTGCATTAAAGCGGAGCTCGATCCGCGAATATTCCAATCTGGCGGCGGCCACCCCCGGCTGTATCCGCCTGACACTGGGTGAGCCGGAGTTTAATACTCCCGCCCCCATCGTCAGTGAATTGTTTGCGGCGGCAGAGGCCGGTGAGACCCATTATATCGCCAACAACGGCACCCTTGCCCTGCGGGAGAAGATCGCCCGCTTTGAACGGGAGCATAACGGTTTTTGCACCAATGCCGATGAGATCATCGTCACCGCCGGTGCCACCGAGGGACTGATGATCGCCCTGACCGGTATCATTGCCCCGGGGGATGAGGTGGTCATTCCCACCCCTGCCTTTGTACTGTATGAGGAACTGGTCAAGCTGTGCGGCGGCATTCCCGTACCGCTGGACACCACGGCGGAGCATTTTCAGATCCGCAATCCCCAACGGGTATTTTCTGCCAAGACCAAGGCCATCATCCTCAACACCCCCAACAACCCTACCGGCACCATTCTGGATGAAGAGAGTTTGCAGGCGGTGCACGATGCCGTTTGCGGCAAGCCCATCTTTGTCATTTGTGACGACGTATACCGTCAATTGGTTTATACCGACAACTATCATTCCTTCACGGAATTTGACGACCTGCGTGAGCAGATCATTCTGATCCAAAGCTATTCCAAGCCCTATGCAATGACCGGCTGGCGTATGGGATATCTGATCGCCCACCCCGATATCAAAGAACGGCTGGAACTGATCCATCAGTTTTCCGTCACCAGCACTCCCGCCCTGTTTCAGCGGGCGGCCGCGGCGGCATTAGACGTGGATCCGACCCCCTTTGTCGACACCTACCGCAAACGGCGGGATATGGTGTTGGCACGGTTACAACAAATGGGGTTGCCTGTCACCGTTCCCACAGGCGCCTTTTACGTTTTTCCCTGTGTGACCCATCTGGGCATCGACGATGGCGAGCTGTGCAAACGTCTGATCTCCGAAGCAGGCGTGGCACTGACCCCGGGCAGCTGTTTCGGCGCTCCCGGTTACGTACGACTGTCCTATTGTTGCAGTGACGAAGCGCTGCAAACCGGACTGGACCGTCTGGAAACCTTTTTACAAACCTTATAAGTGAGGTGAACCGAGTGGAACAACTGAATCATCGCTATGAAAGCCTGCACCGTGAACCGGAGCTGAGCCGACGGGAGTATCGCACCGCCGACAAGCTGTCCGCTTGGCTGACGGAACTGGGGCTGGAGGTTCACCGCATCGGCGAAACCGCCGTCATCGGCGTGCTTCACGGTGGCAAACCGGGCAAAACGGTTGCCCTGCGCGCCGATATGGACGCCCTGCCCATCAATGAGCAGACCTGTCTGCCCTACGCCTCCCAAAACGATGGCGTGATGCACGCCTGCGGCCACGATTTTCATATGGCTGCCGCTCTGGGCGCCGCCACGTTGTTAAGCGCCGAAAAAGAGACGCTGTGTGGCACGGTACAATTTGTATTTCAACCCGACGAAGAGGATTGCGGCTACGCCGACCGGCTGTCGGCCCACGAAATTATGAAAGATACCGTCGCTGTATTCGGCGCCCACGTTGATCCCCATCTGCCGCACGGCACGATCGGTATCAAAAGCGGCCCGTTTTACGCCGCCGCCGCCACCATTGATCTGACCTTCTGCGGAAAAAGCACCCACGGTGCCACACCGCAAAACGGCATAGACGCATTACACGCCGCCGCAACGGCGACCCGACAATTGCTCGACCTGCGGCAGGGCGGCGACTCTCCCGTGGTCGTTTCGGTAGGCACGTTGCACGCCGGCACGGCGCGCAACATCATCGCCGACAAAGCTACCCTCAGCGGTATCATCCGCGCCTATGACCGCCCGAAATGCGACGAGATCATTCAGACGATCCGCCGAATGCTTGCCCCCCTGGAGACACAGACCGGTGTCACCGTGGAGGCAAAAATCGAAGGAAGCCATCGTGGGATCACCAATCCCGACGCCTGCGCCGGATTTGTTCGGCAAACTGCCACCGAGCTGTTGGGGGAAGAACGGGTGATCACCATTCCGACGCCGCTGATGACCACCGAGGATTTCGGTGAATATCTCATCGGACGGGACGGTTGCTTTTACCACTTCGGTGTGGGCGGTAAGGAGGGGCTGCATTCCCCCCGATTTGCCCCCGATCCAACCTTGTTACCAAACGCCGCAGCGCTGCACGCAGCGGTGATACGAAAGTATTTAGAAAAGTAGGAGATATATCATGCAAACGATTGTAGTTAAGTTCGGCGGTTCTTCCCTGGCCAACGCTGACCAGATCCGTAAGGCCGCCGCCATCATCAAAGAAAAGAGCGACCGCCGCTACGTGGTGGTTTCCGCCCCCGGCAAGGTGCACGCCGACGACACCAAGATCACCGATCTGCTGTACCGTTGTTATAACCGAGCCGTAGCGCATCAGGAGTACGAAAGCGTTTTATCCATCATTGAGCAACGTTTTTCCGAAATCATTGAAGATCTGGGTGTTGAGGTTGACCTGAGTGAGGATTTCAAGGCGCTTCGTCAAAATCTGGACACCAATCCCAGCGCTGATTTTGCCGCAAGTCGCGGTGAGTATCTCAACGCGCGCGTCATCTCCGCCTTTCTGGGCTTTCCCATGCTGGATGCAGCCGATTACATCCGCTTTACCGAGAACGGTAAGTACGATCAAAAGGCCACCGAGACGCTGTTGATCCCCGCCCTGAAGCAAAACGCCAAGGCCGTGCTGCCCGGATTTTACGGCGCATTCCCCGACGGAACGGTACACACCTTCTCCCGCGGTGGCTCGGACATTACCGGCGCCATCGTGGCCAAGGCCGCCGGCGCCAAGATCTATGAAAACTGGACGGACGTATCGGGTATGCTGGTAGCGGACCCCCGCATCGTCGACAATCCCAAGCCCATCGAGTCCCTGACCTACAGAGAACTCAGAGAGCTGTCCTATATGGGCGCCGCCGTATTGCACGAAGAAGCGGTATTCCCCGTTCGTCAGGCCGGCATTCCCATCAACATTCGGAACACCAACTGTCCCGAGGCGCCCGGCACCATGATCCTGCATCACCTGCCCCAGAGCGTCAAGCCCAAGCTGATCACCGGTGTTGCCGGTAATCACGGTTTTTCCGTCGTACGCATCGAAAAGACCATGATGAACAACGAGATCGGCTTTGGCGCCAAGGTATTGGAGATTTTTGCCGACTTTAACCTGTCCTTCGAACATATGCCCTCCGGCATCGACACGTTGAGCGTCGTGGTTTCCACCGCCAGTCTGGCCCCCGTGAAAAACGAACTGATGAAGCGTCTGCAGAAAGAGACGGAGGCAGACGTCATCTACGCCGAGGATGAGATGGCTATCATTGCTGTCGTTGGTCACGGTATGGTTCGCTCCAAAGGTACGGCCGCCCGTGTAATCAGCGCCGTATCCAGATGTGACATCAACATCCGTATGATCGATCAGGGTTCCGGCGAGTTGAATATCATCATCGGTGTTCACGAAAAGGATTATATCAACGCCATCCGCGCGTTGTATGCCGAGTTTGAAAAAGATCTTTAATTTATCGTTTTTGGTTCATAATAACACAAGGAGGTTATTTTATGAAGTTTAAAAAATCATGGATCATTTGGATCGTAGTAGCCGTTGTAGTGATCGCCTTGATCGGCTCGCTGATCAGCAGTTATAACAGTTTGGTCGATCAGCAGGCAAACGTGGAGCAAAAGATTGCCGACATCGACGTACAGCTGCAGCGCCGCGCCGATCTGATTCCCAATTTCGTTTCCACCGTCAAGGGCTATGCCCTGCACGAGCAGGAGACCTACACCGCCGTGACCGAGGCCAGAAACGCCCTGCAAAACGCCGGCACCACCAATGAAAAGGTTGAAGCCGCCGGACAGTTGGACAGCGCCATTGATATCTGGGTCAATGCGGTCACCGAAAGCTATCCCGATTTGAAGGCCAATCAGAATTTCACCGCCCTGCAGGACGAGCTGGCCGGTACCGAAAACCGTATCGCCGTGGCCCGCTCTGACTTTAACGGAGTGGCAAAGGAATACAACACCGCCATCCGTAAATTTCCCAAAAGCATTCTGGCCGGTATGTTCGGCTTTGAAAAGGTGAATTATTTTGATGCCGCAGCCGGCAGTGAAAACGCCCCTGTCGTTGACTTCGGCGCCTGATAACGGCCAATGAAGCGAATGATGAAACGGATATGGTTGGCCGTCATGGCCATTTTACTGATTTGTTGCAGTATCTTTTCGGTTTCTGCCGCCTACACCATTCCAAAGCCCACCAACAACTTTTTTGTCAACGACTTTGCAAACGTCATTGACGCGAGTGACGAGCAAAAGATGATGGCCGCCGGCGTTGCATTATACAAAGCGTGCGACGCCCAAGTGGTGGTCGTCACCATCCCCTCTCTGGAGGGAAACGCCATAGAGGATGTCTCTCTGCGGCTGGCAAGAGAGTGGGGCATCGGCGACAAGGACAAGGACAACGGCATTTTACTGTTGCTGTCCGTAGCCGAACCGCGCGTGCGGATCGAGGTAGGCCGTGGGCTGGAGGGCGCCATTCCCGACAGTAAGGCAGGACGCATTCTGGACACCTTTATGATTCCCAATTATCAGCCGGGTAAATTTACCGTCGGGCTGAGCGATACCTACAACTCCCTTGTAAACGAGGTTTACGTAGAATATGGCCTGACCCCGCAGGATGGCTATATTCCCATCGAAGGGGAGGAAGAGGAACTGTCTTTTTTTGAGATACTGATCCTCATTGTGATCATCATCGGCGCCATTTTGCTGTTTATCCGTTATCCCCACCTGTTTTTCCTGTTCTTTCGTTCCGGCGGTCGCGGTGGCGGCTTTGGCGGAGGCGGCGGAGGCGGCTTTTCCGGTGGAGGCGGTGGCTTCTCCGGCGGCGGCGCCAGCCGATAAAATCTTCTATATTATATAAATGCAGTGTAGCGATCGCTACACTGCATTTTCTATTGTTTCAACGGATGACAGCATTTCTTTCGTAATATGCATTCCGGGTCGAACACAACCGGAAAGCATAGCGGCGCTGAGAGGGACCTCGATATACCGATGCAGAAAATGCCGCAACGGTCGGGCGCCGTAGGCGGCGGTGTCCGGCGCGGTGGCCAGCCACTGCACCACATCCTCTGAAAAGGTGATCTGCTCCTTTGCCAGCCGCCCCTCCAGCTCACCGATCAGCTTTTCGGCGATTTTGAGCAACGTGTCCTGCTCCAACGGCGCAAAGGAGATCACCTCGTCCAGCCGCCCCAGTAATTCCGGCGGAAAATGGCCGGCAAGGGCCTTTTGTAAGGCTCCCTTGCGTCGATCGCCGTCCTGGCCGAAGCCGATATCTGCCGCCGTTCCTGCTCCCAAATTGGTAGTCAGGATCACGATACAATTACGAAAATCCGCCTGCTTGCCCTTCCCTTCGGTCAAAGCGCCCTCCTCCATGATTTGCAACAATAGATTACACACGTCAGGGTGCGCCTTTTCCACCTCGTCAAAGACCACCACGCTGTAGGGCTGTTCCCGCACCCGTTCCACCAGTGTGCCGCCGTTGTCATGCCCTACGTAACCGGGTGGCGCCCCGATCAAACGGGACAGCGAATGCCGTTCCATATACTCACTCATATCCAGCCGAATCAGCGCCCGTTCGTTGTCAAACAACGCAAAGGCCAGCGCTTTGCACAGCTCGGTCTTGCCCACTCCCGTAGGCCCTGCAAACAAAAAGCAACCCATTGGGCGGCGGGGATCACTGAGCCCCATACGGGCGCAACGTACGGCGCCGGCCACAGCGGCCACCGCATCCGCTTGCCCCAGCACCCGTTCCGATAAGATCTGCTCCAACTGCTGCAGGCGCGCCTGCTCGCTTTGCTCCAGCATTCCCACAGGGATGCCTGTCATTTCCGCCACCACGGCAGCCACGTCCTCCCGTCCCACGGTGGGCGGCGTATACATAAGCGCCTGACTGATATATTCCTCCGTCTCTCCCGCGACCGATGACGACGGTCGGTGCCGTAAAGCAACGATACTGCACGCCTCATCCAGCAGATCGATGGCCTTATCCGGCAACGCCCGATCATTGATATATCGCACACCCATATCCACCGCCGCCTCCAGCGCCTCTCCGACGATGGCTACCCGATGATGCTCTTCCAGGCGGCTTTGTAACCGGCGCAGGATCTCACGGCTCTGCGCCGGCGTTGATTCTTCCAGCCGCAACGGCGCAAAACGGCGTTCCAGCGCCGTATCCTTTTCGATATGTTTATGATATTCCGCCAGCGTCGTAGCGCCGATGAGACGGATCTTGCCGCGGGAAAGCGCGGGTTTTAGGATATTGGCCGCATCCACGGCGCCCTCCGCCGCGCCTGCGCCCATAATGGTGTGCACCTCATCGATGAACAGGATCAGCTCGGGGTTTTTCTCACATTCCTCCACCACTCCGCGGATACGTTCCTCAAATTCGCCCCGATATTTACTGCCCGCCACCATACTCGTCAGCTCCAGTTGCCACACCTGCTTCCCCATCAGCCCCTCCGGGACCGCACCGGCCACGATGGCCTGCGCCAGTCCCTCCACCAGTACGGTTTTTCCCACGCCCGGCTGTCCCACCAGACAGGGATTGTTTTTACAGCGGCGACACAGGATAACCATCAGACGCTCGAGTTCCTTTTCCCGTCCCACCAACGGATCCAACCGTCCCATAGCAGCAAGGGCGGTCAGATCGGTACCATATTTTTGCAGCATCTTCGGCGCCTTGGCACTACGCTCGTAGGACAGCTCACTGATGCACAGCCGCTCGGTCACCATATCATACAGGGCGGACGGATCGGCGCCCATTTTGCCGATCACTGCCGCTGCCGTACTTTGCCGTTGGGTCAGCAGAGCGCTCAACAAATGCTCCGTCCCCACCTGACTCTGTCCATAGCGGCGCGCGATCGTAAAGGCCTGCTCGATCACCCGTCGGGCGCGGGGCGTCATATCCCGTCCGGAAAGATTGGTGGCATTACCGCTCCCCACCAAAGAGGCCACCTTTTTCTCTGCCTTTTCAAAGGTGATTCCGCGTCCCAACAGCAGTCGGGCGCCGATGCTGTCCCCCTGCCGCAGAATACCCAACAGTAAATGCTCACTGCCGATGTACGTATGCCCCAAACGCCCGGCGCATTCCATCGCCTCCCCCAGGGCGGCGGCCGCCTTTTTGGTAAATCGATCCATACGATCCCTCCTGTTTCAACACTGTCATTAGTGTTGCCCTTTTCCCAAAAATATAACCTATTTTTATTGTATGTGCCCCAACTTGACCACTTGCCAAAAAATAGCCGATGTGATAGAATGGAAAAAATGATGACTTAGGAGTAAGATATGATCCATATTGTTTTATACGAGCCGGAAATCCCCCAAAATACCGGCAATATTTCCCGTACCTGCGCCGTCACCGGCATCAAACTGCATCTGATCGAGCCGCTGGGCTTTGAACTGAGCGAACGGAGCATCCGACGGGCGGGGCTGGATTATTGGAAATATCTGGACGTAACCGTCTATCAAAACTGGGAGGATTTTAAATCCAAAAACGAGGGTAGCTTTTATTATTGCTCCACCAAAGGAAAGCAATGTCATTCCGACGTCAAATATCAGGCCGACGAGGAACTTTATTTTGTGTTCGGCAAAGAGAGTCACGGTCTGCCCGAGCCACTGCTCAAGGACAATTATGATCGGTGTATCCGCATTCCCATGAAGGGTTTTGTCCGTTCCCTCAACCTCTCCAACGCCGTGGCCATCGTCGCCTACGAGGCTTTGCGACAGCTGGGTTACCCCGATCTGACCGATCAAGGGGCGCTGACCGGTCGCCCCGACTGACCTGTCAGCCGGACAGTTTTCCATCTGTTGCAACCGATAACAAAATATGATATTACGAGGAGAGTATATAATGGTCAAAGAGGAAACCGCGTATAAGAATGAACCAGCGGAAGCAAACATACTAAAGGATGTCATAGTTGAGATCCCTCAAACAGACGTAATAACACCGAAATTCGTTTCAAAAACATTATATCGAGACTATGCCAAAATGATAGTACCCTTCACCTTATTCGGTATATTTTCGTTTACGCCTATTCTATGTTGCATATTTTTTTATAACGATACGTTTCGTTGGTATTACACCATTCTTCCGGTACTGTTGTTCTTGGGAGGACTCGCCGTATTTTATTATTTGATACTATCTTTTATTAAAACACGAAAAAGAACAAAACGTGTTTTAAACGGAGAGTTTATAATCAAAAAATCAAGTATCCGCGATGTTTATTTTATGCGTGACGTTGAGAATGAATCCGATCATTACCTTATGCAGATTGACAATGCATCTCAAAATTGGATAAGAGTGCCTTCCTCTGTTTTTTATAATATCAAACTAGACGTCCCATGCTATACGTTATATTTTTCAGAAAATGAGAAGAACAAGTTGTTTTTAATTTATATAGGCGATTGCACGTTTGATACAAGCGTTATATAACCTCATTTATTGCCTACTGCATCACAATGGTTAAACACAATAAAAAATCCACCCGTATGGGTGGATTTTTTATTTATATAACTTCTTTCTTTAAGATACTGCCGTCGCAGTGGGTGAAGGTGAGCCTTATCTGTTCACCCAAGGTGATACCACAGCCGGCCCAGGCGTTTTCCTTACGATCAGGCTCTTTGGCGATCAACCAGGGCTTACCGCCCACCAATATGGGACAGGGCTGACCGTAGGCGTCGTTTTCACCGCCCACGGCAAAAACGTCCAGTTGGTGCAAATGGCCGGTGATCATCAATTGCAGATCAAAGGCCTTGAGTAACTCTGCCCATTCCGTATATACCTCTTGCTCAATATCAAAGGGAGGTTTGGGACGGTAGGTAAAGGGATGGTGCACCACCGCCACGCGATATTTGGCGTCACGAAACGCACCTTTTTCCGCCAGTTCTTTGAGAAAAGCGCTTTGGCGCAAACGGAAATCGTGGCAGGAAACGGTGTGACCGTATTCGACGTTATCGTCCGGCTTGTCCTCACCGCAATCCAGCACCACGCCCCACAAGCTTCCCAAACGGAAGGTATAGTAGGTGTTGCCCAAATGATTGGGTGTATACTCGGCAAAGGCCTCGGCAAAGTTGCCGCGCATATCGTGATTGCCCCGGGAAAATACCACGGGAATACTGCCGCCGGTCAGTTGAGAACAAATCTCGTAAACGTTGATGAATTTTTCGGGATCGCCGCTGTGTTGCAGGATGTCGCCGTTGAGGATCAACAGATCGAACTTTCCAAAGGCTTTGGCGGCGGCCACCGGCTCGTTAATCAAATTATGAGCATCGGAGATGTGGTAGATGCGCATCCCCTCATCAGGCACTTTTTTGAATGTAAAGGCAAACTCCTGTACAGGCTCGGTGGTGCTGCGATAGGGCTTGCGCTCAATCAGGGGACGCACACAGACGGTGTATTCCCCTGCCGCATCCAGCGCTTCCATGGGAAGGTGGACACGGTGGAGCAAACTGCGGGAGCGCAGGATACCGTTGGACTCGTCAAAATACTCCTTTTCACCCACGCGCACCCAAAACAGACATTCCCGTTCCACAGGAACCATAATTTGATATTCATTTTCAACGGCAAACACAGCCGGCGCAGTTCTCAGCATAATAACTCCTTAAGCAGCGGAGGAGTATCCGAACCCGATTTTGACGGGCCGATTTTCACCTCAGCTGTGTTAAAATACTCGCCAATACTAACGTATTACAAACGATGAGACAAGATCAAGCGAAAACATTATGCCTTGGCAGGCATATTGATTCGACTCTTGTCACCTTAATGATACTCGGGCAACCAATCGCCATGAGCCTCGATCAGCTCGTCCACCATAGCCTCAATATCGTCGATGCTCAGCTCGCTGGCCGTGTGGGGATCCATCATGGCTGCCTGATAGATTTTTTTCTTCTCCTTGGTCACTGCCGCCTCGATGGTCAGCAGTTGAACGTTAACGTTCATAGAGTTCATGGCCGCCAATTGGGTGGGCAGAGCACCGACACGACAGGGGGTGATGCCGTGACCGTTGACAAGACAGGGCACCTCCACGCAGGCCTCCTCGGGCAGATTGGAAATGAGATGACCGGTATTGATCACGTTGCCGCCGATCTGATAGGGAGTGTCGGTAACGATGGCGTCCATAATATGGGAGGCGTATTCACGGCTGCGGGTATGCTCCTTGACCTCGCTTTTGACCAGTTCCTTATAAAGCTCTGCCCATTCGGCGATCTGCTTTTCACAGCGGCGGGGATAATCGTCCAGCGGGATGTGATAACGCTCGATCAGTTCGGGATATTTGCTCTTGATATAGAACATATTGTACTCGGCGTTGTGCTCGCTGGATTCGGTGCAATAATAGCCCAGACGGCGCATATAGTCGTATCTGACCAGATCCTTGCCCTCGCTCTTATCCAGCAATTCAAAGGCGCGTTTTTTGATTTCGGGATAGAGGTCGTTGCCGTCCTTATCGCGGATCTCCAGCAACCATGCCATATGGTTGATACCGGCGATCAGCTCTTTTCTTCCTTCCAGTTTATCTTCCATCCCCAGTTTTGTCAAGAGGCGATTGGAACAAACCTGCACGCTGTGGCAGAGGCCGATGGTCTTGACCTTGGTGTGGCGTTGGAGATAGCCGGTGAGGATGGCCATGGGATTGGTATAGTTGAGCAACCACGCATCGGGACAGACCTCCTCCATATCCCGGGCAATGCTCTCCAATACGGGAATGGTGCGCAAGGCGCGCATAATACCGCCGATACCCAGCGTATCGGCAATGGTCTGCCGCAAGCCGTATTTTTTGGGGATCTCAAAATCCGTAACGGTACAGGGCTTATAGCCGCCGACCTGAATGGCATTGATTACAAAGTTGGCACCGCGCAGAGCGTCCTTGCGCTGTTCTTCACCCAGATAGGTCGTGATGGTGGCGGGACTGCCGGCACCCCGGTTGAGGGCGTCGATCAGTGTTTTGGCCTCTTTCAAACGGTTTTCATCAATGTCGTAGAGGGCGAACTCGGCGTGCTTTAAGGAATCGGTGTACAAGCAGTCACCGATAACGTTTCCGGCAAAAACAGTACTGCCCGCACCAACAAACGTAATTTTCATATCAAAATCCTCCATATTTGATTATTTGTGTTCATTTTACCCCATAAATAATAGGATTTCCATTGCAATTTGTGAGATATATTTGGTATAATGTGAGAGAGGTGAGCAGAATGCCCAAAGAATTTAACATCCGCAGTGACCAATACCGTGCCTTTATTCCCCTCTTTGTGGGCAGGGAGCAATGCGCCCCGGGCCACGCCTACGGGCCCGCCGTGCGCGGATACTGGTTGGTGCATTACGTGCTCTCCGGCAAGGGCTATTACCGTGTCGGTGGCAAGGAATATACCCTCTCGGCGGGGCAGGCCTTTATCATCCGTCCCGACGAGGTGACCTTTTACCGCTCGGACGACAAGCACCCGTGGCACTACGTCTGGGCCGCTTTTCAAAGTGAGGTGCCCTTGCGCCTGCCCCATATTATAAACAAATCGGCGTTGGCCACCGTCTTTGCCCCCTTGCAGGGGGAGGGAGAGCCCTCCCCTGCCGCCGTGGCCGCCATCGTGTGGCAGGTGATCGACCGGCTCTGTCCCCCGCCAGCCGCCACCGACCCCAAGGGGTACGTGGCCACCGCCAAAAGCATCGTCCACAAACGGTATATGCAACAGGATCTGAGCGTGGAGGTGTTGGCGGGCCGTCTGGGGCTGGATCGTAGTTATTTTTCCGGTCTTTTCAAGCGGGAAACGGGAGAGTCCCCCGGTCACTATCTGCTCCACTATCGGATGCAACGGGCCAAAGAATTGCTTCTGGCCGGCCACACCGTCACCGTCGTGGCCGCCAGCGTAGGCTATAAGGACCCCTTCACCTTCTCCCGGAGCTACAAAAGCTTTTACGGCGCCCCACCCAGCGAGCTTAAAAAGGCAAAAAACGAAACCATCGCAAATGAATAGCAAAATCCTCTCGGATTACTCCGAGAGGATTTTGTTATAGAACCCTTTATATATTATAGGAAGTACGTTTGATGATGTGCTGTTGATAGGCGGGGTCCAGTTCAATAAAGCGACCGCTCCAGCCCCAAACGCGCACGATCAGTTCTCTGTGTTCCTCCGGATGCTCCAGCGCCACCTGCAGGCGGGCGGGATCAATGGCGTTGAGCTGTAATTGATGCCCACCGCGCTGAACGAAGGTTTGTACCATACGGGCCACCTTTTCCTCCCCTATTTCGTTGCGGAAGATATTGTGATGGAGCTCCATGGTCAGGGGGCCGCCGTTACAGATCTCCGTTAAGGGGTGTTTGGTAAAGGAGGCAATGACCGACAGAGGGCCCTTGGTGCCGCTGTTCAGTGCGGGCGAAAAACTGCAGGAGAAGGGGAAGCCTGCCGCTCTGCCCTCGGCGGTGGCACCCAGATGCTTGGAGGCGCGCACGTATTCCATAGCGCTGCCCGTGCCGGCGCGGCAGATACTGCCGAAGAGGTTTTTGCGTCCGTTCATATGGCGGGAATAGGAGGCCATCAGCATAGCGGCCGCGCCGTCCACACCGTCGTCGTTATCCCCCATTTTAGGATAGGAACGTAAGGTGTTTTGCAGGGCGGTGTCTCCCTCAAAATTCCGTTCCATTGCCGTCAACAGTTGTTCGGCCGAAACGATCTTATCCTCAAACACCGCCCGTTTGGCGGCATACAAGGCGTTGGCCCCGTCGCTGATGCCCACGCCGTGGAAACCGAAATTACAATATTTGGCGCCACGATGGGTGGCATCCCGTCCCCGTTCGATGCAGGGATCAATGAAGAGGGAAAAATAGGGATAGGGGGCGCAGGTCATCCATTGATCATATCGGTTGATCAGACCGGTGCATTCGTCGGCAATGGCGCTGTCCACCAAGGACAACAGTTGCTCGTAGTTTTCGCATTCCGGCAGATGCTCCATCATCACCTGCCGCACCACGGCAGGAAAGACCACCATATTCCGATTGGGAAAATCCGCCCCTTTACCCGGGACAACAAATTCCCAACAGGCGGCCACGGTGTAATCGTAGGCATCCTCGGGCTCATAGCCCAATTTGATGAGGGCGGGGACCACCACGTCATCGTTACAGTATTGGGGAAAACCGAGGCCCTGTTTGGTCAACTTGGTACCCAGACGGTAGATATACTCCGAGGTATTTTTGCTGACACGCAGATTGATCTTGGGATCAATGAGATTGAGCTCCAGAGAAGCGGTGAGGATCACCTCGCTGAGCTCGTTAAACTGCTCCTCCCCCTTACTGTTATAACCGCCCAGCATCAGTGACTGACCGTTGTCCCCCTGCTGCATACCGTTGTACAGATAGCTGTCCCGATTGAGGGAGATAAAAAATTCCTCGATCAGCTCCAGCGCCGTCTCTTTGGTTTCACTTGCATAATAAGGCAAAAGATATTGATCCATCCGTCCCAGACCGATATGGTCACCGTCGGACAGACGGAGGGTAAAATGCAAAAATTTGATCATCAGGAGCGCCTCGTACAAGTTGCGGGCGCCGTGATAGGGCACCTGCTCCAAGGCAGAAGCCAACTCCTTTGCGCCGGCTAGCGCCGCATATCGGCGGTAACGCTCGGCCAGCGCCAGAGCACCGTGAACGCTCCGCTCGCCTGCCTCCAAAAACGCTTTTCCTTCGGCGTCTGCCCTTTCTTTGGCAGCGGCAATACGGGAGAGGATGCCGGACAGGCCGTGACGTAACAAATATTCATGATTGGGCGTAAGATTACCGAAACGAGCGTGACGGCTGGGACGGGAATAGGTGAAATTAAAGCCGAAACGATCGTCGGGATACAGCTTGGGAGATTGTATCTCCATCATTTTCAAAAAAACGTCCGTCACCTCGGCAAAGGAAGCCTCCGATGCGGGAGGCAAAGGCTCAGTACCGTAGGTCATCTCTTTACGATAGTCTCTTGCCATCAGATGAGCACGCATCCGTTTAATTTTTTCCGTCATAAAATTTTTACCTCGATTCCGTAGTTTTCCCAAAGTTCCTTTCGGGGGTTACAGGGAATGGCTTCGTCAAAGGGGGGCTGCCAGACCATCCCCGCCGCCTTATATTTTGCGCCCGCCATCGTATTGTAGGGCAACAGTTCCACGTTTTGCACACCCAGCCGATGTAAAAACGTTGCCGTTTCAGTGATATTCTCGACAGTATCGGTGATCCCGGGAATCAGCGGCACACGGGTCACAAAGGGTACGCCGCTGTTTACCAGCGTCTCATAATTTTTCAATATTCCTTCGTTGTCCACCCCGGTATACTTACGATGAGCCGCACCATCCATAATTTTCAAATCCATCAGCACCAGCTCAACGTTGGCCAACACCGCGGCAAAGGTGTCGGCAGGGGCATAACCGCAGGTTTGCACCGCCCGATGCATTTTGCCCTCCAGCCCCTGCAGGCAGGCCAGCAGAAAGTCGCCCTGCATCAAGGGTTCGCCGCCGGAAAAGGTAACACCGTCCAACATTCCCTGCAAGCGCAAAATGCGCTGACAAAGGGTTTCGGCCGTGATGTCCTCCCCGCACTCCCGTACCAGGCCCCGGGGACAACGCAGAACACTTTCCGGTCGAAGGGCCCCGTCAATCAGGCAGTTACCACACCCGATACAACCCGCCGGAGCGCGCAATATTTGCTTTTCATAGCTTCGGCCTTCGGGGGAATGGCACCAAACACAGCGCAACGGACAGCCCTTTAAAAACACGCTCATTCGCAGGCCCGGCCCGTCAAATACCGAAAACTCGTCTATGCTGAAAATGCGGCCCATATTCACCCCTCCTTATTTTCATTGTATCGGAAATATATTGCTTTTTAAAGAAAAATATTGTACAATAATAGCAATAAGTTATCTTTTTGGAGAAAAAGTATGAGCTTTCATCAAATCGACAATTCCCTGGGCGGCGACAACTTTAATATTCACACCTATTCCCCCACCCATTGGAGCCCCCATTTTCACCAGCACGGGGAAATCGCCCATTGTCTGGAGGGTGAGGTGCTTGTAAACGTAGACGGCAGAGACGAAATGCTGCAAGCAGGTCAGTTTGCCCTGATCCTGCCCGACCAGGTACATAGTTATACGTCACCCCGACACAATCGGGTTTGGATCGGCGTATTTGCCGAAAGCTATTTCGGCGGTTTTTATAAAGAATTAAACGGTCGGGTGGGGCAAAGCGCGGTATTTTCCCCCGATGCAGCGTGTCTGACGTTACTCCGCCCTTTATTGGAGCATCCCACCCCCTACCGTCTGCGGGCCGCCATTCAATTGCTGGCCGAGCAATTTTTACAGCAGGTGCCACTGCAGCAACAACAGGACGATCTGCCAAGCAAGATCCGGCAATACGTAAAGGAGCACCATACCGAGCCCATCACCCTAATCACGCTGGCCTCACGGCTGGGATATGAATATCACTATCTTTCCCGCCGTTTTCACAAGGCGTACGGCATGAATTTTAAGGAATACGTCAATCTCTTTCGTTTCCGCCGAGCGGTCGAGCTGTTGGCGGACAACAAAAACATCACCGAGGTGGCGCTGGAAAGCGGCTTTGGCTCACTACGCAGCTTTCATTTGACCTTTTCCCGTCTGGCCGGTTGCTCCCCCACCGAATATAAAAAAAGAACGGCGTCATCTGTATAGGTGACGCCGCTTGCTTTATTGTTCGGCCATACGGTCGAGATATTGACGGGGCGTACAGCCCATCTGCTCTTTGAAAACCTTGTAAAAATACGGCAGGCTGTAAAAATTCAGATGATCACTGATCTCCTGCAGACGCATCTGCTCACTTAACAACATTTGGCAGGCCTTTTCGATCTTCAATCGGTTGATATAGCGAATGGGAGACAGCCCCGTATATTGGCGAAATTGTTTACGGTAAGTAGTCTCGCTGACAGCGCACCGCTTTGCAAGGTCGGCCACGTTAAAAGCGTCAGCATAATGACGGTGAATATAATCGATGGCCAGCACGTCCTCCCCCCGCATCTGCTGTAGTTGGCAAAACAGGGCGTACACCGTCGCCTTCAATTCCACCGGGGAGGCGTTCAGATACTGTTGCACGGCGCGGGCAAAAAGCGGCCCCAAACTGCCCTCATCCCGACAGAGCCGCCGCACCCGTCCCTCCGGCACCAGTTCGCCGCCGTCGACGCCGATCATCCGGAAATTGATCAGTAAAGGATAGCTCTTTTTCTCGGGCGGCAACAGCATCCGCAACAGATAGCGCGAGCCCTTGGGCAACAGGATCACGTCCCCAACCCGCCCCTGCAACACCTGCCCGTCCGACAGGGTGATTTTCGCCGGGTGATCCGCAAGATACAACAGCCCGTTGATGCGGCGAGGACGCAAAAGACGATCGCCCCGCTTTTCCTGCGTCCATTCACCTCGGGCGCAGCGCAGGTCATCGACGTTGAAATTTGTAGTTAAAATCAATTCGAATTCTTTCAATTCCATATATATCACCAAAATCATTATAACATAAAAAACCGAAAAATAGAATAACTTTTTTTATTTTGTAGATTGCAAGCCACTTTGTGGGATGATATGATAGAAAAAAGACTTATTAAAAGGAGCAAACAAATGGAAAAAAGTATCTCTCTTTGCGGCGGGATCCGACAAGCCACCTTTACCGTCCGCGACGATCATACCCTTGCCCTTTGTTTTCAGCTGCAGCACGGAAAACGAACGCTCATTCTGCGGGATTCCATCCGTCGCAACGGAAAACGCTATTACCTTTTTCATACGAAAACCACCGTCGAGGCGGTGGGCAACACGGTATTTCTGCGTACTGCCGCTGTGGAGGCCGACGACAACGCCCCCATCGCCGGCCTGACCGTCACCTATCGCTTTGACTTCACCGCCGATCACAGCGCCTTTTATCTTTCCATCGATTTCGGCAGCGACCTGCGACTGAGTGAGTGCAAGCTGTCCCTGCTGGACGTTTCCTGGGAGGGACAACGCTTTGATCACTTTACCGGCTACGAATACGACGCTCTGGGGCGGCCGTATCAGCAGATCTTTCCCATTCCGCAGCAGGACAATGCCCAGGCGCTGGATTACGAAAGTCTGAAAACCACCCGCCTGCACGTGGCGCTGGAAAAGACCAAGGCCCGCCCACGCACCTTCCGCAAAGGCATCGCTCTGCAGGGTGAGGACTATTTGGCCGTTATCGGCGGCGCACCCACCTATCATATCGAAGCCGGTTATATCCAGACTTTCTTTGATATGGAAGAAAAGATGACGGGCGACGTCCGTTTTCTCTCCGGAGAAAATGCCCCGGGTGTTTGGTTTTTACTGGAAGAGCCCACTGACTTTTTTGAAACGGCAAAACTGCTGGAGACGCAAACGCCCCGCCTGACCCGACGGATCTACGTTCCCTTTGAAAACGAGCGGTATTCCGTTTGCGCCGGGCAGCTGCAGTTTGATCTGCTGCAGACCAACAGCGGCATATGGATCACCCCCATCTTCGCCGCAGAGGCCACCGAGGCACAGCCCTGTCCCCTCTTTTTTATAGATCTGTGGGACACCGAACAACAAAAAATTCTGGCCACCGACAGCGGATACGGTTGGGAAACGGTAAAAATCCTTACCAAAAAGAATTACCTTCGTATCACCCTTTCAAATCCGGACAACGCCCGTATCCGTGATATTTCCGTAGTGGCGGAGGCGTTTTTGCATCCGGAGGAGCATGCCGTACATTGGAAGATGCGGCTGGTCAACGGCAGTGACCGCTGGTCCATCCAAAACGTTTCCTATCCTCAGTGCATCACCCAAGGATATCGGCACGTATATGCCTCGGAATACAGCGGTATGCTGTTTGAAAACTTCAACCGCCGTTGCGGTACCATCCGCGGCAAATACCCCACGGGCAACCGACTGGATATGGCCTATATCGCGCTGTATAATCCCGCCCATGGCAATGAAACCAACGGGTTTTATTTAGGCATCCACGATGCCGACGGCACGCCCAAGCTGATGAGTCTGGTGGGCGCGCCCCTGTCCGAGAGCACCTATCTGTTCTCCGAGGTCACCCCCGACTATCCCCGTTGTGCCGGCAACAGCTTTACCCTTCCGGGCGAGATGGTGTGGCAACGGTTTTCAGGTGATTGGTTTGACGCCACCGAGATCTACCGCAAATTCGTTTTTTCCTGCGGCAAATGGCTCTCTCCCTTGCGGGGACGGGAGGATTCGCCCGAGTGGCTGCGGGAAACGCCGCTGTGGATCGTCCATCATCTGCCCGATACCAATCCGGATTCCAACCCCTTCCCCATCACCCTGCGCGGCAAAAATCCGGACAACGATCCTGACGATTGGTACCGTACCGCCATTCGCCTGAAAGAGGCGCTGGATCTGCCCATTGCCTATCATATGTACAACTGGCATTGGGTCCCCTTTAACAACGATAACCCCAATTATTTCCCCGTGCATCACGATTTAAAGGAAGGCATGATGCATCTCAAGCAAGCCGGCGTACGGGTCGTACCTTACGTGCAAGGCTATTTTTGGGATATGCGTGACGCCCGTGGTGAGGACGAACGCTTCACTCGGGAGGCCCTGCGGGCCACCGCCAAAAACATTAACGGCGATCCCATCTACTACACCTATGCCGCCACCGAGCCGGACGGAGAGTATGCCAGACTGAGCGCGATGTGCCCCACCACCACCGTCTGGAAAAATGAGTTACGGCAGATCTGCCGTCGGCTGTACAAGGATTTCGGTATGGACGGCGTCTATCTGGACGTGCTCTCCCTCAACTACGATACCTGTCACGATCCTAACCACCTTCATCCGCCCGGCTGGAGCGATTATTGGTGGAAGGCGTTTGTCGAGTTGATCGCCGGACTGCGCGCCGAAACGCCGGAGGATTTCGGCATCATCAGCGAATGCACCGCCGAGGTATACAGCGGCGCTGTGGACGGAATGTTGTCCTGGACCTGGACACAGGTGGACTGCGTCCCCGCCTTTCCCCGTGTGTACGGCGGCAGAACGGCCATTGTCGGCAGACTGTACTCCTCCGATAAGCGGGAAGATCACAATTATTTCCGTTTCCAGATCAGCCAATCGCTGGTTTACGGACAACAGCTGGGATGGATCCACCCCGAAATCGTGGACGCCCCCGTCCAGTTCCCCTTCCTGAAAAAAATGGCACAGCTGCGATATGACCGCCGCGCCTTCTTTGGCCAAGCAGAAATGCTCCGTCCGCCCCTACTTGGTGGCGATATTCCCCAGCTGGATTGTCTGCCCTATCTGCGGGGTCGGTTTTTGCATCATGAGCATTTGATCCAAAGCGGCGCCTGGGAGGACAGCGCCGGAAAGCGCACACTGTTTGTCATCAATGCCAGCGACCGTGCGGCAGAATTTACCCTGACGGTACGGGAGGATGAATACGCTTTGCCCGATGAGCTTTCCGCCTTTACCAAAGAGGATGGCTTTACCCTTTTGGGTCTCACCCGTGAAAACGGCCTATGCACCCTTCGTTGCCGTATGGAATCGGAAGGCGTGGGCATTTTGGATTGGAACGTATAAAGAAAAATCACCTTTGTTTTCACAAAGGTGATTTTTTATTTACAATACCGTCAATCCAGCACGATGGATTTTCTCTTGCCGTTTTTACTTTTCGGATACTCTCTGATCCGAATGACAAAATCCAAGTTGATAGCTTCCGGTTTTCCATTTTTCTCAATCAGGATCGCGCCGTTGCTGACCTCCCTGATCACGCCCTCATACTGATGACTACTGTCAAAGGCGTAGATAATACAGTCTTTGCCGATAAATCGTTTTGCAAGCTCGATCATTTTACTTTTATCCTCCGTTTTCCTTTTTTTCATTGCTTTGGCGGCGATGATTGCCTTTTGATTCCGTAATACGATAAATAAAATCAAAAGCATCATAAAAACAGATATATATGCTGCGGACAATCGAACACCTCCGATTTTCTGAAAGTTATCGCGTGATGATATGCGGGGCATGCTTCTTTTTTTGTGAAAGAGCGACTAAAAGTAGTGTAATAAGGGGTAAGAAAGACCAAAAGTATTGTGGATTACCATTCCCGATCCGGACGAAGATCATTCCAAGAGAAAGTTGCTTCTGTTTCCGGCAAGTGCAGTTGGCATTCCCTATAATAAGGCTTTTTCTTGGAATGAATTACACAATGCCACATCTGCTCATAATGGGTTCTGTATTGCGTTATAAACTCCAAGGTGCATTTTCCACTGTTTATAGCAGAAATGAGTTGTTCCATATCCCAAAGCTCTACACTTGTATTTCTGAATCCAAGCCATCTATGTCTTGTGAACACACGAACTATGATGTCATCAATATCTTCTATAGAAAAATCGACTACAGAAGCATCGGTTCGTACTACTTTTTCAGAAGAATTCTTTTCATGATGAGGTGTTACCCAAAAGCCGTCAGGTAAGTAAAAACGGAGAATATTATCCTTAAAGGAAATTTTATCTGATATACAATCGTGAAGGGTGAGTTCTTTGCCATGAAATTCATCCGGGTCAATATGATTGAAGTTGTTATTTACCATCAAAATCACCTCTTTATATTGAATATATCACAAATCAAGTATGTTTTCAAATAAGTAATAAGTGATGCAGCTGCGCTGTGATAGGTGATGCGATGCGTTCTGTTCACGCGCCGCAGGCGTGCATCACAGACCGAAGGACGACATCACGCACGAAGTGCGCATCACGTTCCGCAAGGAACGCATCACTAAAAAAAGTCACTTTTGTCAGTAGACAAAAGTGACTTTTTTTCTTGGAGCGGGTGACGGGGCTCGAACCCGCTACCTCAACCTTGGCAAGGTTGCGCTCTACCAGATGAGCTACACCCGCATATATCGCTCCTTTTTGCGGGAACGATATACATTATAGCGGAGACATTCGAAAATGTCAATACTTTTTTGAAACTTTTTTAATTTATTTTTTCGGCGCTCAACAATTCGACCAAATTGCCTTCCGTCTCTTTAAAGCTGACCTGAATCTCATCCCCGACGTTCAGGGCAATCAGGCTTTCGTTGGCGGATACCTTGATGGCAAAGAGTTGCTTTTGCCCCTCCAGCGTGAAATACAGTTTGGTATTGCCTTCCACCACGGCAGAGCGGATCTCACTCACCTTGGCGCTGAGTTCCACGGTCTGCGCCGTATCCTGCGGCTCCTCCAGCAGATCGTTACTGCTCAGCTTGGCAATATAATCTGCCTCACACTCCTTGAGGGTGTCGCCGGTACCGACGATCTGATATTGTTGCACGTTGACAAAGGCGTACATTTTTACCAATCCCGCCGCATCCTTCAAGGCGGTAAAATAGGTAGGCTCACCCGCTACGTTAAGCAACAGCGGAAACGTGGCATTGTACCGTAGGTTTTGCACCTCACCCTCTGCCGACGACATGGCCGAGAATTCCTCCGCGCCCGGAATGGCATAAAACTTGGTTTCCTTGGTACGTTGATTGGCCAGAATAAAGCCGACGTTGGATTCGTCCGCTGCCAGTGAGGTGACACCGGTATACATATACACGTCGTCGTTGATGGCGATATAATTATAGCCGGCAGTGGTCTGCTTACAATCCTTTTGACCAAAAATGGAATTCCAAAAGCCCTTTTGCAGGGTACCGTAATAATCGTATTGCTCGATGATCATTTCGGCATTGTAGGCACGGTCCACCCAGGAAGGCACGTCGGCAATATCGTAATAGATATCCTCGCCGGTAATGGCGTTGACCAATACCACGCCACCGATATCACGTCCACCGTACAAACCGATATTATATACGATACGGGAGCAGACCCACCAGGGCGTGCCGTTTTCGTCAATTTCAAAATCGGGGCTTTCAAAAATATAGGTGGGATAGCGGAATCGCAAATGCCGCATCAAATAACGGTTAAAATGGTCGTCCAGAGTATATTTCATTCCCTGCTCCAGGCGATGCACCGTAACCTCCTGACTGACCATATCAATGGAAATATAGGCAGGAATGCCCGAGCTCATATTGCCCATCCATTTAAACAGGTCGGCATAGCCCAGCGGCGTAACACGGGTAGGTACGCCTTTATAATTGATCTGCGTATAGTTGTCCAGCACGTTAAACTGGCTGACCATATCCGACAGTTCACCCATTTTACGGTCGCCCAGTTTGGTCGCAGAATCCAGATCCAGCGTGGGGATCTGATCGTAAGAGATCTCCTTTACATCGGTTGTAAAGTCTCCTTCCTTTACATCCAGAAGCTGACGATAATCAGCGGCGCGCAGAAACACGGCGCCCCACAGCAAACCGATCAAATAGATCAGACCGCATACCGCCACTACACCGACCAGCACTCTGACCCGTACCGGCCAATGACGAATATCTCGCAGCGAGACGCTTTCCAGCTTTTCCACACGCTTTCCCTCGCAAATACGCAAGGTCAGCAGATACACAGCCAACAATACGCAGATCAGCACCAACAGTTGCGGATTATGGATGCTGATAGCCGGCAACATAAAATAATAGATCAGCCCGGCCAACACAACGGTTACCAGGGTTGCCCACAAATACTTTGCCACTTTTTTCATAAAAAACTCCTTACAGATCGATAAATTCGATATTTTCAAAGGCCCGATCCACCAAGGCGTCGATATCCAGTTTTTCTTCCTCACGAATGATCTCGTCCAGATGGGGGCGGGTCTTGGGATGCTTGGGGGTAAATACGGTACAGCAATCCTCATACGGTTCGATGGAGGTCTCAAAGGTGCCGATGGCACGGGAGATCTTCACGATCTCATCCTTATCCATGCCGATGAGAGGCCGCAACGTGGGGGCAGGCACCGTGGCATCGGTAATGGCAATGGCCTGCAGTGTCTGGCTGGCCACCTGTCCCAGACTTTCACCGGTGATCAGGCACTCCGACTTGGACGCCTTCATCACTTTATAGGCCACACGCATCATAAAACGGCGCATGATCACGGTAAACAGATCCTCTTCGCACTTTTCCAGAATCTCCTTTTGGATCTCGGTAAAATGCACCACGCGCAGGCGCATTCCGGGGCAATAGTCGCTCATAATTTTGGCCAGTTGTACCACCTTCAGCTTTGCCCGCTCACCGGTGTAGGGCGGCGAAAAGAAATGCAGCGGTACCAATTGTACGCCACGCTTGGCGATCATATGTCCGGCCACCGGCGAGTCGATACCGCCGGACAACAGCAGCACGCCTTTGCCGGCCGAGCCGTAGGGCATACCGCCGGCGCCCTGCAGCTGATCGGTGTGCAGATAGGTGCCGTTTTCACGCACCTCGGCCATCACCAGCACCTCGGGATGATGCACGTCTACCTTCAGCTTGTGTTGGGCGCTTAAAATCGCGCCGCCCACCTCACGGCTCAATTCGATGGAATTGAGAGGAAAACGTTTATCCGCGCGCTTGCTTTCCACCTTGAAGGTCTTTACGCCCTCCAACTGAGGCGCGATATAGGCGATCGCCATTTCCTTGATCTGTTCGATATCCTTCGAGCAGACCACCGCGCGGGACAGTTTTACAAAGCCGAAAATTCGACTCATCTTTTCCATTGCGCCATCCAGATCACAAAAATCATCCTGCGGCTCCACGTAGACGGTGGACTGCCGCAAATCAATATCAAATTCACCGAACGGCTTGACCGCGCCACGCACCTGACGAAGCAGCATACTTTCAAAACGGCGGCGATTGAGACCCTTCAACACGATCTCACCGCACTTGGCCAAAATAATTTCTTTCATAGTGTTCTCCTATTTATACTTTTTAATCAGCGTTGCCGATGCCCGATCTGCAGCAGCAAAAAACGCATCCACGTCTTGTTTTGTATTTATATGGCTGAAACTGACACGAATAGCCCCCAGCACGTTCAGCCGCGGCGCATTCATCCGATCCAGAATCGAGCCGTGTCCGCTGTTGTTGGAGCAGGCGGCGCCGACCGAAACGTATACTTGTTCACTTTCCAATTGATGCAGTACGTTTTCGCCTACGTAGCCCAAAAAGGAAATATTGACAATATGGGGAGCATAGGATCGCTCGTCCCGATTGACCGCCAGATACGCTCGCCCGGCCGCCAAGGATAAAAAGTACTCGCTCAGCTCTCGCAAGTGGGCGTTACGCTCACGCAGTTGCCGACTCGCCAGTTCCAGCGCCTTGCCCATTCCCACGATAGCAGGGGTATTATGGGTACCGGAGATCAGCCCCTTTTCTTGACCGCCGCCGTGCACGATGGGCAACAAGCGGGTACCGCTTTTAACAAACAGCGCCCCACAGCCCTTTGGCCCGTGAAATTTATGAGCGCTGAGCGTCAAAAGATCACAGCCCAGTCGACGGACGTTAACGGGAATCTTACCCACCGCCTGCACCGCATCCACGTGTAGCAGGGCCGGCGCTCCTTTGCGACGGATGAGAGTGGGTAATTGCTCCACCGGCAAGATCAACCCCGTTTCATTGTTAACCAGCATACAGCTGACCAACACGGTCTTTTCATCGATTGCGGCGGCAAAGGCCTCCACCGTCGGCTCGACCTCTACCACACGAAATCCCTCTTCCGTCAGGTTTCGCGCCGCTTCACGCACGCAAGCGTGCTCGATGGCGGAAATAACGATCTTATCGCCGCTCCGCTTACGGGCACGGGCGCCGCCGAGAATAGCTGCATTATTGCAAAAGGTGCCGCCGGAGGCAAAAAAGATCTCTTCCGCCTTCGCGCCCAATGCCTGCGCCACCTGATTGCGAGCGGTGCCGACTGCCTCCTCCGCCAGCACACCCTGCAAATGCAGGGAGGACGGATTGCCGAACAGCTGTGTATTCATTTGTTCCATCGCCGCCGTAACCTCCGGCAGCGGCGCCGTCGTAGCGGCGTTATCCAGATAAACCATAGAACTCTCCAAAAAACAGGTTACTTTTCAAAAAAAGGCGAAAAAGCCTTGGGCAGCGCATACTCCTGCTGCAGTTGTTGTTTCTTTACGAGTGTAAAGCCGTCTGCCTTGTCACACATGGCGACAAATCCGTCCATCTCCCAGATCTTATGGGTAAAGACGTGTTTACGGTGTCCCAGCGACCGTAGTTCCCGTACGACGATGCCTTCCGCCTGCAGGGCGGCCAACAGCGCCGGCTCCTCCGGCTGACCCGTGGTATGCCACGGCTCCCACAGACCGGCCAGCAGACCCTTTGCCGGGCGTTTCCGTAAAAATACACCCTGCTCGTTACAAAGAACACATACCGTCATCGGTACGATCTCCTTTTGCGGTTTGGGTGGCAACACCGGCAATCTTGCCGCGCGTCCGGCCGCAAAGCCACGGCAACGGGCACGCCACGGACAAATATCGCATTTCGGATTGCCGGGCAGACACACCAGCGCCCCCAATTCCATCAGCGCTTGTGTAAAGTCTCCGCACTTGTCAATCGGCGACACTGCTTGCAACACTGCTGCCAGTTCTTTTTTATGCTTATCGTCGGAAATGACCGTATCAATATTCAAAAATCGGGCAAACACACGGATCACGTTGCCGTCCACCGCCGCAGCCGGCAGGCCGAATGCAATAGAACGGATGGCGCCGGCAGTATAATCACCGATCCCCGGCAGGGAAAGCAAGCTTTTTTCGTCACTTGGCAAAAAGCCGCCGAAATCGCGTACGACGATCTCTGCGGCCTTTTTCAGATTTCTGACTCTGGAATAATATCCCAGACCTTCCCACAACTTATACAGCTGTTCCATATCCGCCGCCGCAAGTGCCTGCACTGTGGGCAATGCCGCCATCCATCGATCGAAGTAGGCGCGCACCGCCTCCACCCTGGTTTGTTGAAGCATAATCTCCGACACCCAGGTACGGTAAGGGGAAACCTCATCCCGCCACGCCATCGGCCGCTTGCACACGTCATACCAGGCAAGCAGTTCAGCGATGGCCGGCTGAATCATCTGTTGGGGAAACAATTCCATCATTTCGTAAGATTCATCATTGCCTTGATCAGTTCCACAGCACCCTGCTCACCAATCTTGGCGGTGTTGAGGCAAACGTCAAAGTTTTGCGGATTGCCCCACTCACGGCTGGTATAATACGAATAATATACTCTGCGCTTTTTATCGGTTTTGTTGATCAGTTTTTTGGCGGCAGCCTCGTCCAGCTCCATACGGCGGGAGATCTGCTCCACACGAACCTTCATATCGCAATCGATATACACGTTGAGCACGTTGTCATAGTGACGCAGTATGTAGGCCGCGCATCTTCCGACGAAAACGCAGTTGCCCTGATCGGCCTTTTCACGGATGATCTCACTTTGAATTTCAAAGAGACGGTCATCGCTGAGAGAATCGTTATAGTGAATCGGCACGCCCTGACCGCTGTACAGGCCCATTGCCAAGGAATACAGCAGGCTGGAACGGGGAGAACGGTCACTCTTGAAATAATCCTCTACCAGACCGGTCTTTTCGCTGGCAATACGCATAATATCCTTATCGTAAAAGTCATAGCCCAGCTCTTTGGCCAGCGCCTTGCCGATGCCCTTACCGTTGGAGCCAAAGGTACGGCTGATGGTAATAATGTTGGTCTTGCTCATACAGACACTCCTTATTCTACGGAAATAATATACGAGTAAACGGGCTGCCCACCCTCCAGGGCAACCACCTCGGCATCCGGAGCCAAGGTCTCGATACGGCTACGGATCTCCTCTGCCTGCTCGGCATTGGTACCCTCACCGTAAAACAGATTGATATAGCAGGTGTCCTCGTCAATCATGGGGGTGATCAGTTTTTCTGCCAGCACGATCATATCGTCCTCAACGAAAGAAACCTTATTTTCCAGCAGACCCAGCAGTTGTCCCTGCTTGATCTCCTTGTCATCAAAAACACTGTCACGGGCGGCGTAGGTGATGTGCGCCGTTTTAACCGAGCCGACGTACTCGTTCATTGCCGCGGTGTTCTCCTCCACGCTCTGCTCGGCGTCAAAGCCCAACATTGCGGAAATGCCCTGCGGAATGGTACGGGTCGGAATAATCACTACCTTCTTCTCGGTCAAATCCACGCATTGCTCAGCCGAGAGAATGATATTTTTGTTGTTGGGCAAAACGAATACGGTTTTGCTGGGGGCGCGCTCCACCGCCGCCAGAATGTCATCGGTGGAGGGGTTCATCGTCTGGCCACCGCCAACGATCTCGTCAATACCCAAATCCTTAAACACGCCGGTAATACCGTCACCGGCGCAAACGGCTACGAATGCATAGGGCTTCATCTCCACCGGGGCGGGGGCGGCTGCGGGAGCAGCGGCCATATTGGCCTCATGCTGCAACTTCATATTCTCTACCTTCAAGGTGGCGATGGCGCCGAAGGTCAACGCCTCCTCAATGGCGCGGCCGGGATGGTTGGTATGCACGTGTACCTTGATGATCTCATCATTTTCAACGGCTACCACGCAATCTCCGATGCTCTCAAGATAGGAGCGAAGCGCGGAAACCTTTTTCTTTTTCTTGGGATCTTTATTGATAATATACTCAGTGCAATATGCAAATTTGATCTCTTCGGTGTCGAATTTGTTAAAGTCGGCAAAGTCAACTGTTTCGGGGGTCTGTTCGACCTGACCGCCCTCGATGACCTCACCGGTCTGCAGGGTGTGCAGCATACCCTCTAAGATTACCAAAAAGCCCTTACCGCCAGCATCCACAACGCCGGCCTGCTTCAATACGGGCAGCATTTCAGGGGTTTGGTTGAGGGTCTCGATCCCCTGCTCGATATAATAGGCAAACACCGCCTTGGCATCGTTGTTGACCGAAGCAAACTCCTTAGTTTTTTCTGCCGCAACACGCGCCACAGTCAGAATGGTACCCTCCGTGGGCTTCATAACCGCCTGATAAGCGGCCTCCACACCCTTCTCAAAGCCGGAGGCAATGGCCTGCCCATCAGCATTTTCCAGACCGTCCAGTCCTTTGGAAAAACCACGGAACAACAGGCTGAGGATAACGCCGCTGTTACCGCGGGCGCCCTTCAGCAGAGCATTGGCAACAATCTTACCAATCTCTCCTGCCGTTTTGTCCGAATGGAGCAAAAGCTCCTTCTCGGCCGCAGACATAGTCATAGACATATTGGTACCGGTGTCGCCGTCGGGAACGGGAAAAACGTTTAACGCATTGACCGCTTCCATCTGATTGGAAATATTGTGCGCACCGGAGATGAACATTTGTTTGAGTAAATTACCGCTGATCATCCGCTTACTCTCCCTGTCCGGTCTTCATTGCGTCAATGCAAATGTTGACCTTTTTAACGTGAAAGCCGGTTTTTTGCTCAACGGCATATTTGGCCTCCTGAATAATGCTGTGGCTGATGGCAGGAAGATTCACACCGTAAGAAACGATGATATGCAACTCCAGAATCAAGCTCTCCCCGTCAGCCATCACTTTAACACCACGGCTGTAATGCTCTTTTTTCAACAGCGAAACAATGCCGTCCTTGGCACTGGCCGCCGCCATACCCACCACGCCGAAGCAATTGTTGACAACGTTGCCGACGATGGTACCGAAAACGTTTTCAGAAACGGTGATCAAACCGTTATGATTTTTCAGTTGGATCATAAAGATTCCTCCCAAATAATATATTATTACATAGTATATTTTATATTATTTCGCTATAATTTACAACCCCTTTTTCATTTTTTTGTATACCGCGCCATATTTTTTAGAAGAAGAGGTGGTTTTTTATGCAAAAAAACAAATTTCTCCGCGGGGCCCTGTGGCTGACGCTGACGGGGGTCGCCCTGCGTGCCGTGGGTATGGTTTACCGCGTATATATCAGCGGAAAGCTGGGACAGGAGGGCATGGGGCTGTATCAATTGGTCCTGTCGGTCTATATGCTCTGCTCCGCTTTCGCTACCGCCGGCATCAGCATTGCCGTCACCCGTCTGATCAGCGGCGAGGCCATCGTCGGCGGTCGACGCAGTATACAGTGCGTGATGCGCTTTGCCCTGAGTTGGAGCAGTATTGTGGCGACGCTGATCGCCACGGTATTGTTTTGCGGCGCCGATTTTATCGCCCTGCGTTTCATACGGTTTTCCGCCGCCGCCCGGGCACTGCGAATCCTGTCCTGCGGATTACCGTTTATGGCAATGGCCGCTGTCTTTAACGGTTATTTTCTGGCGCGTAGCCGCGTTTGGCTGAGCTGCGCCGCGCAAATCGCCGAGCAGGCGGTACGCATTTCGTTGGTTATGCTATGCATCGACCGTGTTTCCCCCGATGCCGCCATGTGGGTCGTATTTACGGGAAACGCCGTCAGCGAGGTAGTCGCGACGGCGTTGCTGTTTATTTTTTATCGCGCAGATTTACGTCTGCTGCCCCGTGGCGGTTCGCCCCGCGCGGTCTTTTCCCGCTTTTTGCCCATACAACTCCCGATTGCCGCCGGCAAGTACGTTTCCTCCCTGTTGCACACGGTAGAAAATATGCTGGTGCCCGGTCGGCTGGAAAAATACGACGGCAACCGTTCGGCGGCGCTGGCGGATTTCGGCGCATTGAAGGGAATGGCGTTGCCGCTGATCATGTTCCCTTCCTCCTTTTTATCCTCCCTGACCGGTCTGCTGATCCCGGAGATAACGGCCGCCGCCCAGCGGCGACAGACGCAACACATTCGCACGCTGACCACAGGCACGTTGAAACTAACCTTTTGCTTCTCTATTTTGATGGGCGGCCTGTTTTTCAGCTACGGCCCCACGCTGGGACAACTGCTGTATCATTCGAATAAGGTGGGGCGGATTCTACGCTTTCTGGCACCGGTAATCCCCTTTATGTATCTGGATTGTATCACCGATGGCCTGCTGAAGGGCATGGGCGAGCAGGTGGCCAGCCTAAAATATGCCACAATGGATTCCCTGCTACGGATTGCGCTGGTTTTTATATTGCTACACCGCTTCGGTCTGGCAGGCTTTCTGATCGTGATGGTCATCAGCAATGCCGGCGTCGCCCTGCTGGGACTGCGCCGTCTGTTACGAGTGACCGGCGCGCCCCTGCCGCTGTATCAAGGACTGCAATTACCACTGTGCGCTTTGATTCTTTCCACACTGGTTACCCTGCGGATTGCCTCTCCATGGGTATCCTTGCCCGTATATCTGTGCACCTATTGTGCTTTTTTATTTCTCACCGGCGCCCTCTCCCTGCAAGAGCTGATACCGTTTTTCAAGCCAAAGCAATAGATCGGTATACACCGACTCACGCCCCAATTCATTCAGGATCTCGTGTCGCATTTCGGGGTACAGCCGCAACACCAGATCCTGCACACCCGCCTTTTCCAGCTGGGCATATACCTGCCGTACACCCTTACCGTAGGCGCCCACCGGATCCTCTTCCCCGGCAATCAGTAAAACGGGCAGATCGACGGGAACGGTCTTGGCCCAACCAATGTGATTGACCCGACCCAGAAGTGTAAACAGATCTTCAAAGCCTGCCGCCGTGAAAATAAACGAACAGAATTTATCATCGGCATATTTCGCCACGCATTTCATATCCCGGCTCAACCAGTCGTAGGTCGAGCGCACCGGCTTGATCCGGCTGTTATAGGTGCCAAAGGACAAACGGTTGAGCATCGCCGAACGATGCAGGTCACCCTTGGTCTTACGCAACAGCCTTGCCATGGTCAATCCCGCGCCCAGCGCCGGATTGGGACCGGAAGTACCCATAATGATCGCGCCGGCCAGTTCATCGCCGTATTGGGTGATATAGTCACGGGCGACAAAGCTACCCATAGAATGTCCCAGCAAAAACAGCGGCAATCCCGGCAATTTATCCCGCGCGTATACGCTGACGGCATGGGCGTCCATGGCCAGCACCCGATGGCCGTCCTTCGGCCCGAAATACCCCAGATGCTCGTCATCCGGAGCGCTATACCCGTGTCCCACGTGGTCGTGTCCACATACGGCAAAGCCGGCCAATTTTATAAAATCAACAAATTCTCTGTACCGATAAAAATACTCGCACATACCGTGACAAATCTGTAATATCCCCCGGGGATTTTCAGGAATCTCCAGATAACAGGCGATCTGATCCTCTCCGTTGTGCGAGGGAAGCGTAAATTTCATATTTTCCATACAAGCACCTCCATTGTTTGCCTTTGCTCTTTTTCAGTATACCACTTTTCTCAAAAAATGTAAATCACTTTGCGCTTTCCATTTTCACACTTTTCCCGCCGTTTCATACAATAAAATGAAACGAAAGTTTCGACATCATAACAAAGGAGACCAAAAACGTGCAAGAACAATATGACAAGATCGCCTCATTGTTTACCGCCGCCGCAGGCACCGGTACGGCAGGGCAATTGCCCCTGCCGCTGGCCATGGCCTACGTGCCGCCGCAAAAATGGACGATCGTTTATGACAATGAAGAGGCCTTACGCGCCGGAACGCTGTTCCCCGCGCTGCATCTGCCCTTCGAAAGGGGGAATCGTCCGTGACGCGCGCGGAATTGCTGCATCGCCTGCAGGCCGCTGATTTTGCCGCCCACGATGCCGCCCTGTTTTTGAACACCCATCCCGACGATACCAAGGCGCTCGCCTGCTATTACAAGCTGCGTGCCGAAGCAATGGAACTGCGTACAGCCTACGAATCCACCTTCGGTCCGCTGACGGTCGACAGCACCCGTAACAAGACCCACTGGGATTGGATCAACGAGCCCTGGCCCTGGGAGAGAGGAGAATAAAGTATGTGGAAATATGAAAAGAAACTGCAGTTTCCCGTGGATATCAAACGTCCCGATGCCAAAACCGCCCGTATGATCCTCAGCCTGATGGGCGGCCCCGACGGCGAACTGGGTGCCTCACAGCGCTATCTCAACCAGCGCTACGCCATGCCCTACGCCGACGTTATCGCCACGCTGTCGGACATCGGAACGGAGGAAATGGCCCATCAGGAGATCCTTGCGGCCATCATCCGACAGTTGACCGACGGGCTGTCCCCGGCGGAGATCGATAAAGGCGGCTTTACGCCCTTTTATATCGAGCACACCGGCGGCATTTACCCCACCGACAGCAACGGCGTGCCCTACACCGTGGCCACCTTCCAATCCAAAGGTGACCCCATCACCGATCTGCACGAGGATCTGGCAGCAGAGCAAAAGGCCCGCACCACCTACGAAAACGTGCTGCGGCTGGTCACCGATCCGGACGTCATCAAGCCGCTGGAATTTTTGCGGCAACGGGAGATCGCGCATTATCAGCGTTTCGGCGAATCCCTGAACAAGGTGCTGGATCACCTGAATTCCAAAAATTATTACGCCTTCAATCCGGCGTTTGATCCCAAAAAATAAACAAGAGGGAGCAAAATCCCTCCCCTACAAAAAAGCAGATGGTTTTTCCATCTGCTTTTTGTTTTTATGTATTCTGATTACTATTATATTTTTTCATAATCGCTTTATGCAATTTGTCCATATATGGTTTAATAAAACGTTTCCATTCTGCTGACGAGCCTTTTGTTGAACTGTAATTATAACCTTCAAAATCTCGTTTATTTTTATAGTTAATGGCGTGTTCTTTTATAGATAGTAGTACATCACCATCATTTTTAAATATTTCAGAGGTCTCAAGCATCCACAAACACAACTCGGGGCAAAAAATGCCTGCGATATTCATTCTTCTTTTTTCGTTTGTTTTCATTTCAAACATAATGCCACATAAATATGAAATCATAAGGTGCCATTTTTGATTGGGGGATGTTGTCGGATGTAGTATTTCTTGTTTTATATCTATTCCTGTTTTTTGTTTGATAATATCTTCATTTTCAGAAAGATAATTGTAAAATTCAAATGCAACGGCCAGGTCGATGTACCCTCCTTTTTTTTTGACGGTAAGCCCCATTTTCAAGTGTGAGAAAATCCCTGGTCATAGTTGCGATGGTTTTATCTGCAGTTTCAGGTGTTTTATCCTTAAAAGCCTTCATATAAGCTTCGATAATATCAATATTGTTTTCAGCCATAATATTCTCTCCTATGTTTTTTCTCATTTTATAACATAAGTCCCTAAATCTGCAATAGAAGCCGGTTTTTTATTAACACAAATCAATCGTTTTCTTCAGTTCCAACCCGTGATAAGGAACGTCATCCATATTCTCGCTGATATATTGATACAACGCTATATCCTCCGACATCGGTCGGCGAATTTGCACGACCTTGTCCACCCTTGACGTGGGCAACTCCCATCCGCCCATGCTCCGCGGATCGTTATACACAAAACCGGCTGATTCCAGTTCCCTTGCACTGTATCGTTTTGTAAATTCATACAAATTTACCTTTTCGCTTTTCACGAGCTTTCGATTTTTAAACTCAAACTCGCCCAGACCCAATTCCATAATGAAACCGCCTAAAGTTTTGCAATTGTCAATATAGCCCGATTACGAAAAACAGGCAGACGCGTAGCCCTGTTCTGCGGAAAAAGGATTGTATTTTTTGTCAAATCGTGTTATGATATTTCCAAACCGATCAGGAGGGCAATATGAAAAAGAGAAAGATGATAGCGCTTTTGTTATGCCTGCTGTTAAGCCTTGGCATGGCAACGGGATGTTCCTATTTTAAAGACAAGAAATACAACCGAGCCAAAGAATTATACGCGCAGGGCGAAATCATCACCGCCGCCGAAATGATGGAAAAACTGGACGGCTACAAGGACAGCCAGCAGTTGGCCGCAGATTATTATTTTGAGGGCGAGGATTATACCAGCGCCCAGGAAATGTATTACCCCATTATGGAATTTTCCGAGGATAACGTATTCCGCTATGCACTGTGTTGCTTTTACTTACAGGAGTATGACTTCGCGCTGACCGAACTGCAAAGCATTCCGGACTATCCCGGCGCTGCCGAGTATATCTCCAAACTCCAGTTGATCAACATCGCGCAATCCGACATAAACGAAACGGCGCAATACGGCAGTTATCCGCAGGGAGCCGACGGTGAGCGCGCGCCCATTGACTGGGTCGTAATTCAAAAAGAGAGCGACCGTGTTTTGCTGTGGAGCCAATCCATCCTCGACTATAAGCCCTTTAATCTGGACACCGATACGGATGACAGCGCCTTTATCACCACCGAAAAGCGGCTGAATTGGGAGCATTCCTATATCCGCTCTTGGCTGAACGACGAGTTTGCAGACGAAGCTTTCAGCAAGGCGCAACAAGAATTCATCGTGCAATCCACCCTGAAAACCAACTCCGACAAAGACTATGGCTGTACGACCAAAGATGCCGTCTTTTTAATCAGCGGCGACGAATTTAACGACCTCTCCTCCGAGCTCCACGTCCGCACCGTCAACGCCAACGTCACCGACTACGCCAAGGAAGAACGTCGGGACTATGACTGCTGGAACGGTTGCTACACCCGGGATCAACGTCCCTACAGCGGCATTTTCGGGTTAAGCGACGCCTTCTCTCCCGGTGTCATAGATCGATTTGAGGTTTATTACGTTTCCTCCTCGAACGAGCCGGGCGCCATCCGCCCCTGTATCTGGGTAGACGTTTCTTCCATCGCCGATCTTCTGTAACCATAATAGAAACACCCCTCACCGTTTCGCGGTGAGGGGTACTTCGTTGCTTTTCGGCGGCAGTCTGCCGACTGCCCGTTTGACTTATTTATTTTTGGATCTCGCTTTTGAAATACTCGCCTACGGCGCAGATGTGCCGCAGGAATTCAGGCACCAATGCCTCGGGCAGGTTTTTAACCTGATTGAAGGTCTCAAAATTGAGGTTGCCCTCGTAGCCGACCTCCCGCAGGGCTTCCACAAAGTCCGTCCAGGGGAAGGAGCCGGTGTAGGGGCCCATATGCTGATCGGCAGAGCCGTCGTTGTCGTGGATGTGCAGGGTTTTGACCCGTTTTCCCACGATTCGGATATACTTTTTAACGTCGCCATGCAACAAATGCAGATGGCCCGTATCCAGACACAGACCAAAGCACTCTCTGCCTGCCAGCTCGTTGAGGGCGTCGATATGACGCACCGCCTCGTAGGGATCGGTGCAGTGGCCTTGGCGCAGATTGCCGCCGCGACCGGAAAAAAGGTTTTCAAGGCAAAGGGTGATCTCCGTGCCCTCCAGCGCAGGGATGAGGGAGGAATACAGTTTCATATTCAGATCCTCCACCTCCCGGTGGGTCAGGCGGTTCTCCCCCGCCGGCAGAGAAATGCCGTGAAGTACGATCTCCCGAATGCCCATATGGTGACAATAGGCAATGAATTTCTTGTATACGCCGATGGCGTAGTCCAGAAAATCAGGGTTATCAAAAACGTAGGCGGGAAAAGGAGCGTGAACCTGACCGATCTGCAAACCGTATTTTTTCCAAGCATCGCTCTGCTCTTTCCAATAGGCCTCGATATCCTCTAAACTTTTGTCATAAATACAGCCCTCGGGCAGATAGCCCAGTTCCTTAATGGTCCGGCGATCCCAACCACGGTTAATATTCCAATCAATGGCGGTAAAGCCCGCTTCACTGATCCATTTAGCCGTTTTTTCGGCGCCGTAGATCTCTACGATTCCACCACTTTGTACACTGATATCCATTGTTATTCTCCTTTTGCTTTAGCGAGCGCCTGATCGATATGCTCGCAGAAATTTTCCTTGCCCACCCGCTTGTAAAAACCGGATTTTTTCATAGCGGAAAGGGGTTGGGGATTGACATGGGACAAAATCAAGCGTATGCCACGCTCCTTACACTGCCTTTGCAGTTCGTCCAGTGAGTTCATGGCGGTGGCATCCACTGACGGCACCGCGCGCATCCGCAGAATCAGACATTTGGTGTCCTCCTTGATGCGAATATCCAATATCCGTTCGGCCACGCCGAAGAACATCGGGCCGCTGACCTCGTAGACGCGGACGTTTTTCGGCACCGCCTTTAAATCGAGGGAATCGGCGTCGTTGACCGAATCCACATATTTCCAGCCGGTAACGAAGCTCTCGTCGCTCATCCGTTTCATAAACAGCAGGGCGGCCAAAACCATACCCACCTCGATGGCGATGACCAAATCGAACACCACCGTCAAAACGAAGGTGACCACCAGTACGGCGATATCGCTTTTCGGGGCAGTCTTACACACACGAACGAACTTTTTCCACTCGCTCATATTGTAGGCAACCATAATCAGAATGGCCGCAATGGTGGGCATAGGAATATATTTGGCATAAGGCATTAAAAACAGTACCACCACCAACAGCACCACGGCGTGTACCATACCGGCAATGGGGGTGCGGCCGCCGTTTTTGGCGTTGGCCGCCGTACGGGCGATGGCGCCGGTGGCAGGAATGCCGCCGAAGAATACCGAGGCGATATTGCCCAGACCCTGAGCCACCAGTTCGGCATTGGAATTGTGACGGGAATGTACCATACTGTCCGCCACCACGCAGGACAGCAGACTTTCAATGGCCGCCAAAATGGCGATGGTAAAGGCGCTGGGCAGTACGGCGCTGATCTTTGCAAAGCTGAAATCAATGGCGCCCGGATCCACCTGCGGCAGACCACCCTTGATCTCACCCAGATCAGCAATGGTCTTAACGTTATCGGACAGGCCCGGGATCAGCATAACCATCCCCACGCCCACCAATACGGCGATCAGTGAGGGAGGAATCCGCTTTTCTAATTTGGGCCATATAATCAGAATGGCGAGACACACGGCGCCCACCAAAAAAGCCTGCCAGCTGAAGGTGTTGATATGGTGCAGATTGGCCTCCAGCTTTTCAAAGGTCTCGATATAGGTGCCGCCATAGCTCAGCCCCAGAAAATCCTTAATTTGTCCCACCAAAATGGTCACGGCAATACCCGAGGTAAAGCCAACGGTGATGGTATAAGGGATAAACTTGATCAATCGACCCAGTTTAAAAACTCCCATCAATATCAGCATCACGCCGGCCATTAACGTAGCCAGAAACAGACCGTCCATTCCGTGGGTATTGACGATACCGGCCACGATGGTGGCAAAAGCGGCGGTGGGGCCTGCGATCTGGATCCGGCTACCGCCGAACAAACTGACCACAAAGCCGGCGGCAATGGCCGTATATACGCCGTTGACCGGCGGCACGTCCGAAGCAATAGCCAAAGCGATGGACAGCGGTAAGGCAATGATCGCCACGATGATACCGGCCACCACGTCCTTTACCAATTGACCGGCGCTGTAGCCCTTCAAAATGGTAAACAGCTTGGGCGTAAGATAAAACTTTTTCACATTCTCGCATCCTTTCTTTTCAGCAAAGATTAGTATAACACTCCCATTTTCACAAATCAAGGAGATTTTTATTATGACGGAGAAAATCGCCAAGCCTATCTTTATTTGCGTACAATTGTTCCTCGCCACCGCCACTCTGGCCGCCAATCTGCAGCTGGGTGGCTTTCGAGATGCCCACGCCAAGGCGCTGTGCTGTTTAGGTTTTGTGGTGATGGCCGGCATAAGTATGCTGTATTCCCTGCTATGCAGACACAACCGCATTACGGCGTTGCTGTTACTGTTGGGCGCCATCACGGGATATTGGGGAGATATCACCCTGGGCGAGGTACTCTCTATCGGCACTCTGTTTTTTGCCGTCGGGCATATTTTTTACGCCCTTGCCTTTCTGCGACAGCGCCCCTCCAAAAAACAAATGCTGTATCTGTGGGGCGGCATTTTTGCGGCGGCAGGAATGTTGATCTTATGTCATCCCCACCTCTTTTTTCCCGACCTTGCCACCCGTCTTGCGGCGCTGGCATACGCCGCCGTCATCTCCCTGATGACCGCCGCGGCCGCCGCCCTGTTTTTCCGTCAGAAAAGTGTCGCCGCTCTGGTGACGCTATGCGGCGCTGCGCTGTTCTTTTTGTCCGATCTGCTGTTGATGCTGCAGGCATTTCTGGCCGGCTTTTCCCTGCCCCATGCGCTGACCATGAGCGTCTATCTGCTGGCGCAGACCACCCTGCACTTTTCAACTATATTACACAAAAAATAACGCCGGAAGGGCGGTGCTCCGCAGAGATCAACCGGTTTTTGCCTGTTAATTTTCCCCGCCATCTCGTCAAAAGCCTCGGAATACGTCAGTATTCCTACGTTTTTGACTTCGCCGCAAACAAAATTTCCTATCCAAAAACTGCCTTAAGCAGTGGAGGAGCATCCGAACACGCCTGAAAGTGCATAATTTCGGTGCTTTTTGGATTATCGTCGTCGGCAGGCGTCAGCCTTGCCTCCTCCTCTGCGCCAAAAATCTCTTAAAA
>JAZQDW010000045.1:0-11658 GCA_045546995.1 Eubacteriales bacterium
CCTCATCGGCACCCAGAGACTTCACGTCGGTGACCGGGGTGTTGAGCTTTACTTCAATGGCGGGATATTTGGTCAGCTCTCGCTTGTACCAAGCGATGAGCGCCTTGTCTTTTTCTTTAAAGTCGGGAGCGGCCGCGGCGATGAATACACCACCCAGCTCACCGCTCTTTTCATACAGGGTTACGCTGTGACCTCGCTTGGCCAGCAGAATGGCCGCCTCCATACCGCCGATACCGCCGCCGATGACGGCCACCTTTTTGGCCTTTTTGGCGGGAGCGATATAATATTTTTTGGATTGCATGGTTTCGGGGTTGATGGCGCAACGGGCCAGACCCATGGTGTCGGGCAAATGCTGGGCGTTGGCGTGTCCCTTGAAGGAACAGAAGTTAAAGCAACCGTTGTGACAGCAAATGCAGGGACGGATGTCCTCCAGACGGTCCTCTACCAATTTGGTGACCCATTCGGTGTCCGCCAGGAATTGACGGGCGATGCCCACAGCATCGATCAAACCGTCCTCCACGGCCTTGGCGCCCACGTCCGGCTCCATTCGGCCGGCGCAGACTACGGGGATATTTACAAACTTTTTGATGTGGGAAACGTCAGAAAGATTGCAGTTTTGGGGCATATACATCGGGGGATGGGCCCAGTACCAGGAATCGTAAGTACCGTTATCAGCGTTGAGCATATCATAACCGGCCTCTTCGAGGTATTTGGCCGCCTTTTCGCTTTCCGCCATACAACGGCCTACCTCGGTGTAGGTCTCGCCGGGGATGGCGCCCTTGCGGAAATCCTTGACCTTGGATTCGACCGAATAACGCAGAGAAACGGGAAAATCTTTGCCACAACGTTCTTTGATGGCGGTGACCACCTCCACCGGGAAACGGAAACGGTTTTCAAAGGAACCGCCGTATTCGTCGGTACGCTTGTTGGTCCATTCCATAGTAAACTGATCCAGAAGATAGCCTTCGTGTACGGCGTGGACTTCTACACCGTCAACGCCGGCATCCTTGCACAGTTTGGCGGTTTTGGCAAAGGCCTCGATGATCTCGTGGATCTGCTCTTTGGTCATTTCGGGGGTGGTGATCTCCGGATCCCAACGGGAGGGCAGGGGAGAGGGGCTGGCCAGCTCGTGATCGGTGTCGATGATGGGCTTGAGGATGGCGTGGGTCAGTTTGTTTTTATGTAAGGGGGCGACTAGATCGGTGATGGCCCAGGAGCGACCCATACCGGCGGTGAGCTGTACAAACAGCTTGGCGTCGTATTTGTGGATCTCCTTCATAAATTCTTTGAGTTCGTCAAACATCTTGGGATTTTGCCACAACCATTTGCCCCAGAAGGTGTCCCGCAGAGGCGCGATGCCGGGAATGATGAGACCGACGTTGTTTTTTGCCTTTTCCAGGAAAAACTTGGCCGCCTCTTTGTCAAAGTGACAACCGCCCAGCTCGAACCAGCCGAACAGGGAGGTGCCGCCCATGGGGCACATTACGATACGGTTTTTGATTTCAACGTTACCGATTTTCCACGGGGTGAATAAAGCGTTGTATTTTTGATCCATAGGGAAGCTCCTTTGTTGTTTTCTTTACCATAAGTATATTCAAAACTTGTTGACCTGTCAAGCAACGAAAAAGCAAAAAATAATCCGTTGTGAGCACAACGGATTATTTTGATCTCGTTATTTTGTCGCTTCAAGTGCCTGTAATCGGTCCCCGATTATTAAAGCCTGCGGGCTTTGCCGAGATTGTCTGCGGGGACACCCCGCTTAGCGTTGTCCGCAGCACTTTTTGTACTTTTTGCCGCTGCCGCAGGGGCAGGGATCGTTGGGGCCGATCTTTTTGCCCACCTTGGCAGGGACTTTTTTCTGCGGCTCGCCGTCGGCGGAATTGGTGCCGGTCTCTTTCATCAGCTGTTCGCGCCGGATCTCTGCCTCGCTTTTGATGACCAGACCCAGCATATGCATAACGGTATCGAATTTGATCTGTGCGATCATTTGGTCAAACAGATCAAAGCTTTGGATGCGGTATTCCACGATGGGATCCTTCTGACCGTAGGAGACCAGACCGATGCTCTGCTTGAGATCGTCCAGCTCGTCAATATGCTGCATCCAGTTGGCATCTACACTGCGCAACAGGATAGAACGCTCGGCCTCTCGGATAAACTCGGGATATTCCTGTTCCTTTTGTTCGTACAGTTCTACGGCGCGCTCGGTGATCAAATCGATGAATTCGCCGGCCTCCATCTTGTAGACGGTGTCACTGTCGGTGGGCAGTACCGTGCCCTGCAGTAAAAACGCCGCATCCTTCTGTAACGCTTCGATATCCCACATCTGGGGATCCTCGCCCTGCAGATAGGGTTCGGCCACGGCGGCCACCACGTCGGGGATCATTTTCAGAATGCTTTCTCTGACGTTGTCGTTGGCCAGCACCTTGCTGCGCTGATCGTAGATGATCTCACGCTGTTTGTTGATGACGTTATCGTATTCCAGTACGTGTTTACGACTGGTAAAATGCATACTTTCCACTCTGGCCTGGGATTTTTCCACGGTGGAGGAGAACAGTGAGCTTTCCAGCGGCATATCCTCCGGCACCTTCAGGGCGGCCATGGTAGCCTTCATACGGTCGCCGGCGAACAGACGCAGTAGATCGTCCTCGGCAGACAGATAAAACTGGGTGGTACCGGGGTCACCCTGACGGCCGGCACGGCCACGCAGCTGGTTGTCGATACGGCGGCTTTCGTGCCGTTCGGTGCCGATGATATACAGACCGCCCACGGCCACCACTTTTTCCGCCTCGGCGTCAACGGTGATCTTGTGCTTGGCCAGCAGATTCTGGTATTCCGCGCGGGCCTGCAGGATGTCCGGGTCGTCCGTCTCGGCAAAACCGGTGGCCTCGGCAATGATGTGAGCCTCGACCCCACGGGCGCGCAACTCTTCCTCTGCCATAAATTCGGCGTTGCCGCCCAACTTGATGTCGGTGCCGCGGCCGGCCATGTTGGTGGCGATGGTGACGGCGCCGTAATGACCTGCCTGGGCGACGATGAGCGCCTCTTTTTCGTGATGCTTGGCGTTGAGTACGTTGTGAGTGATGCCCCGTTTTTTCAAAATAGCGGACAACTGTTCGCTCATTTCAATGGAAATGGTGCCCACCAGTACGGGCTGTCCCTTTTCGTGACAGGCGATGATCTGCTCCACCACGGCGTCGAATTTGGCGCGGCGGGTCTGATACATCACGTCGGGCAGATCCTTGCGGATATTGGGCTTGTTGGAGGGGATCTCCACTACGTCCAGACTGTAGATGCTTTCAAACTCCACTTCCTCCGTCAGGGCGGTACCGGTCATACCCGACAGCTTTTGATACATACGGAAATAGTTTTGCAGGGTGATGGAGGCAAGGGTTTTGCTCTCCCGTTCTACCGTCACGTGCTCCTTGGCCTCGATGGCCTGATGGAGCCCCTGGTTGTAACGACGGCCTTTCATAATACGGCCGGTAAATTCGTCAACGATGAGCACCTGCCCGTCCTTGACCACGTAATCGATATCACGCTTCATCAAACCGTGGGCGCGCATGGCCTGATTGATATGATGGCTCAGGGTCATGTTTTCGGGGTCGGCCAGATTTTCCACGTGGAAGGCTGCCTCCGCTTTGGTCACACCCTTGGCGGTCAGGGCTACTTGCTTGCTCTTTTCGTCAATGATATAATCGGCGTTTTGTAATACCTTGTGCTCCTGCTCGGTCAGGTATTCGCCCATGGTCATCTCATCGTATTCCTGACCGGCCAACGCATCGTAATCCACCTTGGAAACGGTGGAAACCTTTTTGAAGGGACGTAGTGTTTTGACAAACAATTCCGCCCGTTCGTACAGATCGGTGGATTTGGAGCCCATACCCGAAATGATCAGCGGGGTACGCGCCTCGTCGATGAGGATGGAGTCCACCTCATCCACGATGGCAAAATGATGCCCGCGCTGGACCAGCGAGGCGGCGTCAACGACCATGTTGTCCCGCAGATAGTCAAAGCCGAATTCGTTGCCGGTGCCGTAGGTGATGTCACAGGCATAGCTTTGCTGTTTTTCCTCCGGCATCATACCGGGGACTACCAGACCGACACTCAACCCCAGAAAACGGTAGATCTTGCCCATCCACTCGCTGTCACGACGGGCCAGATAATCGTTGACGGTGACCACGTGCACGCCTTTGCCGGTGAGGGCGTTGAGATACACGGGGAGGGTAGCCACCAGGGTCTTACCTTCACCGGTCTTCATCTCGGCAATGCGGCCTTGATGCAAAATGATGCCGCCGGTGACCTGTACCTTGTAATGCTTCATACCCAGCACACGCCAGGCCGCCTCACGGACGGTGGCAAAGGCCTGGGGCAGGATATCATCCAGCGTGGCGCCGTTTTGCAGCCGTTCTTTGAAGTGGTTGGTTTTGCTTTGCAGTTGTTCGTCACTGAGGGCGGCATACTCGTCCTCCATGGCCATAACGGCGTCAGCCAGACTCATCACCTGTTTGACGGCGCGCTCGCTTCTTGTTCCGAACAGTTTTTGAAAAATACCCATTTTTATGCTCCTTTTGGATACTTATAATCATTTCTTATCATTGTACTATATTTTTTGGAAGAAATCTACCGATAATTGTAAATTTTGTAAAAACGAATCATTCTGTACTTGATTCGGGTGACAGCCGTCTGTGAAAACAGACCGGTCACTTGCCGATTGTTTACGTAATCACATTGACAAAATGAATTTGGTTTTATATAATATTGATAGAAAAAGCGCAATAAACCATTGTGACTGAATATACGAGAGGAGAAAATTGAAATGAAGAAAAGATTGATTGCCCTGCTGTTATGCGTTGCACTGGTGCTGAGCATTGTGCCCTCCGCCTTTGCCGCCGTTAACACCTCCAAGGTATTCAAGGACGTTAAGAAAGGCGACTGGTTTTATAAAAACGGCGCCATTGATTACGTTTACAACAACAATTTGTTTTCCGGCACTTCCAAAACCACCTTCGGGCCCAATGATAAGATGACCCGCGCCATGTTTGTGACGGTGCTGGGTCGTCTGGAGGCCGTTACGGTGGATAAAACCAAGAGGACCCGCTTTGTGGACGTGCCTACAAAGCAGTACTATACCGGCTATGTAAAATGGGCGGCGGATAACGGTATCGTCAGCGGTGTTTCCGATGCGGATTTCGGCCCCGATGCCAATATTACCCGTGAGCAGATCTGCGCCATGCTGATTCGCTATTGCGATTATGCAAAGGTGGAATTGGAGGCGGTCAATGCCACCCTTACCTTTACGGACAATTCCCAGATTTCCTCCTATGCGCGCTCTGCCGTTAAGGCCTGCCAGAAGGCCGGTCTGGTCAACGGTGAAAAGGTGACGGGCGGCTATCGCTTCCGTCCCAAGGGCAACGCCACCCGTGCGGAGGTTGCCACCATTTTGATGAACTTTGCCAAAAAGTACGCCGACGTACATAGCTGGATCGCCGGCACTCCGAACGAGAACGGCTGTATCACCACTACGACGTATTTCTGCGAGGATTGCTTTGCTGAAAAGACGGTGATCGATACCACCCACAGCTACAGTGTTACCTCTGCCCGTAAACCCGATTGCTTGAACACCGGTCGTACTGCCGGCGTCGTATGCTATTTCTGCGATACGGTATTTGCCGTTTCCAAAACCCTGCCCAAGAGCGACCACGCCTGGAAGGCGGCTACTTGTGATACCCCCAAGACCTGTAAGGTGTGCTATAAGACCTCCGGTGGTCCTGCCGGACACGATATGAACAATGGCAAATGCTCCAGATATAGCACCTGCGGCGCAATGATGACCGTTTATGAAGCGGCAGGCCAGGCTGTTGCCACCTTGTTCGAATATATCGATCCCAGTACTACGATGTATATTAATACCGTTCGTTACGTAAAGGGCTGTAAAGAAAGCACCGGCTCCAATATGTGCGAAAACGGCGCATACACCTTCTATATCATCTACAAGATCGGCAATACCGTATATGCCGATTACGTGGGTGTACATCTCTATGCCACTCATGCCACCTTCTGGGCGCATGAGGGTATGGAGCGCGCTTCCAGCGGCACCGAGCTGGACGTTGATCGTGTCGTGGCCGAGGCAAACAAGCATATCTAAAACACATTTGATCAAAAAAAGCGGGCTGCTGTGCAGTCCGCTTTTTTGCGCGATTTTACAAAAAACGGAGGTTTTTGAGGGGCTTGTTCTTGACAGTAAATTATAGGTATAATATAATTTAAGTAGAAGAAACTGAAAGGAGAGATGGATATGAAAAAACGAGTGATCGCAATGATGCTTTGCGTGGTAATGGTGCTGAGCTTTCTGCCCTCCGCCTTTGCCGTGAATACGGCCAAGGTATTTACAGACGTTAAGAGCAGCGATTGGTTTTACAAAAACGGCGCCATTGATTACGTGTACAATCACAATCTGTTTGCCGGCATCTCTGCCACCAGATTTGCCCCCGGACAGCATATGACCCGCGCCATGTTTGTGACGGTGCTGGGCCGTCTGGAGGCTGTAACGGTCAATCATAAAGAAAAGAGCCGTTTTGCGGACGTGCCCACAAAACAGTACTATACCGGTTATGTAAAATGGGCGGCGGATAACGGTATCGTCAGCGGCGTCAATTTTGTAGAATTCCGCCCTGATGAACAAATCACCCGTGAGCAGATCTGCGCCATGCTGATCCGCTATTGCGAGTATGCCAAGGTGGAGCCGGCGGCGGTCAATGCCCCACTTACCTTTACGGACAATTCTCAGATTTCCTCCTATGCGCGCTCTGCCGTCAAGGCTTGTCAGAAGGCCGGTCTGGTCAACGGTGAAAAGGTGACGGGTGGCTATCGCTTCCGTCCCAAGGGCAGCGCCACCCGTGCGGAGGTTGCCACCGTTTTGATGAATTTTGCCAAAAAATATGGCGCGCTTCATAACTGGACGGCAGGCGCGGCAACGGTCGACGGTTGTGTCACCACCACGCCGTACACCTGCGATCATTGCGCTGAAATTAAAAACGTGATCACTTCCAATCACACGATTCAGCACTCGGGCGGCAAAGCGCCGAGCTGCTTTATGCCGGGAAAAGCTCCGAAAATTTGGTGCACGACTTGTGATGAGGTTTTTTCGTCGGGCGGGTATGGGATTGCATCAAAAGGCCATATTATGGTTGACGGTGTTTGCACCGTTTGCGGACGAGAGCTGGACGTTTATGTGGCGGCGGGATATGCGGCGGCGATGTTGTATACCAAGGTAGCGCTGAATCAATCGCTGTATTTGCTGGAAGTCAGGTATGCTAATTCTTGTAAGCTTTATGGTACTTGCGCCGGCGGTGCTTATACGTTTTATTTTAAGTATAAGATCGGCGAGAAGGGTGCAACGCAAACGAAACTGATCGGCATTCATTTTGACTGGGATTCGATAGACTATATGGATAGTCATGACGCAAATGTGCTTGCAAAAACCGGTACGGTATTGAATGCACAACAGGTGATGGGATATGCCAATGCCTGGTTGGCGGCGGCAGCGCAATAATAATCAAAAAGCGGGCCGCTCGGGGCAGCCCGCTTTTTTGTGCAAATTTACAAAAAATACGGCTCAATCGAACAAGTGTTGAACGAATATACAAAATATCGGATACCACTTGAAAAAAGTGGAAAAATATAATAAAATAATGGTGTATGTAAAATAAATCTTATAAAAAGGAGATTTTCAAAATGGCTTACAACAAAAAGACGATCGATGATATTTGTGTCAAAGGTCAAAGAGTGTTGGTGCGTTGCGACTTTAACGTACCGCTGAAAAACGGTGTGATCACCGACGAGAACAGAATCGTGGCTGCCCTGCCCACCATCAAAAAGCTGATTGCTGTCGGCGGTAAGGTCATCCTGTGCTCCCACATGGGTAAACCCAAGGGTGAGCCCAAGCCCGAGTTGAGCCTGGCACCCGTTGCCAAGAGACTGTCCGAGCATCTGGGCAAGGAAGTTATCTTTGCTGCTGACGACAACGTAGTGGGCGACAATGCCAAGGCTGCGGTTGCCGCTATGCAGGACGGCGACGTCGTGCTGTTGCAGAACACCCGTTATCGCAAGGAAGAGACCAAGAACGGCGAGGAATTTTCCGCCGAGCTGGGTAGCCTGGCTGACATTTTTGTCAACGATGCTTTCGGTACCGCTCACAGAGCGCACTGCTCCACCGTTGGTGTAGTTTCCTACGTGAAAGAGGCTGTTGCCGGTTATCTGATCGGTAAAGAGCTGCAGTTCCTGGGCAACGCCGTTGACGCGCCCGAGCGTCCCTTCGTTACCATTCTGGGTGGCGCTAAGGTTGCCGATAAGCTGACTGTTATTGAAAATCTTTTGAGCAAGGCCGACACCCTGATCGTTGGTGGCGGTATGGCATACACCTTCCAGGCCGCCAAGGGTTATGGCGTGGGTGAGAGCCTGCTGGATGAGAGCAAGATCGAGTATTGCAAAGAGATGATGAAGAAGGCAGAGGAGAAGGGCGTTAAGCTGTTGCTGCCCATCGACTGTGTCATCACCGATCATTTCCCGGATCCCATCGATGGCGAGATCGAGACCAAGGTCGTTGCCGCTGAAGCCATTCCCGAGGGCTGGATGGGTATGGACATCGGCCCCAAGACTGCCGAACTGTTTGCAAACGAAGTAAAGAATGCCAAGACCGTGGTTTGGAACGGTCCTATGGGCGTGTTTGAGAATCCCACGCTGGCCAAGGGTACCATGGCAGTTGCCGCTTCTCTGGCCGAGACGGATGCCGTTACCGTGATCGGTGGCGGTGACAGCGCTGCTGCTGTTAACACCCTGGGCTATGGCGATAAGATGAGCCACATCTCCACCGGTGGCGGTGCTTCTCTGGAATTCCTGGAGGGTAAGGAACTGCCCGGTATTGCCGCACTGAACGATAAATAATCACCAAAATACGAAAGCAAGTGCCGTTTCGGTACTTGCTTTCGCCACGAATATGAAAGGAAAAAAGTACAATGAGAAAGTATGTTATTGCCGGTAACTGGAAAATGAACAACACCCCTGCCGAGGCCAAGGCATTGATCGAGGCTATGAAGCCTTTGGTAAAGGACGCCACCTGTGAGGTCGTCATCTGCGCTCCCTTTGTGGATTTGACCGCTTGTCTGGAGGCCGCTGCCGGCTCCAATATCAAGATCGGCGCAGAAAACGTGCATTTTGCCGAAAAGGGCGCCTACACCGGTGAGATCAGCGCCGCCATGCTCAAGGAAGTGGGCGTTGAGTACGTGGTCATCGGCCACAGTGAGAGAAGACAGTATTTCGGTGAGACCGATCAGACTGTCAACCTGCGCACCCTGGCCGCCATCAAGGCAGGCCTGAAGCCCATCGTTTGCGTGGGTGAGACGCTGGAGCAGAGAGAATTGGGCTATACCGAGACCCTGCTGAAGTTCCAGACCAAGATGGCTCTGACCGGCGTGACTGCCGAGCAGCTCAAGGACGTTGTCATCGCTTACGAGCCCGTATGGGCCATCGGTACCGGCGTGACCGCTACCGACGATCAGGCTGATGAGGGTAACGGTTTCGTTCGCGCCGCTGTTGCCGAGATGTTCGGCGACGAGGCTGCCGAGAACATCACCGTTCAGTACGGCGGTTCCATGAACGCCAAGAACGCCGAGGGCTTGCTGGAGAAGGCAAACGTTGACGGTGGTCTCATCGGCGGCGCTTCGCTGAAGGCCGAGGATTTTGCAGTCATCGTTAAGGCTGCCTCCAAATAAGAGGAACACACGATGAAAAAACCTCTTTTGCTTTGTATTATGGACGGCTATGGCAAGAACTGCGATTGCTACGGCAACGCCATTGCCGCCGCCAAAACGCCCGTGATGGACAAACTGTTGGCTGAATGTCCCACCACCTATATCGGCGCTTCCGGTATGGACGTGGGTCTGCCCGACGGCCAGATGGGCAACAGTGAGGTCGGCCATACCAATATCGGCGCCGGCCGCGTGGTCTATCAGGAGCTGACCCGTATCACCAAGAGCATTGCCGACGGTGATTTCTTTGAAAACGAGTCTTTGGTGGGCGCCGTGGAAAACGCTCTGAAAAATGACAGCGCCCTGCATATTATGGGTCTGCTGTCCGACGGCGGTGTCCATTCTCACAACACCCATTTGTACGCCATTGTAGAGCTGGCCAAGAAGATGGGCCTTTCCAAGGTATATCTTCATTGCTTCCTGGACGGCCGTGACGTTCCCCCTGCCAGCGGCGCCGACTTTGTCGCCGATGCCAAGGCCAAGATGGAAGAGATCGGCGTGGGTAAGATCGCTACCGTTATGGGTCGTTATTACGCCATGGACCGTGACAACCGTTGGGAACGTGTCAGCAAGGCCTATGCCGCTATGGTATACGGCGAGGGCGTTCAGAATGCCGATCCCGTTGCCGCCGTTAAGGCCTCCTATGAGACCATCGACGAAGAGGGTAAGGCGCTGACCGACGAGTTCGTTCTGCCCACCGTCTGCGCCGAAAACGCCGGCATTGCCGATGGCGACAGCATCGTATTTTACAATTTCCGTCCCGACCGCGCCCGCGAGATCACCCGCACCTTCGTGGATCCCGATTTTGACGGTTTTGTCCGTCAGGGCGGCAAAAAGGACGTATACTTTGTCTGCATGACCCAGTACGACGCCACTATGCCGAACGTACACGTGGCCTTCCGTCCCCAGACGCTGGAGAACACCCTGGGCGAGTATCTGGCCAAGCAGGGGTTGACCCAGTTGCGTATCGCCGAAACCGAGAAATACGCTCACGTCACCTTCTTCTTTAACGGCGGCGTGGAAAAGGTTTCCGACGGAGAGGACAGAGAACTGATCGCTTCTCCCAAGGTCGCCACCTACGACCTGCAACCGGAAATGAGCGCCCCCGAGGTAGCTGACAAAGCCGTGGAGAAGATCCTCAGCGGTAAGTACGACGTGATCATCCTCAACTTTGCCAACTGCGATATGGTCGGCCACACCGGTATTTTTGATGCCGCTGTGGAAGCCGTTGAAACGGTAGACGCCTGCGTGGGCAAGGTTGTGGCCGCGGTGGAAAAGATGGGTGGTAAGACCCTCATTACCGCTGACCACGGGAATGCCGACTGTATGATGGAAAAGGACGGCTCGCCCTTCACTGCGCATACCACCAATCTGGTACCCTTCGTGGTGGTAGGTGAGGATTGCACCCTCCGTGAGGGCGGCAAACTGTGCGACATCGCCCCCACTATGCTGAAGCTGTTGGGCCTGCCCCAACCCGCCGAAATGACCGGCGAGAGCATTATTCTGTAAGCCAAAACAAAAAGCACCCGTAGAGGCGCACTCCGTAAGGAAGTGCGCCTCAGTTATATTCGCCTTACGGCGAGTTGTATTGCTTCGCAGTTATATTATGCTACGCATAGTTATATTGCCCTTCGGGCAGTTTTAAGGGCGAATATAATATAACTAAAACCACAAGGTTTTAATATCACTCTTTAGAAATATCTCGCCAAAGGCGAGGTATTCTAAAGAATATCACTGTGAGACCTGTCTCACAATATCACTTATCGTTCTTATCTTTGAAATAGGTTAATTTTAAAGTTTATAACCTCATTACGCACCTTTTGAAAGTGCGTAACCCACTATGACACTTTCA
>JAZQDW010000046.1:0-6141 GCA_045546995.1 Eubacteriales bacterium
ATATGCAAAAAAATCTATGCCGTAGACATTGACAACGGCGTATTTTACGACGGTGATATTCAAAAGAAATGTTATCCCGAGGGTGACACACACAGAATGTACGTAGGCGAAATATTAAAGATTCTCGAAAAATAAAAAATGAGGCAGTTAACTGCCGCATTTTTTATTTGGTTTTAATAGCATTTATAACTCGTTGTCCTGCAAGACCAAACACAATGTTGATCACAAGTTCAGGCACAAAATTTGCCAAAACAATGCCGGTCAAAACGTAGCCCAACACGCCGCCCCCTCCGGCCCAGGCTGCCAGTACGTCAATAAAAAACAATCCCATACAGCCCACAAAAACGCCGGTATTGACCAACGGACAAACGATAGCCGCACAGAGTATAGCCACATATGCATTCTTTTTTGCCAGCAACTTATATACCCAACCGGCAGCCAATCCAGCCAATACACCCTTGCTGATCACAACCAGCAAGCACAGCCAAGGGCTGGCCTGAAAGACCATGTGGCCGCCCACATCAGCACCCGTAATACAGTTGATAGCCACAACTACGCCAAAGGTTGCCCCCAACAGCGCACCTACAGAAGGGCCAAGCACTGCCGCACCAATCACGATGGGAATTAACACCAACGAAAAAGAAAAGCCTCCGATAGGCGGGATCATCCCGCTGATAAACTGCATCACAACAACTAGGGCCATCAGTAATGCAACAGTTGTCATCTTTCTGATTTTTGCATTTTTCATAATAAATTCCTCCTTGCTACTGTCCCCTTCCGGGGTACAATGCCGTAAGGCATTTTTACTTTGTATTCTTTTTGTAAAGAGCCAACAGACCATCTGTCAGCAAAGTTGGTTCAGAATGGATCTTTGTAGAACAATAGGGCAACACCTTAGGTGCAAGACCGCCGGTCGCCACTACCGTTGCGTCTCCGCCCAACTCTTTTTTAAACCGATTGCAAATACCATCGATCATATCGGCACATCCCAAGATCATACCGGAGCGCAAACTGTCATTAGTATTGGTACCGATTGCATTTTTTGGTGCAGACAACTCAATTTGCGAAAGTTGCGCCGCCTGCTGGGTTAAGGCGCCGAGAGACACCCGCAAACCGGGGCAAATGGCGCCACCCAAAAAGGCACCGCCGGCATCAATGGCAGAAAAGGTCGTTGCCGTCCCCATATCAATAACGATCATGGGCGGCTTGTATTTTGCCAAGGCGCCGACTGCGCCTACAACCAAGTCACTGCCGAGCTGTGACGGATCGTCAATTTTGATGGGAAAGCCGGTTTTGATACCGGGGCCCACCACCAAAGGAGCGCACCCGATCAGCTTTTTCACAGCCAGCGCAAGTACCGGGGAAAGATTGGGCACAACCGAAGAAATGATGCCACCCTTAATGGTTTCGGGCAGGATATGATTGATGCGCAAAACGCTATCAAACAAAATCACGTACTCATCCTCTGTCTTGGTTGTGTCCGTCTTGACCCGCAGCGTAAGTGCCAGCTTGTCCTCTTGGTACACACCGATCACGATGTTGGTATTACCAACGTCAATTGTCAGAATCATCTTTTCTTCCTCCTTTCTCTCATATATAGTTTGTAGTATATCAAAAAAATTATTTAAAGTCAATTTTTTATCAAAAAACAAGCACCATCCGAAGACGGTGCTTGTAATAAGTTTGTTATCTCTTGGAGTTTTCGGTGTACCGTATATATCGTGTAATATCGTTGAAAATCGTTTATATTGTGGGGTTTTGTTTTGCCAAAATTGAATATCGTTGCAAAAAGTTTATGCTGTTTTATAAAGTTTTGCACCAAATTTGCACCAAGATTTTGGCTTGTTTTGGTCAAAAACATTCATTTTCATAAGAACACTCTTTTCATTATTAAGTACTATAAATTTCCGTTTAAATCATTATAGCAAAAAATACAGTTTTTTACAATATTTTGTCAAAAAATAGCAGTGTGATTTTTTCGTTTCACACTGCTATCTTCGTATTTAAGAAATGAGGTCATCTTCATTCTCGCCTTGTATTCCTCAAAGATATGGGAATAAATATCTCCCGTGATTGCAATATTGCAATGGCCTAAATGCTCGGAAACTGCTTTAACATCAATGCCGTTATTTATCATAAGACTTGCATTGCTATGTCGAAGCCCGTGTGCGCTTATAATGGGCATATCGTTGCTTGCAAGGATTTTTTAAGTTCCTTGTTTACATATGACCTATCATAGAAGTTACCTATTACAGAGGTAAATACAATGTCAGGATGTACCCAATTATCGCCTACAGCCTCTTTTAACTTGTCTATAAAAAAGAGTCATAACGATTTTATAAAGAATCGTTATGACTTAAGAAGATTGCAGAAACATTGCTATTTTGAATGATTTATGGTATAATGCAATCAATTCAATAAATGACAATTTTACAGGGGTATTAAGATGATAGATATTACTGCTTGGATGCAAAACTTCTTGCAGACATTAAATGAGACTTTCGCAAACCGTGTATGGTTTGTTGGTTTACAAGGCAGTTACGGCCGTGGTGAAGCAACGGAAACAAGCGATATTGATATTATTGTAATTTTGGATAAATTGTCTCCAATGGATATTCAAACTTATAATGCAATGTTAGGCACCCTTACCCACAGGGAATTGATTTGTGGTTTCGTCTCAGGCATTAATGAAATTATGAATTGGGAGCCATCCGACCTTTTTCAGTTTTATTATGATACGACACCAATCAAGGGTAACCTTGACAAAGTGTTCGCTCTTATAGATGACCGTGCCGTAAATAGAGCCATTAAAATCGGCGTCTGCAATATATTCCACGGATGTGTTCACAATATGCTCCATGAAAAAAGCGAAGATATTTTGCGAGGTTTATATAAATCTGCCTCTTTCGTTGTACAAGCAATTGCTTTTAAGCAAACTGGAAACTATATCAGCCATCAAAAAGAATTGCTTCAAGTTGTATCTTCCGATGAACGAGTCATTGTTGAAACCTTTTTGAATATAAAAAACGGTGGAACAGTGGATTTCAATTTGATGTCCGAAACATTGTTTGCTTGGGCGAAGAAATGGATTGGTGAAAACAGTCAATCTTTTTCAGATTTATAGGTGAATAAATGACAAGGCATATCGCAAATATACTCACAAGCTGCCGCATTCTAGGCAGTATTTTATTGCTGTTCTTTCCTGTTTTTTCATCAGCATTTTATATCACATATCTTCTCTGTGGTTTTAGTGATATGATAGATGGCACTATCGCAAGAAAGACAAATAGTGTCAGTGACTTCGGGGCTAAAATTGATACTGCGGCTGACCTGGTGTTCGTAGCAGTATCTTTTATTAAATTATTGCCAAACATTCATATTCCTTGGTGGTTATGGATATGGGGCGGCATAATCACAATTATCAAAATTTTTAATATCATATGGGGATTTGTTTCTAAAAAACAGTTTATAGCTCTACATACAATTATGAACAAAGCAACAGGACTACTGCTATTTCTATTTCCTTTGATAATATCCTTTGTGGAATTAAAATACCTTGCCATAGTTGTATGCTCTATTGCAACATTTTCGGCAATTCAAGAATGGTTTTATGTCGCAACAAAATATGAAAGCAAATAATCCAATTTGTTGGTCAGTTTAATAAGAATATGTTAAAACACCCTATGGTTCTTTCGGTCATAGGGTGTTTTAAAAACTTGCACCAAGTTTGCACCAAAGCATAAAACAAGGCAAAAAGAAAACCCCGAAAACCGTGATGGTTTCGGGGTTTTGGTAATCTTCGAAATAATACAGATTATCTCTTTGAGAACTGTGGAGCGCGACGTGCACGTCCATCTCGGCGCAAGCGCCTTCGTTGACGCACAGCGTTAATGTCCCCACTCGCTCGCCCCTTTCGGGGCAACCGCTCGGGGATGACAATACGGCTGCCCGTCGCAAAAAAATACAAGCACCATCCGAAGACGGTGCTTGCAATAAGTTTGTTATCTCTTGGAGAACTGAGGAGCGCGACGTGCACGTCCATCTCGGCGCAAGCGCCTTCGTTGACGCGCAGCGTTAATGTCCCCACTCGCTCGCCCCTTTCGGGGCAACCGCTCGGGGATGACAATACGGCTGCCCGTCGCAAAAAATACAAGCACCATCCGAAGACGGTGCTTGTAATAAGTTTGTTATCTCTTGGAGAACTGAGGAGCGCGACGTGCAGCCTTTAAGCCGAACTTCTTTCTTTCCTTCATTCTGGGGTCACGGGTGAGGAAACCGGCCTTCTTGAGTTCGGGGCGCAGGGTTTCATCAGCCTCGAGCAGAGCTCTGGCAACACCATGACGGATTGCACCGGCCTGACCGGTAACACCACCACCGGTAACGGTGACGATAACATCATACTTACCTTCAGCGCCGATCAAGGCCAGAGGCTGACGGCAGATGGTCTTCAAGGTCTCCAGACCGAAGTACTCATCAATATCTCTGCCATTAATGGTAACCTTACCGGTACCGGGCAACAAACGTACACGAGCAACGGAAGATTTTCTTCTGCCGGTGCCATAGAAATAAGCTTCGTTATTATACATAGTTCCGTTCCTCCTTACTTCACAAAGATTTCAGGCTTTTGAGCTTCCAGATTGTGCTTATCATCTCTGAAGACTCTGAGTCTGGTCATACATTTGTCGGCAATCTTGTTCTTGGGCAACATACCCTTAACGGCCAGTTCAACAGCCTTTTCGGGCTTGGTGGCCATCAAATCGCCATAGCTGATCTCTTTCAAACCGCCGATCCAGCCGGTGTGATGACGATAATACTTGTCCTCCAGCTTTTTACCGGTCAGAACGATCTTGGAAGCATTGAGAACGATGACACAATCACCGCCGTCGCAGTGAGGGGTGAAATCGGGTCTATGCTTACCTCTCAAAATGGTAGCAACCTGAACTGCAACACTACCCAAGGTCTTGTCAGCAGCATCAACAATGTACCATTTACGATCTACATTTTCAATTTTCTTCATAAAAGTAGACATTGTGTTGTATCCTCCTAAAATAGTTATCCTTTTTTGACCTTGCTCATTATAAGACAGAACAAGACCAAAGTCAAGAGATTTTTAAATATTTTTTAAATTATAAATACTTTTCTTTCGATTTCGTCTGTTTTCTTTTGTTTTCTCTCGTTTTCTCACTTTCTATTTTCAATTTTCGTTTTTTTATTTTTTCTTTATACTTGCCTATAATACCAAATTGTGATATACTCAATCAAAATAAATCAAAGGAGAAAACGTTATGGCATACCCCATTGTAACCATTGAAATGGAAAACGGAGATATTATGAAGGCCGAACTGTATCCGGAAATTGCTCCCAATACGGTCAACAATTTTATATCTCTTGCAAAAAAAGGTTTTTTTGACGGAATCATTTTTCATCGCTGTATCCCCGGCTTTGTAATTCAAGGCGGCGACCCCACCGGCACCGGCATGGGCGGTCCCGGCTATAGCATCGAAGGAGAATTCAACGCCAACGGCATTGCAAACGATCTGCATCACAGCGAAGGCGTGCTGTCCATGGCCAGAGCGCAGGATCCCAACTCTGCCGGAAGTCAATTCTTTATTTGTGTCGGCGACGCCGGTTTTCTGGATGGTAATTACGCCGGATTTGGTAAGCTGATTGAAGGAATGGACGTGGCAATGGACATTGCAGAGGTAGACGTCAATATGATGGACAAGCCCATCCGTGATCAAAAAATGCTCCGCGTCACGGTCGAAACCTTCGGCGAAGAATATCCCGAACCTGAAATTTGTTAAGTTAAATGGCCGCACCCATTGGGCGGCGCTCCGTAGAGATCAACCGGTTTTTGTATGTAAATTTTGACAGCCATCTCGTCAAAAGCCTCGGAATACGCCAGTATTCCTGCGTTTTTGACTTCACCGCAAACAAAATTTCCTATCCAAAAACTGCCTTTGGCACTTAAAAATGAGATACTTTTTGTCGTAGACAAGAAAAAAACACCGCAATAATGCTGACGCATATTGCGGTGTTTTGCCGTAGTATAGGGCAAAAATAGCCATTTTAAAGCGGATTTATCTCTGCGGAGCACCGCCCTACGGGTACGGCCATTTTTTATAAAATATCTATTACTTT
>JAZQDW010000047.1:0-86907 GCA_045546995.1 Eubacteriales bacterium
CCGTCTTTACCGACGTTAAGAAGAACCAGTATTACACCGGTTACGTTAAATGGGCCAACGACAACGGAATCGTTGCCGGTCTGACCCCCACCACCTTCGGTCCTGACGAGAATATCACCCGTGAGCAGATCTGCGCCATTATGGTACGCTACTGCGACAAGAAGGACATCGAGCTGCAGAAGATCAACGCCGCCATCACCTTCAAGGACGCGGCCAAGATCTCGGGGTACGCTCGCTCCGCCGTTAAGGCCTGTCAAATGGGCGGTCTTGTCAACGGTGAAAAGACCACCGGCGGCTATAACTTCCGCCCGCAGGGGAATGCTACCCGCGCCGAGGTTGCTACCATCATTATGAACTTTGCAAAGACGTACAAATAAGTGATTGCTTTCGACGAGGAAACGCCTTGCGGTGTTTCCTCGTTGTTTTCTGCCACGCTTTTTTCGGCACGCCGCATGAACTTTGCAAAGACGTACAAATAAAATGTTCGAGTAGAATTTGTGACTACTTGAACGTTCGACGATTGCACCGCAGGTGCTGTCGACGTCCGAGATCGTCAGCGGCGACCCGCCGCGGGTAAAGTTGCACAAAGAAATGCGCAAAAAGTTGTGAAAAAGTGGCAAAAGTGACAGTTTTGTTTTGAATATTAAGTAAATTAATCAAAAAGCCTTGTTTTTAGCACGAAAAGTTAATAAAATTAAGTAAAGCACAAGATTACCTTAATTTAATATATAAAGTATCGGTTTTTTTAAAAAAAGAATGTTTTACTTTCCCTTCGCTTGTTTGATGGGGGAATTTGTGGTAAAATACAAAGCATGAAAGAAGGTTTGACGATGTTTGATGCAAAAAAGGTTACGGCAGAGATCGTACAATGGATCCGTGACTGGTTTGAGATCAACGGCAAGGATTGCAACGCAGTGGTCGGCATTTCGGGCGGTAAAGACAGCTCGGTGGTGGCGGCGCTGTGTGCGGCGGCACTTGGGCGCGAGCGTGTGCTGGGTGTGCTGATGCCGTGTGGTGAGCAGGCAGACATCGATATGTCCGAATTGTTGGTCAAGACCCTGGGCATCCGTAGCGTGACGGTCAACATCGGTGAAACGGTGGCCACGCTGAAGGCGGCCATTGGGGAACAGGTCGGCGAGCTTTCCGCTTTGACCCTGACCAATCTGCCCAGCCGTGTGCGGATGACCACTCTGTATGCGGTGAGCCAGAGCAATAACGGCCGGGTGGCCAATACCTGCAATCTTTCAGAGGATTGGGTGGGTTATTCCACCAGATTCGGTGACAGTGTGGGCGATTTCAGCCCCTTGTCCAAATTGACGGTGGCCGAGGTCAAACAAATCGGCTATGAGTTGGGATTGCCGGCGGTATTGGTGGATAAGGTACCCATCGACGGTCTCTGCGGTAAAACGGATGAGGATAATCTGGGCTTTACCTATGCGGCGCTGGATGAATATATCCGCACCGGCAAGGCAACGGCAGAGTTGAAAACGGTGTTTGATAACAAACGCCGCCAGAACAAGTTTAAGCTGGAGCTGATGCCCACCTATGACCCCCATATCCCCACGGTAGAAGATCTAAACATCTAAAGAGATGTAAAGATAAATATTTTGAAGGAGTGTTTCCAAAATGAAAAAGTTTACAAAAGTATTTGCACTGATCGCCGTTATGGCGCTGCTGTTGACCTGTTTTGCGGGTTGTAAAGAAGAGGCCGCCGGCGAAAAAGTATACACCATTGTTTCCGACAATGCTTTCGCTCCCTTTGAGTCTTATGACAGCGAAACCGGTGAGTACGTAGGTATTGATATGGACATTATGGCTGCTATCGCCGAGGATCAAGGCATTCAGTATAACATGATGAATGTTGGCTTTGACCCCGCTCTGGCCAAAGTTCAGGCCAATCAGGCCGACGCTGTTATTGCCGGTATGACCATCAATGAAGACCGTAAGTTGATCTTTGATTTTTCCGAGGGTTATTTCGAAGACGGTCAGGTATTGGTTGTTGCCGCCGACAGCGATATCAAATCCATTGAAGACCTCAAGGGCAAAGTAGTTGCCACTAAGAACGGCACCATGGGCGCTGAGTATGCCAACGCCAACAAAGATAAATACGGCTACACCACCAAGGCCTTTGAAGGTTCCAATGAGCAGTATCAAGCTATTTTGAACGGCAACTGTGCTGCTTGCTTCGAAGACTACACCGTTATCGGTGACGCCATCAAGAACGGCATCAAGCTGAAGACCATCGGCGAGAAGATCAATCCCAGCTACTATGGTTTTGCTGTAAAGAAAGGTCAAAACGCCGAACTGATTGAGAAGTTCAATGCCGGTTTGAAGAACATTAAGGAAAACGGCAAGTACGACGAAATCTTGGCAAAGTACGGTCTGTAAACCGAAACCCCAATTTGATGTTTTGCAAATCTAAGTGGCGGGCACCCCCGCCACTTTGGTTTGCTTATTTTGAGTAAAAAAGAATTTGAGTGAGTGAGTAATGCATTTTGACGTTGTTTTAAAACAGGCAATGCCCATGCTGCTTTCCGGCCTGCAGGTGACGATTATTATTTCAATCATCTCTCTGGCCTTCGGAATGTTGGTGGGTTTGTTTTCATGTTTACTGGGACTTTCTAAATCTAAGATCTTGAAAGCGATTTCGGGTGTATATGTATGGCTGATCCGCGGCACCCCGATGATCGTGCAGGCGTTTATCGTTTATTACGGTGTTCCGATTATTGTGCAACCCTTGGTGCCGGGCTTTGTTATTTCCGAATCCATGGCGGCTGTAATCACCTTGAGTTTGAATGCCGGCGCCTATCTGTCCGAAATCTTCCGCAGTGGTATACAAGCGGTAGACGTGGGCCAGATCGAAGCGTCCCGCAGTTTGGGTATTTCTTCCGGAAGAACCATGATGATGATCGTATTGCCCCAGGCATTCAAGATCACCATTCCTTCCATCGTAAATCAGTTTATCATTACCGTTAAAGATACTTCCATTCTTTCCGTTATTAGTTTGGCTGAACTGTGTAACCAAGCCAAGCAGTATTCTGCAAGTACCTATCTCTTCTTTGAAACCTATATTCTGGTTGGTATTTGCTATTTGGTTGTTATCTCTATTTTGATGCTGTTTTCGAAGTTTGTTGAAAAGAAGGTTAGTTATGACAGAAAAGGTTAAAGTTACCGGTCTGCATAAGAGTTTCGGTAAGTTGGACGTATTGTGCGGTATTGATTTTCAGGTACAGGAAGGTGAAGTTGTTTGTCTGATCGGCCCTTCCGGATCCGGTAAGTCAACGTTGTTGCGTTGCCTCAACCGTCTTGAAAAATCCACCGCTGGTGAGATCATCGTAGATGGTTATCGCATTTCCGATAAAAAAATCAATATCAATAACGTGCGTGAAAATATCGGTATGGTGTTTCAGCAGTTTAATCTCTTTTCCCACATGACGGTGGAAAAGAACATTATGTATGCCCCCGTCACCTTGAAAAAGATGACTAAGGAAGAAGCGAAGGCAAAAGCAATGGAACTGTTGGAGCGAGTAGGCCTGGCTGATAAGGCCGATGCTTACCCCCATCAACTGTCGGGTGGTCAGAAACAACGTGTGGCCATTGCCAGAGCGTTGGCGATGAATCCCGACATTATGCTCTTTGACGAACCCACCTCCGCCCTGGACCCCGAAATGGTGGGCGAGGTGTTGCAGGTTATGAAGGAACTGGCGGCAGAGGGTATGACCATGGTGGTTGTTACCCACGAAATGGGCTTTGCCCGTGAAGTGGCCGACCGTGTGCTGTTTATGGCTGATGGCATCGTTGTAGAGGAGGGTACTCCCGAGGAAATCTTCGACAATCCTAAAGAGCCCCGCACGCAAGAATTTTTAAAGTGTGTATTATAACAGAAAAAGACCGATGAAAGCATTTCATCGGTCTTTGCTTTTACAAAAAGTCGTGTTTCCCCGGATACAACAGTAATGAAGGGTATACGCAGTGGGTGCCCGCTCGTTAAAGCCTGTACCTTCGGTACGGGCTTTTTCGGATGCGTCAGCGGGGACACCCCGCCGTGTGGAAAAGGGTGTTGAATAGTCGTTGATAACAAGTTCTTGCAATGCTGTGCGGGAAATGGTAAAATAAAGTACAACCATCAGTGAAGGAGAGAGGATCATGGCATTTTATTTTGAAAGCGGCCGACCGCCCGTATTACAGATACCCATGGTATTGGCAGACAGTTATTTGGCCATTGCTACCGGCGCGCAGATCAAGGTGATCCTTTGCCTGATCCGCTTTGAAGGGATGCCGCTGACGGAGGAGGCCATTGCAAAGCATTGTCATCTGGATATTGCGGACGTCAAAAATGCCATCTCCTTTTGGGTGGAGCAAAAAATATTGCTTCGCCGTGGGTCGACACTCTGCCTGCAGGCGCCTGAAATGATTCAGCAGGCCCAACTGCCCCAATACACGCCGGATGAAATTTTGGATAAAACCAAAGAGGATGAAAAATTCGGCCAGTTGGTGGAGGCGGCGCAGGGTATTCTCAGTAAAATGTTCAACCATAACGATCTGAATATTCTGATCGGCATTTACGATAATCTGGGCTTTAGCAACGAGTTGATTATGCAATTGCTGAGTTTTTGCGCTGCAAGCGGCAAAAAGAGTTTTCGGTATATTGAAAAGGTGGCCATTGATTGGCACGATCGCGGCATTGATACCTTTGAAAAGGCGGAGGCATATATTTCTTACCTGGAGCAACTGGCGCGGGACGAGCGCCGCGTTGCCGCCGCCTTTGGCATTGAAGGCAGAGCCTTGAGTAAAAAGGAAAAAGAATTTATCGCCATTTGGCGTGAGCAGATGGGCCTGAGCATGGAACTGCTGGAAGAGGCCTATAATATTTGCGTGGATAAGAAGGGAAAACTGTCCTTTCCCTATATTAACGGTATTTTGTCCGATTGGCATCAAAAGGGCTATAAGACCGTAGCCCAGATCGTAAAAGCGCCGAAGGGTACCACCGGCGACGGTCTGTCACAGGAGGAAATCTCCGAGTTTGAAAAGGCTGCTATGGCAGCATTGTATGAGGACGATCAATGAACAGTGAGATCAGAGCGAAAATAGCAAGAGAATTTGCCGCAAAGCGTAGCCGCGCGCTGCAGCAGGCGGCGGCCCGGAAAACGGAACTGTATGAAACCTATCCCGAACTGCGGCAGTTGGATCGGCGCATGGCCGAACTGTCACGGGCCCATATCCGCCATAAATTGGAGGAGACGGGGCAGGAAGGAAATTATGAGGCGCAAATGGACGCCTTGGATGCCCGCCGTGAAGAGATTATGGAGATGGCAAAAATCGATTTGCGACCGCATTTTGAATGCGACAGGTGTAAGGATACCGGTCGGATCGGCGGAGAATACTGTAATTGCTTTTTGTCCCGTGTGATCGAGGAAAATTTGGCCAATGCCAACCTTTCGGCCACCTCTGCTCACGAACGGTTTGAGAATTTTGATCTGTCCTTGTTTTCTGACCAGCCCCGTGCCGGTACGGGCATCGTGCCCCGACAGCATATGAAACGGGTGCTGGAACGTTGCGAAAAATTCGTGGAACAATTCGCGCAAGGCACGAAAAATCTGCTGTTGGTGGGCAATCCCGGCTTGGGCAAGACCTTTTTGTCCTCGGCCATCGCCCACAGCCTGCTGGAGCAGGGCAAAACGGTGATCTATCTCAGCGCTACGGAGTTTTTTGCCCGGATGCAGGCCAATAAGTTTGGCGATCAAAGCGGGGAGCTGATGCCTTATTTTGAGGCGGATCTGTTGATATTGGACGATCTGGGCACCGAGTTTCGTACCCAACTGACTATGTCGGTGTTGGGGGAGGTTATTGATCGCCGTCTGCGGAGTGGCAAAAAGATGATCTTTTCCACGAATCTGAGCCTGAAGGAACTGGAAAACACCTATTCGGCACGGATCATATCCCGGCTGATGGGCTGTTTTGATTACGTGCCCTTTGTGGGGGATGACCTGCGCCGATTGAAAGTCAAAAGAGGGAAGTAGATATGTTTAAGAAAAAGCAACGGTCTTTGATCGTCGGGCTGGGCAACCCCGGCCGTCAATACGAACAAACCCGCCATAACGTGGGCTTTCGCGCCATTGACCGTCTGTTGCCCCATTTAAAAAACGCCAAAGAAAAGAATAAGTTTGAAGGGCAACTCTTTTACGGAGAACTGTTTGATCAAGAGGTCATTTTGCTCCGCCCCCAGACCTTTATGAATCTTTCGGGAAAAAGTGTGGCGGCAGTGGCCCGTTTTTACAAGATCGCCCCCAAGGATATTTATATCATCTTTGACGACGTATCCCTGAAGCCGGGGCAGTTGCGCATCCGCGCCAAAGGCTCTGCCGGCGGTCATAACGGACTGAAAAGTATCATCGCGCATTTGGCGGGAGATACCTTTATGCACGTCAAGGTAGGCGTGGGGGCCAAGCCTCATCCCGATTACGACCTGGCGGACTGGGTGCTGGCCAATCCAGAAGGGGAGGATGCAAAGCTGATCGAGGGCGTGCTGGAGCAAATGCCCGGACTGTTTGACTCGTTTTTTAAGGAATCACTGGATAAAACGATGAATAAATTTAATCATTGAGAGGTGCCGTATGCCGGACAGTAAGCTGAGAAGCGTTTTTAGAAAATATAAGATCGATAATTTTCCCTATCCGTTGTATTATTGCCTGCCCTATGGCTTGCGGTTTGAGATCGGCAGAGAGGTGGAGGGGCCGCTGGCGCTGGCCCGCGCAGAGGAGATCTTTGCCGCCGCTTTCCCCAAAAATCACGAGTTGATCGTGGTGCTGGAAACCGAAGCGGAGGGTAAGGTGGCCAAGGCGCTGGCGGAGATGGAACAGCTGGCCTTTCCGGTGGAACGCTATGACAGCGAGACCGGTGAGCTGGAGGTATATACTCGCACGGTCTATACCATGCCCGCGCATCAAACGCCCCATACCGTATTGCTGGATGCAATCTTAAAGCAGGAGCGATACGGCAGTAAGGTGTATTTTGCCGATGTGGAAACGGGCGTGATGATGATGCTGTACGATGCCCGCGGCTGTGACGTGGTGGCGCCCAATCCCTTGCTGCTGCAGCCTATTTATGAGGAAAAAAAGCATCTGTTGTCTATTATCGATCTGCCGCAAATGAAGCTGCAGTACGAACAATAAAATGTAAAAAAATTCAAATTTTCGCTTGACAAACCGGCCGGCCGATGTTATATTATTTGTGGTTAGCATATGCTAATCGAAGTTTGAAGGGTAGGTTACTATGAACTTGACAAACGCTGAAGAAGGAAAAGAATACATAATCCGACAGATCGAGACGGATGACGAGGAGCTGGATGCATTCCTGTTTTCTCTGGGCTGTTACAGTGGTGAGCCGATCACGGTCATTTCGCATCTGAAGGGCGGCTGTGTGGTCTCTATCAAGGATGGCAGATACAACATTGACAGTCAGCTGGCTGAGGCGATCATTGTAGAATGATTTTTGCTAAAAATCGGTCAGTTCGACTGATTTCTTTATTCTTATCAGTTAGCGGTGGCTAACCAAAAAAGAGAGACGAAAGGTTTTAAGGAGGAGAATCATATGAGAATTGCTTTTGCGGGCAATCCCAACAGCGGTAAAACCACTATGTTTAACGCCCTCACCGGTCGAAACGAGCGCGTGGGCAACTGGGCGGGCGTTACCGTTGATAAAAAAGAAGGAACCATCAAAAAGAGTTTTCATGATGGGGAAGAGGAGCTGATCGCAGTTGACCTGCCCGGCGCCTATTCTATGTCTCCCTTTACCTCGGAGGAGAGCATCACCAGCGCCTACGTTAAAAATGAAAAGCCTGACGTGATCATCAACATCGTGGATGCCACCAACCTCAGCCGCAGCCTGTTTTTTACGACCCAGTTGTTGGAACTGGGAGTGCCGATGGTGGTTGCGCTGAATAAAAGCGATATCAACGAAAAAAAGGAAACCAAAATTGACGTTGATCTGCTGTCGGCAGAGTTGGGTTGTCCGGTCGTGATGACGGTATCTACCTCCGGCGGTCATACGGGACTGGAAGAGGTCGTCAAAGCGGCTGTTGCCCAAAAGGGTAAACGTCAGACGGCACCCTACGTACAGGGCGAGGTCGATCTCAGCAGTAAAGACGCTGTGGTGGAAGCGGATAAGAAGCGCTTTGCTTTCGTCAATCAATTGGTGGCTAAGGTGGAGACACGTAAGGTGCGCACCAATCAGCGGAACAGTCAGGATAAGATCGACGCCATTCTCACCAATAAATGGCTGGGTATTCCGATCTTTGCCGTGGTGATGTTTTTGGTGTTTCAGATCTCGCAGGCCTGGCTGGGCGTGTGGATCGCCGAAGGCTATGAGTTTGAAAACGGTACCGTGATTCCCGGTCTTGTCACTTTTATCGAGATGTTCCAGGAATGGGTGGGCGGCCTGCTGGAGGGTGCCAATCCCTTGTTGACGGCGCTGCTTGTGGACGGTGTCATCGGCGGCGTTGGCGCCGTGGTCGGTTTCTTGCCGCTGGTAATGGTGATGTATTTTCTCATTGCCCTGCTGGAGGATTGCGGCTATATGGCCCGCGTCAGCGTGGTGCTGGATCCCATCTTTAAAAAGGTGGGTCTGTCCGGCAAATCTGTTATCCCCTTTGTCATCGGCACCGGTTGTGCCATTCCCGGCGTTATGGCCTGCCGTACCATCAGAAACGAGCGGGAGCGCAGAGCCACCGCAATGCTGGCTCCTTTTATGCCTTGCGGCGCAAAGCTTCCGGTCATTTCCCTGTTTGCAGGCGCATTCTTTGACGATGCTACCTGGGTGGGGACGCTGATGTATTTTGCCGGTATCGTGATCATTTTTCTGGGCGCCCTGCTCATCAACAAGATCACAGGCTATAAGCACAGAAAATCCTTCTTTATCATCGAATTGCCCGAATATAAAGCGCCCAGCTTTTGGAGAGCGTTTAAATCCATGTGTTCCCGCGGCTGGTCCTATATCGTAAAGGCTGCGACCATCATCCTGCTGTGTAATACGGCGGTACAGATCATGCAGACCTTCACCTGGAAGTTTGCCGTTGCCGAAACGGCAGATGCCTCCATTCTGGCCTCCATTGCCGGCCCCTTTGCCTATTTGCTGGTGCCCGTGGTGGGCGTACTGTCCTGGCAATTGGCCGCCGCCGCCATCACCGGCTTTATCGCCAAGGAAAACGTGGTGGGTACGTTGGCCGTTTGCTTTGTAGGTCTTGAAAATCTCATCGATACGGAAGAACTGGCACTGATGGAAGGCGCCGGTCAGGAGGTTGCCGCCGCTTTTGCTATTACCAAGGTGGCAGCTCTTGCCTATCTGATGTTTAATCTGTTCACCCCGCCCTGCTTTGCGGCCATCGGCGCTATGAACGCCGAAATGAAGAGCGCAAAATGGCTGTGGGGCGGCATCGGCCTGCAGTTGTGCGTCGGCTTTACCGTGGGCTATCTGGTATATCAGATCGGTACCCTCATTACTGCCGGTACCGTAGGCGCCGGCTTCCTGCCGGGCTTGATCGCCGTGCTGGCAATGGTGGCGGTGATTGCCTTTATGATCGCAAATACCGAAAAGAAAATGGCCGCCGAATATGCCCTGAAGGGTAAGAAGGCGGACAAGGTCACAAAATAATTTTGTAAAGGCTGTACATTATGGAAGATATTATTGTCATTGTGTTGCTCTGCGCCATTGTGGCAGGGGCGGCGTGGTACGTGATCCGCGCCAAAAAGAAAGGTAAAAAGTGCATTGGTTGCCCTGAGGATGGCTGCAGTCACAACTGCGCTTGCTGTCAGCAGAAAAGCAAATAAAAAAGTTCCCTTCGGGGAACTTTTTTATTTGCAAAAACGGTCATACTATGGGTAAAGGAGGCCGTTATGAACGTTTTTGAAGGACTGAAATTATTGGGTGGCTTGTGCCTGTTTTTGTTTGGTATGTACGTAATGGGGCAATCGCTGGAGCATCGTGCCGGTGGCCGACTGCGGCATTTGCTGGGACGTTTGACGGGCAGCAGATGGCGCTCGTTTTGTACCGGCTTGCTGGTTACGGCGATCATACAAAGCTCGTCGGCCACAACTGTGATGGTGGTGGGATTTGTCAGCGCCGGTATGATCACCCTGCGCCAATCCATCGGCGTGATTATGGGGGCAAATCTGGGCACGACGGTCACGGCGTGGCTGATCAGTATGGGCGGTATATCGGGGGAAAGTGTGTGGCTACAACTGTTGCGCCCGTCCTCTTTTACGCCGATCCTTGCATTCGTGGGAATTATTCTTTTGCTGGGTAGTAAGGATGAACGCCGACGTGATACCGCCATGATCCTGCTGGGCTTTGCCACGCTGATCAGCGGGATGGAGACAATGACGGCGGCGGTTAAAGACTGGGGAGAATCGCCGGCATTCAGAGCGGTGTTTGTATGGTTTTCCCATCCCTTGGCCGGTGTGCTCGTCGGTGCGATCCTCACGGCGATCCTGCAATCCAGCTCAGCCTCGGTGGGCATACTACAGGCATTGTCCGCCACCGGACAGATCACCTATGCTGCGGCGGTGCCCATCATCATCGGACAAAATATCGGCACCTGCGTTACGGCGTTGATTTCCTCGGTGGGCGCCACGCTGAATGCGCGGCGCGCGGCCTTGGTCCACCTGCTGTTTAATACGTTGGGGGCGGCGGTGTGGCTGACGGTATTTGTTTTGCTTTCGTGGGGCTTGCAACCACCGATTTTGCAGACGGGTGCGACGGCGGCAGGTATCGCCGCCAGCCACAGCATCTTCAACCTGCTCAGTACCCTTCTGTTGCTTCCCTTATCCGGTCGATTGGAGCGCTGGGCGGTGACCTTGACCCCCGAAAAAGAAAAATAAAACCCGGGTCAAATTATAAAAAACTACGTTATTGGATACTCGGTGGAGTTGACGACCAAACAATGTTCGTTTTTCCAACGAACCTGCATATTTTCATATTCTCTCCACTCGCCCCGGTAAACTGTTTGTGGCTTCTTTTCGATTTTGAAAAGAAGTAAGTTGATTCCGCTTTTCTTATAAACATCAACCAGGGTATCTCCGCCAAGAGCGCCTTGAAAACGCAGTGTTTATGCGGGTTTCTAAAATAAAAAGCCGCCTCGAAAGAGGCGGCTTTTTCAGCACCAATAGATGGTGTTTACTTTTGGTATGGCGGTGGGGAGCGATCCCCACTTTACAATCGCCCACGTGTGAATGTAGGTTACGCCATCTTTCCAGCCAACAGATACAAGTTCACACACAATGACTGTTGACAGGATGGCACGCCCGGCGCGATTCGAACGCGCGGCCTTTCGCTTAGGAGGACAGACCTATCCCCTTGAAGGGGTCTGCAATATCCGTTTCTTGCATAAAATCCGTATTTTTCAGGGTTTTAAGGTCAAAACCAAGCTGTTTTCCGTAACTTTCGCAGATTTCACAGCGAGTCCTAAGCGCGTGGCACCACGCAGGGTGCCAAAAATGGCACCATTTATCCGAAACAGAATAAAGCTACTATTTAGAAGACGCGTCGCACGCGTCTTTTCCTGTTTCTACGATCGATACATAATGAAGCAAGTGCATTTTCAAAATGTCCGCTCGAAATCAAATTTGTTTTCAGAATTGTATTGACTATTCGAAGCGTTTTGGCTATAATAGATAATACAAAAATATCCGCTTTAGCGGTCAATCAGATTGAATTTAGAAAGGACTGTGAGCTATGCACGATGTCCAATATTATAAGAGCATATTCGATAAGTACGGCGGCATGATGCGTACCACCCAGCTTGCAGAGGAAAAGATATTCTATCCGCAACGTGAAAAGCTGATTACAGACGGCTATGTAGAAAAAATCCGCAGAGGCTACTATCAGTGGATTAACCCGGATGACTTCAGCGAAGTGGGGACCGTGATTCGCCTATTCCCCGATGCCATACTCTGCATGGACACAGCGCTTCGCTATTACGGTTATAGCGATCGTACTCCGGGCGACTGGCACCTGGCAGTCAGCAAGGACTCCGGCAAATCCCGATTTAAAATTGATTACCCCTTCGTAAAACCGTATTACGTGGAGCCTGCCGTACTGGAATTGGGTCTGACAACCGGAACCATGGATGGTCATGCCATTCGTATCTATGATAAGGACCGTCTGATTTGCGATTGCCTGCGCTATCGCAATAAGATGGACAAAGAGATATTCAACAAAGCAATTCAGAAATATATCGCAGATCCGGAAAAGAGCATCCCGAAGCTGATGGAATATGCCGGCCCTCTGCGTGTAAAGAAGCTGGCAAAAGATTTGATAGGAGTGTGGCTGTGATGGCAGATATGGCGGCATCCGTTCTGGCGAAACTGAAAAACAAAGCGAAAGCATCCGGCATCAGCTACCAGCAGTGCCTGCAGCTATTTTTCCAGGAGGAATTTCTGCGCCGGCTGGCAGGCTCTAAGTACGCAGAGAATTTCGTGCTTAAGGGCGGTCTGTTCATTTACACCCTGACCAACTTTGAAAGCCGAGCGACGGTTGATGTGGATTTTCTGATGCGTGGCCTCAATAACGATCTCGCCCGCATGGATGAAATCATAGCGGAAATCCTGGCAGTGGATACCAGTAATGACTTTGTGACATTCAAGGCCGGCAAAACCGAACCGATTGCAGTGCAGCGAAAATACCATGGCGTCAGCACGCAGATCACCGGATACATAAAGAATGTTCGCGTACCCTTCAATGTTGATATTGGCGTTGGCGACGTGATCGTACCGAGCGCCGAGCGCCGAAATATTCAGACACAGCTTGAGGGTTACGACAAACCCGAAATTTTGACCTATTCCCTGGAGAGTACCATTGCCGAAAAGTTCGATGCCATCCTGCAGCGCTTTGAGCTCACCGGTCGCATGAAGGACTTTTACGACATTTATTATCTGTCCCGATCCTTTGACTTTGAAGGTCTGAAGTTGCAGAACGCAATCCAGGAGACCCTGCAAAATCGCGGCACAGCATATGAAAAGGATAGCTTCGACCGCGTCCTCGCCCTTGCAGAGGATGAAGATATGCAGGTAAAGTGGCGCTACTTCCTCAAGACACTGGGAAATCCCGACATGGCCTTTGCAGATGTAATGGAAGGCATAAAAACCTTCCTGCTGCCGGTCTGGGAAGCGATAGTAACAGAAGATGAGCACTTGAATAGCTGGAAATCAATTACCTTAACTTGGGAGAAAGGAGGACAAGCATGAGTATGATTCCGAAACACTTGATGTCAGAAGAAGATATCAAGTTGCAATTCATCACCCCTGCCGTGACGGCAAAATGGGACATCAGCAAAATTACAATGGAAACAAAGCTCACAGATGGCAAGATCAATCTGAAGGGCAATTTTGTCGTGCGTGAAAAACCGAAGCGCGCAGACTATGTGCTGTACTTCGCACCCAATCATCCTATCGCCATCATCGAAGCCAAAGATAATAACCACAGCGTTTCTCATGGACTGCAACAGGCAATGGCTTATGCGCAAATGCTCGATCTTCCTTTCGCATTTAGTTCCAATGGTGACGGTTTTGCCGAGCATGACTTTTTAACCGGTATGGAGCGTCAGTTCGGTTTGGATGAATTTCCCACCGAAGAAGAACTGATCGCTCGTTATAAGTTGGAATCCGGCTTGACACCCCAGCAGGAAGCCGCCCAGCAGCAGCCCTATTACAGCAGCCAGAATACGTATCCTCCCCGTTACTATCAGCGCATTGCGATCAACAGAACCGTTGACGCCATTGCGCGCGGACAAGACCGTCTGCTCTTGGTTATGGCTACCGGTACCGGCAAAACCTATACCGCTTTCCAGATTGTTTATCGTTTACTGCAGAGCGGCATGAAGCGAAAGATATTGTACCTTGCCGACCGAAATATTCTCGTGGATCAGTCTATCCAGCAGGACTTTGCGCCGTTGGAAAAGGTCACACATAAAATCAACGTAGGCAAGGACGATCCCAGCACTATCACCTCGCATCAGGTTTATTTCTCGTTGTACCAGCAGCTGGTTGGCGACGAAGGTGAAGAACATTTCCGCAAGCTATTCCAGCCGGATTTCTTTGACCTGATTATCGTCGATGAGTGTCACAGAGGATCAGCGAAAGAAGAAAGCCGTTGGCGCCTCATTTTGGAATACTTCAAATCCGCCACCCAGATCGGCATGACCGCCACACCGAAGGAGACCAAGTATGTATCCAATATCCATTACTTCGGTGATCCTATTTACACCTACAGCTTGAAGGAAGGCGTGGAGGATGGCTTCCTTGCGCCCTTCAAGGTTATCAACATCACCACTGACATTGGTGACGGCTGGCGTCCGCAGCATGGTCAACTGGATGTGAACGGCGTTGAGATTCCCGATCGCATCTATACCAACAGCGATTACGACTACAACATCATTATCGAAGACCGAATTCAGCAGGTAGCCAGCGAGATTACCCGTTACTTAAAGAGCACAGACCGCATGGCGAAAACCATCGTATTCTGTGCTAATGAAGATGCTGCAGAACGTATGCGGCAGGCGCTGGTAAACCTGAACGCAGATATGGTCAAACAGAATCCCGACTACGTTGTCCGTATCACCGGCAGCGATATGTACGGTAAGAGCAAGCTGGACTACTTTATTTCTGTTTCCGCGCCCTACCCCGTTATCGCAACGACTTCCAAGCTGCTCTCCACCGGAGCAGACTGCAAGATGACCAAGCTGATCGTACTGGACGAAATGATCGGTTCAATGACCGAGTTTAAGCAGATCATCGGCCGTGGTACCCGTCTGCGCGAAAAGGAAGGTAAGACCCATTTCGTCGTTATGGATTTCCGTAATGTCAGCAGATTGTTTGCGGACCCCGATTGGGATGGTCCTATTGAAATCGATCCCGGATTTGATCCTAATCCTCCGTCACCGCCTCCTGGTCCCGGCCCCGGACCTGGGCCCGGTCCCGAACCAAATCCTCCAAAGGTAAAACCCATTGTGAGCAGAGATGGTTGTAAAGTGGAGATCATCCACAAGACCGTCTCCATCTATGACGCCAACGGCAAACTGCTGCGGCAGGAGAGCATTGTGGACTACACCAAGGAAAATGTCCGCGGTGAATATGCCTCTTTGGATGCTTTCATCCGCGAATGGCGCAAGAACCCCAATAAGTGGGAGATCCGGGATATGTTGTTGGAACGCGGTATCGACTTGGCTTCTATGAAGGCCGATCAGAACATGGCAGATGTGGATGACTTTGACTTCATTTGCCACGTTGCCTACGACAAGAAGCCCCTGACCCGCAGAGAACGCGCCAACAATGTAAAGAAGCGTGATTTCCTCAGCAAATACAGCGGTGTTGCTCGTGAAGTGCTGGAGGCGTTGCTGGATAAATATATGAATTCCGGCATTTACGAAATTGAAAAAACAGAGATTTTGCGTCTGGACCCCTTCATGCGACTGGGTAAGCCCGCAAAGATTGCCAGCTACTTTGGCGGCAAGGCAGGTTACCTGAAAGCGATTCAGGAGCTGGAAGATGCAATCTACATGGATGAGGCGGTATAAACCATGAGTAATTTATCAGGATTTGTGAAAAGGCTCCGTGACATCATGCGCAACGATGCCGGTATCAATGGCGACGCCCAGCGCATTGAACAGATCGCGTGGATGCTTTTCCTTAAAGTATATGATGCCAAAGAGCAGGACTGGGAATGGGATGATGATAACTACCAGTCTATTATCCCGGAAGCCTGCCGTTGGCAGAATTGGGCGCATGATGATAAATCCGGCACAGCCCTGACCGGCGATCAGCTTTTGGACTTTGTGAACAACACCTTGTTCCCGACACTCAAGAAGCTGCCGGTTGACGCTTCCACGCCAATCAAAAAAGCGATTGTGCAGACAACCTTTGCCGATGCCAATAACTACATGAAGGACGGTGTCCTGCTTCGTCAGGTCATCAATGTCATTGACGAACTGGACCTTTCTGACTATGAGGAAAGCCATGCCTTCGGTGACATCTATGAGTCCATCTTGAAGGAGCTGCAGAGCGCAGGCAGCGCCGGTGAGTTCTATACCCCTCGTGCCGTCACCGACTTTATGGCGCAGATGATTCAGCCGAAGATCGGTGAGACAATGGCGGACTTTGCCTGCGGCACCGGTGGCTTTATCGTAAGCTGGCTGAAGGAACTTCAGAAACAGGTACAGAGCACTGCCGATGCCAAGAAGTACGGCGACTCCATCTACGGCATCGAGAAGAAACAGTTTCCCTATATGCTTTGCATCACCAACCTTTTGCTGCATGGGCTGGATATTCCTCGTGTATTCCATGATAACACCCTGCTCAAGGACGTACTGGATTACACTGTGGATGATCAGTTTGACGTTATCCTCATGAACCCTCCTTATGGCGGCAGCGAAAAAGCAGATGTGAAAAATCATTTTCCTGCAGACCTCGCCAGCTCTGAAACCGCAGACCTGTTTATGTCGGTCATTATGTACCGCTTGAAGCAGAACGGCCGTGTGGCGGTGATTTTGCCGGATGGCTTCCTGTTCGGTACCGACAACGCTAAGGTAAACATCAAGAAGAAACTGCTGTCCGAATTCAACCTGCATACCGTTATTCGTATGCCGGGGAGTGTCTTTGCACCCTATACCTCCATCACCACCAATATCCTGTTCTTCGACCGCACAGGAGCGACCGAGGAAACCTGGTTCTATCGTCTGGATATGCCGGAAGGCTATAAACACTTCTCCAAGACCAAACCTATGAAGCTGGAGCATTTCGCGCCGGTCGTAGAATGGTGGAACAACCGTCAGGAGATTACTGTTGACGGTTTTGACAAGGCAAAGAAGTTTACTGTAAAGCAACTCACCGAAGAACTGGGATATAACCTTGACCAGTGCGGTTTTCCACACATTGAGGAAGAAATCCTTGCGCCAATGGATTTGATTAAGCGCTATCAGGAACAGCGTTCTTCTCTCAACGCTGAGATTGACCGTGTGTTGAAAGAAATATCCACAAAATTTGAAGACATTAAGGGAGAACTGTTATGACAAATTGTGCCATGTTAGTATGTAGCTTCTATTTGAAGAAAAAATTCTGTCGTGGAGATAGTGAAATTTATAGTCTTAATCAAGAAATTATCACAAATACCGAAGAAAATCCAAAAACGTTTACAGATTTTTTCGACGTATTATCTTCGTTTTGTGAGAATAACACATCATTTTCAGATGACGTAAAATCTAGAAAAATGTTCTCGGTGAAAGATGGCAGCTCGTCATTTAAAGATACTACTACATATCGTGCTATGTCTTTTGTTATTCAATCTGGAAGTTACGGCATCGAGGCAGATATGACAAATCGACATACAATGGAGATTAGTTACCATCGTACTGAAGATGAAGCTGATGTCAAATCGTTTCGTTGTGTAGTTTATATCCCCAAAGACGCAGGAACCGTTAGCATAAACAAAGGAATATTTGTATTTCAAAGCATTGCAACATATGGTGTAAAGACCATTACCATCGATATAATGAAACGTTTTTTTAGTGAGCTTGGTTTTACTCTTGAAACTAGAAGTGTATCTGTTCAAGCGTTTTTGCAAAAGCTAATTGATCAAGGTTCACTTAATAAAATTACACTTATACGAAACAGAATATCTCCTAATCCCGCTGATAATATCCTTATCAGTACTGGTAGAGAAGAACAATCTTATATTAAGCCTCATCTTCGTCAAGAATGGCTTTCTAAAATACTAGCAATATTTGAAAAAGCCGACAAAGACGGAATTGTCGAAATCCCAGATGATGAAAACTTTGATGATCTTTCTATCCAGTTCAAATTGGGAAATAGTGTAAGAACAGTTCGTTTAAAGAATCTTGATAGGTTGAGTATTGTTGAAGATATCCCTGAAGGTATTGTTACTAAAGAAGATGAAACTAAATTAATTAACTATATGATAGATACTGCGAATGCATACAAACGAAATATTGTATTTGAGATTTTAGGTGAGGAATGATTATGACTATCGGTAAATTTATCGGAATAATATTGTCAATTACGTCATTGCTGTTAATGATATGCATCTTGTTTAAAAAGGAAGAGCCATTTTTTAATTTCAGGGAAATATTAAAAGATCATTTGTGTTTATTCTCCAATTGCAAGTCCCAATATTTTATATTTTATGTTTTGCCTGCATTTTTAGGTGTTGGAATATCTTTGTTATTCTCTGCTAATGTAGCCTTCTTTTCGCATCTTGGTGTTGTTTTAAGCATAATTCTATCGGTGCTATTAGCTTTATTGGCGATTTTAACTGGATATGATTTTTCAAAATTTGAAGATGATGAACAAAGAAACACAGCTGAAATAACGGTTAAACAGACTATAAATGCCATTCTTTTTTGTTGTATTATTGGTATCGTGCTGTTATTAATTGGTTTTATTGTGATAGCAACAAGCGGTAAAAGTTTTGAATGGATTCCTTTCGATATAAACATTTGCAAAATCGTTGCTTCTGCTTTTACTTACTATTTATTTATTATAGAGTTACTAAATTTATTGCTGATAATCAAGAATATGAGCAAAATCATTGAAGCAAAAATGTTAATTGAAAGGAATGGAAAATGACACCGCAAGAATTAAAAACAAGCATTTTACAGCAAGCACTTCAAGGTAAACTTGTTTCACAATATCCCTTCGAAGGTCATGGATCTATTGAAATAGAAAAGATGGAACAGCATAAAGTGAGGCTGCTAAAATCAAAGCAAATCAAAAAGGAAAAAGATTTATCAATCGTTACCGATGAAGATAAGCCTTACGATGTTCCGGATAACTGGGCTTGGGAACGCATTGGTAATGTTGGCTCTTGGAGTGCTGGGGCTACACCGTCAAGAACTAATCCTGAATTTTACGATGGGGACATTCCTTGGCTAAAAACAGGAGATCTTAATGATGGATATATTTCGGATGTGTCAGAATACATATCTAAACTTGCACTTGAGAAAACATCAGTAAGGTTGAATCCCACGGGATCGGTGCTAATGGCTATGTATGGTGCAACAATAGGAAAGTTGGGCATTTTGGAAATTCCAATGACCACAAATCAAGCATGTTGTGCGTGCATTCCTTTTGAAGGAATGTATAATAAGTATCTGTTCTACTTTTTGATGGGAAATAGAAAGAATTTTATTAAAATGGGTGAAGGTGGAGCGCAACCAAATATTTCAAAAGACAAGATTGTAAGTTACCCTATCGCAATCCCGCCACTTGATGAACAGAAGCGCATTGTGGCGAAGATTGAGGAATTGCTGCCTCTGATCGACCGTTATGAGCAGGCGTGGAGTAAGCTGGAGGATTTTAACAAGCGTTTCCCTGTGGATATGCAGAAATCCATTCTCCAGATGGCCATTCAGGGCAAACTGGTCCCACAACTTCCCGAAGAAGGTACTGGAGAGGAACTGTTCCTGCAAATCCAAGCAGAAAAGCAGGCTCTCATCAAAACCGGCACAATCAAAAAGGAAAAGCCCCTGCCCGAAATCACAGAGGACGAAATCCCGTTTGATATTCCAGAGAGCTGGAAATGGGTGCGGTGGGGCGATTTGTCACAATCTATCCAGTACGGATATAATGCACCGGCTCAAGAAAAGGGTCGTATCAAAATGGTGCGGATCAGTGATATTCAAGATGGAAAGGTGTTATGGGATACAGTTCCATATTGCGATATCAAAGAAGATGAAATCCCCACATACATGCTTGGCGCAAACGATATTCTTTTTGCAAGAACAGGCGGTACGGTCGGAAAGTCTTATTTAGTGAAGGAAGTTCCAGAAGAAGCGATTTATGCAGGATACCTTATTCGGACACAGTATAGTTCACTTTTGTGTCCCGAATATATGAAGTATTTTATGGAGAGCCAGCTGTATTGGGATCAGCTGAGAAATGGAACGATTGCAACTGCGCAACCAAACTGTAATGGTAAGACATTGTCTAAAATGATCTTGCCTCTCCCACCGCTTGCCGAGCAGAAACGCATTGTCGCCAAACTGGAAGAAATCCTGCCGTTGTGTGAAAGGTTGAGATGATTCAATTTATTTTTCAGTTGGCAACACTCACTACGGAAGGATCCGCAAATGTCGATTGAGAACAGTATTAAGAAACAGTATCTGAAAAATTAGCAGGGAGAGCAAGTGAATAAGTGGAGGAAGTGGAATGTGATGGGTAGCACAACCGATATGAGACTAATAGACAACAAAATTGTTTTAACGGAAAACGAAATTACTTTGTCGGATGTAAAATTAAGACAGATAATTGCCGACGTATATGAGCGTGCACACATTGATTTGGCAGTTGCAAAAATTCAAAAGCTGAGTTGGAGTTTCCTTTCGATTGCAAGTACTTTGTTGTTAACTTTGTTGACAGCTACATTTAATGACATTGGCGTCATTAAGGGAGAAGTAGTCATGACAATAGTATGTATCTTGTGTGTAGGATGCTTTTTCGCATTTGTTGGTACATTTGTTTATAGTAAACTGCGAAGAAAAACCGCTTTCCCAATAAATACTCGAAATATAGCTGTTGATAAGATTATGGAAGACATCTTGCAAAGTGGCAAAAAGATTCAAGAGTGAAAGGCGATAAATAAATGTTGTCACAAAGGAGTTATCGCCGCCAAACCGGAAGAAATCCTGCCACTATGTGAAAGGTTGAAGTGATTATATTACCATCACCATTGAGCGATCGGTCACGACGGTGGCGGGCATTGGCATTGTAGATAAGGAGCCCAAAACCGAGAGCAGCAAGCGCGTGATTGCCATATCGGATAAGCTGCTGTCGGTGCTGATGGAATACAAGGCATAGTACGATCAGTACCGCCACGACATGGGCGATCAATGGAAAGAAACAGACCGGCTGTTCATCGCGGAGTACGGCGCACAGATCTACCCCGGCACCGTGTACACATGGGTACATAAGGTGTGTGACGCGGCGGGGTTGCCTCACAGGACGGTGCATTCGCTGCGGCATACCAACATCACCATGCAGATCGCAGCGGGTGTACCGCTGGTCACAGTGGCCGGTAGAGCAGGTCACGCGCGAACAAGCACCACAACGGATATCTACAGTCACTTCCTAAAGAGTTCCGATAAAACAGCCGCAGAAAAGCTGGAACAATTATTCGAATAATGGATAAAGCAAAGCCGCCACCTAGTAAAAGCTGGGTGGCGGCCGACATGTTTTATGAACAATAATTATGTACTAACAAAACTGGTGACAATTCCAATTATAAGAAGCAAACCCGAAATTGCAAATCCGACATACATAAATACTTTGTTTGCGGTTTTGTTTGCATAACACATCTTAAAACAGATTCCAAAGGATACAGGATAGGTATTTTTTTCTTGTTTAGAATGTCCAGCAATAGGTGAGATGAATACGCAGCGCCTAAGGCGATAGCAAGCGGTGTATAGATCAAAGCGGCAGCTATGGTGTAAAGAATCATAGCTAAAAACGAATGCGTAAAGGTTCGATGATCGGAACAAAAGCCGACAATATACAAGACTACAAAACCAATACCACCAATAATAGGCAGCATAGGTTTGGCAATTATAGATTCGCATATTCCAAATCCCAAAAAGAAATCTAAAACGAGAGCGAGCACGGCGGAACCAAGAGCAAGAAGCTGTCCAATCAACGCATCAGCCTGATAATCGTTGTCGAGTATATCATTATCCGCAAGAACGCCACCAACTGTTCCTCCGATAACAGCAACCGCGCATTCGTTAAACGTTTTCGGTTGAATTATCGCCAGTGAAGTAGCAAGCCCAACAGCGAAATGTGTTTTGCTCATCATACCGAACATCTCTCCTTCCAAAGTGAAGTAAATGAAAACAGCCATCGAGTATGGCTTAACAGCCACAGCCGAGGCTGTCAATGGCACGCCCGGCGCGATTCGAACGCGCGGCCTTTCGCTTAGGAGGCGGACGCTCTATCCTGCTGAGCTACGGGCGCATATTATGAAATTTAGGTAAATTGGGCTTTGAAGGCATATCCCTTACGTTTTCCCCAAAAGGCACCAAAGGGTACCAAACAGGGTGCCAAACTGCCGGAGGTCATGATGCAAGGTCGCGAAATCGGCGTTTTCCTCGCGTTTTCTCGCTTTCCTGCGAGTATCACGCGGACAGAGCAAGACCTTAGGAGGCGGACGCTCTATCCTGCTGAGCTACGGGCGCATAGGAAATTGGAATGTGGTATCATTTTACGCCAAACGGTAAGAAAAGTCAAGTTTTTGCACAATTGGCAACAAAAGACTTTACTTTCCGTTTTTGTTTATATATAATTATAATGTTATAATATGTCCAAAAATATATATTAGAAAGATAGATTCGGAAGGAATGAGGGCAATGAAAAAGGTATTGGTAGTTTTCGGCGGACGCAGCAGTGAATATGAGGTCGCTTGCCGCAGCGCCGCTTACGTTACAAGTCAGATCGACAGAGAAAAATATGAGGTACATACCGTCGGCGTTACCAAGGACGGACGCTGGATGTATACGTCGGCCACCGGAGAACAGATGGCGGATTATTCCTGGGAGCATCTGGAGAGTAACCGCGGTTGCGTGCTGTCTCCCGATACCGCGCTGCACGGTCTGCAGTTTACCGATGGGGAGCAGATGTCCTTTGACGTGGTATTTCCCGTGATGCACGGCAAAAACGGTGAGGACGGCGCCATTGCCGCCCTGTGCCAGATGGCCGGTCTGCCTCAGGTGGGCTGTTCCATGACCAGCGGCGCCATTTGTATGGATAAAATGATCACCAAGGTGATCTGTGAGAAATATGATATTCCGCAGGCAAAATGGGCTTATTGTTTTTCAAAAGAGGTGACGCAGGACGCTTCTGCCGCCGCTGACCGTCTGATGGAGGTCATGGAGGAGTATCCCGTATTCGTCAAGCCCTGCTCGGCCGGCTCTTCGGTGGGCATCGGCAAGGCCAAAAACAAAGAGGAATTGATCGCCGCCCTGCAGGAGGCCGCCCGTCACGACTTTAAGATCGTGGTGGAGGCCTTTATCGAGGGTCAGGAGGTGGAGGTTGCGGTGCTGGGCAGTCGCTTTGACCCCGTGGTCAGCTACCCCGGTGAGATCGCGCCCACCGCTGAATTTTACAGCTATGATGCCAAATATAACGACGACACCTCCGCGCTGTATATCCCCGCGCGGCTGGAGCAATCGGTGATGGAGGAGCTGCGGCGCTATGCGGCCAAGATCTTCAAGGTATTGGATTGCGCCGGTATGAGCCGTGTGGACTTCTTTGCCACCAAAAACGGCATTTTGTTTAACGAGATCAACACCATTCCCGGACATACCGTGATCAGTATGTATCCCAAGCTGATGCAGGCCTACGGTATCGAGGGTAAGGAATGTATGACCGCCCTGATCGAGGGCGCGTTGGAGAGAGGAATCGAGTAATGCTGGGTGTGTTTGACAGTGGGCTGGGTGGCCTTTCCGCCGTAAAGGAATTGGCCAGATGTTTGCCCGCAGAGGACGTGGTATATTTCGGCGATACCGGACGGGTGCCGTACGGGACACGCTCGAAGAACACCATCATTAAATACGCCCTGCAGGATGCACGATTTTTGATGACCCATCAGCCTAAGGCTATTCTGGTAGCCTGCGGTACCGTGTCCAGTGTGGCACTGGAGGCGTTGCAGGCGCAGTTTGACGGCCCGGTAGTGGGCGTGGTGGAGCCGGCTGTCCGCGCGGCGCTGGCCGCCACCGGCAACAAGCGGATTGCCGTATTGGGTACTCCTGCCACCATTCGCAGTGGATCCTATGCAAAACTGCTGTGTCAGGGAGATGCCGACGTCAGCGTTAAGGGCATTCCCTGTCCCTTGTTTGTGCCGCTGGTGGAAAACGGACACATCGATCCGGCCGATCCCATCGTGCAGGCCGCTGTGGCCCATTATTTGAAGGACGCTATGGATTTTGGGGCGGATACCATCATTCTGGGCTGTACCCATTATCCGTTATTGCGGGCCGCCATCCGCGCCTGTGTGGGCGAGGGTGTGCATCTCATCGATGCGGCGGCGGAAGCGGCAAGATGTCTCAAGGACGTGCTGGCACAGCAACAGCTGCTGTCGGCCCGTGGCGGCGAGCAAAGCTTTTTTGTCTCGGACGCGCCGGAGAACTTTGCCGACACGGCCAAGGTATTTCTGGGGCATGATATTGAGAAAGCGGTAGAGCAAATTGACATCGAAAAGTATTAAGGTAAAGATCCGACTGAGCCTGACGCCGGTGGGAGAGCAACCCGAGGTGATTTTGACCGAGGGTACCCTCCTGGAACGGGAAGAAAAGAGTCTGGTGCAGTTTGAAGATCGGAGAATACAAATTGAAGCGGGGCGGGTGCTGATCCGTCAGCAATATCTGCTGGAGCTGCATCCGACGGAGGAAACAAAGCTGTTGTATCCCACCCCTTACGGAGAACTGAGTATGACGGTGCGCACCAACGTGCTGGAGGTTTCCACCGACCGGCGAAAGGTGGACGCCCTGTACGCCCTGTACACCAACGGTGAGATGATCCATAAGATCCGAATGAATTTGAAATTGGAGGAAATCAAGTGAACAATCCCATTGCTTTTATTATGAACGCGTTATACGAGCAGATCCTGGCCGCCGCCAAGGCACTGCAGGCAGAGGGCGCTCTGCCCGAAGGCGAATTGGCGCCTTTTGACGTGGAGATTCCCAAGGACACCAAAAACGGTGATTTTTCCACCAACTTTGCCATGAAGCACGCACGCGTATTTCGTCTGAATCCCCGCGCCATCGGCGAAGCGATCGCCGTCCGTTTGCAGGGCGTGGAATACGTGGAACGGGTGGAGGTGGCCGGCGCCGGCTTTATTAACTTCGTAATGGCTCCCGCCTACTACGCCATGATTCTGGACAGCGTGGCGCAGATGGGTGAAAATTATGGTAAAAGCGAGCATTTCGGTCACGAAAAGGTGATGGTGGAGTTCGTTTCCGCCAACCCCACCGGACCGATGCATATGGGCAACGCCCGCGGCGGTATCATCGGTGACTGTCTGGCCTCCCTTTTGGATTGGGCCGGCGCTGACGTGCACAGAGAATTTTACGTCAACGATGCCGGTAATCAGGTGTCGCTGTTCGGTAAATCCCTGTACGTCCGTCTGCAACAGCTGCTCAACGGTGAGGATTGTATGGAGTTTCCCGAGGATGGTTATCACGGGGATGACATCAAGGTGTTGGCGGCCGAATTTGCCGCTGCCCATCCCGATGCCGGCTCGATGACGGCCGAGGACGTGACGGCGCAGATGGTCGCCTTCGGTCTGGAAAAAAATATTGCCCGGATGCAGGATGATCTGGGACGCTATAAAATCCAATATGACGAGTGGTTCAGAGAGAGCCGTCTGCACAACAGCGGCTACGTTGCCGAAACGGTCGCCATTTTGGAGGAAAAAGGCGCTTTGTATGAGAAAGAGGGCGCCAAGTGGTTTAAGGCCACCGAATACGGCTATGAAAAGGACGAAGTGTTGGTGAAGGCCAACGGATTTTATACCTATTTTGCCGTAGATATCGCCTACCACCGGCACAAGTTTGTGGAAAGGGACTTCGACCGTGTTATTGACGTGTTCGGCGCCGATCATCACGGCCATACCCTGCGGTTCTGGGCCGCTATGCGTGCGTTGGGATTGGACGAAAACAGACTGCAGTTCGTGCTGATGCAGCTGGTACGCCTGATGCGGGACGGTGAGGTCGTCCGCATGAGTAAGCGTACGGGTAAAAGCATCACCCTGTCCGATCTGCTGGAGGAGATCCCGGTGGATGCCGCCCGTTTCTTCTTTAACAGTCGCGCCAGCGATACCACCATGGATTTCGATTTGGCGTTGGCCACCCGTCAGGACAGCGAAAACCCCCTGTATTACGTACAGTATGCCCATGCCAGAATCTGCTCCATCCTGCGCAATCTGGAGGAAAACGGCATTGTTTACAGCGGTGCGCCGGATTATACGCTGTTGGCCACCGATGCGGAAAAGGATCTGATCCGTCAGATCGCTGCCCTGCCGCAGGAGATCGTTTCGGCGGCGGAGGCAAGAGAGCCTTCCCGTATCACCGCCTACTGCGAGAGTTTGGCGGCCGCCTTCCATAAGTTCTACAACTGCTGTCCCATCAAGACAGAGGAGGGCGCCCTGCGGGATGCCAGAATCGGGTTGTGCTACGCCGCAAGACAGACGTTGAAAAACTCGCTGGCGCTGATGAATATCTCTGCGCCGGAGAAAATGTAATATTCTGTAAAAAAAGAACGAAAAATGTTCTTTATTTCCTGCGTTTTCTATGGTATAATAAATATCAGAGAAAAAACCGTTTGATAATTCTACTTTGATTAGTTTGATATATATGGGGGAGAGGCGACAATGAACAAATTTAAAGTTCAAGGACCGGTCAGCCTGCGGGGAGAGGTTACGATCTCCGGCGCTAAAAATGCGGCGGTGGCAATTTTGCCTGCCGCGATGCTGGTGGATGGCGTTTGCATCATTGAAAACGTACCGAAAATCAGCGACGTTTACAATTTGATCGATATCATGAATGCGCTGGGCGCCGTAACCGAATGGGACGGCAATACCCTGCGTGTGGACAGTAAAAATATCCGTGGTTTTACCGTAGATGGCGAAATGGCGCAGAAATGCAGAGCATCCTATTATTTTATGGGCGCGCTGTTGGGTCGATTCGGCAAATGCGTGGTGCCCTATCCCGGCGGCTGTTCGTTGGGGGAGCGCCCCATCGATCTGCATCTCAACGCCTTTAAGGCGATGGGCTCTTCGATCATGGATGATGAGATGGCCGGCATTGTGGAATGTACGGCAACCACCCAGCTGAGCGGGGCGGAATTCCGCTTTACCAAGGTCAGCGTGGGCGCCACCATCAACGCCATGCTTTGCGCCTGTAAGGCCAAGGGGATCACCATTTTGAAAAACGTGGCTAAGGAGCCCCACGTGGTTGACGTGGCCAACTTCTTAAATTCCATGGGCGCCAGCGTCAGCGGCGCCGGTACCAACACCATCAAGATCCGTGGCGTTGCCCGTCTGGGCGGCGGCGCGTATACCGTCATTCCCGATCAGATCGAGGCGGGTACGTATATGCTGGCCGCGGCGGCCACCCGGGGTGACATTTTGGTCAAAGACGTTATCCCCAAGCATATGGAGTGTATCACGGACAAGCTGTTGGAAATGGGCTTTGGTGTGGAGGAATTTGACGATTCCATTCGTGTTTATTACGACGGAGGTGAGTTGAATCCCACAGAGGTGGTCACCTCGCCTTATCCCGGTTTTCCCACGGATATGCAGTCCCAGATGGGTGTGCTGATGGCCACCGTCAAGGGCACCAGCGAAATTGTGGAGCGTATCTGGAAAAACCGTTTCCGTTACACTGACGAGCTGTACCGTATGGGAGCCGACATCACGGTGGAAAATAAAGAGCGCGCTATCATCAAGGGGGGTAAGCCGTTGCGGGGCACCTCCATTCACGCTTGCGATCTGCGGGCCGGCGCGGCGCTCATCATTGCCGCCTGCGCGGCGCAGGGCGTGACCTATATGGATGAAATCGAATACGTCGAGCGGGGATACGAGGACGTGGTAAAGAAATTCCGTTCCCTGGGCGCCGATATTGAAAAAATTGAAGAGTAAAAAAAGGCGGAGATTTTTTTAAAAATTCTCCGCTTTTTATTTTTTAAAAACGATTGACTTTTGCGTGTGGAAATATTAGAATAAGGCGAGTCTGAAAATATAAGGAGCGGGATTATGGACGGCAAAGATTATAGACGCAGTAGGCTGTTGTATCATATCGAAGCGGCGCTGGAATATCTGATTGCTTTATTGTTCTCGGGGTCCTTTTTGGCATATCTTACGGCATCGCTGGGCATCAGCGACTCGCTGACCGGTATTATCTCGTCTATTATTTCACTGGGTTGTCTGTTTCAGCTGTTGGCTGTGCTGATCCGTCGCAAAAGCGTCAAGCGGATCGTAATGTGGCTGAGCATTTTAAACCAGACCCTCTTTATGCTGTTGTATCTGTTGCCGCTGGGGGATTTCGTGCCCGGACAGGTGAAGGTCGCGCTGTTTGTGGTGATGATTATCGGCGCCTACCTTTTGTATAACCTTGCTTTTCCAAAAAAGATCAGCTGGCTGATGAGTTTGGTGCCCGATGCCGAGCGCGGAAAATTTACCGCCATCAAGGAGATCATTTCGTTGAGCGTGGGCATTGCCTTTACCTTGGGAATGGGCGAGGTGGTGGATCGCTTTGATGCGGCCGGTAATTCCCGGGGCGCATTTATCACCGGCGCGGTTACCATTTTCGTGTTGATGGTCCTGCATACGTTGTGTATGGGCTTTTCCATCGAGCCGGTGGATAAGGATCATCCCACGCCCCGCCTGCGGGAGGGCATCCGACGGATCTGGGAAAATCGGCAGATGCGCAGCGTGGTGGTCGTATTTTTGTTGTATCATCTGGCCGCCGGCAGTTCGTCCCCTTTTTACGGCTCGTATCAAATCAAGGAATTGGGTCTTTCCCAGGCGGTGGTTTGGATTTTGGCCGCCTGCGGCAGTCTGGTTCGCGCATTGGTGTCCGTTCCTATGGGAAAATTTGCCGATAAAATGGGCTTTGCAAAAATATTGCGTTTTTGTTTGATGATCTTCGGCGTTTCCTTTTTGTGTATCACTGTGGCAACTCCTTCAAACGGATTGGTCTGTTTTTTACTGTACTATATTTTCACCGGCGTCGCTATGAGCGGTATCGGCTCGGCCATGATGAATTTGGTATTTGATTACGTACAGTTGGAGGAGCGTGCCGACGCTTTGGCTGTTACCCAGGCGGTGGGCGGTGTGGCCGGCTTTTGCACTACGCTGTGCGTCAGCCCGCTGGTGAGCCTCATTCAAAATGACGGAAACCGTTTTTGGGGGATCCCCATCTATGCCCAGCAGGTAACGGCGATCATTGCCATCGTATTTACCCTGGTGACCCTGTGTTATCTTCATTTTGCTATTATCCGTAAACAAGAGAAAGAAGGAAAAAACGTATGAAAATTCCGGTAAAAAAATTACATCCCGATGCCTCTCTGCCCACCCTTGGCTCCGCCCTGGCGGCTGGCGCAGATCTGTACGCGCTGGAGGCGCTGACCATCGCCGGAGGAGAGACAAAATTGATCCATACCGGCATTGCGCTGGAAATTCCGCAGGGATACGGCGGCTTTATCTTTGCCCGCAGTGGACTGGCCACCAAACGGCATTTGGCGCCCGCCAATAAGGTGGGCGTGGTGGATGCTGACTATCGGGGCGAAATTATGGTTGCACTGCACAATCATGGCACTGAACAGCAGACGGTCGAAAAAGGGGAAAGAGTGGCGCAGATGGTCATTTTGCCCTTCCTGGCGGCAGAATATTTCGAAACGGAAGCGCTCAGCGATACCGAACGCGGCGAAAAGGGTTTTGGCTCCAGCGGAAGAAAATAAACAAAGCGTGGTGGTTGATCCTCTTATGAGGGCATCCTTGCCACGCTTTTTCTTTGCACGAAGGAAAAAAATTACAGGAAACTTACGCATTTAATAATTCTTTAATAGATTTTTTGTGTAAATACCAGTATAATAGAATCAACAAGAAAAAGGAGGGACAGCATTGGCTGATTTTAAACTATTGATCGAAACCGGGACCGATCTGTCCCGTAAATATATTATGCAAGAGGAAAATCTGGCGGTGATGCCGCTGGATTTGATCATTGACGGCAAGGAATACAAGCAAGATCCGTTGCATCCGCAGATGCTTACCCCCGTCTTTTACGACAAACAGCGCAGAGGAATGAAGGGGGAGATCACGGCGTTGCACTCCCATCAGATCGAGGCGTATATGCAGCCCATTCTGGAGCTGGGCAAGGATATTTTATATCTGGGACTGGCCGACCATATGGGTGGTAATCTGGCGGCGGCGCGGCAGGCGCGGGAAACGATGCTGCAGCAGTATCCTGACCGACAGATCGGCATCGTGGATACCGGCTGTGTTTCGTTGGGTCAGGGTTTGCTGGTACAATACTGTAACGAATATCTCAAAGCGGGACACACGCTGGAGGAAACCCGATGCTTTGTGGAGGAAAAGGCGAAGCAGGTGCATCATCTGTTTATGGTAGATCGGCCCAAATATTTGCGACGCAGTAAGGTGATCGGGCCGTTGACCGGGATCTGGGAACAGCTTTTTGGCATCAAACCGATCTATCAGATCAATCAAAACGGACAAATGACCATCGCCAAAAAGCCGCGGGGTAAGGAAAAGGCCTTTTTACAGATGGCCGATCAGGTGGCCCGCCAATGGACGGGCGGCAAAATTTACATTGCTCACGCCGATACTTTGAGTGACGCCGGCAAACTGAAGGCGATGCTCCAAAAACGGAAAATAGCGACGGAAATAGAGATCGGCGATATCGGGCCGGCCATCGGATTGCGATGCGGCGCCGGCACAGTGGCTGTTTTTTATGAAGGAGAGAAACGATGACGTATAGGATATTGATTGCAGAGGATGAAAATTCCATTGCCCGATTGTTGGAGTTGGAACTGCAACGAGAGGGGTTTGCGGCGGATATCTTTTACGATGGGGAAAGTGCCCTGCAGGCGGCATTGGGCGGCGGATACGATCTGCTGTTGTTGGATATTATGATGCCGAAGATGGACGGTATTGCCGTGCTGCGCGCCGTGCGGGAGCACAGTGACGTACCCGTTATTATGCTGACCGCCAAAGGCGCGCTGGAGGACAAGGTCAACGTATTGGGGCTGGGGGCGGACGATTATATCGTTAAACCCTTTATGATGCCTGAGGTGACGGCGCGCATCCGTTCGGCTTTGCGACGGACAGGTACCGTCAAGGCTGACCGTGCGGTATTGCAAAACGGCAAATTGAGCGTGGATCGTTCCACCTATACCGTCAGCTATGACGGCAATGCCCTGGAACTGACCAAAAAAGAGTACGAGTTGGTATGTTATTTTATGGAGCATCTGGGCAAGGTTTGCTCCCGGCAGGAGATCATTAAGGACGTATGGGGCTTTGATTATATCGGTGACACCAATCTCATTGACGTATATATCCGCTATCTGCGCAGTAAGATCGACAACGTGTACGATACCTGCTTTTTTAAAACGATGCGCGGATTTGGCTATGTGATGGAGGAGCAGGACGATGCAGAAGAGCGATAAGGTTGCCTATCGGGTAGGCCTGCAACGGATCAAAAGCGTCTATAAGAGCGAAAAGGCGGCGGCCAAATACAATTATAAACTGGAAAAAAGCCGTTTATTGCTCGCCCTGGCGCAGAGCCGCAGTCCCGAACATCCCAAGCCCAGCGCCAAACGGAAGCAGGAGATCCGCAACGCCATCCGTCTGGCCCGACAGACCTACAAAAATCGGGTATTGCAGGAGAAAAACATATTTTTGACCGAACGGGCGCAAATGAAGCAACAATATAAAAAGCAGAAAAAGTGGGCGGCGGCCGATCGTCCGCCGGCCTCGCTGTCCTTTTCGCTGGCGGCGGCCTTCGTATTGGTCTTTTTACTGCTGATGGTGCTGCAGGGTGTGTTCGTTTTGTGGACGGTGGATTATTTGACCGATCAGCAAAGCGACAGTCAGCTGAATACCGTTTACTCGGCCATGACGGCCGCCGATTTTTCCGAGGAGGCGGCGGCCCACGCCGCCATCCACGATATTTCTTTCGTGGCGTTGCGGCAAAACGGACGGACGGTCTATCAGGTGGGAGAAGGTAAAATAGCGCCCACCGCCTTTGAAAAAACAGAGGGAATTTATGATATCAAGGTGGGCGTTATCAAATATCGCCTGCTGTGTCAGCCGACGGAAAGCGGCTATTTATACATCGCCAAAAATATGCAGACGGAGGATGACATTTTTGCATTGCTGTTGGTGGTTATGAGTGTGGCGGTGGTCATTGCGGCCATTGCCAGCGGTGTGGTGGGTATTTCCGTATCACAAAGCTGTTTGCGGCCATTGCATTCGATGAGCCGCCTGATGAAGCAGATGAACGTAAACGACCTATCTGCCCGTCTGGATACCACGCGGATCCATACCGAGCTGCGGGATGTTGCTACCCATTATAATCAGATGATGGATCGGTTGGAGGCAAGCTATGAGGCGCAGGCACGGTTTGTCAGCGATGCCTCCCATGAGCTGCGCACACCTCTGTCGGTCATTTCCGGCTATGGGGATATTCTGCAACGCTGGGGCAGAGAGGAGCCGGCAGTGCTGGAGGAGGCGATCACCTCCATCAACGCCCAGTGCAAGCAAATGCACGATTTGCTGGATCGATTGCTCACCCTGTCCCGTATGGATCAGGAGTTGCCGGAACTGCACGCAGAGGAGCAGGAGATCTATCCGCTGATCGAGGAACTGACCAGAGACTTCAAGCTGGTGGCCGGTGGCCGTCGATTGGAGATGGAGGCGCCCAAGATCCTGCGACTGTATTGCGATGCCGATATGTTGCGGCAGGCGTTGGTCATTTTTTTGGATAATGCGGTCAAGTTTACCGAAGAAGAGGGTCAGATCGTCGTATTTGCCCGAGAGACGGAACAGGACGTTTCCATTGGAGTGCAGGATAACGGTATTGGGATCCCGCAGGAAAAGCTGGATCAGATTTTTCAACGCTTTTACAAGGCCGATCCCGCCCGCGGGGAAAAGGGCTATGGTTTGGGCCTGTCCATTGCGTCCAAGCTGGCGCAGCTGATGGACGCAAAGATCACTGTAGATTCTGCGCCGGGACAGGGAACGACCTTTGCCCTGATATTTAAAAAAGAGTAAAATCAGAAAGCCAAGAGCATCGCTCTTGGCTTTTGTTTATGCTTATTTTTGGGTCGTAAAAGTACCCGTGGTTGCCTTTTGCCCGTTTGCCCGGCGTAATACCATGATCAGCGGAACGATCAACGCGCCACAGCAAAAATTGCTGATGCCGTGGGTGACGTCAAAGGGAAATCCCGCAATGATCCAGGCAATGGTACCCTTCAGGTCCAGACCAAACATAATTGCCTGCGCCGGGGCGTACAGCACGCCGTATAAAAAGCCGTGCAGCGCGCATACCACCATATACACCGGTATGCCGATGCGGCTGGTAGCAAGACGCTGCGGCAACAGCATGGTTGCCCCCCACAAAACGGTCCAAAGATACAAGTGGGGGACCCACCAGGCGGAAAAGCCGCCGAACAGGCCGCACAGCAGGACAAACAGATAGATGGGAAACAATGCCTTTTTGCGATATACTACCGTCAGCGCAATGACGAAAACACCCAACAGATGGATGTTGGGCAATCCCTCCATCAACAGCTTGGAGGCATACATCAATGCACCCAGCATACCGAAAATGGCAATTTCCCGTACGGTCAGTTTTTTCATTATTCCGCCTTGAAGGCGTAGGAAGAACCGGCGGTGATGTTGGTCTTGTCCACACCGGTGGCCGCATAGTTGCCGTTTTCGTAAAATGCCCAGTATTTTTTGTCCTTGTCGTAATCCAAAGTAATGCCGTTGACGGTTTTGACGTAAAGACCGTATTCGGACTCCTCCCCTTCGATCAGCTTCAGTTCCTGCAGCGCTTCACCGACGGTGGTCTTGTCGGTGTGGATCTCAAAGGCGGTTTTCTTGCCCTCCACGTCGGTGACGGTGAAGGAAAATACGGTCTTTCCCTTGCCCAGTACGGTGGGGGCGGTCTGTGAGGCGCCCTCGGTGGGTGCCACGGTGGGGGTCTTGTCGCTACATCCTGTAAAACACAGTGCTTCAGCCGCAATCAGCACCACGCAAAGAACCAGCAACAACCATCTTGTAAAACGTGTTGTTTTCATAATGCTTCTCCTTTGTATTATTAGTATTTGTTTTCCCCTTATGTGTCGGCGCTCGCAACGAAGGGAAGAGCGTGTCATGCGGGTATTTCGACTCGGTGCGCGCATTGCCGCCTTCTCGGAATGCTCCAATGGCGTGTCCCCAAGTTGCGGCCTTGGGTAGGCAAAACGATCTATGCACCTCACGGCGGCGGGCCCGTACAGGAATTTCACCTGTTTCCCCTTATGACAGACTTATTGTAGCAGATTGTTATAAAAAAAGCAAATAAAACGCAAAAAACTCAGGGCATTGCCCAAGTGTTCCTGAGGACACTTGGGCAGTTTTATTCGCCTTGCGGCGAGTGATATTGCTACGCAGTGATATTCGGCTAACGCCGAGTGTTATTCGCTTTGCGAGTTTTAAAAGGCGAATAAAATATCACTAAAACCGTAGGTTTTAATATCACGATTGCCGTGAGGCAATCATATCACTCTTTGCGCAGCAAAGAATATCACTATATAAATATTACTACCCGAAAAAGAGGCTTGTTTTCTCTTCTTCGGGTAGTTTTGTCTTATATTGTCACAAGCAGGGAATTTGTGTGCCAAATTCCGTTTTTATTAAAGATAACTGTCCTTAGCAACTCTGCTCATTTTGCCCTGAGTTTTTATGGGTTTAGTACAGCTGGTTGTAGGAATTTACAGATCTCAGTCTGCTGATGCGATCGTAGGTCTTGGGGTGGCTGGAGGCCAGCGCGGCAAACAGACCGTTACCGCCGCCACCGTTGCCAAAGCTTTCCAATACGGCGCACAGCTCTTCACCGTAACCGCATTTCTGGGCATAGGCGTCGGCCGCAAACTCGTTTTGGCGACTGGAATGCATACACAGCCACACACCGATCTGGTTCCAGATACGCATCATAGCCACCAGAATGAAGTCGGCAACCACTCTGCCCAATGCTACCAACAGTGTGGCGATCACGCCGCTGACACCTCTGCTGGTGATGGCGGTAAAGAATTGGCCACTCCACATAAAGATATTGGCGATCACGCGGATGACGACGAAAATGGCGCTGATGATCATATTGCCGACGGCAACGACCAGAATGGTGTCGGTATCCTTACCGGCCAGATGGCCGAACTCGTGCGCCAGAACACCCTTGATCTCTGCATCGGAGTACCGCAACAGACCTCTGGTAACACAAACGGTCTTTCGGCCGGTGGCAAAGGCGTTGGGCTCGTCACTGTCTGAAAGGAACAGCTTGATATCGTTCGGCAGTTCGGGGTTGTGCAGCTTGGCCTGATTGTACACCTCCAGAAAAAGGGGCTGGATACGAACGAGGATGTTGGGGTCCTTGATCTTTCTGCAACCGTTTTGCAGCCGCAGGATCCATTCTCCAAAGGGGGACAGGGCGATACAAAGGGACAAAAAGTACAGTCCCAGACCGATCAGGACGCCACCGAGCACAGAAGATTCGCCGACATAAGAGGCGGCAAAGATGTAGGAGAGGAACAGGATCAGCGCGATATTCAAGATCAGCCAAATAATGATGCCGATATTCTTCTTCTTAAATAAGTTCTTTAAAAAATCTAAAATATACATAATGGAATTTCTCCGTCAAAAAAGTTGTTTTATTCTTCTTCGGCAATGGAGGAGGAAATGTCCGTCTCCATATCCAAAAAGATCACGCCGGGAGCGCCGACCGCCGTTTTCTTAACAGCGGCGGGATTGTAAAACCATCTGTTGTAGGTGGTTACGGTGCCGTTTTCGTCCCGACATACGATATTCAGACAAGCATTGCGGAATTTGATCTCGGTGGGAACGCCCTTTTTGACCTTCAGCTTGGCAATCTTTTCTTTTTTGTCCGACCAATAGTAGAAAAATTCGCTGTTTTCAAAATCCTTTGCTTTGATTTCAATGCGGATCTTGCCCGTTTCACCGACCGCCTTGGCAGAAACGTTCTGGCTGTCGGAGATCTTGTTGTCCACGGAAATGTTGGCGCGTATCGCGGGCTGATTGCCCAGTACCAGCATCAGAACGGCGCATCCTACCATCACGGCGCGCAAAACGGTGCTGTTTTGGGGCAACCGTTTGTTGTCGTGATTGATAAAGGCATTGGCGGCGGTCACGATGGCAAAGACCACGGCAATGACGACGAAATTACCGACGTAATTGTTTCTGGTGGCCGCAACGATCACCGCAAAGGCGGTGGCCATAATCAGAATAAACTCCCAAAATAGGAAGGTGTTGTGGGGAGCGGCCGATTTCTTTTTCTTATCGGCGATGATGTAGAACAGATAACTGCCGATGACCGTGACACTCAGGCAGATGCACTGATAAAACCATCCGTAAAACAAGCTGACCTGCAGCAAAATGATCAACAGCATGGCCACCGGAAGGGACAGCGACTGAACGTGCATTTCAATGCCAAAGATGTTGAGAGTCTTATTTTTGTGATCGATCAGCAGGAACAGCAGGGTGACCAACAGCATCAAAATGACGAAGATCACATCATAGGGGGTGCTGCAGGTGGTCAATATCCACAGCATGGCCGTCCAGCCCAACATGACGATGTAGGACAGCGCCACAAAGGGGCTTTGGCTGTATTCCTCGAAGGTCCAATGGGAAACGATGATACAGACGGCAAACAGGGCGCAGGCCAACAGGTAGATATACCATTCGGTATGAACCGAGCTGCGGAAGTTGAAAATAAGATCCACCATCTTGATGGCAAAGGAATTGTACAGGCAGGTCATGATGTTAAAGGCGGCCAAAATGGCGCAGGCCCAACGGAAACCGACCTTACCGGCGTAAATAGACTCGCTTTTGTCCAGACAGTCGATGATCATAGCAACGACGGTGACCAGCAGGGTGAGGAAATAGACCGAGCCCTGGTTCCATTTGATAAAGATGTGGCCCAGCAGTGTCGTGGACAGAAACAGTACGCCATACTTCAGGTAAAAACCAAAGGAGCCAAAAGCCTTGGGATTTTTATCAAAGTTGTAAAAAAACAAAATGGCTACCACCAACAGACAGGTCGGCCAGAACCAAAAGGTATTGACCTGCGGCGGCGTTTCAAAGACCTTGTCCTCAAAGGCCAGCGTAAGAAAGCAGTTGGCGGCAAAAGCGCCGACGTAGGCGCCGATGCGTGTGCCGGCGGTAATGGCCCGCTTGGTCGCCGCAAAATCGATGCGGAAAAAGTAGTACAAAACGACCAACGCCAGGCTGACAGCGCCCAATACGGTGAAATGCTGCATCAAAAACAGCGCGTTTAAGAGAGAAAAACAAATGGTGGTGATCAATGACTCGAGTTTTGCAGACATCTATTTTTTCCTCCCTTATAATGCGATCAGCGTGAAGAGCAGCGTGACGGCAACCATCACGGGGATAACCCATTTGATGCTGTCATATTTTCTGATGGTCAGGGAGTAAACGCCTGCGGCCAGCCCCAGGGTGGTCAGCAGAATGGAAAAACTGGCGCAGACCCAATGCATATCACCGCCGGCAGAAAACGTACCGCTGCCAAGCAGAATATTAAAGACCAGCAACAGTGCCCATGTGATGCCGCTCATCAACAAACTTTTGCGGTTGACGGTCTGCTGTTCGAGAATGACGCGGACGTTGTTTTGCCGCGGCTTGGAAATGGCGATAGCGCCGATGACGGTGTAATACTCAAAGGCCTTGGTGTAGTGGCGGGAGGCAAAATGAATATCGCCCAGCACGGCACTGGCACGAACACAGCCGTTGGCGGCGGCCAGCGCCAGATAGCGTTTGGCCAAGGCCAGATCCTTGGGGGCGCCGATGCCGTTATAATGGCAGATGCCCTTCAGATATTGGGCGTCGGCGATACCGGCGCGCATGGCCTTTTCCAGAGTGGGAGCCATTTCGACCAACGTTTTTTCATCATTACTGCCGATGGCTTTTTCAATCTCAGCCAACGGTTTTTCATACTCTTCCCATTCGACAATGGCCTTGTCTGCCATCGTTTGCCCGTTGTTTTCCTCCGGAATGACAACGCTTTCCAGCGCTGTGGGAAGAGAAAGACCGTAAAATACGGCGCTCAGTACAGACTGGATCGTTTTCTTGGACAGACCGGTGTTCCGCTGGGCATTGGTGACGATATTGTTGATATCGATCATACTGATGCCGGTGGTTACCTGCGGAATATAACGGTTCATACTGCTGGATTGTAACAGCAGCAACAGCTGATACATGGCAGTTTCGTTACATTTTTTGGCGATCAGCGCCTGCTGCAGGGCGGGAATGTCGTTTAAAATATCGGCGCCGGCTTCTTTGATGATGTTTCGCAAAATCACACCGGCCGCGGTATACATGGAATTTTGTTCGGTTGACACGGTAAAATACACATCCTTTCTATATAACGCCTTCGGCGGTGAGGGCCTCTGCCCATTCTTTGATGGAATAGACCTTTTTCTTCAAATACGTCAGCTCGAGGTTTTCCTGAGAGAAGGTGTCGATAAACATATTTCTGATGCGCTCCGGCAGAGTCTCCCACCGCTCGATGTAGTCGTATTCGTTGCTGTGTTCACCAATGGCATTGGATGTATCCTTGGGATCAAAGATGAAGATGGGGTGATCGTGATAATGGCGGAACATATGTTCGTGCTCTTGCGGATCGGTATCACGCAGGGGATCCATCATATCACCCTGACCGTCCATCGTACGGCCCTGATAGGGCATTCTGCCTACCAGCAGGCGGAACAGCATGGCAGCCGTCGCGTAATAATCATCGATCATTGCCATACGGTTGCGGCGGTCAAAGGGGATCCAGGGGGGCAAAAATTCAACACCTACCAGATCGGGATCGACCACCTCAAGACTGGTGAGGTTATCACCGTGATGCGCCATAGTCAGCGAAAAGTGGATCATTACGCTGTTGTCCTTGACGCTGTAAAACATTTGGTTCATATCGAAGGCGTGATAGGCGTAACCGCCGTCGTGCAGATCCTGCAGCGTCTTCAGCAGGTTGCGGCAGATGGCCTTGATCAGGTCGGTACGCCAGTCCAGTGCTTGCGCACTATATAAAAGGGTCTTCATTGGCTGCATATTAGGGAAGGCGCGCTGTCTGAAAATCAAGCCCATACGGTCCTTGTTGATGCTGACGATATCGACCGGCCAGGTGATATTCTGAATATTGACCGGCCGTTCGATAAATCTTCTCCACTGGCGCTCCACGATGACCGAGTTGATGGCATCGATAAAACGAATGGAAACGTTGGTGCCGCTCAACACGTGGGTCAGGGTGTTTTTGATGCCGGTGGGTTGATACAGATTATGTCCGCTCAAACAACTGAAGACCGTATCATTAATGATCGTATCAGTCATTGAAAATTACTCCTATTTTTTCTTTTTAAACATTCCGAAGATGCCGCCTTTTGATGAGGCGGGTTCCTCTTTCGCTTCGTCTTGGAAGGGATCCTCATAATACGGGGAAGGCTCGCTGCTGTCCACAAATTCGGGGGCAGGGGCGCCGCCTTTTTTGGCAGCCTTACGTTGTTCTTTTTCAGCCTTCTTTTCTTCTGCGGCCTTCTTTTTCTTGAAATCGGCCATATATTTGGCCATTTTCTTCATGGATTTGTACAGCTCGGGCCGGATCTCCAGCTTGGGCAGCAGACCGCTCTTCTGATCGGGGCCTACCATCCACTCACTCAGCTGATCGGACATCTCCTGCAGCTCGGGCGACATATCAAAGCAATCCAAAAACGTATCCTCGTCGCAAATGATGGGCAAATTCCAAAGGATCATCTGCTCCAGGGGATTTTCGCCCTGGTTTTTCAGGTCGGCCAGTTCCAGCCACATCCGGAAGCTCTTGGTCTTTTCGTTGGGCAGCTGACTTAAGGCGTAGTTTTGCAATTTTTCAAGCGCCTGCTCGTAGTCGGGGGTGATGGGATAACGGCTGTTGGCGATGGAAACGGCGCGGTTGATAACGTCCTCCACCGTTCCGGTACCGCCGGAAAGTTTGGAAATGGCGTTTTGAAGATGCAACAGACGGATGGTTTGATTGCAGATCTTCGGGGCATTTTCAAAGAACATAAAACCACAGTTTCCGAGGGCTTTTTCGTCAATGACAAAGTAGGTAAATTTGAAATATGACCAGAAATTCTCTTTGATATTTTTAAGCTCTTCATCGGAGATGGGGGCAAGACCCATTCGTTCACAGAAATTGTTATGTCTGCCCAAATCTTCTTCAAAATTACATTTTTGAACGTTGGCGGCAGAAAAGCGGGTCTTCAGGAAATAGACACAGCGTTCCTGTACGCAGGCGCGGATATCTTGCCGTTGATACAGTTGTCCCAGTTCAACGCAGATGGCGTGGATCTCTTGATAATTGTTGCAAGCCTTGATGCGTTTTTGATGATACAGCGCAATGGCGTCGACGCCGCCCTCCATTTCGGAGATGAGCCGATACCATTCCTCATAGATCTCCTTGCTTTTGGCGTGCAGTTGTGTCAAAAATCCGACGATCTCTTCTGCGCCCTTGCTGAGCAGGAATTTGGTTTTGATGGATTTATAGACTTCCACGTATTCGGGGCAGGGGGAGACGTCGCTGCGCATTTCGATTCGCTGCATAATGGTTTCGTTGGGGATGATGCCGCGACGAACGAAGTGCTGCAGAATGCCGGCGATATATTGGTCGGCAAAGGCGTTTTGCAGGGGGGCGCCGGTCAACAGCGCCACCAGCTGCTTGGTCAGTTCAGTATCATCCTTACCGTCCAGCGCAGAAAGATCTTGCAAAAACAACTGGGCGGTGGTAATGCCGCGATAATCGGCATTATAGCCCAGATTCAGTTCCCGGATCGCCTTTTCCAGCGAAGCGCAGTAGCTTTCAAAAGCAGTAGCGTCGCCGCCGGCAAACAAATGATAGGCGGGATATTTTTCAGGCTCCTGCTCCAGGGCGGAGAAGTCTACGTTGGTCTCTCCGGTGGCCAGCTCGAAAAAGTTTTCATAATTGGGGGCCTGCTCGACAAACATAATGCGCTTGAAGGTGGCATTTTGCAGGCTGTTGGCATTGGAAAAGGACAACTGATACCGCAGTGGGGTGGGCAAGGCGGTCAGAATACAGTAAATGGCGGCCTTAACGGTGGCCATATCCGTATTACCGACGATATACAGGGGGGCATCGTTGATACCGGCCAGCAGAGCGTGCACGCAGGCCATCAGGCGGTTCAGTTTTGCACGGTCCAGCTGCAGTGTTGCAAGGGCGCCGTCCATCGTAAGAGCCGCATCTTGCGCCAGTGTTTCGGGGATGTTTGCGGTCTCCTCGGCGGTAAAGCGGAAGTTGCTGTCTGCAATGGACAAAACGGTGTTGGGATCTGTCAACGCACCCTCGGCAGAATACATAAAGCCATGGGCAAACATCTTAGGACGACCGTAGTTGTCCAGGCCACTGTAAATGGCGCGTAATGCACAAACCACGTTTTCATCCGAAATCATCTGATAAAGGCACAGATCGGTGGCATCTTTTGGGGGAAAAGCGGCAGTGGGAGTGCAACCGTTGCCCAATTTTTCAAAAAAGGAGATCATCGCCGGCGGTGTTTCGGGCGATACGTTTAAAAGTTGCCAGTTGTTACCGGGCTTACCGTAACAAGCTTGATAAAAAGTCATGGTGGGCTCCTTTCTATTTGATCAAAGTTCTGTCAGCGTCTGTCATACGTCTCCATACGCCGTCCTGCAGGACCTCGGGATACTCTCTGACCGGATCCTCCTCGTACTCGGAAAATGCCTCGGGAGTTGCCTGCAGATAGGGCTTTTTAAACAGCTTTTTGATGTAGTGATAGCGGGTGGCCTGACGGATGGGGAAGGGGCGTTTGACGTGTTCGTTATAGCCGATGATGCCAAATTGCTTGAACAGCCACAAAATAGGCTCCTCAATACGCATGGGATTGGGACGGCTGATGGGAGCAAAACCCTGATCCGTCTTTTCACAGGCGCAGCCGATGGCGCTGACGGCAAAGAAGTTATAGTTCCAGTATTCGTTCATCAGGTTTTGGCAAACGGTGTTGGCGTCGGGGTTGTTGAGCATCAGCTCTTTGAGCTCGCCGGCCAGCTTGTTAAATACCTTGGCGTCAAACTTTAAAGTGGCCAGGCCGGTGTGGGGATCACGCTCGGCGACCTGTACCTGCTCCTGCGCCAGCTGGGGCAGGATGCCTGCGCATTGGTCGCTCTTGGAAACACAGATGGCGATGGGAACCGAAGTCTTTTTGCCCTGCTGTGACTCGAGCACCGTGTGCAGGGTGTTTAGTACCAACCCGGGGGGATCAATTGCTCCTGCGTTGGCACCGGGCAGAAAGCCCAGCTGTTTGGGGTCGATCAGCAGGATCAGACCGTCAGAATGCTTGACAAAGCTGGAAAAACGTACCATATCGTTGGCGTTACGGCAGTTTTCACCGGCGATATCGTACAATACGATGGTGTCGGTGCGCTGTTTGCCGTTGACAAGGCGAACGATATCATAAAACATAGGCTGGGACAGGGAGCCGGGCGCCGTACTGAAGGGCAGCGGCACACCCTTGGCAACCTTGTTGTTGGTGATAAAGTTGGTTTCGTGGTCGGTGGTGAAATAGGCGGACAGACCGGATTTGGAAACACAGTTGGTCATATTCTTCAGCAGCTGGCTGATATATACCGTCTTACCGGAACCGGTAATGCCGATGATGGAGATGAATTTTACCGGGGTCTTGCCGTATTTCATAGGTAGCGGGTTGTGACAATGGGGGCAAACACGGCGATAGGTCTCCTGATTGAAGGCGTCTACCGCATGGGTGACAAAGCCGTCAGCGTCGGCAACCAGCGTCTGGATGCCGTTGCCCTTGCTGATGATGGGGAGCTTCCAGGGGGACAGCGTGCCGTTACGCTCGCTCTGCTCGGTGGTTCTGCCCTCAAATTTGTTCCAGAATTCCTGGTATTTTTCATCGTCACGGGACAAAAACTGCTTGTGCAGGTTGTATGCCATCCGTTTTCTTTTCCGCTCGGTGTCGGTATCGGCCAGATCAATGTCGATCTCGGTGAAGCCCAGCTTTGCCTCGATCTCACGTACGTTGGTAAAGGAGGTCTCGGCACGGAAATGAACAGCGGTATGGGGGAAGGGCGCGCCGTTGCCGCCGGAGGCCAGATTGAAGCAATAGGGGCAAACAATGCCAAAGGCCGCATCGGGCGCAATGGGATTTTGATTTTGATTCTGATTTTGCATGGTACGTCTCCTGTTTACTTGATTTTTATGCCGGGGTTATTGGTTAAGAAGGAAAGGTGCTCGTGCTCGGGTACGTGAACGTAAAAACTGCCGCCGTGCTTGACCACGTCGTCCGGGAAGGTATAGGTGTGCTGGCGGATGCTGTATTTCAGCGTACCGCCCACCATTTCGGGATGGGCGCGGGGCAGGCGGACCTGATGAAATCCGCTGTAAACACGGGTCTTTTTAAATAAGAAGCCTTTTTCCACATAGTACGGGAAGCTTTCGATGGTCACGTCCAGCGTCATGGTAAAGGTGTGCTGGGTCGGGTTGGCGACGTCGTTGAGATAGATCTGCATATCCTCGCCCTCGATCTGCACGCCGTATACGCCGTAAACACCCGGTTTTTCATTGATGGCCATGCCGTTTTCGCGGCGCAGGGCCTCGTGGGTGACGTAATAGATCTGCCAGCCGGTTTTACGGTCGTAGATCATTTTGTCCTCCAGCAGGCGGGGCATGGCGGTGGACAGGATGTTGCGCAGCTTGTCCTGGTTTTCGGCGGGAGTGAGCTGTACCTGTTCTTTCTTTTCGGCAAAAATCACCAGAAAATGATACAGATTGAAGGTTTTCCAGTCCAGACACAGCTTGTTTCCGGCCAATACGACCTTCCGCAGGTCGTAGATATATTTTTCATCATCTGCAATAAAACTCAGTTTCATTTTACATCTCTTTTCTGCGAAGTAATTTTAGGGGTCAGCGGTTAAAATTTCAGGTTGGAGCCCTGCAGGTCGATCAGACGGATGACCTCCAGATTGCTGTCCGAACCGGTATTGAAAAAGTGCACCTTGTTGTCCCGGGTCAGCGTGCTTTCAAAATGCCGTAACAAATCGGAAGGGTACATGGAACCGCCGCTGACGGTGTGGGTGCGGAACATATAGGTGGACAGACCCACGGTGGAAGGGAAGTTGCCGTGCAGGTATACCCGGCTTTCCAGCTGTTGGTTGATGATCTGGCTGAGAATGGTATACACGTTGGCGGCGGCGTTGTTGATACGGGCTTCCCACTCTTTGATGAAGGGGAGCTCGAAGATGTCTTTGTTGTTGTCAATAATCTCCTGACACATGAGATATAACTCATTGAGACAGTTCTGATAGGTGGAGTTGGGAGAAACGATCTTTTTAAGATGCTTCTTTCCGTTGTCTGTGTTCAGATAGTTTTCGGCCATGATCTTGTACAGATCGCCCAGGGTGGCAAAACGGTCGGCGGGCAACAGACGGTTAAATTCGTTGATGAGATCGGCGATGACGAGACGCAGCTGCTTGGACGAGGCGATCATCTCGTTGATCTTGCTCTTGGCCAGCTTGGCAATGGTGTCCGTCTGCAGGCTGTGCATCAGCATATCCTTGACGTAGGCGGCAACCGGTTTGTTGCGATTGATGGTGGTGACGCCTGCCTGCGAAAACAGCTCGTCCAGTTCGTGCTCCCGCAGTTGGGCCATTTCGTGGGCCGAAACGTTTTCGATGAGGTATTCCTCGTACAGATCGATACAGGTATTGATCAATCCGGAAACGTTGGCATCGTTATAAACGTTGTCCTTGATAAAGGATTCCAGCGAGTCCTCCCACATCATAGAGGCGCACTGGGCATAGGGCATGGAGGTGATGGTGTTGGGGTCGAAATTCTGAATGCTTTTCAGCGGCAAGTGCTTGATGGGAGAAAGGTCGAAGGTGACGTTCTGCTTGGAAAGGTATTCGTGGATACAGCTGATCTTGCCGCCGTAAATACCCAGCTTTTTCTGCCAGTCGATCCGTTCCTCCTGCATACCGACGTTTTTCAACAGGCGGTCAATGGCCTGCAACAGCACGTCGTAGATCTGCAGGGCGATATCTCTGTTAGGACGGTCCTTAAAGGCATAGGCAATGGTATTGATCTTGTTGCTGTACAGGGCGGTCACGATATTGCGATAACCCTCGTCATCGTGACTGCCGATGGCATCATTGTTGGAAATAATGATCAGACCGGCGGCCAGCGTCATCAGTTCGCTGATATCTACAGTATTGTCACGGATGCCACGGGTGGCCATGACAACGGTACCGTGGTACGGCATCTGGTTTTCCATCCGCAGATCGCAGATATAATCACGGATCTCCTTGGCCAGGGTACGGGAAGAAATGGAATCATCCAGCAGTACGATGGCCAGCGAGCGTACCTCGTCAACAACGGTCGTTTTGATTTGGTCGATGGCCATATAACACTGCTTGAAATCCTCCAGCGTTTTCATCTGACAGGTGTCGATCAGGTTATAGCAACACCACTGACTCATTTCCGTAAAAGCCCGATCATTCCGCTTGATCTGGTCCAGACGGTTGCGGAATTCGTCCTCACTGCAGGCCTGACCGGTGCGGATGTCCGTCCATTGACAGCCGGTTTCCGTTACCTGATAGGCGGTGTAGGCAATTGTATTGTAAGCTTGCATCCAAATACTTTCTGTCTTTTCGTAAATGGGCGCAAAATAATCTTCCTTATTTATATTAGAAAAGATCAATGCAGGAAAATGGGGCATATTACCCACGATTTCCGTAGCATTGTAAATTCCTTCCATACTTTTGATGGTTTTTTGAAGCATTTCAGATATGCTGTTCACCGTTTTCCCTCCAATAGGACTTAGCCGCACGCCGAAATTGACGTGCGGCTAAGTGTGATGTAGTTAGATATTTGCCAGCTCGGCGGCGAATTCGTTTGCAAACTGATGGATCTCGTCAAACTTCAGCGCGAAAGAGGTTCTGGCTCTGGCCAGGATCTTTGCGGAAGAGTTGATGTTCTTTTCATCGCTGAACATCAGCTTGGTCTTTTCGGTAGCGGCCTCTACTTCGTCGGGGGCGCTGACCTTCTTGGCGCGGGCAGAAGCCTTGATGGCATCCAGTACGTCTGCCTCAAAGGCGGAGTAGGCCAGGAATGCGCTGTACAGCGGCAGGTGCTCGCCGTAGGGGGTGGAATCGATGGTGGTCAGTTCCACGGTATCGGTCAGACCGAATTTGTTTTGGATGTTGCATTTGAAGGTGTAGTTATCGGGCACCTCAATGACGTTACAGCACAGTGCGGTAACAAAGCTCTGTACCATACCGGACTGGGTCAGCAGGTTGGCCATGGCGGTCAGTGCGCCGCGGATGGCGTTGTAGCGCTTCTCGGCCAGCTCGGTGTTGGCAACCAAGGTCTCGTACAGGCTCTTGTAGGAGAATACGACGTCGTCAGCGCAACGGTCCTCGTAACCGGCGGTGCCGATGGAGGGAACGAATCTCTCTGCGGCGATGGCATAAGAGGTCTTCAGCGTGGTGTCGAAATCACCGGAGAAGAATACGTCGGCGGCTTCCTTGCTGTCCAGCTTGGCCAGCGCGGTCTTCATGGCGTCTTCGGGCAGAATGCTGGAAAGCATGACCTTCAGTTTGTCCATGTTCTTGCCTTCTACCAGTTGGCCGATGGCGGCAACCATTTCGTCAATGGCGGCGGCATCCAGCGTGTTGATAAAGAAGTCTTTACCGGTTTCCGTGCCGCGGTCTCTGCTGGCGAAGATGCCGTAGGCCTTGGCCTTTTCGAGCATAGAGATCTTGGTCTTGGTGCTGTCGTTCTTGTCGCTTTCGGGGATACAGCTCAGCGGGATGATATCGTATTCCATACCCTTGGTACGGGCGTCGCGGCTGGAGATCTCATAGATGTAACGGCCGGTGTGGGAGGGAGCAGACTTATAGTTGTTCAGACCCTGATAGCCGAAGAAGGGAATACCGCAGCGCAGCTCCAAAAAGCTGATTCTACCGGGATCGTTACCGGCGATGATCTCAAACTTGGAACCGATGGGCAGGCCGGCCTGATACTGCTTGACAGCGCTGACGATCAGGGGAGCGCCCTGGGGAACGTAGCAGTAAGCAATGCTGGAGGCGTTGGCCAGCTGATAGTTGGGGCTCTGCCAGAACAGGGGGGCGGCGCTGGAGGAAACGGGCAGAACGATGTTCTTGTAGATGTTGGTCTGCAGCTCGTCGGGGTTGGTGGTGCCGAATTTAACACCCAGATAGGTCTCGGTGCTCTTCTGGCAATGCTCTTCCAATTCGCTGACAAAGTGAGCGTTGATGATGCTGACGATCTTATCCTCGTTCTGGGAGATCCACTCGTCGTCGTTGGCAAGACAGGTCATGAAGTTGGAGAAGATGTCGCCGATCTTCATGGCTTCCAGCTCGGCATCCAGGCTCTTCTTCAGTTCAACGTCGTTGATGGAAAGGATCTTGACGGCGAATTCATCGGTGGTGAATTCGTTGCTGTCAAAGGCGTTGGCATTGGCGGTAAAGGTGTTCTGCAGCTCGCGCAGGACGGTCTCCATCTTGGAGAAGTACTCGCTGTACAGCTCCTCTACCTGCTTCTTCAGGGTGGTCAGAATCTCGTTCATGGTCTGCAGGGTCTTGACCTCGGCATCCATTACGCAGTAGTTACGGAAGGCGTCGATCAGCTGATTGCCCTTCTTCTTGCGGTTGAGAACGTTGGAGTTCTTAAAGTTGTTGAGCGCAACGCCGTAGTCGTCATCCTTTTGATTCATATTGGTCATTGCCAGGCTCAGTCTTCTGCTGTTCTCGGCGATCATACCGTCAATGGCGTTTTTGATATCCTTGGCCTTTACGGTGTGCAGGAAGGCAGCGGCGTAGAAGGGACCCTTTTCATAATCGGTGGCAAAGCCGATCAATTTGGCGAAAATGCGGTTGATCAGAGAGTGAGCGGTACCGGTGGCCAGCACAGCCTTTCTGTCCAGTTTTTCCAGCAAGGCGCGCTTGTTGGCTTCCAGACCGCCGGCAATTCTGGACAGGTCGTCCTTGTACATCTTATCCAGTACGGAGGGATATTGGGCGCTGGTGGAGCAGGCCAGAGCCTGATCGTACAGCAACGGGATCTCAACGGCATAAGGACGAACGGCGCCCACGCCGCTTCTCAGATCGCGCAGGATCGCTTCATAGTCCAGTTTGTTTTCTTTGATAAATACGTTGACGTCGTTGTCAGTGGGATAGGTCTCGTTGATCTTGGCAAACTTGGCAAAGATCTTGGAGGTGAGATAGGTGGTGATATCGGCAAAGGGCATATAGGTGCAGGAAGCGCCCAGTACCAGATAAGCGTGGTTGGCACCGTGGGTCTTTTTGGAGTGAGAGATCAGCGTGGGGAAGTTGGAGATAACCGAATCGATGGTGGATTCGCCCTCTTGCTTTACCAAAAAGTCCATTACGAAGGTGGAAACCACGTTCATGGCATAGCGATAGGGATTGGGCTGGGTGATGCCGTTGGCATCGGTGGCGGTCACCAGTACGGCGTAATCTACGGGCTTTTCCTTGGAACGGATTTCAAAACCGCCGTAGAACTGCTCCCACTGATCGCCGTTGTTGGCAAAGTTCATGCAATAGTCCAGCTCTTTCATAGAAGCGTAGCCGGTGCACATAATGGCCTCGCGGGCGGCAGTGTCCAGTTTGGGATTGGACAGGTTGACGTCGGGCAGGAAGAAGTAACCGAATACCTGCGCATCGCCCCACTGCTGATCGGCGATCATCTTGCGGATCAGATAGCAGATGTCCAGGAAGGTGCCGGCGCCGGTACCACCGCCGATACCGGTGAACAGATGGATCTTCACAGTAGCGCCGGGCATGGCGGTTCTGGCTTCTTTGACAACGGTGGTGATCTTCTCCAACAGAACGGCGGCGTGCTGGAACAGCAGGGCGCGACCGGCCTGACGGACACCGCAGGCACCGGACTTGGTGTCGTCAACGTTGATGGCCTGGCCTTCCGGCTCGGTGGCGATGGATTTCAGCCAGGTGTAGGCCGGATCGGTCAGCAGCGTCTCGCTGGACAGGAAGGAGCCGATGTTTTTGCAACCGATATTGTAAAATTCCTGAGGAGCCAGAGCGCCAACGCCGCTGTCAACGCCGCTGACGTCACTGTCGATACACAGGAAATATGCGTTCTTGTAGGTCTTGATGGCCGATTGAGGGTCATCGCTTTGCAGACGGGTGTAGATGTCTTTCTTGATGGTCTTCAGACAGCTTTTACCGGTACCACCCAAACCAATGAAAATGTTGGTACTGGTGGTGGACTGTTCGGAGGTCTGGCCAACGGGTACGATACCGCCGCCTTCGGTGATCAATAATTTTTGGTACATAGTGGTTATCTCCTTAATTTATTTTTATTAAAATTAATACATACTTTGTGCGACAATGCTCTCAAAGCGGACGTTGATACCGCTGTCATAGTCGGGGGAGGTGGAAATGCGGACGTTCATACTGCTGTCCAGACGGACCTTCTTGGTCTTTTTGGCAGAGTTTTCAGCATAGACGGGCTTGGGCGAGACGAAGTAGATATAGCTCTTGCCCGTTGCCTGGAAATAACAGCCCTTGTGCAGGCCGGTGTGACCTACCTGCATGGAAAGCAGTTTCAGTCTGCCGCGGCCGGGCTCCATCACACCGGTTTCGCCGGTGGCGATGTTTTCAACGTTCAGCTCACCCATAAAGGCGATGAGCAGGCTCTTGTAGGTGAGGATACCGGCGATCAGCAGGAACAGCAGAATGCCGCCCAGGATCAGGATCACAGCCCAAAGGCCGATGTTGGTGGAGGTTACCTTGATCTCATAAGTACAGAAGGCGCCCATGGAGTCATATGCCTCTACGGTAAAGGAACCCTTGGAAACGGAAAAATGATCGATGGTCAGCTTGTCATTGTCCAGGGTGTAGTCCTCTTCCATCCAGGTGGAGGATTTGATAGCGTATTTCAGCGTCTTGTCCTCGGCATCGGTGGCGGTCTGAGAAAGATCGATGGTGGAATCGGTCTTGATCAGGAAGGGCCAACGGTTGATATGTTTTTTGATGACGTCTGCGGTGGCCACCGGCGGCGTGTTACCTACGTTTAAGGTAAAGGGCTCGCTCTCGGAATACAGATTGTCGGTCTCGATGGAGACGGTGGCGTAATAGGTGCCGTAATCTGCGGGCGTAAAGCTCAGGGCAAAGCCGTCTGCATCGGCAGAGGCAGCCTCCTGGGTATGTACGTCTTTGCCGTCGTAATCCTTGACGTGCAGTACGGCCTTGTAACCGGCATATCTGCTTAGGTCGGTGACGACGGTATCGTTTTCCTTGATCTTGGCCAAGAAGTCTACCTTTTCGTTGACGACGTAGGCATCCTTCGGCGCAACGATGGAGGCGTCGACCTGCAGGTTGGAGTTGTAAATCTTAAAGATCTTGATCTTGGAGTTGGGCTCGGCGTTGACGCTGATGCTCCATACACCCTTTTCGGGATCGGCGATCTTGACCAGCGTAAAGGTCTTGGAACGGTACAGCATCTCGTCCAACTGCGCGGCGGAAACGGCGGCGCCGCCGGGCTTTTTCATGCTGCAGTTTTTCACGTCGCCGAAAATAACGATGTTGACCTCTTCAACACCCAGGTCAGCAACGTCAAATTCTCTGGTAATGGTGCCGGAGGCGGGAACGGTCTCATCCACCAACTTAACGCTCTGGGTGGAGTAGATCAGCTGATAGTACAGATCGAACACGGCCTGCAGGTCAGCCGCGCTGGTGACCTCCTGGAACTGACCGCCGGTGGCGGTGGCGATCTGCTTGAGCTCGTTACCGTTGGCGGTGTTGTCCTTGTTCAGACAAATGGAGTAGATCTGAATGCCGTTGGCGCGGGCCTCCTCCAAAGCGTCCTCCTTCTTCTCGGTGGAGATCTGCGTTTCTTCGGGGGTCGCCATTTCGGTGTTGCCGTCGGTCAACAGAATGATGATGGAGGGCAGAGACTCATCACCGTCGTTTTTTAGCATTTCAACGGCGGTCATCAGACCGCTGCCGATGTCGGTCCATCCGTCGGCCTTCTGACCGCTGACCTGATTGAAAATGGAGGTCTTTTCGGTCTTGCCTTTGACCTCAACCATTTCGTGCTTGGAGGCGATGCCGTCACCAAAGACGACGCTGCCCACTTTGTTGGCGCCGTTGGCCAACAGGCTGACGAACAGGTTGATGGATTCGAATCGGTAACCGTCGGGATCGGTGTTTTGCATCGATCCGCTGGCGTCGGTTACAAAGACGACGTTGTAGCGGTTTGATTTACTTTTTTCTGCGGCGCCGGCCGGGAAGCAGATGCAGGATCCGATCACGGCGATCAGCAAAAATAAAGTAAGGATTCGTGTGCACGTTTTCTTCATTTTTGGTTACTCCTTTTGGTGATTTCACAGTCATCAAAAAACAGAATGTGTTAGATATAATTTTATCATAGTATTATTATATAAGCAAGTATATAGTTAAAAATTTATTTACATTTTGTCAAAAAGTATCGAAAGCATCGATTGGCGACACTGAAAAAAATCGTTATTTTTATAAAAAATGGTTGTTTTTTTAAAAAAAGGTGATATGATGAAGGCAATACGACTTTTTTGAGAGAAAAGAGGGCCTTTTTTATGTTTCATTTTTTGCATGGATACAGCCCGAAACTGTGGGCGGGATATGTAAAAAACGGATTGATCAGTCCCGGTGACGGCATTCGTTTTGTACAAAATATCTTCACTCCGGACGAGTACACCTTTAATACCGTCGCGGCCAAGGGCGGCGAGCTTTGGAAATTGGTCACCGAGGAAAATCGTCCGTTGTATATCGACCGTCTGCAGGGCGGTTGCCACTATTACGAGTATCCTTTTGATCAGCAGTTGTTGGAGGAGTATCGCAGGCTGCTGGGAGACAAGTTTTTGGGATTTCAGATGCACGAATGGATGAGCAATTATCGCTCCGATCTCAACAAATGCGCCGAGGTTTCGGCGGAAAACTGGGATGAGGAGCATATCTGCGAGGCAATTTATAAGTTCAGTCCGCCGCCTCTGTTTTTGGAATCTATGGGGCTGGATGAATTCATCGCCGGCGGCAAGGTGGAAACGGCGGAGCAATTTTATAACAATATGACCGCTCACTATAAAATGCAGTTGGAAAAATACAAGGATTTTGTGGCGGTGGATTCCGGCTATATTATGTATCCCTTTGAAATTGAGCTGGGTGTCAATCTCATTATGCCTGAGATCGGCGCGCAGGGCTATCGGGATATTATTTTATTGATGAGTTTTTCCCGTGCCGTCACCGGGGCAAACGGAGTTAAATTCGGCGCGTATTACGAGCCGTGGGGCGGTGATCCCTTCTCTTGCTGTGTCTATAATCCCGAAAACAATAACGAGTGGTTTTTGAGTACGGAGGGCGCCTTTCCCTATAAGACCGGCGGGGAAAACGGCGGCTCCTCCCGTTCCAATCAAAAACGGATCTATCTGTACGCCTATCTTTCGGGCGCGGAATATATGTCTGAGGAATGGGGCGCCTACAACACCTTCTGTGATAAGGAATGTACCAAGCTTTCCGAGTATGGTCTGGTCAAAAAGAGCTTTATCGATTTTACAAGAAAATACCCTGATATCGGAGAAAAAATGGCGCCCATCGCCGTGGTGTTGCCCGCCGATCTGCCCACCTACGTGGTACAGAGAGAGGGGGAATCCCACACGGGAGATCCTCTGGGACATATGTATCAGTGCCCGTTGGGGGATGAAAAGGGCAAGCGTTGGGATCACATACGTGATACGATGGACAGCATTTTCCGCAACACCTATCCCATGATCGGTAACGAGTGCAGGGGTCTGTGCAATTCCCGTCTGCCCGACGCTGTGGATGTGCTTACCGAAAAGGAAGAATCGGCGCTGGAAAAATATGCCTATATCGTGGACCTGACCGGCAATCCCGATTTTGCCGCCCGACACGATAATATCATCCCCGCCGACAAGGTGGCCGAAAAGCTTGGCAAGCTGTTACCGGTCAAGGTGGAGGGCGAATGTCACTATATGGTCAATCGGTTGCCCGACGGTGAGTTCTATCTCACCATTTTTAATCACAACGGCATCGTGCGCACCGTGGCGGATGGGGAGTACGGTTTGCCGGAGGCAGCCACCACCCTGCGCATCACGTTGGCACCCGATTTTGCCGATCGTACCCTGCAACAGTTGGAGGGGGAGGGCAAAACGGAGCAAAAGGATGGCGCCTACACCGTCACCCTGCAGGCCGGCGAGTATATCTTTATGAAATTTTAAGATTAAAAAAGGGCGTCGATCGCTGTACGGTTCGAGTCCCTTTGAATTAACACTATAAACAAAAAACCGCCCTTTTGGGCGGTTTTTCTGTTGCATAAGAGGAAGTGAAAGTGTGCTAATTCCGATGAAATAGTTTCTTAATCCTTTCAAGAAAAGAGCGTCTCTTTCCGAATGCACTACATTTAGTAAAAGGCGCATCCAACATCCACGGTAATTTAATGCCGTAAATGGTTACAGTAAAATATTCGTCTGTTTTTTGTTCATTGGGAACATACCAATTGTCAATAACTATATTGAGAAACAGACCTCCATCAAACATATCAATTTCGTACTTATCAGATTCTAATATCTTGCCGATTACAGTGTAAGAAACAAAGTGATAGTCAATATAATCCTCGACAGCGCAAGAACCGGTTTCGTCGGGTCTTTCAATCAACAAACCTAATTCGGCAAGGAATTCCTTGAGTTTAGGAAATTTATCTGCGATTTGAGCGTGAAGATTGCGGTCCTCATTACAATCACATATCTTATGTTCTTGAGAATATTTTGAAGTGCCTTCTACATCCACATCCAGAACATAACTATGTTTGCGTATAATCATTTCGCGTTCTCCTTTGCAGTTTTGCAGGATGCAATCAACATTGCTCTCAAAGAAGTGCATTTGGACGAAAGGTTTTTGAAGGTTTGCTCATCAATATATTTTGTTCTATACAAGAGTTCAAGCCAATAACCTGTTTCGCTTGCTTCCTTTAAAGCAATTTCAAGTTTGGAAATAAAATCTTTTTTACCTTGTGCATACTGCGCTTCGTGGATGTTGGCACCGATGGAAGTGCCGCTCCTGCCGATTTGATTGGAAATGATGGATTCTTTAATGGATTTTAGATGCTTCACCAATTCAATAATATCAACGGAGAATTCCATAGAAAGTTCCCTAAGTTTTGATTCTGACATAATATACACCTCGCTTTTCAATATTATATCGCATAATTGGATTGTTTGTAAATAAGTGATAAGTGATGCAGCTTCGCTGTGATAAGTGATGCGATGCGTTCCATTCACGCGCCGCAGGCGTGCATCACGGGCGAAGCCTGCATCACGCACACAGTGCGCATCACGTTCCGCAAGGAACGCATCACTCAAAAAAGCCTAATTTGTCTGGTAGACAAATTAGGCTTTTTTGTTGGCGCGCTTGAAGGGACAAGCGCTTTAAAAGCGCTTCGTGCTTGGTGACCGCTCCGCCGGCTCGCGGTACCCACCTGCGCACCGCCTGCCTGAAAAACAGTCACGCGGACTGTTTTTCTTCACGGCAGTCGCCCTCCTCAGGGTTCGAGTCCCACCATTTAAAATTGCCAACAAAAAAACCACCCATTCGGGTGGTTTTTCTGTTGGCGCGCTTGAAGGGACTCGAACCCCTGACCTACTGGTTCGTAGCCAGTCACTCTATCCAGCTGAGCTACAAGCGCATCGTCTTTAAAGACTTTAAACATATTATCATATTCTTTTTGCAAAATCAAGAGTTTTTTAAAAAAAGTTTTAGACGGGGTGCAAAAAAACAAAAGAACTAAATTTTAAAGAGTTCGTTAAAGAATGTTTATTGATATATGCGTGCAACTGTGATATAATACATTAAAATATCGATATTGGCCAAGAAAATAGAGAAGTTCAAGGAGGTCTTGCTATGAAAAAAAGAGTCGTTATAACGCTGTTGAGCGTGATGCTGTTACTGACTTGCTGTATTTCGGCTTTTGCAGTCACAAGCTTTTCGGGGAATGTGTACACCGAGGGTTACACCTTGGCTCGTATTTACAGCACTGACGAAGAGGTCGTGGTACCTTCCATGCTGGAGGGAAAAGCGGTATACAGCATCGGAGACATAGATCTTCGATGGGAAGTTATGGCATATGACGGGACGCGGAAAATCACCCTGCCGGATACGGTGGAGATCATCGGCAATGCGGCCTTTGATGAATATACCTACTTGCGGGAGATCGTTATGTCCTCCAACGTGAAAAAAATTGGGTATGACGCCTTCCGCGGCACCTCGATCAGTTCCATTTCGTTGCCCGCCTCGTTGCGCAGTATCGGTATGGAGGCCTTTGCCAAAACCAAGCTCACCTCGGTCACGTTGCCTGCTGACGTGGTTTTGGAAACGGCTGAGTACCCCGAGTGCGGTGTTTTCGCCGACTGTCTGAGTCTGAAAACGGTTACGCTGAACGGCACCAAACGATTGAGCGAGTATGCCTTCGCCGGTTGCAGTTCCTTGGATACGGTCAACTTCGGCACCGGGCTGCAATCTATTAAAAGCGGCGCTTTTTACGGTTGTACTTCGCTGAGCACACTGAATTTGCCCGCCAACTTGCACACGATGGATGCGGGCGCTTTTGAAGGGTGTACGGCCCTGCGAAACGTTTCGCTCCCGGCAGGCGTGGATACATATACGGCGCCCGTTTTTTACGGCTGTACCGGGTTGCAATCCATTGACGTTGCAGAGGAAAATACGACGTACCGTTCTCAGGATGGCGTTTTGTTCTCCGCTGACGGTATGACGTTGGTGGAGTATCCCATCGGCAAGGAGACGGAATATATGGTGCCGGTCGGCACTAAGGTGATCGGCGCCAACGCCTTTAACGGCAATACGAAGATCGAGGTGGTCAGTGTTGCCAAGGGCGTGGAGCGAATTGAGGAAGGCGCTTTTGCCGATTGCAGAAATATGCGGTATCTGGCCCTGCCCTCCACTTTAACGGAGATCGGGGAGAACGCCTTTGATAATTGTGAGGGTCTGGAAGCGATCTTTTACGGCGGCACGAGAGCGCAGTGGAATGCGCTGTGGTATGATTGGCAGATCAATCCGGAACTTTATTTTGTGGAAGAGCCCGCCTTTGTCCGTTATCCGGCAGACGATACCGTCGCCTATGGCGAAACGGCCTTGCTGGACGTGCAGGCCACCGGGTATGAGATTGCATATCAATGGTATCGGGTGGAAGAAGGCGGCGACGTAGCTCTGGAAAACGACGAGGAATATCGGGGCGTCAATACGGCCTATTTGATCATTGACGGTGAGCGTCACACCTGCGAGCGTAGCGGCGAGGATCGTTATTACTGTGTGATCACCAATATTATGGGCGTAGAAAAAAGTAATGAGGTCCGTGTGTTCGTGAATCACAAGGATGCGGATGACCATTGGGAGTCGGATCAATACGGGCACTGGCATACCTGCTATTGCGGCCGTGTTTTTGAGGATAACGTGCACAAGGGTAAATGGACGACTGTAACGGCGGCTACCACCAAAAAAGAAGGCTTGGAGAAAAAGTATTGCTCCACCTGCGGATATGAAATGGAAAGCCGCGCCATTCCCGTGATCACCGTTACGACCAGCGATTTGTTTTATGATGTAAATAAAAAAGATTGGTTTTATAAAAACGGATCCATCGATTTTGTGTACAATAACGAACTGTTTATGGGGACGAGTAAAACCAGCTTCTCACCCAACGCGCCGATGACACGCGGTATGTTCGTCACGGTTTTGGGACGGTTGGCCGGCGCGCCCAATAATACTAAGGTTACCACCGCCTTTACCGACGTTAAGAAAGGGCAATACTACACCGGTTACGTCAAGTGGGCCAGTGACAATGGTATCGTTGCCGGTTTGACGGCCAAGTCCTTCGGACCGGATAACAATATTACCCGCGAGCAGATCAGCGCCATTATGGTGCGGTACTGTGGTTATGCGGGAATTACGCTGGAGACTTACAATGCCCCGATCGTGTTTAAGGATGCGAGCAAGATATCCAAATATGCCCGCTCTGCCGTTAGGGCTTGCCAGATGGGTGGGCTTGTCAACGGTGAAAAGACCACCGGCGGTTATAATTTCCGCCCGCAGGGAAATGCTACTCGTGCGGAGGTAGCCACCATCATCATGAATTTTGCAAAAACCTATAAATAAGTTCTAACTTAAAAACGAGGAAACGCCTTGCGGTGTTTCCTCGTTGTTTTTTACCATTCTTTTCTCTGCATTTCGCGCGGGAGGTCATCTGCCGCACGTCTCAGCTCCCTTTGGCGAGGGAACTGTTGAGCGACAGAGAAACTGAGGGAGAGAGAACGAGAAACATAATATGTTCGAGCAAAAATGAACGGCGCCCGCCCATTAAAGCCTGCGCCGAAAGGCGCGGGCTTTGCCGGCTGCGTCTGCGGCGACCCGCTGCCTGTTTTTTGATGATAATATAAATTATTTTTAGAAATGTTAATGTTTTTTTCACAAACATGTGGTATGATAGAACAAATGAGTGAAAGGATTGGCAGAATGTTCGGATATATCGTGGTCGACCGTAATCAGCTCAGTGAGGAAGAACGGAGCACCTACCGTGGCTATTATTGCGGCTTGTGTTATTTGCTGGGGCAGGAATATGGCTTGCCCGGGCGGCTGGCGCTGAATTATGATATGACGTTTTTGTACGTGCTGCTGGCATCGTTGTACGAGCCGGAGCAACAGGAGCTTTTGCTGCGTTGTGAGGTACATCCGCTGAAAAAACAGCGGCGCATTCTTTCCGAGATGGGTAAATACTGCGCGGATATGACCGTTTTGTTGGCGTATTACAATGCGCTGGACGATTGGCACGATGATAAAAATTATGCGCGGCGTTTGTATGCAATGCGGCTGGAGTCGAAGGCGCAGACCGTGTGTCGACAGTATCCCCGACAGAGCGCGGCGGTTATTGAAAACATTGAAAAGATCAACACGCTGGAACGGGAGGCGGAGATCAATCTGGACGCCGTTGCCAATTGCTTTGGCCGGCTGATGGGGGAGATCTTTGTGCCGGAGGAGCAGGACGTATGGGCGCCCCGCTTGCGTGCGTTGGGTGAAAATCTTGGCAAGTTTATTTATTTTATGGATGCAGTAGAGGATGCAGAGAAGGATGCCCGACATAAAAATTACAATCCGTTGCTGCAGTTGAAGGAGCAACCGGATTATCAACAACGGTGCAAGGAGATCCTGACGATGTTTTTGGGATCGGCGGCAGAAAGTCTGGAGGCTCTGCCCATTGTAGAGAATTTGCATATTCTGCGAAATATTATGTATGCCGGCGTATGGAGTAAATACACGTCGCAAAAGGAGAAGAAATGATAGACAATGCATATAGGATCCTGGGGGTAAGCCCAAATGCCGATGACGAAGAGGTCAAAAAGGCTTATCGTCGGTTGGCCAAAAAGTATCATCCCGATGCGAATCCCGGGGATGAAACGGCGGCCAAAAAAATGGCCGAGGTCAATGCGGCCTACGATGAGATCATGGATTTCCGTCAGGGAAAGACCAGGCAAGATCCCTTCGGCGGCTTTGGCGGGGGCGGCAGTGGCAGCTCCAACGAATATACCGCCGCTCGTAATTTCGTGGCAAACCGTCGGTTTGCGGATGCAATGAACGTGCTGAATCGAATCGAAAACCGTACGGCGGAATGGTATTTTCTGGCCGGTTACGCCCAGATGGGACTGGGCAATCGCGCCCAGGCGCTGCAGTATGCCAATACAGCGGTGCAGATGGAGCCGAACAATCCCGAATACCGTCAGCTGTTGAATATGCTGCAGACCGGCGGGCAGAGCTATGGCACCTACGGCCGTGGCTTTAGTATTCCCACCGGCGGCGGTAATTGGTGCTGCAGAATGATTTTGTTGAATTTATTTTGTAATTTGTGTTGTAGGTGTTAACGATGTGGAATAAGATCAAATATAAGATTTATCAGTTTATGGTTGGCCGTTACGGCGGCAACGATGCCTTGAATAAGGCGCTTTTGTGGGGATATCTGATCGTTTTGTTTGTCGGTGCTTTGACGGGACTGAAATGGCTGTGGTACGTGGGTCTGGTGGCCATCATCTGGAACGTTTACCGTATGTTTTCCCGTAATATTGCCGCCCGTCAAAAGGAAAATGCGGCCTTTTTGCGGCTGAAGACCAGGGTGGGCGTATTCTTTAAAGGGCTGTTTGACCGGCAATACGTCTATCGCAGTTGCCCGCATTGCAAGGCGCAATTGCGCCTACCCCGTAAAAAGGGCGTGCACACCGTCGCTTGTCCCAAATGCAGACGGGATTTTAAGGTGAAGATATGAGCCGCCGTCGATGGCTGTGGCTGGGTTTGGGGCTGTTGTGGATGGGTGTGATCTTTTGGAACAGCGCGCAAGATGCCATCTCCTCCAAACAACTCAGTGACGGCGTGATCCACCTGCTCGGCCTGCCGCTGCCCGTATTCTGGGTGCGTAAGATGGCGCATTTTTGCGCTTTTGGGCTGTTGGGTGTGTTGGCAACGCTGTTTTTCGGCGAAGGACGTCCATTGCAAAAACTGCCGGTGACGGCGGTGCTGTTGACCTGTTTGCTGATCGCCTGCGCGGATGAAACCATCCAGCTGTTCCCCGTGGGACGGTCCTCCGAGTTGCGGGACGTGTGGATCGATTTTGCCGGGGCTGTTGCGGGATGCGCGGCATGGTGCGGCGCTTGTCTGTTGTGGCAGAGAAAACGGTAGAACTTTTTTCTTGCATCTGCCGGAGATATCTTGTATAATAAGAACGTAAAAGGAGAAAATATATGGCAGATTATAATGAAGATATTATCGTATTGACGGATGAAGAGGGCAATGAGTTGCAATTTGAGATCGTATGTGAGACCGAACTGGAGGGGGAGACCTATCTGGGGCTGATCGAGCTGTTTGACGATCCGCAGAAAATGTTGGAAAGCGACGGCCAGTTGGTCATTATGAAAACGGTGGAGGACAACAGTGGCGAGGTGATTTTGGTCACCCTGGACTCCAACGATGAGTTGGCGCGCGTGGCCGGTGAGATGGAAAAGATCCTGGAAGAAAAATTTATCATCGACGACACCGAAAACTAAAACTTTTTCCTGCGGTGTACGGCACTTGTGTATTTTAAACCTACACTACTTTTACGGGAATGCGCTCGGAAGGCTGTGTGCAAACTCTCCCGTGCTTGCTTTGCAAGGGGTCAATCGGCATTCGGTAAAAGCAAGCCGCCAAGGCGGCTTACTTTTCTTTTGGATATGAGCCGGTAAGGTTTGACTGTTTGCAAAAGCAAGCCGCCAAGGCGGCTTACTTTTCCTTTGGATATGAGCCGGTAAGGTTTGATTGTTTGCAAAAGCAAGTCGCCAAGGCGGCTTACTTTTCCTTTGGATATGAGCCGGTGAGGTTTGACTGTTTGCAAAGCAAGCGCCGAAGAGAGGAGCCTGTGAAGCCCGAAGGCAACTACCCACCTGAACACGTTCAGGGATTAAAAGAAACAAGACCGGCATCTGCGGGAACTTAATAAAACGAAAGCCTCGTCTCCCAAGGGAAAAACGAGGCTTTGTGTTTTTTGTGAAAAATATTTAAAAGAACTGTATTTACAGTTCTTTTTTTATTTGTCGCGGTGTTTTGCCGGTTGTCTTTTTAATAAGCTTTGTAAGGTAGTTTGCATCGTCAATGCCGACTGTCTCGGCAATTTTGTAAATCGGGCTTGCACTTTCTTTCAAAAGTGTGATTGCGGCGGAAATGCGGCGGGAACGGATATAATCGCTGACCCCCATACCCAGCGTCTGTTTGCTGACATTATAGAGGGTGCTGCGGGAGGTGCGCAGTGCTTTGCAAAGAACGCCAACTGAAAGCGGTTCTGCCAGATGCTCGTTAATATAATTCACAAGTGCGGCGCCCAGCCCTTCCTCTTTGGCCCGCAACGCTCTTTGCAATTGAACGTAAGAGGTACACATTGCCATCAATCGTGCCGCCGCACGAATGGTGCTCTCATTGGTAATTACCATTTCAGAGAGAAGCTTGTTCATATAATCCTTACGTTCCAGTGGACAAGCGGCAATTTGAGAAGAAATATACTCCGCGCCATTCTCTGATAAGAGCTGTCCGAACAGAAGATAGCCGAGGAGTTCTCCGCGATCCATAATCGGCGCCACCACTTCGGTCAGTCCCATATGGCACCGATAAATACATATTTCTCCGCTTTTGCACGCTTTGTCAAAGGCGTTTCGGTCGCAAGCGATGCATTTGAGTTCCATTTCCTTTTTTGTTCGAATCTCTTTGCAAAATTCTCCCATTGCCTTGGGATGGGCGTAAATCATTTGCATTTTTGCATCGTAAAATACCGCCTTGATTCCCGTTATATCATATATATCTGCGCAAATTTGCCGCATCCAGTGTTTTTCATCCATAGCCACGGTCTCCTTTTGTTTTATTATCTCATAAAATAGTAATTTTGCAACATATAAATCCAAATTTCTATTTTTTTAATCGTACGTTTCTTGGCGTTACCCATTGAATTTGATAGAATAATGAAAAGGAGATGAAAAATATGTGGTATTCTGATTTATACCGGCGTCATTTGCTGGATATGCACATCGAGGATTGGGACGAACGGTTTTTGTCTGAATTTTCTCCGGAAACGTATCTGGAAAATTTAAAGACCGCCAACGTAAACTATGCAATGATCTATCTGCAATCCCACGTGGGTCTTTGCTACTGGCCATCCAAAAGCGGCAGTGTTCATGCCGCAATTCAAAAAAATCCGACGCTTATTAAAAAAACCATTGACCTTTGCCGTCAAAACGGTATCAAAGTCTGCGGGTATTACAGCCTGAATTATAATACCAGAGAACACGATAAACATCCCGACTTTCGAATGAAACAAGAAAGCGGATATTCACTAAGAGAAGCCAAAAAAGATGAAACGGGACTTTCCTTTACCAACGCCAAGGGAAGTCGCTACGGTCACTGTTGCCCCAATAATCCGGCATACCGAAATTTCGTTTACGCTCAGATTGATGAAATGTTGGAATTCTTTTCGCTGGACGCTATGTTTTTTGATATGCCGTTCTGGCCGCACACTTGCTACTGTGAACATTGTCAAAAAGCGTACGGTGGTAAAATTCCAAAAGAACTTACACCGGAAGTGATTGCCTTCAAGGCGCGGATGATGGGAGAATTTATTCAATCGGTTACTGACCACGTAAAGCGCCGCGCACACGATATGCCGGTGGAACACAATTTTGCGCATGCGGTGGCATCTACCAGCGATACAGGATGTATGGAGGAAGTGTTGGAAGCGTGTGACTACGTCGGCGGAGATTTATACGGCGATTTGTACAATCACTCCTTTGCGTGTAAGTTTTATAAAAATGCCACTAAAAATGCGCCGTTTGAACAGATGTTCTCCCGTTGCAAGCCTGCGCTGAAATCGCACACGCTCACAAAATCGCCGGATGAGATGAAAACCGCTCTTTCCTCTACTATGGCGCATCAAGGTGCTACGTTGGTAATTGATGCCATTGACCCGACGGGAACGATGGATAAAAGAGTTTACAGTCGGATAGGAGAAGTCTTTGCATTTCAAGCCCGGTATGAGCCGTATTTTGGCGGTGAAATGGTGGAAGAAGTTGGTATTTATTATGGAATGCGCAGCAGACTGCCCGACAAAAACTATAACTCCCGCCGTTGCTGTGCCAAACTGACAAAAACATTGGCGCGTGCACATATTCCATTTGGTGTTACAGGCAGTTTTCACACCCTTGCGCCTTACAAAATTCTTGCCGCCCCGATGTTATATGAAACAGAGAGCAAAGATAACCACCGCTTGATTGAATACGTCCGAAACGGCGGCACCCTTTATCTCAGTGGATACAAAAACAAAGAATTGATCGAAACGCTGACCGGCAACGTATTTATAGAGGATTGCGCGGAAAGTAATGTATACATTGCTCCGAAGGACGGGTGGGAGGAGACGTTTGGCGGATTTAATGCAAAATATCCCTTGCCGGCAGAGGGGCCGTTTCCGTTGGTAACAAACGGTGACGGTGATGTGATTGCTACCTTTACCTTCCCTTATACCAAGGCAAAGGAAGATCGATTTGCCGCCATTCATTCCAACCCTCCGGGAATACCCAGCGACTATCCTGCGGTAACGGTAAACAAATACGGGAAGGGAAGGGTCGTCTGGTCTGCCCTGCCGCTGGAAAGCGAACCGTATGAGGAATACAGGCAAACGGTGTTAAATCTGTTACATCTTTGCGGCAAGCCCGATTACTTCTTTACCTCCGATGCGCCCAAAAACGTTGAAATTACCGCGTTTAAAAAGAAAAACAGCATTACGATAAACACGGTGGTGATGGATGAGGAAACGGTGAGTACACCCGCAAATCCCTTTACCGTACGGGTAAAAACCGATGCCGCAAGGGTGCGGCTTTTGCCGAGTGGAGAAAGCATCCCTTTTATTTTGCAGGATGGATATACCGTTTTTCAAACACGCACGACCGAAATATTTGATATGTATGAAATTGAGGAGAAAAAATAATGTCGATTGCAAAGCAATTACTCAAAGAGGGTGACGGCATTTTGCGGCTGGCGCCCACCTGGGTTTCCCGTTCTTTTTGCCGTCCGGGCAAACGAATCAAACTGCACCCCGATGATTATTATGCAAGAGGTTTGGACAAAGGTGGTATTGACGAGCGATGGTTCGCATCTACCACTTGGGCCGAAAACGGTCCCGATACCGCCGAAGATGAGGGCCTCAGTTATATTGTTTCTGCCGACGGAAAGCAAAGAATGTTGCTGCGGGATGCAATTGAAGAACTGAAAGGTGAAATTATCGGAAACAGTCTTTGGGAAAAATATCATGGCTGGCCAATGTTTTCTAAATTTTTTGATAATGAAGGACCTCTTCCTCATCACATTCATCATCGAAACGAGCATGCCGCCCGTGTTGCGGCTGCCGGAAAACCGGAAATGTATTTTTTCCCTTCCCAATGCAACAATCACGGCGGTGAATTCCCCTTCACCTTTTTTGGTCTTAAACCCGGAACCACCAAAGAGGAAGTGAAGGAATGCCTGCAAAATTTTGCAAAGGGAGACAATCAATTATTGGATTTGTCGCAAAGCTATAAAATCACTCTTGATACCGGATGGGACGTGCCTCCCGGCGTTTTACACGCGCCTGCAAGCCTTTGTACCTATGAGCCACAGTTTGCCAGCGACGTATACGCTATGTACCAGTCGGTTTTATACGGCGGACATTGTGTTTCTGAAGATCTTCTCTGGAAAAACTGTCCCAATAAAGAAATGGGTAATTTTGACTATCTGATTGACGTCATTGACTGGGAACAAAACACTGACAAGGATTTTGCCAAGAAGCATTTTATGAAGCCCATTACGATTTATGAGGACGAAAGCGGAAAAGAAGAATGGATTTGCTACAAGTGTCCGCAGGTTTGTGCAAAGCGACTGACCATCAATCCGGGAGAAACCAAAATTGTTAAGGATATGGCCGCGTATGGCTTTATTTTGATACAAGGATATGGAAAGTGCGGTAGATGGGAGATTGCAACGCCAACGTTAATCCGATACGGAGAGCTGACGGATGATGAGTTCTTTGTGACGAGTGATGCCGCCCAAAAAGGTGTCGCCATCACCAATTTGTCTAAAACGGAACCTCTTGTTATGCTAAAACATTTTGCCGAGAACCCACAATTGGAGGCACTTTACAAATAAGAAAACAGGCTGTTTTACAGCCTGTTTTTTTAAAAAAATAATTTGCAGTTGAATTTTTATATATGGGTATACTATGGACGAGGTGATTTTTGTGAGTAAAAAGAAGAAAAAGAGTGAGGGGAGCCCCGGCTTTTCCGAGGCAAGGGAGCCGCTGGACAGCTTTGACTACGTCAATATGTACGGCACCTATAATATCCAGCCCACCGCCGATCGGGAGGATGAATATCCCGCCATTGCCCAAGGGCTGAGCCGCAGGGAGGCGGCCGAACGGGAACGGGCCCGAAACGAATGGAAATCAGAGCAGGCAAAACGCCCCCAAAACGGCGGCGCTTTGGAGGCTGATCCCAATGAGGGAAACGACGGCAGTCTGCCCCCTTTGCTAAACAAAAGAAAATAACGCCAAACCTACTAAGCAACAAAAAAGAGAAGACTCGTTCCCGAAACGAATCTTCTCTTTTTTCTGTTAGGTGATAGTAAGCCTTTAATGGTTTGGTGAGATTCTGTTCGCCAATAACTTGCAAGGCAAATAACACTGCAAAGCAATATCACTCACCGTAAGGCGAATGGGCCCCGTTATTTTTTAGTAGTATTTCACGTGGGGGAATTTGTCGGCAAAGTAGGGGGCAAGGCTGATCTCCCCGATCAAAGCATCCAGATCACCGATGGAGCACTGCTTGTAGGTGGACATCTTTCCCAGCTTTGTGCTGTCGCACAAACCTATCTTTTGCTCGGCGTTGGCCAGCATATGTTGGACGATGGACACGCCTTCTCTGTAACAACTGAAAAGATCGCCGTTTTTGTCAATGGATTGCGGGGCAATAAAGGCGATGTTGGCCCGCACCGTGTCCAGCAACCGCAGAGCATCGTCTCCCACCATGGAATTGCGGTTTTCGGGGTTGAGAGCGCCGCCCGTGCAAACGGTTTTAACGGAAAAATCCATCAGATAATGGAGGGCGGAAAGGTTGTTGCTGATAATGGTGATGCCCCGCTTTTTGACCAATTCTTTGGCCAGAAACATACAGGTGCTGGAACTGTCGAGAAAGATCACGTCTCCCTCTTGTACCAATTCCAGTGCTTTGGAGGCAATGGTGCGCTTTTCTGAGATGGCGGCCTTCATTCGTAAGGGGAAAGGGATATATAAATTGTCGGTCACCGTCAGCGATACGCCGCCGTGGGTGCGGCGCACCAGACCTCGTGCCTCCATAATGGTCAGATCTCGGCGAATGGAGGAAGGGGAAATATGGAGTTCTTCCGCCAGATATTCCACCGTGACGTAGGGGGTGCGCTGTAATATGGCAATGATTTCAGTGTGGCGATCGTTGATGTTCATAAAACTCGCTCCTTTTGAAAAAATGGCGATAAATTTGCGCGTTTTCAAACAAAATGATTACATTTTATCTACTTTTGCGCAAATGTTGATTTCATCTCATATTATTATTATAATAAAAATATATAAATGTCAATACTTTACGGTTGAATTTTTCAGAAAGGAGAAATCATTATGAAATATAAAGGTTTCAAACGACTGTTTGCCGGATTACTGGTGTTGTTGTTTTGTTTGCAAATGCTGCCGGCATTTGCCGCCGAAAAGATGAAAGAAACACCCATCAGCGGCGACACCTACGATTTTGAAATTCCCACCGAGTTCACCGTGGGCTACGGTAGTTTATCAGCTGATGTAAACAAACACGATACCATTTATACCGAACTGGTTGCAGACAAAGGGCACGGCGGCACCACCGCCTTGGCCACCTGCCGTACCGAATGGGGCAGTAACAAGAACGAACAAAATGCGGCGGTTAAGTGGAACCGTGCCGAGCCTGCTATGCTGGGTAAAAACAAATATCTGATGGTCTGGATGGATCTGGCCACGGGCGACGTTGACTTCAGCAAGGCAAGCTGGGGCTTGTTGATAAATGAGTCCACCGTGTATTGTACCGACAACTACGGTGCCGGTGTCGAGATGTATTATCTGGCGGATGGTGCCGAGGAGTGGACCACCTTGAGCTTGGGCGGTGACGGCTGCTTTGGTAACGGTGACAACTGTTCGGTGCAGGGCTATAAAGGTTGGTTTGCCGTGAGTACCGAATATTTGACCAACAGTGTAGGCGAATTGTATGAAGAATCAATGGTTACAGGATACTATTTCTATTATTCGCCCCTTTCCGCCGATCAGGTCAACAAGCCCGTTTACATTGACGACGTGATGCTGGTAGAGGACTACAAGACTGCGCTGGAAGCAAGAATTGAGGAAGACTCTGCCTATGCAAACCTCCAGGATGCCCTGGAGATTGCCGCCACCGGCCAAAGGGTGAAGCTTTACGTTGATGCCACCGAGGAGACCGTTTCGGTCTATCCTGGCATTACCCTGGACCTCAACGGCAAAACCCTTACCTCCGATTATCTGGTGGGCTTTAATGGTTCTGCGGTCATCGACTCTGCCGAGGATGGCAGTGGCAAACTGAAAATTGCCAAAGATAATTTGGCTCTTGCCAAAAACAATCCCCAACTACCCGTATACGATGAAACAAGCGAGTGCTATCTGTTTACAAGAGTAAAGAACGACCGCTTTGAGCTTACTGTCACCGATGACGGCAAGCCGAGATACGCCACCTCACCGATGTTTAAGAATTACGTTCATTCGCTGATGGATACCACCGCCAAGGCGGAGGACAGCGGCGTCGACGTGATCATTCGTCTCACCTGGACCGACAGCGAGGGCCAGTATCGGGGCAAGCAGGACTATCTCTATTACGACGGCTTCATTGCCGAGGTGATGAAATCCTATGCCGCCACCGAGGACAGGGTAAACTACGGCAAGTTGTTCTACGGCGTTTTTGTGGGCAACGAGATTACAAACGGTATCAGCGTCACCGTTTCCACCGTGGTCAAAAGTACGGCCGGCGTGGAGATGGAGAGTGCTGCCACCGCCATTTCCATCAGTGCTTAAGGAGAAATATCAATGAAAGACTATCTTACCCCTGAGATCACCCTTCTGGAGGTGGTGGTGGAACCCCGCACCGAAATCGGTGTCGGCTCCAATACCCTGCCCCCCGAGGATGAAGATTGGTAAAAATCAATTAAAACATTTATATCCACAATTTATTCGGAGAATTCCTTATTGAAAGGAGAAAACATTATGAAATACAACGGTTTCAAACGATTGCTTGCAGGATTGCTGACGGTGCTGTTGACCGTCAGTATGCTGACCGTGGCCTTGCCTGCGGTGGCAGTTGAGACGGATCCTTACGCCAAGGTAACCGGCACAGCGGATGGCGACGTCATCACCCCCGACGGTAACGTCACCTTCATTTTTACCGCCAAGCCCGCCGATGCCTCGGCTGATGGCTTTTCTTACCCTTACCCCGGCAACGGCAAAACCTATTTTCTCAAGTGGGGCGTCAATGCCACCACTTTTACGCAGTCAAATCTGGTAAATAAAATCAACACCTTGGCCAAGGCTTGGGCTCAGGATACCACGGGCACCGTTTCCCGTGACGTGGTGTTTGTCTTTGCCCCCGGCACCTATTCCACGGCGATCAACCTTTCCGGTGCCACCACCTATACCCGCGCCACCGGCAGTGATCCCACGGTGGATGAGGTGGTAAACGTGTATCTTCTGGGTGCCAAAGCGGGTGTAAATCCCGTCAGTGCCGACCGCTCCACCAAGGAAAAGGCCACTGCCGTGCAAAAAGGCAGAAGTGTCAGCGATGATACCGAAACGGTGATCACTGCCCTGTGGCGCTTCCCCCAGAGATGTAATTTCACCATTGACGGCTTCAGTGCCACCACCAACGGTACCTTCTTTACGCAAAGCGCATCCGTCTGCTGTAACGCATATATTAAAAACCACTACGTAACCAATCTTACCGGTGGCGGTATGAGCAGTGCTATTATGTACAACCGTGCCGACAGCCGCCATCTGTACGAGTACGAAAACTGCTATTTTGATATGCAGCTGGACGGCCCCCTTGCCACGGGCTTTGCGGGCTTTTACACCAACAAGCTGGTGTTTAACAACTGCGTTTTCGCCAATGCCGATACCGAGATCAAATCCCAGAGAATGATCTGGTATCCCTTTGCTTCCACCGACGCGGCTACCTACAAAAACTTCTTTGGTACCTATGCCATCAACCCCACCTACAAGGTGATCAATTCTGTTTTTGCCGATTGGAAGGACAGTCAGATCATTGGCTTTGCTCTGGGTAGCCGTACCTATGGCTACGGCAAGCACGCCACCAAGGTCACCTTTGACGGCAACACCGTCTTTGACTGCGGTCAGGTAGCAGAGGATTCCAAGGTATTTTTCATCGGCGCCACCGCTGACGGTGATCGTGCCCACGACTTTGTCATTTCTTTGCAGAACAACACCTTCAGCTTTTCCGATACGTTGTTCGGGCAGGGTACCACCGGCAATTCCTACGCCATTGATCTGGGTAAGTTTACCGAGGCGGCCGTGGAAGGTAAAATCACCTTTAAGGGTAACACCTTCACCGTCCCTGCCGACGGCAAAACCCAAGTGTTCACCGGCGTTCATTATGACTGCGCCGCTTGGGACAAAGGGAACAACGTTTTAAAAACCAATGCGGGGGACACGTTGGAAATCGATTATCCCGTGTATGGTCACGTGGAGGGCGAGATGGTTTTGGACGTTCCGCCCACCGCCACCGAGGAGGGTGTGGGTCACACCACCTGTACCCGTTGCGGCGACAAATTTTCTTATGTCATTGCCCCCGGTGAGGCCCAGATCGGCAGCACCATTTATACCACCTTTACGCAGGCTCTTGCGGCAGCCAAAGCAGGCGATGCCATTCTTCTGAGAGGCAACGTACAGAGCTCCTCCGTTGCCATCGCTCCCGGTGTCACCCTTGATTTACAGGGCTGGAAGCTGACGGCCGAGCACGTGGTCGGTTTCAAGAACTCTGCCATCATTGACAGCAGTGAGGGCAGTACCGGCAAACTGATTGTCAGTTCCGACGAAATGGTACTGGATCAGAGCAACCAAGGCTATATCCCCGTGTATGATACAAACGGTTATATTTTCACCACCGTCGGTATGATCGGCCGCAGTGCCTTTTCCGCCGTGGATCATTTCGTCTTCTCCCCCATGTTTGAAAAACACGCTCATCCGGCACTGCTGGGCGGTGTGGAAAAGAGCGGGGTGGAGGTTATCATCCGTCTGTCCTGGGGTTATGAAGGCGAGTATGAATGCGTGCAGGATTATACCTATTTTGACGATTCGGTACGTAGCTTTATCAATAGTTATAACACCGACAAGGCCGATTATGACAATCTCTTCTATGCAAAATTCGGCGGAAGAGACGTAAAAAATGATGCCGACGTCAAGGTGGATGCGGTGATCAAATCTGCCGCCGGCACCGAGATCACGGCCTCCTCTACCGACTTTGACGAGGACAATATCGTGCTCTCCTTCGGTGCCATCTCCGACACCCACGTCAGAACGCCCAACGCCTCTGTGGCAGAAGCGGAAAAATTTGAGAGAGCACTGGAACAACTCAAGAAACAGGCCCTTGTGGATGATGAGGACGGTTTGGATGCCGTTGCCATTGCCGGTGACCTGACCGATATGGGTCGCACCGTGCAGGCCGACGTGCTCATTGATATTGTAAAAAAAGCCGGCATTGAAAACCTGATGCTGTCCTTGGGTAATCACGATATGTATTCCATTGGCAGCTCCACCTATTCGCCCGCCTTGCTTCCTTATTACGCCGAGCAGTTGGGTGACATCTTCACTAAAAATGCCACCGATATGTCCCTGATTGAAAAGGGTGCCTATCACTGTGTGGTCAAGGGTCAGCATTTCATTATGATCCAGCCTGCGGAGGCGGATCTCAAGGAAAATCAAAACTATTTCCCCTACGATGAAGAGGTATTGGAGTGGCTGGACACCACCCTGGCTGAGATCACAGCCGCCGATCCCACCTCCTACGTATTCCTTTTCAACCACGTTGCTCTGCTCAACACCACGTATGATACGCACCTGAATTGGCAAAACTACGTTACCAAGTATCTGGGCAGTACCATCAACAAATATCCCCAGGTTATGCTCTTCACCGGACACCTGCACAGATCCCTCGTTGACGAGCGTTGCATTATGCAAACGGAGGTCACCCACGTACACGCCGGCGGTACCAATTCCAACGGCTCTACTTACAGAACCAGCGGCGTTGTGATTCCCGACTCCAGCACGGATTATGCCACCGGTCATTTGGTACAGGTGGATATCCACGGTAACGTACGGCTCACCCGTCTGTCCTTCACCTACGATTCCGAGATCAAGGATCCCCTGGTGTTGGCTCATCCCACGGCGGACAAGGCCCATCTGAATCGTTATACCAGAGAGCGGCGTGAGGCCAAAAACGTGGCCCCCACGTTGAGCGGAACGCTCACCGCTTCCGCCACCACGGCTACAGCGGAGACCGGCTTTACCGCCACCATTTCGTTGGCCTTTGATGCCGGCGCCGATGATGATTTTGTGCACAATTACAGAGTCACCGTCACCAATCTCGCCACGGGTGTGGCCACCGTCAAAAACTTCTGTTCCGGTTTTTATATGTTTGACGATCCCGCCAAAATGCCCACGGATATAGAGTTTAGTTTTGACCTTGCCTGCACCGCTGACGGCGAATATTCCGTTGCCGTTACGGCCATGGACTCCTGGGAGGCGGAGAGTGAGCCCATCACCTGTAACGTAACCCTTGCGGCTCCTGCAGCATAAAACAAAAAGGTGTTTGTCCTGTCACAGGACAAACACCTTTTTTAAAATATTGATTGCAAATATTTTGACTAAAGTGATATACTGAAAGCAAGAAAAGCTAAGGAGGCAGACCGAATGGACAAGATAAAAGTTATGGGGCTAACGCCCTTTGGTGCAGTGCCCTCTGTGCGGCAGATTCGCCATCTGCGGGAATATGGTAAAAAAGCGTTTTTTCACTTTGGTGTCAACACCTTTACCAATCTGGAATGGGGCAAGGGCACCGAGGATGCTTCGGTCTTTCATCCCACCGACACGGACGTAAAACAGTGGATCAAAGTCGTCAAAGAGGCGGGATTTACTTTGGCCATTCTCACCGTCAAGCATCACGATGGTTTTTGCCTTTGGCCCAGTAAGTTTAGTGAGCACAATATTGCCAACAGTCCGTACCAAAAGGATCTGTTGCGTCAGTTTACCGACGCTTGCCACGAATTGGGCATGGCGGTGGGGCTGTACCTTTCCCCCTGGGATCGCAACTGTCCCCTGTGGGGCACCGATGATTACAATGCCTATTATAACAACCAACTCACCGAGATCCTGAGCAATTACGGTCGGGTAGATGAGGTGTGGTGGGACGGCGCCGGCAGTCAGGAAGCCGTGTACGATTGGGCCCTGTGGGCCGGCACCGTGCGCTCGTTGCAGCCCGAGGCGGTCATCTTCGGCTCCCTGGGCGCCACTCCCTACGTGGAAATGCACTGGGTGGGTAATGAAAGCGGCTATGCGGGGGATCCCCACTTTGCCACCATCAGCAATCACGCTCTGGAGGTGGAGGACACCCAAGAACTCAACAGCGGTCGTTTTGGCGGAGAACGCTTTATTCCTGCCGAGGTGGACGTTTCCATCCGTCCCGGCTGGTTTTATCATCCCGATCAGGATGATATGGTCAAAACGCCCGGCCAACTGGTAAAAATCTGGCTGGATTCGGTGGGTAAGGGCGCCATTATGCTGCTTAATTTCCCGCCCGACCGACGGGGACGGATTCCCGACGTTGACGCTGACAACGCTTTGCAGGCTCATCGGATCATCACCGATACCTTTGCCGTCAACCTTGCCGAGGGAGCCACGGTAACGGCGGATAGTCTGCGCCATCCCAAGGCCGCTCCCGAAATGATCCTCTGCGACGATTACGATAGTTTTTATGCCGCCGCTGACGATCATATTACGCCCACGCTGACCCTTCGTTTGCCGGAGACAAAGACCTTTGATTGCTTTGCCATCGGTGAGTACGTGGAACTGGGTCAGCGGATTGACGGCTACAAGGTGGAGGCCAAGGTGGACGGCCGCTGGGTGCTCCTCGCACAAAAAGAGAGCATCGGCTTTAAAACCGTCCATCATTTTGCGCCCGTTTGCTCCGATACGGTGCGCCTGACCGTCCTTTCGGCGGTAGCCCCTCCCGTGCTCCGTGAATTTGGCTTGTATAAACTGAGTCAGGATATCTTCGCCGCAGAGCGGGAAATGGCGGGCAAAATGGAAAGGGCGGTGGATCTTTGCACCCTTTCCACTGCTGAGATCCTGCGGGAGGACAAGGAACTTACCGTGGCCTTTGGCGGCATCTTTCCTTTTAACACCATTCGTTTTGACGGCAACGGTCTTTGGCGGTATGAGATCCTCGCCTTTGACGGCACCAAATATTATTCCGTTTTTAAGGGGAACAAGCCTGCCCGTGATCAGGTGGTGCGATTGGAACACACCGTGGAGGGATCTTATCAGTTAAAGTTTGTGACCTCCCGCCCCTTGCCACCGGAGTTTGCGTTGCAGATATATCGGCTGTGACGGAAGAAAGGATAGATTATGATACACTCTTCAGCCAATTGGATATGGATCAATTCGGCACCGCAGGCCAATGAATTTGCCTATTTTGAAGAAGGGTTTGCGTATACGGGCGGACGCGCCGTGTTTTCGGTATGCGCTGAAACCGACTACGTTTTATACGTAAACGGGCGGCGAGTTGCCTTGGGGCAGTTTGCCGGGTACCCCGATGAAAAATACTGTGATGACGTGGATATTACCTCCTGGCTTGTGGCCGGGGAGAATCAATTGCGTCTGGTGGTGCGATATGAGGGCCTAAACAGCGCCACCCATATTGACGATGGGGCGGGGGTGATCTATTCTCTTTCGGTGGCAGAGCAGGCCCTTTTGGTGAGTTCCGAGAAAACCGTATGCGGTTTTGCAGGCGGTTACGTGCAGGGACAGCCGCGGCTGATCACCGCGCAATTGGGGTATGCCACCGACTTGCGCTGTTGCCCCGATCGACCGACAACGGCCGTCCTGCAACAACGAAATTGCAAAATTTTGCCCCGTCCCGTAAAAAAAGCCGAGGTTTTGCCGCCGCTGGAGGCCAAAGAGATCACACAAGGCTTGTTCGACCTGGGGCGCGAAACGGCAGGATATCTTTTTGTGCGACTGCAATCGGCGTGTCCCGGTACGGTCAAGGTGGCTTATGGTCAACATATCGAAGACGGCGATGTGCGTTATTTGGTGGGAGGACGAGATTTCTCCTTTAATTTGCACACCGAAGTGGGAGAAGGGTATTTTGAGGTACTGTTCGTACGTATATCCGGCCGCTATTTGCGAGTCTTTTTGCCCGAAGGGGTACGGGTATTGTCCATCGGATTGCTTCCGGTGTTATATCCGGTGCAAGAGCGGCCGCTTGTATTGTCCGATCCTTTGGAACAACGGATCTATGACGTCAGCGTGCGCACTTTGCATCTGTGCATGAATCAGCATTATGAGGACACACCGTGGCGTGAACAAGCGCTCTACGTGATGGATTCCCGCAATCAAATGCTGTGCGGTTATTATGCCTTTGCGGGATATGAGTTTCAACGTGCCAATTTGGTATTGATGACCAAGGGACGACGGGCAGACGGGTTGTTGGAGTTGACCTTTCCGGCGGTGAACACCCCTGCCATTCCGTTTTTTTCGCTGATGTATCCGGTGGCGGTTTGGGAGTATATCAAACATACCGGAGATCAAAGCATCCTTACAGAAACGTGGGAAACGATGCAGGGGATTATGACGTTGTTTAGAGACAAAATTGGGGAAAACGGGTTGATCCCGTCTTTTCCGTCACCCTGTTGGAATTTTTACGAGTGGAGTGAGGGGAATCACGATCCCATTCCACGGGCAGGGCGGTCGGTGCCCTATGATTACGAGCATTTGCTCCTCAACTGCGCCTATGTTTTTTCTGCTCGACACTTTCAAAAGATCTGCGATCTGCAAAGCAAGGGCTTTGAAAGTGATGCCGCGCGGGTCAAAGCTGCTGTTGAACGGGAATTTTTGGAGGAGGATACGGGGCTGTTTTGCTTGCGAAGCGACAGAAAGGGGCTGTATTCCCAACTGGGCAACGCCTTTGCAATGCTGATCGGTCTGGGAGATGAACGCACCAAACGGGCGGTGATGGAGGCAAACGACTTGATTCCTGCCACCCTGTCAATGTTGCCTTTTGTATATGATGCTCTGCTCGCCTTTGGAGAAAAGGAATACGTGCTGAAGGATATACGGTCAAAGTATGGCTATATGCTGGAAAGGGGCGCCACGTCCTTTTGGGAAACGCTGGAAGGCGCGAAGGATTTTCAGCTTGCCGGCAGTTTGTGCCACGGATGGAGCGCCATTCCTGTATACTATTACCATCTTTTAAAATAAAAAAAGAGCCATCTGTATTTGCAGATGGCTCTACGTCAAAGGCAGGCTGTCAAAAAGGAAGTTGCATTTCGTCGATAGGATCTCGTCGGCGTACGTGGGTACGGTAGAGAGCGTAGCGGCGAAAAACAGTGAATCCCTTGCAATGCAAGGGAAGCGGAAAAACACTGTTGTAAAGTTTGATTATTAAAAATCGTTTGTGTTCTTTATATATGCACAAACCGGTTCTTCTTTTTAGTCACTTTTCACTGTGGTGAAACGACTTTTTGACAGTCTGAAAAGAGCCATCTGCGAAACAGCAGATGGCTCTTTTGCGTTATTTACACATTTCGGCGAAGCGTTTGATGCGGCGCATCGCTTCTGTGGCAAATTCCTTGTCGCTTATATCGTATTTTGCAAGGGGGCGGGCCAGCTCCATGGTCAGGGCGCCGGTATAGCCACTTTCTTTGATCAGTCGGGCCTTACGCTCCCAATTCGTTTTGCCGTCAAAGGGCAACCAATGATCGTCCATCATATAAACGCCGGAGTTGTCGTGAATGTGGGTGCAGACCAGCTTTTCCGGAAACAGCGCCAGATGATCAACGCCGGGGGTGTAGCACAACTCGTGGCCGCTGTCCCAACAATAGTAGACAGGCAGATCTCTGTTTTCGTGGAAGATACGCGCCAGATGGTTGGTACGGCGCAGGTTTTCCATGGCGGGACGCACACCCTTCTCTGCGGCGTGCTCAAAGACACGGCGAAAACGCGCCAGTCCCGCATTGCTCATATCGGGGCCGATGCGACCGGAGGAATCGTGAATAACGACGGTATCCACACCCAAATCGGCGCAGATATCCACGCTTTTGAGCAGCGTTTCCATGGTTTCGTCGCACCAATCCTCGTCGTACCAGATATGATTGATATCGTTAAAGGGAGCGTGCAACTCGTCAACGGTCATACCATTAGCGCGTACCGCCTCTACCATACGGGCGACACCCTCGGGGTCGTGGAGCCAAATAGGAAGCATCACCGTGTCAAACCCCGTTTCGGCAAGCAGCTTGATCACTTCCACTCTTTCGTCGGCGGTTTTGCCCCAACTGGAGCATCCGAGTTTATAATCCATTATTCACACATCTCCTCAAATTTTTTCATTCTGTCATAGGCTTCGGTGATGAATTTCTCCACCGGCCAGTCGCCGTAAAATTTTTCTTTGGAAAGTTCGGCACACAAAATGCCGCTGTAGCCGCTCTTTTTGATAAGCTCCGCTTTCTTTGCCCAATCGGTTTGACCGTCGAAGGGGAGCATATGATCGTCTCCCATATAGATGCCCCGATTGTCGTGAATATGGGTGCAGGCCAATATATCGCCGAAGATGGCCACGTGGTTGACACCGGGGGTGTAGCACAACTCGTGTCCGCAGTCCCAGCAATAGCCCACGCCCAGATCTCTGTTCTGCTCGATCACACGGGCCAGTGAGTTGGTTCTGCGCAGATTTTCTACACAGATGCGCACACCCTTTTCCTTACCGTAGGCAATGATCTTTCTGAGGCGGGCAAGACCGGCGTTGCTCATGTCGGGACCGATACGGTTGGCGCATTCGTGAATGACCATTTTCTTCACGCCGCAGGCGGCGGTGACGTCTACGCTGTCCATCAGCATCTGCACGATGGGCTCACCCACCGGCTCGTCATACCAGATGCGATTGATGTTCTTGAAGGGGGCGTGCATCTCGTCAATTTCAAGTCCGATCTCCCGGGCAATATTGGCCAGTGCCTTCCAATGCTCGGGATTGTCGGGATTGACGGACAGAAAACAGGCCTCAAAGCCTACTTCCTTCATGATTCTCATTGCTTTGGCGCAGGCGTCCAGGTCGGCCATATTGGGGGGATTCATACCCAGTTTGAATTTCATCAGTCTTCCTCCTTGTCGATCATATCAGCAAACTTTTTCAGTCGTTTGTAGGCCTCGGCGCAGAAATCTTTATCGCTCATATCGGCGTAGCGGGGGTCGGTGCGCTTGAGCTCGCCGCAAATGTTGCCCTTGTAACCGGTAGCGCGGAAAAGCTTTGCATCTTTTTCCCAATCGTTGACACCGTCAAAGGGCAGAAAATGATCGTCCATCATATAAATGCCCCGATTGTCGTGCACGTGGGTGCAGATGAGCTTTTCGGGAAAGAGGGCCAGATGGTCCACACCGGGGGAATAGCACAGCTCGTGTCCGGTGTCCCAGCACCAATATACCTCCAGATCTCTGTTTTCGTGGAAGATGCGGGCCAGATGATTGGTACGGCGCAGATTTTCCACTGCCACCTTTACGCCCCGCTCGTTGGCATGTTCAAAAATGCGGCGAAAGCGGGCAAGACCTGCGTTGCTCATATCCGGCGCCAGCCGTCCGCTGGATTCATGCATGACCATTTTCTCCACCCCGTGATCGGCGCAGAAGTCAATGCTGTCCAGCGCCAACTGCATGGGCTTGTCGCCCAACGGCTCGTCATACCAGATGTGGTTGATGTTGGTGGGCATTTCGTGTAACTCGTCGATCTCCAGATCCAGATCGGCGGCTGCTTGCAAATAACGCTCCATCAGCGCCTGGTCGTTCATCAACAGCGGCCAGAACACACAGCCAAAGCCGGCCTCCTTCATATATTTCATGTTGTCGATGACCTTTTGCTCGTCACCGCTCCAAAAATAAAACAACTCTGCTCCGATCTTTCTGCTCATAGCGACTCCTTTCACAACTCTAACTTCATATCGCCGTTTTTGATCCAGCCGGCCTTGCGCATTCCCTCACTGATAAGCAGTGTCAGCGCCGCCGGTAAAACGACGTGCATAACTAAAATCAACGACAAAACGTATAAACTGCTGTGTCCTGCGGCAGTCATGGTCTGATAGGTCATGATCGGTCCCACCAGTCCGCTGGTGCCCATGCCCGAGCCAACGGCATTGTTGGTCATTCCCAATACTGCCGTGCCGATGGGTCCCAAAATGGCGGAGGCAATGGTGGGCGGCAACCAGATCAGCGGATGCCGCATAATGTTGGGCACCTGCAGCATGGAGGTGCCGACGCCTTGGGCAAACAGACCGCCCCATTTGTTCTCCCGAAAGCTGGCCACGGCAAAGCCGACCATCTGAGCACAGCAACCGATGGTGGCGGCCCCTGCCGCTAACCCGCCGAGATCGAGCATAACGCCCAATGCGGCAGACGAAATGGGCAAGGTCAGGATCATGCCCATAATGACCGAAACGATGATGCCCATCAGGATGGGCGCCTGCTCGGTTCCCCAGTTGACCAGCTCACCAAGATTTGCCATAAAGGCGGAGATGGGTGGTCCCACCAGTAATCCGACGGCCCCGCCGGACAGAATGGTGACCAGCGGCGTGATCAGAATATCCAGTTTGGTCTTGCCGGAGACCAGCCGTCCCACGCTGACGGCGATCATAGCAGCGATGAAAGCGCCCAACGGTTCTCCGGGGCCGGACAACAGCACGGCGCCCGTATCGGTCAACACGGTGCCGGCAATGATCTTGGCGGCAAAGGCGCCGATCATACCGGCGCCCGCCGCAGACAGAGTGACCAGGGCGCTGTCTTTGAATTTTACGGCAACGCCCACACCAATACCGGCGCCGGTCAACGCCTTTAACAGGGCGGCGGCATAACCCACGGTCTTGCCGTAGGGCTCGGGGATAAATCCGGCGATCTGTCCCAAAATGGTGCCGATGATCAGCGTGGCGAACAATCCGGTGGCCATGCCGGCCATACCGTCAACAAATATGTAACTTAAAAAACGTTTGAGTGTTTTCAATACGCATCCCTCGCTTTAAAACTCATTTTACCAAAAATAAACACAAATTTCAATAATTATCCTAATTTTGTACAAAATAGAAAAAATGAAAGGGGGAGAAAAATGAGAGAAATATACGAGGGTCTGCTGTTGGAGGCAATAGAGGAAAACACCCATGGGGTCAAGAGTCGGGAACAGACCTTCCCCGGCGGAAAGATCACCACCGTGCAGCTTGCGGCGCAAAACCCTTTTGACCGTCCCGAGGGGACGTACGTTACGGTGGAACTGTCGCCCGTACAGCGCCTGCAGGACGAGGCGTTGGAAACGGCGGTGGCGCAGATTGCCGCCGTGCTGGAGAAATTTGTCGTCGGCCGTCGTGTTCTGGTGGCCGCTCTGGGCAATAATGAGATCACGCCTGATTCGCTGGGGCCGAAGATGCTCCGCCATTTGATGATCACCCGTCCGCTGGCGCTGTTGCAGCCGCAGACCTTTGCAGATTCCGGCCTGCGCTCGGTGGCGGCGGTGTGCACCAACGTGTTCGGTACCACCGGCGTGGAAAGCGCCGAGTTGATCGCCGGGCTGTGCGCTCAACTGGAAGTGGATGCGGTGGTGGTCATTGATGCGCTGGCCACCACCCATCTGTCCCGTTTGTGCACCACGGTACAGCTCTCCGACGGCGGACTCTCCCCCGGGGCAGGGGTGGGCAATCACCGTAAATTGCTGAATGCCCAAACGTTGGGGGTGCCGGTGATTTCGGTGGGAATGCCCACAGTAATGGATGGAGGGGCGTTGGCACAGGCGCTCTGTCAGGAGACGGAGTCGCCGCAGGAGATTTTGAAAGATTATGACGGAACGTTGATCGTCACCCCGGCCGATATCGGCGTGGCCACCGATAACGGGGCAAAGCTGCTTGCTTTTTCGCTGAATCGGGCACTGCACGGGTTGAGCATTGCGGAAATGCTGCAATTTTTATCATAAATTTTGCCGACGGTCGATATATATTTATGAAGAGGTGAGGGATATGAAACGACGGATGATAGCGTTGGTCTGCAGTGTTTTGCTGGTTAGCTGTGGATTGCAAAGCGGTACGTTGCCCCGATGGTTGCAGTTGGCGGGACAAAGGGTGGCGCTGGGGGCGGTCTCCCGTTCCTTTTTGCCCGAACGGACGGTACCCTCTGCCAAACCCGTGACCGAGGCCGAGTCGACGGCCGCTCCCACACCGCAACCGACCAAAACGACGGTCTCTGCCGCCCCGGTGATCAATCTCAGCATCAACAACGGTAACTATAAGACCACCCAGGGCGTTGCCATCAAAAACGGCACCAAGGAAAGCGTGGACGTGGCCGCCCTGTTGCAGGCGGGCTTTCAACGGCCGCAGTTGTCTGCCGAGGCGCCGACGGTGTTGATCTATCATACCCATACCACTGAAAGCTATGCCGATGCCGGCGCGGAATATTCCAATCAAACGGAGCTGGGTGTCGTCGGCGTGGGCGCGGCGATGAAGGAGGTTTTTGAGCGGCACGGACTTAAGACCCTGCACCTGACCGAAGATTTCACCAAGGGCGGTTCCTTTAATACGGCATACACCCGTTCGTTGGCAGGCGTGCAGGCGGCGCTGAAAAAATATCCCTCTATCCGCATCGTGCTGGACGTACATCGGGATTCCATTGCCCGAGGGGATACGGAGTGTTGCCCGATGACCGTACTGCGGGGGGAGGAATACGCCCAGGTGATGGTCATCAGCGGCACGGATACGCTGGGACTGTCTCACCCTGACTGGAAGGATAATCTGAAATACGGCGTGGCGCTGGTCAAACAACTGCAAAAGGAGTATCCCGGGATTACCCGCCCGCTGAATCTCAACGCCAATCGTTATAATACCCACACCACGCCCTATGCGCTGTTGGTGGAGGTGGGCGGCAGCGCCAATACGGCGGCGCAGGCCCAACGGTCGGGGCGCGCTGTGGCGGAAAGTATTTGCGAAATTGTAAATTAACCATCTTTTAAGTTGCATTTTTCGCTTTCTGTGATACAATGAAAGCAGAAAAACACAGATAGGAAATCAACATGAGCAAACGACATAAAATCATTGAATATACGTTGGGGGAGGAGATCTTCTCCGCCATCACCCACGGGGCGGGCGCCCTGTTCGGTGTGTACGCCACCGTTTATATGGTGGTCGTTTCCGCCTTGTACGGCAATGCGTGGGCGGTGGTCAGCAGCGCGATCTACGGCGCTACGCTGATCATATTGTTCTCCATGTCCACCCTCTATCACGCCATTGCCAACAAAACGGCCAAGCTGGTATTCCGCATCCTCGATCATTCCACTATTTTTCTGCTGATCGCCGGCACCTATACGCCCATTGCGCTGATCACGCTGAAAGGGGCGCTGGGCTGGGTCATCTTCGGTGTGGAATGGGGCGTGGCGGTGCTGGGCATCGTACTCAACTCCATTTCCATTGAGAAGTTTAAGATCTTTTCGATGATCGGCTATATCGTCTGTGGCTGGATGGTGGTCATTGCGGTGGTACCGCTGATCAATTCCATGGCCTTTTCCGGCATTATGTATCTGCTGGGCGGCGGCCTGTTTTACACCATGGGGTTGCTTTTCTACAAGATGAAAAACATTCGGTATATGCACTCCATCTGGCATCTGTTCGTGCTGATCGGCGCGATCTTACAATACGTGTGCGTGGCCTATTACGTATTGCCCACCACCTTTTAAAGGAGAAACAAAATGGCAGTTGATAAAGAACGACTCAATTTCCTTGCCCGCAAATCCCGCACACCCGAAGGGCTGACCGAGGCGGAAAAGGCGGAACAGCAACAACTCAGAGAGGAATTTCTGGCCGGCTTTCGCCGCAATCTCTATCAGACGTTGGACAACACCTACGTTCAGCGCCCCGACGGCAGTAAGGAAAAACTGAAAAAGAAGTGATAGGGGGACTCTCTTGAAAAAGACGATTACTCGTTGCGTGCTGCTGATCAGCGTGGTTTTGCTGTGCTGTGGCTGTACGCCTTCTATGGAACGTTTACAAATTGACCAGTTGGCAACGGCCAACGCCAACAACGTCCTTGTTTGCAGTGACGTGCAGTACAGCGGGGTGTGGATGGTTTATGCCGATGCGGGGATGTTTGGCACTCGTTTGTGTGTTTGTCAAAACGGTCGGCAGGTCGATGAAACGTCCTATGATTATGGCTTTCAACTGTGGGACGAACAACTTTATTTCTTAAAAAACGATGGTCTGTACCGGTGGCAACTGGGGGAGACGATCACCAAAGAACAGCTGGTACAGCAGCCTTTGCTTGCCTTTACGGTCGGTAAGCAAGGTTTGATTTATGAGGATATGGACGGTCAATGGTTCTTCCTGCAGCAGGGGGAACGCAGACCCATTACCTGTGATGAAACGATTCATTACGTTGCCTTTGGCGAAGAACACGTATTTATATTGGCGTCGGAGCATCTGTATCGTTGCTCGCCCGACCTTTCCGGGCAGGAGCGCTTTGCACTGGATTTGGAAGGATTGAACGTGGGCGGTCTGCATGGGCAGCTGTTGGTTGTGGATGATCAACGGGTGATGATCGCGGCAGACGACGTCTTTTTGTTTGACCTTGGCACCGGGCAGAAAACGACGCTATTTGAGAGGTCCGGGTTGGACAACGTCACCTTCAATGCAAACGGTGACTGCATCGTTTTGTCCTATCAGGCGCAGGCGGCTGACGGCTCACTGGTCTGGGAGGAGAAGCATCCCGACAACGGTCTGTGGCGGATCGATGCCAATACTCTTGAAAAGAACAAACTGTCCGACACTGTGGCAATCAGTATCTACTTTTACAACGAGCACAAGCTGTTGCTGAATACCCGGCAAGGCGTTGTGTGGCAGGATTTATAAAATCAAAGAGGCATCCGTCCGGATGCCTCTTATTTTATGCGCATTTCTTTTATTTTTGTCCGCCCCAATAAATAATCGGTGGAAACGTTATGAAAATCCGCCAGCTTAATCAGTACGTCGGTAGGAATATCGCGTAATCCCAATTCATATCTGGAATAGGCAACTTGAGAGCAATGCAAATAATCGGCAATGTCCTTTTGCCGCAAATCTTTGTCTTCTCTCAACTCTCGTATCCGATCGTACATAGTTGCTCCTTTCATATACTTTTATGTAATCATCATATCACAAACCATTTTGGTATATTGACTTATAAACCAAAATGGTTTATAATATTTTCGATTAGAAAGGAGCGATTTATTATGAAACGAAGAATGTTATCACTGCTGCTTTGCGTTGCGATACTGCTATCTATGTTGGCGGTGTACGCATTTCCTTCTTCGGCCGCAACCTACGGCAATCTAACCTATGAAATAGAGGATGGGAAGGTTACCATTACTGACTGCAATGGATATATTACCGGTGCGCTGAGTATTCCGGCTGAAATTGAGGGTTATCCCGTGACAAGCATTGGCAGCCGGGCTTTTTATAATTACTACTATCTTAAAAGCATCACACTCCCGAATAGCATAACCAGCATTGGTGAGGGTGCTTTTGAAAAGTGTGACTCTCTTGAAAGTATCACACTCCCGAATGGTATAACTAGCATAGGTGAGTATGTTTTTAGGTGGTGCGACTCTCTTAAAAACATCACACTCCCGAATAGCATAACCAGCATTGGTGAGTCTGCTTTTGAGGGATGTAGCTCTCTTGAAAGCATCACGTTCCCGAATAGCATAACCAGCATTGGTAAGTATGCTTTTGATAGCTGTGACTCTCTTAAAAACATCACACTCCCGAAAAGCATAACCAGCCTTGGTTATAGTGCTTTTGGGGGGTGTAGCTCTCTTGAAAGCATCACCATTCCGGGCAGCATTAAAACCGTTGATGACTATTTTTCTCACTGTACTAACCTAAAAACGGTCATTTTCTTAGACGGTGTTACAACTGTTAAATTTGGTGCATTTTTCAGTTGCCCCAATGTGGAACGCGTTACCATCCCCAAAAGTATGAAAAGTATAAATTACGATGCTTTTTATTTTTTAAAAGATAGCAAATGCGACGTATACTACGGTGGAAATATGGCGCAAAGCAAACCCATCTCTGTCGGGTGGACTGCTCCTCATACGGTCTGGCATTATGATGCTTGTATTAATCAAGTTAATCATCGATACAGCAGCACAACGGACCTTGTTTGTAACGTATGCGGTTTTACCAGAAGAGCAACCCAGCCTGCTACCCGTGCCCATACTCCCAGCGTTTTCAAAGATGTCAAGAAAAGCGATTGGTTTTTCAAGAACGGTGCCATCGATTTTGTTTATAACGAAGGCTTGTTTTCCGGCATCGAAAAAACAACGTTCAGCCCCAACGGCAAAATGACGCGCGCCATGTTTGTTACCGTGTTGGGCCGTCTGGATGGCGCCGTCGTTAATAACAATACTACCACTCGCTTTACGGATGTTGCCAAACAGCAATATTATACCGGTTACGTAAAATGGGCCAGCGATAACAATCTTGTCAGCGGTGTCACTGATGCAGAATTTTCGCCCAATGCGAACATTACCCGTGAGCAGATCTGCGCCATTATGGTGCGCTACAGCACGTATGCAAAAATTACCTTGCAAAAGAAAAATGCCGCCATTAAATTTAAGGATGCAAATAAGATCTCTTCTTATGCACAATCGGCTGTTACTGACTGTCAACGTGCAGGCCTTGTGACCGGTAATAAGGTTTCGGGAGGATATGCTTTCCGGCCCAAGGGCAATGCTACCCGCGCAGAGGTGGCCACCATTCTGATGAATTTTGCAAACCAATACGACGTCCATGAATGGTACAAATCGAAAACAGCCAAAACCTCCACCTGTATCTCCAAAACCACCTATAAGTGTAATCACTGCACCCAAAGCAAAACCGTGCTTTCCAGCGCTCATACCATTTCGGTGCTTGCAAAAGTTGCCCCCACCTGCACAAAGGCGGGAAAAACAGCGGGCGTAAAGTGTACCACCTGTAAAACTGTTTTTGCCACCCAAAAAACCGTTGCTGCCAAGGGACATTCTTGGAAAGCGGCTACTTGCACTACGCCCAAAAAGTGCAAAATATGTGGCACTACCACCGGCGGTGCAGCGGGCCATAAGCTCAAAAACAACAAGTGTACAGTTTGTGGCAAGGACTTCACCCCTGCCTCGGCCAAGACAAAGGATATTATTTATCAGAATCTGGAAAATGCTTTGAGCTGGACACAACGGGGCATAGACGCTGTGCAAGAGTACAAGCCTGCCACTGCTGTTTATCGGTTGTTGATGGCCAGAAAGTACTTCAATGATGCGGCGTACGGATGTGGTTCGTATTATGATTTGCAAGAACTCAAGGCAGAATTGAATGCTATATGCTCAGCGCTGATGCCGTTGGACAACTATACCAGTGTCGGTCCGCATAATGAGGATCGCGCCTTACTGCAGGCATATTACTGTCTGGAAAATATGTATCCGCATCTGGAAAATATGACTGATATCCTAGGGGTATTGGTTAGTTGATTTGAGAAATCGGGCAAACTTGTCAACGGTGAAACGACCACCGGAAGATTTATAAATAATTTAAGCAGGAAACGTCTTTTAGATGTTTCCTGCTTGCTTTTGCTACGTTTTTTCGGCACTCCGTAGGGGCGGCAATCTGCCGTCCCTACGATGCAATATGATGTGTTTGTGATAACTCGGCTCCCTCTGACGAGGGAGCTGTTGAGCGATAGCGAAACTGAGGGAGAGACAACGTAAAACAAAAGTTTTTTGCCCAAAATACAGCAATATAATCCGTTTTTCTACACATACTACATCCGAGGTGATGGATGTGAAATGGTGGAAGTATGCGCTGTTCGGGCTGGCGGCGGCAGGGGTGTTTATGCTGTTGCCGCAGTTTGAATGGAAAAAAGAGACAAAGACACGGACGACGACGGAAGAACCGATACAAAATCCTTCCATTAATATACTAATGTTGGGATGTGATGCGTCGGGGGTGCGTCCGGACAGCATTATGCTGGTGCATTTGGATGCAGACGGACAGCGGGTCTGTATGCTTTCCTTGCCCCGGGACGGTAAGATGCGGCAGGACGGACGCACACGCAAGCTGAACACCGTACTGTCCCTGCAGGACGGATCGCAGGCCAAGGAGGAGATCAGCCGCCTGACCGGCGCGCAGGTGGACTATTATATCAAGCTGCAGCCCGGCGTGCTGGCTGAAATGGTGGATGCGCTGGGTGGATTGGAATATACGGTGGAACAGGATATGCGCTACAGCGACCCGTCGCAGGGATTGTATATCGATCTCAAGGCGGGGCATCAGCTGTTGGACGGAGATCAATGCGAGCAGTATTGTCGCTATCGCAGTTATGCGATGGGCGATCTGACCCGCACCCGACAACAGCAAAAACTGTTGGGCGAATTGTTGCGGCAAAAGCTACAACTGCGATATCTGCTGAAGCTGCCGACGCTATATAATATTATGAAGGAAAATGCAAAAACCGATATTTCGCCCGCCGTGATGGCCGAATATTTGCCCCTGGCGCGCAAAATGGCGGAGGGAGCGGTGGAGGTGGAGGGTCTGCAGTGCCCGGGAAATTATAATGATATGGAAAAAGAAGGCGTCAGTTATTTTATTTTCGATCATCAGCAGCTACGGGCGTTGTGCAGTCGGGAATTTTGAATATTTTGTGATCAAAAACCGAAGTGCCCCTATGGATAGTATGGTGAAAATGTAATAAAGAAATTCGCATTCGGGGATGGCGTTTGGTGCAAAAACACAAGTTCAAAAAAAATTAAAAAAAGTTTTAAAAAAGTGTTGACAAATTAGTTCGTTTTTGGTATGATATACGAGCGCTCAAGAAAAGGGCACGGGGCGGAAACGCCGCAAACCCTTGATCTTAAGCGGAAAATGATCCTTGAAAATTAAACAGCATCATTAAAACGGAACCCGTTAATTGCTTTTTTTAAAAAGCTTTTAACAGATGATTTCAAGAAGTAATTCTAAGTCAGCAGTTATGAGCGGATTCAATTATTTAATAAAAATTAT